>JARGNR010000021.1:0-59919 GCA_029212405.1 Saprospiraceae bacterium
ACAAAAGCCCGATCCATATAACTGAATCGGGCTTTAAGTATTCGATTAAACACAAGAATGTATTCTTCTTATGCCGTCTTTTTCTTTCTCTTTGTTTTAAACAATTCAACGAGCTCTTTCTCTTTCATGAAACCAAGATCAAGGAACGTTGCTTTTACAAACTTCTTGATATCTTGATAATCTCTACCTCTTTTATCAATAAATCTTTTCAATAGTTTTTTAACATATTTTAAACTCAAATCTTTCACAGCCTGATTGAATTTTTGATTGCTAAAAATATTGATGTATTGAACAAACGTTTTGTTGATCTCAAAATAATCTTGATAACTCTCAGGTGGAAGGTTTTCCATCACTTGCGTAAAGTAATTAAGTAAACCAGCTCTCAAACACTTATTGTTTAGAGAAAGACCTTCGTGTTGTGAATAGTAAGCCTGTACTGCTTCAATAGAGTCCTCATGGACAAATCCTTTGCCATGCACTGTATTCATCAGCGTATAATACAAATTGATTTCATCATCCGCTTTGCCATTAATTAAACTCGCTAGTCGCTTGTCTGCATCAGGTGTTATATTAATTTCTTCAGATTTGAACATCTCATCCAGCACTTCAAAATACTCTTCTGATAGATTTGAATGATTTTTTTTCATATAATCAAAAGCATCTGCAAACCCTTTGGTTCCTGTCTTATCTAAATCAAAAAACAAGCCGATAATCAAAATAATTTTCAAATATTCTTCTTCCCCTTTTAATTGATCATTGTTAATAAAAGCATTGAGGTGTTTATTCAAACTTTCATTATTGTAATCATTCTTTCCTCTTTGTAACAAGAAGGATCTCAACTCAAAATAATTCCCTTTTAACTCAATTGCATTCGTTGGAAATTCTGCTGTATAATAATTGAGGCTTTCAAATTGTTTTTTGTATTTGATTACACCCAATTTACGCTGTCTGATATCTCTGTACTTAGGAAGTTTTTGTGATTGAAGAAAATATTTTACTCGACTATTTTTAACTGATTCGATTAAATTCGTAATCCAAATATCACTACTCAATCCAAATCCCATTTGGATTGATTGCCCTACCCGAAGTTTAATCATTTCAAAATTTGATGAATTGGCTGCTGCCAACAACACATGTTTAAAATGATCCTGTGGTTTTCTATATTTCATATTCTCATTGGCCTCTCCTCTCAATACAGAATAACCTACAATTTTTGGCATATACAGACCTTCCAATTCATCCACCAATAATGCTTTCTCCAATGCTAATATCTGCAATGGGTGTTCATTTGACACAGATAAGTATAGTTCTTGAATTTCGGGTTCAAACCCCTCGATCAACTCTTTATATTGATCATACTCTTCCGTATCTAGATAAGCAGATAATGCTTCAGATTCTTGAATTCTTTTTGCTATATCATCAATTGATTTCTGAAATTTTGGATCTAAGTTTTCCATAGTTAAATTTTAAGATTTGTAAGTCAATCACCTCCTTTTAAAAAATCGAAACCTGATAAGGCATTTAAGCTTATCAGGTCCCAAATATTAGACTTGAAGGTTTGTCGCAAAACAGTTTTACAACGTGTTCCGCGAATATACTACAATTTATTAATAGATTAATGTATTGTAGCCCTATTTTGAAGTTCTATTCCGCTGCTGGCGGTTCTTCTGTAGCAGTTTCTTCTGCTGCAGGTGCTTCTGCTGCTGGTGTTTCCTCCGCTGCAGGAGTTTCTTCTACCGCTGCTTCTGCTGCTGGCGCTTCTTCTGATGTAGCTTCTTCTGCTCCATCTTCTCTGAATGCCTCTGCTGCTTCATTATCATCTTCAGCTTTTGGTTTTGGTTTTGCTTCACCACTTACCATCTTTCTGAATTCCTCCATTTCTTTTCTAGTCTCTTCTACTCTCTCAGCAATTTTAGCTTCTTTAGCTTCGATCCATTCTGTCAATTTAGCATCTGCAGCTTCTTGTGTCAATGCACCTTTTGAAACTCCTCTTTGTAGGTGTTTTTTATACATTACTCCTTTGAACCTTAAGATTGCTCTCGCCGTATCTGTAGGCTGAGCTCCTTTTGTCAACCAGTCAAATGCCTTTTCTCTATCTAGCTCAATAGTTGCTGGCTTGGTCATTGGATTATATGATCCAATCTGCTCAATGAATTTACCATCTCTTGGTGATCTTGCATCTGCAACAACAATGTGGTAATAAGGTCTCTTTTTTCTACCTCTTCTGGCTAATCTAATTTTTACTGCCATTTTATTAAAATTTACTTGGTTAAACCATTCCTGCTTAATTCGAAAATCGAACTGCCGGATTTTAATCGGGCGCAAAGGTACATTTAATTAATCATAATTGCAGTACCTAAAGTCATATAAATTCACTACCCATGTACTATACCTCTTATATTCTCACTTTCTCAAACATCCAAGAGATAAAATCATCTTCAGCAAAAGCATTATCCCAAGAACTATGATTTACGTCAGGATATAGATACACCTCTGGTTCTCCACCTGCATCACGCAATGCTTGAATCATTTCTTTTGACTCCTCTACCAATACTACCTGATCTTCTTCTCCATGATAAATTCGAATAGGTAGGGATGAAAATTCTTTTGCTTTTTCTTCTGAACCAGCACCACATATAGCGCTCGCAGCGGCAAACATAGTAGGCATCCTCCAACACAAATCAAATGTTCCCATGCCTCCCATTGAAAGTCCCGCCACATAAATTCTTGATTTATCCACATATGTTTGTTCTGTAAATGCCTCCATCAATTGAATGACTTTTTTCAGACTAGTCGATATTTTGTCAGTATCAGGTTCAATGTTGCGTGTTCCATCCGGTCTATCATCTACTTCTTTTACATTGATCCAGTATTCATCTTTTGAGCATTGCGGTAAAATAGCAATGCCATTCAGTCGATTCATTTCCTTCTGAATCAAATCTCCTCCATGAATAAGCTGAGCTTTGTTGTCTTTGCCTCTCTCTCCTGCACCATGTAAAAACAATAAAAGTGGGTATTTTTTGGTCTCATCGAATCCTTTTGGATATAGTATTTGATAATTTAATTTTCCTTTTGAAGCCTTAAATTTCTGAGGTATAAATTCTCCAACTTTCGTATTATATCCTTCAAATTTGGAGTTTTTACTACTTCTTTTTGAAGTACACGCAGCGACAACTATCACTAACACTACTACAATAACAAACACTCCCCAATCTATTGAAAAAAAAGAAACTTTCATACTTAATTATTAAGACCAATCGAATACATGCAAAACTTGCATTTCCTATAAAATGTACTAAAAATAGTTAAAATTATTCACCAACTAATTTAATGGTGGTGGAAGCTTCGTTAATTTCAAGCAGACCTCCTTCTAATATGTAGAGGTTTTTTATGACCACGTCAGAATTCAAAAATGGATAATTTGATGCTCCTCCTTCTATAGTGACATCCGTAATGTGAATAGGCACTCCACAAGGTGACCAGTTCGCTGGATGAAACCATGCATTACTAACTGATCCGTTCCATGTTCGTGTACTTAAATCGACTCGTTCACAGACAGTGCCAAAGTCATGTCCATATTGTGGCATGCTCTGATTTTTTTCATAGGCTCCTATATCTGGATTACCATCAAAGACAGAGGTTAAATGTATATTAGTCAAGTCTTGCCCCGCATCAATCAAAACCGACCCATTCGAAGGCTTCAAATCTACATTTTGTGGCAATGCCTCGGTCCCATAAGCAGTTGGTATCGTAGCATTCACAAAATCGCTCATCGCAATTTCAATTGAGTTTAGACCTAAAAGACCACTTGAATTTAATGCTGATATATTACTGTATTGAGTGTTGTCCCACTTAAACCATGGTTGTCCTGATGTACCTGACCGTAAAGACTTATACCCATTATAATTCCAATCATCGACACTCATATCCACCAGATCATATTCTTCAAAACAATAGGTCCCCGAAGCAAAGGCATTATTTTTAAATATAGAATTCTGCCACCCAGATGAAGATGACATGCCGTTGCCCACTTTTAGTGCCGTATTGTTAACGATTACCAATCCTGAAGGGGATCTGTTCATTTTAAATGTTGAGCTTTCCAGATTATAAAATTCATTTCTAAAAACATAGGCCGGACCACCAAAAACAGGTGCGAGGCTCACGCCCATTCTACCATTAAACCCACTATTTCTATACACTCTTGCATTTGACAATATTCCATCTATCTCAATGAGGTCATCGACTACTTTATTGATAAAATTATTGTGAATGTCTAATGCATAAGAGACTTTGTAGGGTGCACCATCGGTAGATATGCCATCTCCAAAATGTGAAATAGAATTAAAACTGACTACATTTCTATTCCCTCTGATATCAATTCCTCTACCAGGAGGTATCTCGCCGTTCAATTGTGGCCAAGAAGTTCTTCCGACAATCTCATTATTTGATAGATATTGATCATGCTCCCATCCATTTTCTCTCCTATTGTAAAAACCAAAATCAACATCAGTTATTTTATTGTTTCTTACCGTCAAATACTGTGTATTTTGTGCATCAATTCCCCATCCACCATTTCGAATTCTAAACCCATCAATCACCACATGTTGAATGGAGTCCGCAAAACTTCCAATCGTTATAATTCCTGAAGGAATATTTCCACCATCCACTATTGCACCATGTAAGTTGGTCGTTTTCACAATAATCGGCTGCTCACTTGTTCCACTTGTAGTTATCGTAAAATGAGCATAGACCCCATCTCCAACTTCAACAACATCGCCAGGAGCAACATTATTCATTGCCGCTTGTATACCCAAGTAAGGATCTGCCATTGTACCACTTCCGCCTCCACTACCTGGAATTACATACACTGTATTTGCATTTTGAGGAGTAGATGGCATTTTTAGCGTTGAGATAGTCTCTTCAAATATATTTCCACCTCCATCTGGATCTGTGACTGTAATACGTAGATCATAACTTGCATTCGGATTCAAAAACATAGCCGATGAAGCATGAAAATTTTCATTTAATGGAGCTCCGTCCACCACATATGATGGGTGGGCGCGACTGCTTTGGGCTGCGATCTGATATGCAGAAGTACCCGTCAATCGGTATTCAAATAAAAAAGTACTATTCCGATTATCATCTCCTAGAATATCCAAGTGCGCACTGATGTGTTCAAAAGTAGGATTCAATTTAAGACCTACGATTGTCAATTCGTTTACTGCTCCTCCTCCTTGATTCTCAATAAGGATAGAAGTGGTATCAACACAACCAATGGAATCTGTAATAATCACTTCATACTCTCCATAACTTTCTGGAAATGCTGGACTAATCAACACATCTTCTGCTGTAGAAAAATATCCATTGGGTCCAGTCCAACTGTATTCAATTGGCCCTTGACATGCAGAACCCGAAGTTTCTAATTCAATTTCTATATCTACATCCGAATTATTGGTCAATTCAATAACCTGTGGAGGTGCGGGGCTTACTAATGGAGCATTTTCATTATATAATTGGGCAAAGCCCCCAACCGTAAAACCATGTGAATAATCAGCTCCATTCATACCTTCACCATTTGAATCAGGGTCTACCCCATTCTCAAACAATCGTACGCCTTTTCCGCAATTTGGAGTTAACGTAATGTCTAAACTAAAAAGCTTGATGGTATCCCCCGCATAAATATTATTATACTGAGAAGCAGGAGATAAGGTAGGAACAACAGAAATAAAGTCATTCCCCGGTGAAGAAGCTGGATTACTTACAGTAGGACCAAAATTCCATTCCATCGGAATCGTCCCCGTATAGTTTTGGTTGCTTTGTAGAGGCATATATTTCTCCGCAAATGCAATGTCACTTCCAGTAGGAATCACAAAAGATATTTGCGAATTAAACTGAGTTCTTTGACCTGGTCCTTCGGCATATCCATCTTGAATGATAATATAAAAATCATACCAGCAAGTTGATGGATCATACTTCAGTTGAAAGTCAACGCTTTGAACAGTTTGACTTTGTCCTATTGTTTGAAAAAGAAATAAGAGTAAAACAGTCTTAAAAAAACGTATTGTGTACGATATCATTCACATTGATTAAAAGCATTCTTAAATGTCAAAAATACTTGAGAGTGCAAATGGTATTTATGTTAGCCCATACTATAAACCCCAAATTCATGCCATGAATAGGCATTTGAATTTAAAATTGAGACCTAAATATACAAATATCTAAGTATCATAACATTATACACGAATTTAATTTTAAAAACATTTATGGAGCAGGGTTCGGAATCAACTCGTGCACCTGCTCAATTTCAGTAAATATTTCATTCGATAATTGAACATTACTTGATTCAATATTTTCTTTCAACTGAGCAAGGTTTGTGGCTCCAATAATGGTGCTTGTAACAAATGGTCGACTGTTTACAAATGCCAGTGATAATTGTGCAAGACTTATTTCATAGTGATCGGCAATTTTTAAATACAAGGAAGTAGCATCATAGGACTGCGGACTGTCATATCTACTCATTTGCTTAAATTTATTCCGTCGATCCTTCTCTGTATCTAATCCTCTATGGTATTTACCAGACAATAAACCAAAAGCCATTGGAGAATATGATAGTAACCCTATATTTTCTCTAGTACTGATTTCCGACATACCTATCTCATAAGTTCGATTTAACAAGCCATAAGGATTTTGTATGGTCACAGGTCTAGCCAATTGAGCGTTATCAGCCTCTTTTAGATAACGCATCACGCCCCAAGGAGTCTCATTACTCAAGCCATATGTTCTTATTTTACCCTCTTTGATCAATTCGTTTAAGGTATAGACCACTTCCTGAATATTATCTTTCCACTCTTCATTTACATCGTAGCGAAAACCACGTTG
Organism: Saprospiraceae bacterium; assembly: GCA_029212405.1. Taxonomy (GTDB): domain Bacteria; phylum Bacteroidota; class Bacteroidia; order Chitinophagales; family Saprospiraceae; genus CAJXUU01. Next base: position 6,880 of record JARGNR010000021.1, read on the forward strand.
ACCAAACATATTGGTTTTGCGTTCAGGCCAATGCAACTGGTATACGTCAATATAATCTGTTTTCATTCTTAATAGGCTCCTTTCCAGAGCTTCATGAATACGAGGCTTGGAGAATCCTAAGTTTTTCGCAACATATTTCTCTAAATTTGGACTTGGGCCAGTCACTTTAGTCGCTAATATCACTTTATCTCTTTTGCCAGATTGATGAAACCAGGTCCCAATTATTTCTTCTGTTTTACCATTATTTTCTTTGGTAGAAGGCACTGCATACATTTCAGCTGTATCAAAGAAATTTACCCCCATATCAATGGCCATATCCATCTGTTCATGCCCTTCTTTTTCAGTATTTTGCTCACCAAAAGTCATTGTCCCTAAGCATATTTCACTTACACGTATATCTGTATCTGAAATTAAATTGTACTTCATTGTTAAATTTATTTTTTACTTAAACGCTGATTTAGAATACCTTGACTACTCTCTCAACTTCATTATACTTTTCATTATATCATCTAGATTCAATTCCTCAATGGAACTCACTTCTCTACATTTATCTACTAAGAACTGGTCTTGTTTTCTCCCCAAATTCATTGCATTCTCATACGGCATATTGGGTTTAAATGTGACCAATGAATACTTAGAATAATATTCAGGGTAGTTTTGTTCTAGCTTCATCTCCAATTTTCGCTTTTTGATGAAAGCAGGATCATTTACCTTGTCTTGCATTTCAGTAAAATTGTCAATGGCCAAATCAGCAATGGCATTGGCATTATTCACTCTCAGATCTTGAAACTTTTCAAAAACTTTTGACCAATCACCATCCCCAATTTCATTTAAGACATCATCAAAAACGCGAACATCTTCAAATGATGCATTCATACCTTGACCGTAGAACGGAACGACTGCATGTGCAGCATCTCCCATAATCAAACATTTGCCATAGGCTTGCCAAGGATAACATTTTATTGTACCCAGCGTTCCCACAGCATTGGCAGTGTATTCTTCTTTATAATGGGGTATAAAAGGAAGCAAATCGGGATAGTTCTCTTTGAAAAAATCAGTTAACAGTTGTTCGTCATTCAATGTATTGAATCCCGACTTCCCCTCAAAAGGATGAAACATAGTCAATGTAAAACTGCCATCCATATTTGGAAGTGCAATAATCATGTACTTCCCTCTTGGCCAGATATGCAAGGCATTTTTTTCAATCTTCCACCCTCCTCCTTTAGAAGGATGAATACTTAATTCTTTATATCCTGATCGCAGGAAATTCTGAGAATAGTTAAATAACAGTCGCGTGGTTTGTCCCATCATAGATTTTCGGACCACAGAGCCAGCTCCATCAGTCCCAATTATGATATCACTGACCACTTCAATTTCTTCCCCTGTTGAACCATCTTTGAACGTTGCTTTAGCCGTATCAAGGTCCACTTTAGTGCAAGAACTATTAAAATGAACATTTATATTCTCATATTGCTCTGTTTGATCCAATAGAATACAATTCAATCCTCCTCTCGGTACAGAATTGATATAATCGCCATCTCTACCGCTATAAGGAGATAAGTAAGGGGCCCCTTCAATAGGATGAATCATCCGACCATGCATTGGGATACAATATTTTTGCACCTCTTCTTTCAAACCTACCCGGTCCAGTGCCATCAATCCTCTTGCAGACAATGCAAGATTAATAGACCTCCCTGCACTCATCGATTCTTTACGCATGTCCATTCGCTTTTCATGCAACTCAACCTGATAGCCCCTTTGCCCTAAACGAATTGCTAATAAGGTCCCGCAAAGACCTGCTCCTATAATGGTTATTTTTTGATTTGCTCCCATTAAATAAGTTGTTTTTTAAGAAGTTGAGAAAAATGAAATACGTCTTCATACGAATTATACATGGCAGTAGGTGCGATACGAATCACATCGGGTTCTCTCCAGTCTGCTATGACTCCTGCTTCTGATATTTTATCAAAAAGTGCCTTATCCGCATCTTTGACTTGTATGGATAATTGACTGCCTCTTTTATCCGGATCTTTGGGGGATATGATTTGAATACGATCATTGCAAATTCCCTCCACAACAAATTCACAAAAACTCGTGAGTGATCGTGCTTTCTTTCTCAGATTGGAAATGCCTGCTTCTTCAAACAATTCTAGCGAAGCTTTTATCGCTGCCATCGACAAAATAGGAGGATTACTCAGTTGCCAACTTTCTACTCCGGGAATCGGATCAAAGCCATCCCTCATTTTAAATCTAGTATCCTTATTATGTCCCCACCAACCTGCGAATCTATTCAAGTCTTTGTTGTGAGCATGTCTTTCGTGAACAAAACAGCCTCCTAAACTTCCAGGCCCTGAATTCAAATATTTGTAGGAACACCAAACTGCAAAATCTGGCCCTGCATCATGTAGGTTCAACTCTACATTTCCAGCCCCATGTGCACAATCAAACCCTACAGTACAACCCATGGAATGTCCCAATTCCGTGATGCGTTGCATATCAAAAAACTGACCGGTATAATAGTTGGTATTCCCCAACATGATCAATGCGATCGATTCTCCTTCTTCTTTGATGACTTGCTCTATATCTTCCTCTCGAATCAGTGATTCTCCTTCCCTCGCTTTTAATTGAATCAAATGCTCATTTGGATCCAATCCATGAAATTTAAGTTGGGACTCCACCGCATATTTGTCCGATGGAAAGGCATCAAATTCAATTAGAATCTTTGTCCGAGTTCCTTTTGGTCTAAAAAACGACACCATCATCAAGTGTAGGTTTACTGACAAGGTATTCATCACTACTACTTCAATTGGTTTTGCTCCTACAATATTGGCCATCGCCTGCGTAAGGAACTCATGATAGGGCATCCAAGGATGTTTTGCATGAAAATGCCCCTCTACCCCATATTTTTTCCAATCTTCTAATTCCTGAAGAATTGCAGCCTCTGTCGTTATTGGTTGAAGTCCAAGTGAGTTTCCACATAAATAAATATACGGTTCACCGCTTTCTCTTTTAGGGAAATAAAATTTACTTCTGAATTTTCTTAATGGATCTTGACCATCCATTTTTCTTGCAAATTCTAAGGTATTTTGAAATTCCATTCTTATGTTTTAAAACTATTTTATTGCGTTAATTCTACTTTCCATTACTTATACAATTGCTCTATTTAACCATCGTTCGATATTAGACTTCCATACGGATTGTACATCTTCTGGTTTGATAACTCCATTCTTCAAGGCATCATCAATCACTTTACCCGGATAGCTGTCCGGAACAGACTCCATTTCCCCGAGTGGATACGGATCATCCAGTCCTACGACAACCTGTTTTATGCCTTGACGTCGGATCAATAATTCCAATGAATCCACATCATGCACCAATGTATCAAAATATACATTAGATGCCCCCAATGATTCTCTAGGATTTTGGGCTCCTTCAAACAAGTCTGGTCTCCCATTGAAACCCTGCATTCTTCTACCAATATTCACTTGTCCAAATTGATTGCCATGCGCATAACATGTTCTTACATTAGGGTATCGATTTGGAAAATCCAACAGTGTAAACATGTGATAATGATCCGCCGTTTGTGCACACATCCAAATCAAATGAAATCTCCAAAATTGATCTTTCAACTGAATCATTTTGGGCGCATCATACGGGTGAATTTCAATGGCTAGTCCCAATTCATTAGCCAGTTCAAATATAGGTTCTGTACTTTGATCTGCACTCGAAATCCAATCGCCATCTTTATTTTGATAATGTGTAGGAAGACATAATAATTGTAAGTCTAATGTATTAACAGCTCGTTCGATTTCTGCTAATGCCTGATCTATAAAAGCAGGTTGTACCACAAATCCACACGTAAATTTTGAAGCATGCTCATTTTGTATCTGCGCATGAAAATCATTTTGAAATCGAATGATATCTTCAGTTACCTGCTTTGAAAGCCCGTTGCAATACAATTGAGAAAGCGTAATTAATACTTCATGATCAATATTATTTTGGAGCATCCATTCCAACTTCTCTTCCAGAAAAAAACTGGGGTCGGTGATCGGTCTTTTCCAATCTCCTTGTCGCATGAATTTTCTATCATCATCCACCCAAAACAACTTTCGTTCCTTCATGAAAGCAGGAATATCTCCTGGCTTAGGAAGTAAATGACCATGTGCGTTTATTCTTTTAAATTCTGTCATATCTCCCTTGGTCGACTAATAGTGAATGCATACATTTTTGGGTTCAGTAAAAAATTTGAGTGCTTCAAAACCACCTTCTCGGCCAACTCCTGATTGTTTTACACCACCAAAAGGAGTCCTCAAATCTCGATGCAGCCATGTATTGATCCAAACTATACCGGCTTCGATATCTCTTGCCATTCGATGTGCACGTGTCAAATTTGAAGTCCACACTGTAGAAGATAACCCATACGACGTACCGTTTGCCAAAGCCAATGCTTCTTCATCTGTCTCAAAAGGCATAATGGTAACTACGGGACCAAAAATCTCTTCCTGATTTGTTCTACAGTCATTCGCTAGTCCTTCAATTATGGTAGGCAAAATATATAGTCCGTTTTCAAAACCTTCCGGAAATTCAGCAGTTCCGCCGCATAATATTTTGCCTCCTTCTTCTTTAGCTAATTGTATATAAGAAAGAATTTTATCGTAGTGTGGTTTTGATACGATTGCTCCTACTTTTGTTGATTCATCTAAAGGGTTTCCCACCGTAAGTGCTTTTGCTTTTGCAACAAAGTCTTTCTTGAATTTCTCGTAAATTGGCTTTTCAACATAAATTCGAGATCCGCACAAACAAATTTGCCCCTGATTCGCAAAAGATGAATGCACGGTTGTGGCTAACATTTTCTCATAGTCACAATCTGCAAAAATTAAATTTGGGTTCTTACCACCCATTTCCAATGAGACTTTCTTAAATGCTGGTGCAGCCACTTTAGCTATTTCTGCTCCTACTCTAGTACTTCCCGTAAAGGAAATCGCTTTTATCGATGGATGTTGTGTCAATGCACTTCCCACACCTTCTCCTGTTCCCTGAATAATATTTAATACTCCTTTAGGCAATCCTACTTCAATACAAATTTTAGATAATAGGAAGGCGGTCATTGGAGTGACTTCTGACGGTTTGGCCACTACTGTATTTCCTGCCGCTAATGCTGGAGCAATTTTCCAACTGAACAAATAAAGGGGTAAGTTCCAAGGTGAGATACAAGAAACAACTCCCAACGGTTGTCGCAATGTATAATTTATGGCCGTTCCCATGTCATGGGATTCAGATGCAAATTGTGTGATTGCATTGCCAAAAAACCGAAAGTTGGATGAGGCTCTAGGAATATCTACCCGTTTTGCCAGCTTTAATGGTTTTCCATTATCTACTGATTCTGCCATTGCCAATTCGTCCAATTTGGACTCGATAGCATCCGCAATTTTTATCATAAACGCACTTCTCTCATTGATACTTAGTCTGGACCATTCGGAAAAAGCATTTTTTGCTGCAGTTACGGCTCGATTCACATCTTCTTTGTTGGAGTCGGTAAATTGAGCATACGTTTCACCTGTGGATGGATTGACGATGGGAAGCCATTTTTGCGAAACGGATTCGATCAATTGACCATCGATATAATTTATGACTTTAATCATATTAATTTGATTGTTGGCTTGAATAATAAAATCCAAGTGCTTTTTTAATTTCTGCAGGTAATTCTGGCAAATCAGACCTTGGTATTAAGAGGGTAGAAATATTGTGAAGGTCCTTAAAAATTGGGTGCTTTATTGCTGTTTCTCTCAGATAGGTAAATCCAGATGAACCTCCAGTACCTATCTTATTTCCTAACATGCGTTGCACCATTTGTGAATGCCGATATCTCCAAGTTGTCAAAGCATCATCAATTTCAATGAAGCAGGTTAATAATTTAAAAGGCAAATGCAACAACGGTTCATCGCGATATAAATTGATTAACAAGGCAGCAATCGTCGCTTTATAACTCATCCTCATCTCTCCTTTTTCAATCAATTCCATGTGTTTTGATTCATCCAACACCGATTGAAAGTAGGTATCTGTATTCCCCAACATTTGCAACCTCATCTCCATCTCATGCATATTCAAGTAAGGAGAACTTTTAATGGCTTTCTCCTCCTTTTCAATCATTTTTGCAACAGCTGCTTTATACTGCTCTAAAAAATTAAAGTCTCCAATTTGTAAAAAAGGAGTTCTTTCAAGCCAATGTTCCATTGCATCAAACAGCGTACTTTTTGTCGTAATGTCTTTCAGTTTCTCTTGATTAGGTTCAGAGAAAACTGAAAAATAGGGGCACCCATTATAGGTCAATCTACTATCTTCTGGAAGGCCTAGAATGTTTTCTACTATACGAAATTGCAAACTTTGAAAACCGGAGGCTGGAAACAAGTGATTTCTGAAGTCTAGAAAATCAAGAGGGGTCATGGTTTCAATTACCCGAATCTGTGCCACAAGTAATTTTTGAATTTCAATGACTCTTTCCAATCGATGAATGGACGTACCTATGTTTTTTTCATCCACATTATCCGTATCAAACAACTCTAATACAGACTCCAATTCATGGATTATCTGTTTAAACCACAATTCATATACTTGGTGTACTATAATGAATAACATTTCTTCATGTGCAGGCTTATCATCCAATTGTGCACTCCTCAACTCCTGAGCATTTAAGATTTTGTCCAATCCCAAATAATTTCGATAATGGACAGTACTATATTTTTTAACTGTTTCTTTCATAACCATTCTAGTTTTCCTCTAAAAATCTATTTTTCTGTCGCTCCAAATCATACGACTCGTCCTCAGAATTTGTCTTTTCTTTCATCAATGACTTTAAAATCATCTGCACATCATCCATTAAGTTTTCGATTGTTCCCAAGACACTTTTTATTTTGGTCTGGACGATCCAATCTGAAATAAGGTTGTCAAAAATAATTCCTGGAAACCGTTCAATACTTTCTACTTGCAAAGCTAATCTTTGATTTGAATATCCAACATCACTTAGTTCCTTATTAAATTTTCGCAGCAACAACTTTGAGCGAGAAATCTCTGCCATAGCTCGATCGATGGCATTGTGCTTCATTGACTTGTGATATCTACCTCTTCCGCTGTCAAACATATCCCAATTTCCCCAATCTCTCGCTTTTTTCATATGAGCAAATATCACTTGAAGCGATTCAAAGGTTTTCTCTCCCATTATACTTGCTTCTCCTAGCTCTACTCTATATTTATGATTGTCATCTATTTTTCTAAATAAAAGGTTGAGCTCATTTCTAAGATTCCCTGGTGTTGACATTATTTCTTTCTCTCTCTGGCTCTTTAACCCTTCTAATTCTGACTCTAAATCTTCTATAACCAGCATCTTCTTTTCAAGGATTTTTTTCTCAAATTCCACTACTTCAAGTGCATTGAGAATTTCTTTATGCTGCAATGTAACCTGCAAATACTCCTGCCGCTCCTTTTCTAATTGATCTTCTTTATTCCCCAAGACCTTATAAAAAATTGACTTCATGCCCATTTTCTCTAATTCATTGATGTCTTCTAGCTCTTTAGCCATATTGGATTCAATCTTATCTTTTTTCTCTAAAATGGACTCCAACTCCTCCACTGTGGTATCAAAGTGCCTCTTGACCGCTTGTAATTCACCAATTTTGGTAATTATCTCTTTTATTTTGTCAGTTGTTGTGTTTCCTTTCATGGTTGTATTGGTAATATGAATGGTAAAAGCTAAATTTAGTGCTAAATTTAAAAACAATATAACTATGGGAATTTTTAGTTCAATTAAAAAACTTTTTTTCGCTACAGAATCTGTTGCAAAATCTGCCGTTGACAAATCTGTGGATTATGCAAAAGAAAAAGGCTCAGACTTAATAGAAAAAGGCAAAGACATGGCAGAAGATGCTGGAGAAGTGATTGTTGAAAAAACATCTGGGTTGAGAGAAGCCGTAACGGAATCTGCTGGAGACTTTGTAGAAAAAGCAAAAGATATCGCAGAAGACGTGGTGGAAAAAGCAAAAGATTTAGCGGAAGATGTTGCAGAAAGTGATATTGTAAATACAACCAAAGAGGCGGTTACCAACATGGGAGAGCAAGTAAGCTCACAAGCTTCATCATTGGCTGAAAAAGCAAAAGGCATTACTGAAGACGTGGCGGATAGTGATATTATCAGCAAAGCCAAAGAGGCCGTATCCTCAATGGGCGAAAAAGTAGCTTCTACGGCTTCCTCATTAAAAGACAAGGCCCAAGATATGGTGGACAATGCGCCAGAGGGTTCTCTATTAGACAAAGTTGGTGATGTGGCAGAAGGAATCGGTGGAAAGGTTAAATCTGTTGGTGAAAACGTAATGGAAAAAGCGAAAAGTATAGCAGATGACCTGGGAGAAACTGAAGCAGTAAAAAAAGCGGCATCCATTTCAGAAGATGTTGGAGACAAGGTATTGGACGCAGGAGAAGCATTTATGGATAAAGCCAAAAGCGTTTCAGAATCTGTTGGAGAAAAAGTACTAGATAAAGGGGCAGACGCAATAGAAGGTGCAGCTTCATTATCAGAAACAGTAGGAGAAAAAGTATTGGATGTCAAAGATAGTATTGTAGAAAAAGCAAAAGAAGTCACTGCAAACCTTGGAGACAAATTGGACGAAACGATAGAAAAAGCTGAAAAAATGGCTGCAGAAGAGGCTGCTAATCCAACTCCAAAATTCAGTGAAGAAACATTAGACACAGGAGGTTCCTTATTAGAGGGTACCGATGACTTTTTTGATAAAGCGGCAAAGTTTGCGGATGGCGATTACGATGCCATGTCAGAAGGGAAGATTGAAATCTCTGATAATGTGACGGCAATCCCTCCAAAAGAAATAAGTAAAGCTGCTGGTTTTACAGATCATGATGGAGACGGCAACGAAATGATTGATGATGCCATTCTTTCAGAAGAAGAATAAAGACAGTGGTTTACATAAGTCTTTTGATTCAAAATAGTTTACCAGTAAAACACTTAAAATTCAACGGACTTATGTATATTCACAACCAAATTAAAAGCATGATTGCTTTATATTCACAATTTAATAATGTTCAGGCAGCGAAATTGGATGTTTTGAGGTCTAAACATTGTAAAGCAAATCTTGATGTCACCACTAAAGCCTAATAGCTTGACAGAGAGAGACCTTATAGAAAGAAGTTTAAAAGGAGATCGAATTTCTCAAAGGAATCTTTTTGACATGTACTCTGCCAAAATGCTGGCGGTATGCCAGCGTTATGCTCGTCATAGAGCTGAGGCCGAAGATATGTTTCAAGAAGGTTTTATTCGTGTTTTTGCTAATCTTGATAAATTTAAGAGCAATGGTTCTTTTGAAGGCTGGATTCGACGTATTATGATAAATACTGCGTTAAAAAGCATTAAAAAGAAGTCTTTCAAAAATGAAAGCATTGGACTTGAAGATTATCAAGACAGAGACAACAAAGTCAACCCAGAAGTTTTTTCAAAACTTTCTGTGGACGATCTCCTTGCCCTTATCGACGATTTACCAGACGGATACAAATTAGTTTTTAACCTGTATGCAATTGAAGGATATTCCCATAAAGAGATTGCCGAGACACTTCAAATTGAAGTGAGCACCTCTAGATCTCAATTGGTGAAAGCCCGAAGAATGTTGCAACGAAAAATTGAGGATTTACAAAAAATCGCTGTATGAAGCACATCGACAATTTATTTAAAGAAAAACTCTACAACCAAGAAGTGCCAGTGCCTGAGGGAATGTGGGAAAAAATCGCACCCATCGCTGAGGAGGAAACAGGCAGGGCTATGCTCTGGTTTTGGTTTGCAGGATTGCTCACCTTACTTATTGGTGGATATGGTATCTATAAGATGCTGAGTACAACTACCAATGATACACCGGACCCAAGCACCCTTGTCTATAATGAACAATTACCATCGGAATCTTTGACCAATGAAGTCTTAGAACCTATTGTTATAGATCGTAATGAAGAAGCTGAAATTTTGAAAGAAACCTCTATCGAGAAAGTAGAAAAATCAGAAGCTCAACCAACTCTTGGTGTTAAGAAATCAGAACCATTAGCTGCACGCACTTCTACTCCCACTCTTGGGAACAACGTGAAACAAATAGCTAAATCTTCCATCAATAATATCGTTGAAAATATTCCTGATGTTGGAGGTCAACCCGCCAATTTGGTCATCACAAAATCATATGTCAATAAGGAAGGAGCAATTATAACTCAATCCAACTTAAAAGCAGGTTTATTCAACGAAGATCCTGTATATGATGTAATTATAAACTCTGAAGCCAAAGATATAAATGCAGGAGCCTTGTTAAGAATCGTAGAACCTCTAGAAAACATTCCCCTTCCATCTTTTCAAAAACCGTTAAAAAAAAAGGTTCTGAGCATTACCTTTTAAATGTACCCGCAGCTACAGAATGTCCTTCCTTTGTTACCAATAGATTGGGTATGCAAGTAGATCTGTATTGGTCTCACGATTTAGCTTTACAGTCACTTTCAGCCAATGGTGGATCTGGACAAGATTTAGTCAATCAACGATCCGATAGCGAATCACTCAGTTATTCATATTCCTTAGGAGGAAGATTTGGATTTACATTTCCTAGTGGAATGGGAATTAAGACAGGCTTAAATATCAGTAAAGTTCGTACGTCCTTTAATTTCACAGAAACAGATGGTATGGATCCCCCTTTGGTAACCAATATGATTTCTTCCAATAACACCTATACTTACGTAGATATTCCTATTTTATTCACCTTGGAAAGGTCAGGTTATGGTCCATTCTATTATAACTTCAATGCAGGTGTCCTATTTAATATGACTTTCACTGCAAATGGAATGTTTCTCGACCCAAATGGAAATGTAGTAGAATTTACCAAGGGTGCAGAGAATCGATTTAATGCCTACGAAAAAACTGCAGGTACATCGTTTTATGCATCGTTTGGAATGCACTATGTGTGGAATGATATTATAGATCTAGTTATAGAACCAAATTTCAGATATAGTCTTGGGCCAGTTACACTCAACAACTATTTAATCGATGAAAAATTCACAACTGTCGGCCTCATAACAGGAATTAGATATAAATTTTAAAAATAAGCAGCGTTCTGCCTCTTCTTTTAGTCTTATAGTTGTAAGTTGTAAATGTATGACTACAAAACATGAATTAAAAAGACCCTTTATAGTCCTACCTAATTCATTTTCATATACTTATAAATAAATCACTAAAGTAACTCCCAGAGAAAATTGCATAGTTTTCTGTACATAGGTTTTTTGAACCCATTAAAAAAGTTATTTTGCGCAACATTTAAAAAACATAGCAATTCTATTTTATTTTAATCTTTAAAAAATTGGAAAGAAAATTGCTAAATAATATTTGAATAATATACAGATTGAAGTTTCTCGATAAATGAAAGAACTAATTGCTTTTTTAAGCATGTAAATTCAACTGTATTTTTATTCGTAAATGGGAGCCGCCTGTCTGGAATAAAAGAATTTCGGGCAGGCCTTTTTTTGCAATTACTTTTTTCTAATGCCCTCTCATTTTTTGTCACTTCCATTCAATTCCTTTACTATATTTAAGCCATAAAGAAATAACTATGGATCTTAATGATATTCTCGTCCATCATGCTGAAGATAGAAAGAACTATTTTAATGCTGTCGCACCTCCAATAATTCAAAGCAGCAATTTTGTATTTGACTCTATTGATGACCTGCGTTCCAAAATCAGCGATGAAATAAATCATCATGTGTATACAAGAGGCAATAACCCAACGGTACAGATCCTCAGAAAAAAAGTTGCTGAATTGGAACATGCTGAAGACGCATTAATCACTTCTAGTGGTTCAGCTGCTGTCGCAATTGCTGTCCTTGCCCATCTTTCAGCAGGAGATCATGTAGTTAGTGTCGCAAAGCCTTATAGCTGGACCACAAAACTAATTACTCAACTTCTACATAGGTTTGGAGTGAGCCATGATTTTGTTGATGCTACCAATGTAGATAACATCCGCAGTGCCATTCAAAAAAACACTAAAGTTTTAATGCTGGAAAGCCCAAACTCTTTGACCTTTGAATGCCAAGACTTAGAGGCTTGTTCAAAACTGGCTAAAGAATATAATATTATCACTGTGATTGATAATAGCTATAGTAGTCCAATTTTTCAAAATCCAATAGATTTTGGAATTGATCTTGTAGTGCATTCTGGCACCAAATACATCAATGGACATAGCGATGTTGTAATGGGTGTCGTATGCGGATCTAAAGAGCTGATTACCAAAATATTTTATTCTGAATTCATGACGCTCGGAGTAAATATATCTCCGAATGATGCAGCAATGGCAATCCGAGGTCTAAGAACATTAAACTTAAGAGTGCAGAGGTCCGATGAAACTGCCACGAAAGTGAAAGAATTTCTTCATTCTCACCCAAAAGTTAAGGACGTAATTCATCCCTTTTCAGATGATTTCCCACAAAACGAATTAGCAAAAAAGCAAATGCGAGGATGTGGTGGTCTGTTTACCATCAATCTGAACGTCACCAAAAAGAGTCAGGTATATCAATTTGTAAATGCTATAGAAAAATTTCACATTGCTGTATCTTGGGGTGGATATGAAAGTCTCATCATACCAAGTATTGCATTTCATGATGTACCTGGTGTAGAGGATTCTCCTATTCCTTGGACATTTATTCGATTCTATATCGGATTGGAAGATGCCGACTATCTGATAACTGACATTCAACAGGCGCTTAACGCTATAGAGTAAGCACACTACCTTATAGATAAGGTATCCTTATTTTTCTTTAAAGTTAAGACTCACTGAATTTATACAATATCTCAATCCCGTAGGCTCAGGACCATCTGGAAAAACATGTCCCAAGTGACCTCCACATCGATTGCATAGCACTTCAGTACGAGCATAGCCTATTTTATAATCTGTATCTTCTAATATATGCGTCTTATCTATAGGCTCATAAAAGCTAGGCCATCCCGTGCCAGATTTAAACTTTGTATCGCTAGCAAAGAGTTCAAGATTACACGCTCCACAAGTATAAACACCCTCTTTCTTATTCTTTAATAAATCTCCTGTGAATGACCGTTCTGTTCCCTTTTCTCTCAACACATAAAACTCCATTTTAGTCAAATCATTTTTCCACTCTTCAGGTGTTTTGATTATTTTTTCAATCGTTTCTCCTTTAGAATTTACAAATGAAGTCTCCTCTATATTGGTGGTACTCGCTTCTGATGCATTAGGGTCTGTAGTAGGAGTTGTTTGCTGAGAATTACTTTTGCAACTCATCAATCCCACCATCATTATCACTACTAAAAATCTCATTCTTTTAAATTTCATTGTTATTAATCTTCTCCTCTAAGTCGACTATCTTGCTCTTTAGCCAATAATACAATTCTCTTCATGGTTCGCACAATCGCTAAAAACAGGATGTGACCGAATGTAAAAACAACATACAACCATTTGTAAGAATCCACTTCTCCTATTGTTACTCCAGAAAAAAGATAAGCCATTCCTCCTCCAATAATCGCTAATAAAACAAAACTTAGTATGGACTGCCACCAGTATTTATTCTGATCGTCAGCTGCAAGACTTAAAACACTGTTGCCAATTGCAAAAAAGAATGTCATCGAACAAGCAACCAACCAAGGAGTTCCTTCATCCGTCTCCGCTAACCCTAGCTTGCCAAAAATAAGTGTAACCAATGTAAATAAAAGAATAGCACCGAGAACTACAGCACCTTGAATAAAAGGAGAGATTTCATACTCAAAAATAGATTTGTCTGAATTAACCATTATTTTAGAAATCGATTAATATTTGTTTAATTACTACTTAACCTTTTAAAATTAATATAGTTTCATTTATTTTGGAATTAATACAATAATATACGAAATATGAAATATTTATCACTGCTAGTTGCCCTTATTTTAGTTACTTCCTGTGCACCAAGAATGTATTACCTTGGAGACGATTATCCGCCCACCTCCTCTGTTGATGTATACTATGATGACGGAGACATTTCAAAAGAATATCGTGTTATTGGTCAATTAACTGGTAACAACGAATCTGGATTGAGCAGTTTGGATGACATCAAAGAATCTATGATCGCAGAAGCTAAAAAAAGAGGCGCAGATGGAATTTTATTTCTCTTTGCCGACTCTTTTGATGACAATCACTCTGTGAAGGCTAGTCTCTTAATTTATACACAATAGGTAGAGATGGATACAATTTCTTGACCTTATCTTTTATGAAACGATTTTACCAAATAGATCGTAGTCTTCAGCCGATTCAATAAAAACATCGGCAAAGTCCCCAATGCGAATAAATTGATCTTTTGCAGCAACAAGGACTTCATTGTCGACTTCTGGGCTATCAAACTCTGTTCGTCCAATGAAATAATCTCCTTCTTTTCGATCAAATAATACTTTGAGCGTCTGTCCTATCAATGCTTCATTATTGGCCATGGAAATATCTTGTTGAATTTCCATAATTCGATTGGCTCGTTCTGCTTTTAATTCTGCATCGACATCATCCTCCATATCATGTGCAATGGTATCTTCCTCATGCGAATACTGGAACACCCCTACTCTATCGAATTTCATATCTTCCACAAACGAACATAAATTCTGAAACTCTTCTTCCGTTTCTCCTGGATGACCTACCAAAAATGTAGTTCGAATATGGATACCCGGAACTTTCTCTTTTGCTATTTGAATGAGTGCTCTTTGTTCAGCTTGAGTAATCTGACGACGCATTCTTGCCAGCATGGTATCATCTGCATGCTGAAGTGGTATATCCAAATACTTACAAATTTTTGGCTGCTTGGCCATGGCATCAAAAATCTCAATTGGAAATTTTGATGGGTAGGCATAGTGCAATCTGATCCACTCAATGCCCTCTACTTCACACAATGCATCCAACAATTCTGGCAATGCTCTTTTTTTATAAAGATCTAAACCGTAGTAAGTTAACTCCTGAGCAATTAAAATCAATTCTTTCACACCCATTCGCGCTAAATTTTTAGCTTGCACTACCAACGCCTCAATAGGTTGAGAAATATGTTTCCCTCGCATCAAAGGAATAGCACAAAATGAGCAAGTACGGTTGCATCCTTCGGAAATCTTCAAATAAGCATAGTGCATGGGAGTAGAAATAGCTCTCTCCCCTACCAACTCATGTTTGTAATCCGCTTCTAATGTTGATAATAAGCCAGGAAGCTCCATGGTGCCAAAAAAAGCATCCACTTCTGGGATTTCCTCTTCCAAATCATCTTTATATCGTTGAGATAAGCAACCTGTTACATAGAGTTTTTCAATTCCTCCTTGTTTCTTAACTTCTGCATACTCCAGAATGGTATTCACTGACTCTTCTTTTGCCAAATCAATAAAACCGCACGTATTTACAATTACAATATTTGCATCTTGTGTTTCACTTTCGTGCGTAACATCAATGTCATTGCCCTTTAATTGAGTAATGATATTCTCAGAATCAACTAAATTCTTTGAGCACCCAAGAGTGATTACGTTTACTTTATTTTTTTTAAGAGTTCTTGTCTTCATGCCTCATTAAATTCAACGCCGTAAATAGTTATTTTTTCTTTCCTCCGATTTTCCGCATTCTTAGACTCAATGGAGTTACTTCTAAGTACTCATCTTCTCTAATATACTCCATCGACTCTTCTAAAGAGAAATTGATTTTTGGAGCAATCTTGGCACTATCATCCGCACCAGAAGAACGCATATTGGTCAATTTTTTTCCCTTGATCAAATTTACTTCTAAGTCATTATCTCTGCTGTTTTCACCAACTACCTGACCTTTATAAATCTCATCTCCCGGATCAATAAAAAACTTACCTCGATCTTGCAATCTATCAATCGCAAATGCAGTAGCTTGCCCTTGCTCCATAGACACCAATGATCCTTTCAATCGAGAAGGAATCTCTCCTTTAAAAGGAGCATATTCTTTAAATCTATGTGTCATAATTGCTTCTCCCGCAGAAGTAGTCAATATATTATTTCTTAACCCAATAATTCCTCTCGAAGGAATTTCAAACTCTAAATGCTGCACATCTCCTTTTGGCTCCATGATCGTCAACATTCCTTTACGCATGGTCACCAATTCAATTACTTTACCTGAATACTGTTCTGGCACATCTATCACCATCAACTCTAATGGTTCACACTTCACCCCATCAATCTCTTTATAAATCACTTGTGGTTTTCCCACTTGTAATTCATATCCTTCTCTTCGCATAGTTTCTATCAATACCGATAAGTGCAAAACACCTCGACCAAACACGTTAAATTTATCTTCTGTGTCTGTATCGTGTACCTGTAGTGCAAGATTTTTCTCTAATTCTTGATACAATCTATCTCTCAAGTGCCTCGAAGTAACAAACTTACCCTCTTTACCAAAAAATGGCGATGTATTAATGGTAAACAACATACTCATGGTCGGTTCATCCACCTTGATTCTAGGCAAAGCTTCAGGTTGCTCTAAATCAGCAATTGTATCACCAATATCAAAACCCTCTATCCCAATCAATGCACAAATATCTCCACACTTTGCCTCAGCCACTTTTACCTTACCCAAGCCTTCAAACAAATGTACTTCTTTGGCTCTTACCTTTTTCTGACTTCCATCAGCTTTCATAAGCATAAAGTCTGTATTTTCAGTAATTGTACCTCGTACGATTCTACCAATTGCTATTCTTCCTGTAAACTTTGAAAAATCCAATGATGTAATTTGCATTTGAACTGGACCTTCCACATAAGGGGCTTCAGGAATGTGGTCAATAATAGCGTCCAATAGAGGAACAATATTATCTGTCTTTATTTCATGGTCAAAACTCATCCATCCGAATTTTGAAGAACCAAATAAGGTCACAAAATCCAATTGTTCTTCTGTTGCACCAAGATTAAACATAAGGTCAAATACATCACTTTGCACTTCTTCAGGTCTGCAATTCTCTTTATCTACCTTATTGACAACTAAAATTGGAGTAAGACCCAATTCGATTGCTTTGGACAATACAAACCTGGTCTGTGGCATTGCTCCTTCAAAAGCATCTACCAATACCAATACACCATCAGCCATTTTTAATACTCTCTCTACTTCCCCTCCAAAATCGGCGTGACCAGGTGTATCAATAATATTAATTTTGACATCCTTATATTCAACAGAAACATTCTTACTTAAAATAGTAATTCCTCTTTCTCTTTCTAAATCATTGTTGTCCAGGTGTAATTCTTGACGCTCTTTTCTTGATTCCATTGCCTCACACTGATCAATAATCTTATCTACCAATGTGGTTTTGCCATGATCTACGTGGGCTATAATTGCTATATTTCTTAATGAACTCATTGTATGTATTCTTCTTAATCTATTTGAAAGCAATTGAGACTTGCTTTCGAACTAAAATTTTATTTAATTGATGTTTATGTATTAATGGCCAATTGTGATTTTAATCTTCATTGCATCGGATATCTCTGCCCTTGAAGTTTATATTGGTAAAATATCTGGAAATTGATTTAGATACCGACCGATCTAATTCAAAAACGGTATGCATTTTTGACATCTTGATATCTCCTATTGCTCTTCTTTTGACATTTCCGTTTTTACTAATAAACTCTACTAGCTCACCTACAGAAATCTTGTCTACTTTCCCAATGTTTATAAACATTCTTGCAAATCCTGATTTTTCTGATCTTCTGCCAGACTTCCCATCTTTTAAGGTTTCATTCCGATCTCTTCGATCTGGTCTATTTCCTCTTCTATCGCTGCTCTGTTCATCTCTTCGATCGGCTCTATTTCCTCTTCTATCACTACTCGGTTCATCTCTTCTTCCTCTGCGCTCTTTATCTCTTCTTCGATCTCGATCTCTTCTTCCTTCTGATTTCGAATCTCTTTTCCGTTCCGTTCTCCTTCCCCCTCTTTCGCCTCTATCTCTTCTTTCGCCTCTATCATTTCTTCCGTACTCTTCAAGGTTCAAGTCATCCTGAATATGTTTCTTCTTCTTTATCTTTTTTAGCTGCTGGGCGAGCAACTTTGCCACCAGCGTATCTTTATCAATATCTGAAAGCTGTTCCAGAACTACTGCTAATGTTTCTGAAGGAATTTCCGTTTCATCTGAATCCGTTAACTTTTCTGTCCATTTCTCAATTCTCTTATCCAACAACTCGGCATACTTTGGCAATAAAACTTTTTCAAATTCTATATCGAGTTTTCGTGCGATTTGCTTCATTTTACCTTTATCCTTGGGAATAAGGATGGTCAACGAAGTTCCTTTTTTACCTGCTCTTGCTGTTCTTCCAGATCTGTGTGTATAATACGATGGAGAATCTGGTAAAGTATAATGGATAACATGCGTCAAATTATTGACATCTATTCCTCTGGCAGCCACATCTGTAGCCACCATAATATTGATGGCTCCACTTTTAAATTTCCGCATGACTTTGTCCCGCTGCGATTGAGACAAATCACCATGAATTGCTTCTGCTCGATACCCATCTTTGGCTAAATCATCTGCTAAATCTTGTGTATCCATTTTCGTTCTACAGAAGATAACTGCATACAATTCTGGGATATAATCTATGATTCGCTTTACCGCTTCAGCTTTGTCCTTCCGATTGACAAGGACATATTTATGAGAAATATTTTGATTGGTTATGTTTTGCTGATCTACCTTCACCTCAATTGGGTTTTCCATGTAGGTATCAACAATTTTTCTGATTTCTTTTGGCATGGTAGCTGAAAACAACCACGTCTTTTTGTCTTCATTGGTTCCTTCAAGAATCTTATCGATCTCTTCTTGAAAACCCATATTTAACATTTCATCTGCCTCATCCAAAATGAGGTAATTGATGTCTGATAAATTGACAACTCGTCTTCCTATTAAATCAATCAGACGACCAGGAGTAGCCACAACAATGTGAGGTGTTTTTCTTTTAATCTCTTTGATCTGATTGGAAATAGGAGCACCTCCATAGACGGTAGAAATATTTATCCTCTTTTTATACTTAGAAAAATTTATCATTTCTACAGCAATCTGCTGAACCAATTCTCTTGTTGGTGCTAAAATTACAGCTTGCGTAAACTTTTCTTCACTTTCCATTAAATCTAATAATGGTAGTGCAAAGGCAGCTGTCTTACCTGTTCCAGTTTGAGCCAAACCAATGAGATCTCTTTCATTTTCTAAAAGCTGGCTGATGGCCGTTTGTTGTATCTCTGTGGGAGTCTCAAATCCAATTTCTTCCAAGGCTTTAAGTATTTCGGAAGAAAGGCCTAATTGATCGAATGTATCCAAATATCTAAATTTTGGCGCAAAGGTACGTTTTTAAAAAGAGAAAATGGGCAATAAATGATTTATTTTCAAAGAGTTACAATTGTTCCAAATTATTAAGGTATTGCATTTTATTCATACTTATAAATTGAGAACTCAAGAATATAAATTCATAAATTAATGAGTCTGACCGATTTTGTATGGTTCCTTACTTCTTTTAATCGCGTAAACGAATAATAATTAATCGGCTGCACTTACTAAATTGCCTATTACGCGAGGGAATAATTGATGGAATATTGATCCAATCAAAATCAATATTTAATTATGAAAATGCAGATATTAACTTCCATCCTTTTCTTACTTTTTTACACCCCTATTTGGGCGGAATATGGAAACTGTGTCCTCTATGAAGCAAAGTATTACCTAAAGGACGGATCCTCATTTAAAGGAATTATTGAAGTAAAAGGGGAAGGCCTGGCGTCCTATCTATCAGAACAGGGCTCCAATAAATATACCTCCGATCAGGGAATGTGGCAACTTTTGAAAGAAATCACAAAACGCAACAACTATATTTATATCGACGACGGTGGAGTCAAACCCATTGAAGATTATGGTAAAATCACATTCTACAAATCCATGTATGAATTGCCCATTAAAGCACTTCGAAAGCAAGCAAATAGAAATTATACCCCTGTTTATGGAATTGTACCAAAAAATGATCTGGTCTTCATCGACCTTGATGAGATCGAGCAGATTATATTTTGGGAGGCCAGATATTCCAAAAGAGAATGGTTAACATCTGAAGTGGTGATCGCAGATCGAGACATGATACAAACCATTACAAATAAACGCTATTGGAATGCATTGACTGTTACATTTCAAAACAATGTGCTTCATGTTCAAAATCAACTTATGCCAGGGCTTCAAATGATCAATTACAATTCAAGCATAAATAATGAAGAATTAAAAAGATTGGCAACCCTTAAGTTTTCCTCCTTTTATTTATCCCAGAATCAATTTCAATTTATTGTTGACTACTATCATCTTGAAAAAAACAACCTGGACCATCAAAGTTGGGACAATTTGGTGTATTCGTATCGGAGACGCTATTGGCAAAAATTGAGGGATTGGTTTTGGAAGAGAAACGTACTCATCATTGATGTTTGGGATACCTGTTGATTTGAATCCCTTTTGAATTCCGCTTATTTTAAATATTTGTACATCTTTGCACCATGAAAGATACCTATCCTATAATTACCATTCGAAAAGGAAAAGAAGAAGCGATTTCCAGAAGACATCCTTGGATTTTTAGCGGAGCCATCTATTCAAAACCATCGGACTTAACGGACGGACAAGTGGTTAGAGTGGTTGATTTTAAAGGAAAACATTTGGCAACAGGGCATTATCATGATGGCAGTATCATGGTCCGTATATTATCGTTCAAAGATGTTGCAATAGATCAAGGCTTTTGGAATAGGACAATGAAGTCTGCCTATGCGTATAGAAAATCACTGGGATTAATTGAAAATAGCGAAACAAATGCATTTCGATTTATTCATGGAGAAGGAGATGGAGTTTCTGGGCTTATTATTGACATTTATAACAACAATGCAGTAATACAGTGTCATTCAGTAGGTTGCTACCGAGATGTAAAATATATAAGCACTGCTCTCGACTATGCCTTTGGTGGAGGATTGGATTGCATTTACATCAAATCGAAAGATTCTCTACCTTCCTCTTTTGATGGACATGAAGAAGATTATTATATCAAAGGGAATCCCTCATCTACTGAAATAGTAGAGAATGGAATTAAGTTTGCGATCAATTGGGAAGAAGGGCAGAAAACAGGTTTTTTCTTGGATCAAAGAGAAAACCGACATAAACTCGCGCAATTTTCTGAAGGAAAAACTGTATTAAATTGCTTCTGTTATACCGGTGGATTCTCCATATATGCTTTGGCTAATGGAGCAAGTTCGGTCCACTCCATCGATGTAAGTAAGTCTGCTATGGAAATGGTAGCTAAAAATCATAAGATTAATGAATTTGGGGACAATCATGTAATGGATGACGCCAATGTCATGCATCTTTTAGGGGATGAAAAACTTCAAAAATTTGACGTAGTTGTTATCGATCCTCCTGCCTTTGCAAAAAGTGTAAAGAAAAGACACAATGCCGTGCAAGCCTATAAAAGGTTAAACATCATGGCCTTAAAGAAGGTGAAACACAAAGGTCATTTATTTACTTTTTCTTGTAGTCAAGTCGTAGGTCCTGAGCTTTTTTACAATACAATTCGGTCTGCGGCTATTGAATCGGGAAGAAAAATCAGAATTGTACATCATTTAAGTCAAGGTCCTGATCATCCTATTAACATCTACCATCCAGAAGGTAATTATTTGAAAGGATTGGTGCTATATGTGGAATAATAATTCCTAAAGACAAATCTGTTAATACCCAGAATGAAGTGTACTAAAATTAAAATTTTATTCTTATTTTAGTTGAGTAGAAAACCTATACTCACGAATACAATTCCTCATGCGGACCATTATCTTCTTGCTTTTACTTACATCAAGCTTTGCAACTGCCCAAGAGCAAATTACATTCTTTGAAAGTCAAAATAATCCGCCTTTTCATCGCAGTTATTACTTTATTCCAGATGAAGGTACTTCCTATTTGATTCAGGAGAAAGAAGATAGATTTGATTTCTTCACGATTAACGGAGAAACTTTCACACCAATCTCTTCCATTCAATTAAGTGAGACTATCGATAATTCTCTTTGTGAAGATCCTAGAGATTGTACCTCTGGAGAATATTTCATAGAGCTTTATCAGGACCAAATTACGATTCATAGTTATAAAACAGGCAATCTATTGCAGACCGCTGATTTAGAGAGTAGAGATATTACACGTATCCTAGACTTTTCGATTTCATCTGGAAAAATATATCTCTCCACCCGATCTTCAGATAATCAAACTCATTTCAATATTTATGACATTGAATCCAATCAATTTTTCGAAGTAAACAATTCAGCATACACATTTATTGGTCATAATCAGGAACATGCATTTTTTACAGACGTAGCAAGAACAAAAGTTTATTATTACAATGAGCAAACTGACAGTTTTGAAATTCAATATGAAAGTGAGACGCCTTTTCTCGCTACACAAATATGGAAAACAGGAACTGGCCAATCTGTAGTTGTTTCCTCAGAAGAACATCCATTCCTTATTTTTCAAACTCCGAATACGTTCGAAAAATTTGATTGTACCGACCTAGATTTTGAAACGTTTGGAGATTTCATTTATATCAATAAAAATCTAGTATATTTTGAACGAACGATGTATGCATCAGATAATTATTTAGTCTTTTATGACTTGGAAAACTGCAATGAATCTGAGCGTAAATATGTCGGAGCATTGGCAGCAGAATTTGTCAAAGCCCCTTCTATAGGTCACAATTTTGTATTCTTTAAATCAGATCAGGTATCACCCGATGACTTGGGGCCGGGGGGGATAATCGATGTAGAAAACAACCAGATTAAGTATATTGTCCAGAATAATATCTATGAATTCTATCCCAAGTATTCCATTCTCAATGGAGATAAAATAATATTGGTCTCAAAAAGCAGATATGTGAATTACAACTATACTTGGAATCGGTTGGTTGAAGTAGATTTATCTTCGTTATCATATGCTCTATATAACTTCGCTGATCAAATTGAAGGCGATCCTCTTTCCCAACCCTTTGGCACTATCCCCTATGGCACGGATGTCTATTCTTTCAATGGACTTACTTTTTCAGAATATCGTGGGTACAACTTGTATAATTTTGATTATCAAAATGAAGCCCTTGTCCGAACAAAGCTGGGAAACCCTTTTGCCATGAAGTCAGGTTTATCTGCAATTGGAAAATATGCTGCCTTCGAAGACAAACTGGTGTTTACACATGAAAACAAAATAGAAATTTACCATGGTTCAAATAACATATTGAGCAAACCCTATACTAAAACAACGGATTTATTGGTGCATAACAACTCACTTACACTGGGGCAAAGCAATTCAGCTTCCTCAGAGTATAATATTATAAGATTGGATACAGGGTCAGATAATGTTACAAGTACTCCTGTAGAATACAACTACCTTTGGCCAGATATAAAAATTGGAGAAAATGCCTATTTTCCAAAAATATTCAATAATGAGATACCCTATTATTTAAATCTTACCACAAATACCATTCGATATATTCGACATGAAAATTCAGCATTTGATGGAGACGTTAAACTTACCCATGGACCGAAGGCATTGCTAAAAGGCATAGCAGGACTTGAAAAAGGTTTTTTTCTATTGGATACCTATGACAATAGTTCTCACTACTTGGGTGAACCATTTAAAAGTTATGCCAATCGATTTCTACCGACCAATGACAATGGATTTGTTGTGCATGTTAGAGGTACCCAAGTAACATCTGATTACAAATCCAAGTTTTACAAAATGGATGCCTCAGGAAAAGAGTCATTCAAATTGGGTGAGTTCAATCTAGGAACAGCTTCCAATCAAAAGGTGTATAATAATGAAGTGCATGGCTTTTTGCTAGAAATCCCATATGGAGGTGGCAATTCATATTTTATTTCAGCCAAAGACAAAGAAGTCAAAGAATTTGTAATTACTACCTATGGTCAATCCTACATTTATCAATTGTATGACAAAACCCTAATTACTGACGACAGTTCATTTGGAAAAAGTACATATGTATATAATTATGTGGATGATCCTGTTAAATTGGAAGGGATCCAAGGTGATTTTTTATCAGGGAAAACATTGGGAAGTAAAACCATTCTGTTTTTCCAAGAAGATGATGAAATAGCAGCCTATGAATTGACAAATTCCAATACGCTTACTTTTTTAAGCTCTCACGAAAACCAAATAGATGAATCAATTGACAATCAAGGTTTCATTGCAATACTAGATGAAGCCAATTTGGTTTTACCTCTAACAACTTCCAATTACGGAAATGAACTATTTACTTTCAATACAAGGTCCAATTCTTTTAAATTATTGTCCGACATCAATAAAGAAGGCGATGGTTTGCCCAGACAATTTACCAGCAATGGGAATAGTTTATTCTTTACAGCTTTTGTTGAAAATAATGTAAGACAATGGTTTAGATTACAACTAACCCCTCCACTAAATATCAAAGAATGGGAATCCAACACTACTGAAATCACTCCCACATTAGTTGGCAATACAACATTTTTCAGCTTGGATCTTGACACCTATTCTCTTTTCAACTCTAGTGGTCAACTGGTCCGAAAAGGAAGTTTTTATTCTGCATTTGAGTATATAGATCTTACAGGTCTAGCATCAGGTCTTTACTTCTTAAAAGGAGAAAAAGAGGATCAAATGTATTCCGCTAAACTATACAAACACTAGCTTAATCGATCTTAGCTACTATGATTGACAAGGCTTATAGCTCTTCTCACGCCAAATTCTAATCCTAAGGAACTTGAATCAATAGGTGAGCCAGGGAAAATAGTTGAACTTGATGGATAGTATCGCAGCATAGGCTGGAAAAATAGTTGAATTTTATCCGAATAGTTGTGATTCATCCCAAAACCAATAACATAGCCCAAAATAAGTCTACGCTCACCAAATTCTGTTTCATCTATTACCATGGACTCAGAGTCCAAATTTGTTTTTTCCTCTAGGGTAGTATTTATATAAAATTGAGGAGAGAAGCCCGCTTCAATATAAAATGCATTTTTCTTATGACTGAATTCATACCGTGCATGCAAAGGAATTTCTATGTATTTCGAACTTCTATGATTATGAATATACCTTGGGAGTGTAGGATCAGGTTCGAAACCATTCGGTCCAATTTCACTGGGCCACCTTAAATCATCCAATTTAATTACTGATCCTAATTGAGTATAGCGTATCCCTGTTTTCATCATAATTTGATCAAAAAGACGAAAGTTAAAATTAGCTCCACCTCGGATAAAAAGTTTAGGATCAGCATTCAATCCTCCAAAAGAAGAGCTGGCCGAACTACGATCAAAACCTCCTACAAGGTCCAAAGAACTATTGAATTGAGCTACGGATACGATTGACAATGTTAAAAAAAATAGACTTAAAATATTTCTTTTCACGATAGAAACAGATTTAATGGATTTATCAATTTTCTTCTTGCGCAAGAAAGCGATTCTCAGACAATTAGTCTACACTTTTTATTATTTTTCTGCAACCCACTTCTACTCCAAAAGTCTTCAGTTGATGTTCAAAAACAGGCCTAAATTCGATATCTGGTAAATATTGAATGGTGTGTTGTGCAAATAATTGGAAAGCAGGAGAAATGGTGTAATTCAGTCCTATTCCAACATGAATCGCAATCCTCCATCGATTTCTCTCTAAATACACATCTTGTCCAACGTTTGCTACCATGGGTACTCTCTGCCAAGTCGTTTTTGTATTTAAATAATATAATGCAGATGCTCCTACATGTCCATAAAATGAAAATTTCCCTGGAGAGAGCTCATATCGGAGAGATAGAGGAATATCAATATATCGATGATCTGAAGATTTATGCCCTTTCCTATTTGCATTTCTAAGATCCTCAAAAGTTTCCTTGTAACCTATTTGATTCCACCCTACCCCTGTCTCTAAATACATTCTCTTAAAAATCATCACTCCTAATTGCGTTCCCACTCCATAATTCATTTTGCCTTGTACTGGTCCCCAAGCAAGTCCCATAGGAACAGACACACCTGGATAATCAATAAATGATTGTTCAGTAATTGCAGATTTATGCACACCTATGTCCATGCCGAATGCAAAGGTAGGCTGAGTAAATGCTAAAAAGGAATGCAGTAAAAACAAAAGAATAAACAGCCTGGATTTCATAATTGATGTTGAGCGTAGCGAATGATACCGTATTTTTAATCAACGATGAAGTGTTTTTAGTTATTGTATTACCGATCGGATCGCTATAAGCGATCCGATCTCCATCGAGACTTAATTTTATCCAAGTACAAAACATACTCCTTTTCCACTTTTTTATACAAAAAGAACAAGCCTATCATATTAGGAAACACTAAAGCCAAAATCATTGCATCAGAAAATTTAATGACAGCTTCCATCGTAACCGCCGCTCCCAAAATGGTGAAAGTGAGAAATATGAGTTTATAGGTTAAATCCAAGGTTTTGCCCTTACCAAACAAATACTTCCATGCTTGCAATCCATAATAGGACCATGAAATAGCAGTTGAGAAAGCAAATAAAACTACCGCAATTGCCAATACATAGGAAAACCCAGGAATCGTACTGTCAAATGCCATTGAAGTCAGATTCACTCCTCCAATTCTTTCCCCAGTGGCGACCAAAAGAACTTCATCATTCACAACCTCTCCGTATAAAAAAGCACCATTCGCATTGAAAATGACAATGACCAAGGCGGTCATGGTACAGATAACTACTGTATCAATAAATGGTTCTAACAACGCCACCAAGCCCTCAGAAGCAGCATATTTAGTATGTACGGCTGAATGTGCAATTGCAGCAGATCCAGCACCAGCCTCATTCGAAAATGCGGCTCTTCTGAATCCTTGAATCATCACCCCAATGATCCCCCCTACCACTGTGGCCCTCGGGGAGAAAGCTTCCGACAATATTTGACTTATCGCATCATCAATCAGCGTATAATTCATTGCTAAAATAATCATGGTAGCCAACACATAAAACCCAGCCATAAAGGGGACAATCTTCTCCGTAACTTGAGCTATTCTCTTGATTCCTCCAATGATCACAATACCCACCAAGACAGCAAATATACATCCGATCACGGTTCCCGCAGCACTACTTTCAATGCCAAACCTTCCGATAATTTGTGCAGCTGCTTGATTGGACTGAAAAGCATTTCCACCTCCAAATGAAGCTCCAACACAAAAAACCGCAAATACTACACTCAATACTTTGCCCATTTTTGCATAACCCAACTCTTTCATTCCTTTTGACAAGTAGTACATTGGGCCCCCATATACCGTACCATCAGAACCAATATCTCGATATTTTACACCCAAGGTACATTCTACAAATTTTGTTGACATGCCCAATAGACCAGCAATCATCATCCAAAACGTTGCTCCAGGACCACCTAAGCTAATGGCAACTGCCACCATGGCTATATTCCCCAATCCAACTGTTCCTGAAACAGCCGTAGCAAGCGCTTGAAAATGATTGACTTCTCCATGTTGTCCTTCATCTTTAATGGTATCCACAATGTCTCCATCAACTACATTCACCATTTTCTTTTCATCCTCTGAAGAATCTTCTAACTCATCATATTTACCTCTTACCACTTGGATGGCCATTGGAAAATTTCTAATGTTGACAAAGCGAAAATACACGGTAAAAAAAGTGGCACCTGACAACAATAAAATGAGTACTATGGGTACTGAAAAACCGCCCAACTCCACTGAAGTAAATACCAGTGCATCCCACCAATCGGCAATGGGCATAAATGCTTGATTGATCTGCTCATCTAATCCCAAATCTTGGGAATAGAGCAATGATGGGAACATCAAAACGCTTCCCGCTATGATTCGTTTGTTATACATTGACTTCATACTTTTCTGGATTTTAAATTCAACCCAAAAATTGAAATACTCTGACTCTTACCTAGAAAATTGTCGGAAGGAAATTGGAAATGTCAGTAAGTCAAAAACTGACAAATAAATACAAATAATTGATTTACAGAATATTATATCATACGTGTATGTATTTAATCATTCAATTGCAAATTTGAAGAAGGAATTGAAAGTCTAATTTTTCGCTCTCTTTGAGATGACATTTCAAATAGAATAGTTTTAAGCGGAACCTCATGTTGGGTTTTTGTCCATAACCCCTTGCCATATAACCCGTCGAGAATAGCACACAATAATCGCTTTATTTCATTATGGTCATTTATATCAAATTGCTTTCCTGAACGACTATCAGATTTTGGTTTTATTTCCAACCAGCCCTCTTTGTCTTCCATCTTTTTAGAGATAAAAGTATGCATCAATTGATAGTTTTTATTACTGAGCTCAACAGATTGTTCTTTATTAGAAGTCAGTCCAATAATGGATAATTTATTGCTATATGAAGAATTGTTTTTCTTTATTCTAAATACTTTTAGATACACAGCAGAACTCGCTGAGGAGATTTTTGCTGTAAGATCTTTCACCCAACTTAAGGCCAGAGCAAAAAATATCATAATCAGGGAAGTTTTGAAAATCGCAGAAAACAGGGTTTGATTGATATCATTATCCGTAAGTTTATACACCTGAGCTGTAAAAATGATCATCACACAGAGTACAGAAAGATAGGCCAACAAAGCCAATCTTCTTCTCAAAAAAGACTCCCACAGTACCCAACCCAACACTACAAGTGTGAGGACAGAATAATACACATCTAACTCGCTGATCAACCCAGATGGAATGCCGGTAAATAATTTCCGAATTGTAGGTAAAAGCGAAAATAAAAAGGGTAAGCCAACGATAATTGACCAATATTTAGATTTGATTACGGGTGCTAATAATGAAGGTAAATGCTTGAACCAAGGCAAGGCAAGTAATATAAATAAGCTGTTGAGCAAAGATAAAATACTGAGCATGCCTGCCATAGAAACTTCTGCATTTTGAATCCAATGTTTGTCTTGACTATTGGGTTCAAATGAAGCACTATAATACACAATGACAATACCCGAAACACTCCAGCAAAGAATGGACAACGCCAACCAAACCTGGCCAAAATCTTTTTGTTTTCGCCCCAAATGATACCAGATTGAAATCAAGCCCAAAAATGCAAATAGGCACACTCCAAATTGCCACCATCCATAAAAATATAATATTTGATATGCACCTTCCAAGTTCTTCAATTTTGATTGCAAGATACGTTTTGAGGACTAATTTGAGACTATTAATCCTAGATGAATAATGTATCAGGAAAGTAATTATAAAATGTCCATTAGAGAATTATATAATTCAGAAGTCTTTGAAAACACTCACTGGCTTCAACTCTGATAGTTTACAAAATTAATAATAGGATGTCAAATGGTTGGCAAATAATTCTACTGGACAACTTGAACGTAAACTTTGGCATATCTTTGGGACGCACACCTTTTAAATCTATATAGTAGATAAAATACCCAATAACCTTTAATTTGGATTTGTAACTATTTAAAGTCACACTAAGGTGAATAGAATAAACTATATTTTCATTATTCTCTTATTAACGGGATTTCATGCTGAAGGTCAATTAATTTCCTATGGCAGTGATTGGAATTTTTATGATAATGAGCAAGCTCCACCCAATGATGCGCAAGGAGACTCTTGGATAGAAAATGACTATGATGATGGCTCATGGATAACTGGTCCTGCTCAATTAGGATATGGGGATACCGATGAATCAACGCTAATAAATGAAGATACTTACACCGCCTATTTCAGAAAAACAATAAATGTAACTGACCCTTCTGAATATTTTAGTCTGATATTTGATTTGGTCTATGACGATGGTGCTGTTGTTTATGTGAATGGAGTGGAGATCTCACGAATAAACATGCCAAGCGGAACAATTTCATACAATACTTTTGCAAGTTCAACGAGTGATGATAATGATACGGAAAATTTCATAATCGGAAACGCTCTGGTATCAGGAGACAACACGATTGCTGTTGAAATTCATCAACAATCTTCTTCAAGTTCGGATTTAAGTTTTGATTTAAAAGTATCTGCTCTTTTTATACCTGCATACCTCCCAAATTTCAATTCCCCTTGGCTTTATTACGATAATGAACAAGAACCTCCAGCACAGGGTTCAACCGATTGGAAGGCATTAGCGTTTGATGACAGTTACTGGAACGGAGGATATGGACAATTGGGATATGGAGACGACGACGAAGTCACCATAATCAATGACCAAACCCTAACCGCATATTTTAGACATACATTTTCTATCATAGACCCGACCATCTATTCCTCATTACAATTGGACTTACTATATGACGATGGAGCCATAGTTTATCTAAATGGCACAGAAGTTTGGCGTGTAAATATGCCTACTGGAACCATAGACTATTCTACCCTATCCAGCAGTCAAAGCAATGATAATCAAACGGTCAGTACCATTATTGCCAATTCTCTGTTGGCTGGTGAAAATGTAATTACAGTAGAAATTCATCAAAGATCTACAACGAGCTCTGATCTAAGTTTCGATCTAAGAATGACAGGAATAAACAATCAAGTAGGATTGCCTGCATTTAATTCTAGTTGGAAATATTTTGACAACGAACAAAAACCTGCAAATCAAGGAACGACGACATGGAAAGAAAGTTCGTATAATGACACCGCATGGCTATTTGGAAATGGCCAACTGGGTTATGGTGACAATGATGAAAATACAGAAATCAATGACAATGCCCAAACCACTTATTTTAGACATACATTTTCAATTGATGATCCAACAATTTATACCTCTTTGAAGGCCACTCTTTTGTATGATGATGGGGGCGTGGTTTATCTCAATGGAAGTGAAATCATGCGTTTGAATATGGATCCAGGTGATCCAGCCTATACCACATTTACCAATGGAAGTGGCGGTGACAATGCTTTATCCACCCAGATAATTGCCAATACGCTAGTCACTGGGGATAACACACTGGCTGTAGAAATCCATCAAAATTCGGCAACAAGTTCAGATATTAGCTTTGACTTTTCGTTGATTGGATCTAACGGATCTCCTTCAGATGTAGTGAGAGGGCCGTATCTTCAAAAAGCAAACGACTCAGGAATTACGATCAAATGGAGAACTGATCTCGCTGCAAAAGGAATGGTCAGGTATGGTACGGATCTTACTAATTTGTCTGACTCTGTTGTTGAAAATAGTACAGTAACAGAGCATGAAATTGACCTTATAAATTTGCTTCCGGCTACCAAATATTATTATGAACTGGTAGACAGTCTGGGTATTCAAAAAGAGTCATCCCCTGATTTATATTTTCAAACTCACCCATCGGCAACAACGGATGGTAGTCTTACGGCATGGATTTTAGGAGATTGTGGCACCGGCAACAATAATGCCCGATCCGTGAGAGATGCTTATTACAACTATATTGGGACCGAACATACGGATATGATACTGTTTTTGGGTGACAATGCCTACAATGACGGCACAGATCAGCAATATCAAGATGCGATTTTCGAAAACATGTATGAAGACAAATTAAAAAATACGGTCGCATGGTCATGTTTGGGAAATCACGATGGTTATTCTGCTCAAAGTAGCAGTCAAACTGGACCTTATTATGATATTTTCAGTTTTCCTACTGCAGGAGAATCTGGAGGAATAGCCAGTGGTACAGAAGCATATTATTCTTTTGATTATGGCAATGTACATTTTATAGTGTTGGACAGTTATGATTCAGATCGATCGGTAGGAGGAGCGATGTACAATTGGTGTTTGAGTGACATTCAAAATACAACGGCCAAATGGATTGTATCGCTATGGCATCATCCTCCCTATACCAAAGGATCCCACGATTCAGATCTAGAGAGTAATCTCATTCAAATGAGAGAACGCTTCTTACCCATTCTGGAAAACAATGGGGTTGATTTGATCTTATCTGGTCACAGTCATTCTTATGAGCGGTCCTATTATTTGAATGGTCATTATGGAAATGCCTCTTCTTTTGATAGCAACACGCATACTGTGGGTGATACTGGTGACGGAGATGGTAAAATGAATGGAACTGGAGCCTATCGACGAGCAATCAATGGAGCGGGAGAAGGAGAAGGTACGGTTTATATTACAACAGGGTCTGCAGGTAAAACGAGTTCTGGAAGCCTAGACCATCAAGCTATGTTTTACTCCGTATCTTCCTTAGGGTCGTGTATATTAGAAATCAACACAGATACCTTGACCGTAAAATTTCTGAGAGAAACTGGTACCATTGACGACTACTTCACCATTACAAAATGTAAAGGGTTGGAAAGTGTTGAAAACTCTGCAGATGCTGGTTTGGGTTCCATGCGGGAAATGATAGCCAATGCATGTGATTTGGATACCATTCTTTTTGACGGCAATGTTTTGGATCCAATCGTCCTTCAATCAGAGATCGTTTTAGACAAAACTTTGTATTTCAAAAGTCTAAATCAAAACACCATCATTTCAGGAGATAACACGCACAGAATATTCAATATACTTTCTGGTACGGTGACCGAAATTGAAGGCCTCACCTTGATCAACAGCTTTGCCAATTCAAATGGTGGTGCTTTAGTGAACAATGGTACCCTGATCTTAAAGAATGCAGAATTTGACAACAACAAAGAGGGAGGCAATGACAAGGCATTCACCAACTTCGGGACTATCCGTATACTGAATAATAGTTCTGTACTGATTAAAGAATGATTTCTTATTTGCTTTTATCTGCTGTAAGTTTCTGGATCAATCTTTTCAATTCTTCGATTTCTGACTTTAAGTAGGTGACTTCATTGGTTAAACGGTCAATCTCCTTTTTCTGAGAGGTAAATTGATTCGTACTGGCATTGGGCATTCTAAGGTTCTGTCCAGGTGTAGTAGTTCCAATTAAAGACGTCGGTGCATCCATCCATGTCACTGTTCCAGCTCCATCTGTTGTTAATACTTGGTTTGCACTACCATCTACATTGGGCAGTGTAAAGGCATTATTTATTTCAAGAGACCCTACAACTTTCACTAAAGGATTACTCTCTTGAAAAGCGCTAGAAAAACCAAATCCTCCAACATCTCCCGCTGTTCCATTCGCTCCGTTCACAGCATTTACATTATAATAAAATGTCAAATCTCCTGTTCCTCCAGCTGGTGCCACCCAATCAACCGTAAATGTATTAGTCCCAGAAGTACCCAAATGCTCTGCATATGTCCTTCCCCCTGCGACAGATCCTGCGGTAGAAACTTGGGCATTTCCAGAAGGATTAGAAAAGGAGGCTACGTCATTATCGCTTCCATCTAAGACTGTCAATTGAAATCCATATCCAGCAGGAGATCCTGATGTTGTATTTACGGTTAATGAAACTTGATACGTTTCTCCAGCAGTATAAGAAGTGACTGCCATTCCGCCTCCATCTGTTACAGATAAAGTTCCAGAAACCGTACCAAATACACCTCCTGAATGACAGTTCCCACATACTGTCCCTGACTCTCCTGGTGCAGCGGTATAGGCTTGATTAAAAACTGCAGCCGGACCTCCAGAATAATTAAAAGAAATTATAGAAGTAAATACAATTAAAGCGAAGATTACTTTCTTTTTCATAATATTAAACTAGCGTGATTTGCTCAAATCAATTAAGATGTGGCAAGGTGAAAAAATAATAAATACATGGGAAAGAAGTGCAAAACTTCATATGACTCCCTAAATATACAATTTCAACTCAAATTTCATGAAAAGAAATCTGATATTTATTACCAAATGAGTGAATGGTCAAATTGATTAGTAAACTGCAACAGTAATATGCTAGTAACGACAAAGAAGCTAAGCCAGGAAATTAGCCTTCCCGCGTCACCAAAACAATCTTTTAAAATTAGACAGAACTACAACTTTATATTTTTCCAGAAGATTAAAAACCAACATTAATTACAATCAAATCCTTCGGTCACAGGTGTTAATAAATCCTAAAAGTCTCTTAATTGAATCTAAAATGTCCGTGAATACCTTTATTAAAGTATTAAATGAGTGTCTTCAAGAGGACGTATTTCATTCCTGAGCGATCTAATAATAAACAACATCAAAATTCACTACAATTTAAAACGCTGACTATGAAAAAACTTCTTTTGTTCTTTTTGGCATGTCTTGTATACAATACCAATTACGCACAAGACAAATCCAATTCAGACACGAATGAATTACAACCTATTACAACTACTGGAATTTCACTACCCCAGCTTATCACAACACAACTCAATCGATCAGAATTACAATTTGGAATCAATTTATCTGAAGGATTAGAACAACCTAATTTATCAATTCAATTTAAAAAATTCATTTCTGATCAATCCAAACAAATCAGTCTTAATGCGGGCGCAAATTTAAGACATAGAATCTCTTTTGACAGATCAGATAATTTTGATTTCTATTCCATAGAAAGTATTTCAATGGATGTTGGAGCAGACTTAAAACTATTCAATTCAAATGATTACTTCATTCAATTTGGGACACAAAACAGTATAGGAAAACCTGGAGGACTCTCTAATTTTGACTATATATATACAAACAATGCACTGACCATAGGATTTGGTAAAGGACGAATTGATTTTGTAAATGATGCTGTTGCAGCTGTGACAATTACCGACAAACTGAAAGAACTGGGAGTATTATCCAGAGAACTTACAGAGCAAGAATATCAAATACTTGTTGATCGTATTAATGATTTGAAAAACAGAAGAGCTTTTGTAAATCGTTCTTACCCGCTCACAGAAGTGGAAGAAATACATGATTTACTTTCTACATTTAACGTGCTTAAAGAAGGAATCAATACATTGGCAATCATTGATGATGCTTATAAATATGAACCAATGATCGACAGGACAACAGGTTCACAATTTAATGTGCAAGCCACAGGTACTTACCATAGATCAAATTTTTTAACTGATTATACTAGAAAAGGGGTTTACACCCAGATTTCCTATGCTATACATAAACCTATTAACAGCAAGTGGCAGTACAATCGAACTGCATCCACCTATTTTTCTATCAGCGAATCCAATTTAACAGATCCTACTTTTTCTGAGAGCACGTTAAAAAGAGGAGGAATTCGTTTAAATAACGACTTTCATTATCTGGTGGATACCCGATTGAGAATAAGCTTTACATCAGGGATTGGGTATAACGTTATCGATGAGTCCTACATCTATGATCCTTTTGGCAATTCTATTTATGACAATAAAGGAATGTTCCTGAATCTAGGATCAGAATTGGAGTATCAAATCTCCAGAACGATGTCCATCAACTTTGGCCTCAACTTAAACATAACACCAGATTACAATTTTACCGGTCTTCATATGGGTTTAAAGTTTTAGATAAAACACACGAAAAACCATCAAAACTTTTTGCATCCATAAATTTTCTATAGTCCTCAGCCTACTGTGTTGAGGGCTTTTCATGTTTTAGATAAAAAAACCTCCTCTACACACACACTATTTCTCTTTCAAATTAGTTATCAATAGGTACATCGTCGATTAATTATTTCTTGTTTTTACACCTTACTAGGAAATTGCTTTGCTATTGAAAACCTGTTCTTTTCAATAAGCTATTCCGCATGCTAAAATGTACCAACCAATGCTTATGAATAAAACATATTATTCCATTCCCATCATCGCACTATCCATGGCAATTGTATTCTTATACAACACCAACAGTGTGATGCATGAAGATTATATTTATTTAACATCTGAAACGCAAAAAGTTGGAGAAAAACTAGAGGAAGAAGAAGGTTGGTTATACGATGTATTAAAACATGAAACAAAAAAAAGGAAATCGGATGTGATTTTACTGAAAGAATATGAGACCTATAAGAGGGCATTGAAACCATATTTCATCAGTGAAAATGAATTGTATCCCTACCCTATCAAAACAGATCAAAATCAAATACACAAAAGTCCAAAATCATTTGAACAAAAAGCACATGCCGCTAAAGATATAAGGCTACGAAATAACTACGCATGGATGGCCTTACATCAATTTCTAGTCCACGCGATTGATAGTATGAATACGGAACCTCTAGCTTTTGAAACTCATGTGCAAGCTATTAACGAACCAAAATCCTATGAAGTAGGTACAAATTATACATTGGACTGGATTCGGATCCACACATTACATCCCGATGAATGGGACAAATTCGAGCTAATCCAAGATGAAGAGCACTTGAGCTTTGATGATTTCCCTCTACAATTCTCCTCCCCACAAGAACAAATTAAACTATTTCTTAAGCCCACCAACCAAGTATACAGTTCGTATAGATCAATGCTAGAGACTCGAAAGCATGAAGGCACACTTGCAAAGACAAACTAAGATGAAAGAATTATTTAATTCAATACAACGCAATTTTCTATTATACTGTACCATATTTCTTTCTATAGGGAGTCTCCAGTATACTATTTTCACCAATGCAAAAAAAGCTATTTTAGAAGAACAAGTATCCTTCCTAGAGGAGCAGATTCCTTCGTTACAATCTCAAAACGCTGCTCTTCTCATTTCGATTAAAAAGAGTATACGAAAGAAAAGAAGTTATATAGATAAGTTCAATGAATTGAGTCCTGTAATCGAAAACTTAATGGATCACACATCCAACACATCCTATGAAAACCTATCCAACATTAATAGTTATTTACTAGTGCATCATGATACTCCAGATTTATTACAAAAAGCATACACAAAAAATCTAAGTACATCTTGGAAGACACGATTACAAACTTATTCTACCTTGAAATTCACAAATGAATTGCTCAATTACCTAGCGCAATATGTTGGTACACATACTTCGATGATTCTATCCAATAAATTTAACTTCATTGATTTCTGGTCCAAAGACAAATATCATGTTTATATTAATTTTCGTCCTGAAAATATATATGAAACTGATATACGTATCAATGGAAAAGTATCAGAATATGGTCGGTATTCCTTTACTCCAAAAAAATCGGGAACTCATACCTTCGATATTCAATTCTCTCAATACGATGCAAAAGGGACAAAAAAGGAATTTTCCTTTAGCAAAGAAATCTTTGTAAACCCCTAATTAGTAATCCCCTTAATTATACCTACATTGGTCATCTAATTAATAGGATTGCACTATGAATCGTAGAGATTTTGTACAGAATTCGGTACTCGCTGGACTAGCCATTGGTAAAGTTATTCCAGAAATAAAAATGACAACGCCTCAAAAAGCACCTTCTCCATTTCGTCTTAAATTTGCTCCACATTTAGGAATGTTTAAGCATCATGCTAGTGATGACCCTCTAGCCCAGTTGGATTTTATGGCTGAAGTTGGATTCACAGCTTTTGAAGACAACGAGATGCGAAATCGAACTAAGGAATTACAGAATTCAATTGCAAAAAGGCTGGAAAAACATGCTATGGAAATGGGTGTACTAGTAGCACATAAAATATATTGGAAAGAACCCAACCTTACCAGTGGCAAGCAAGCATATAGAGATGAGTTTTTAGGAGATATTACATCTTCAGTGGAAGTTGCCCAACGAGTGAATGCCAAATGGATGACGGTAGTTCCCGGACATATTGACCTGAGTAAAGATATTGGATATCAAACGTCTAACCTTGTTGAAACACTTAAGCAGGCCTCTGCCATTCTTGAACCATCGGGAATTACTATGGTATTAGAACCTCTAAATTTCAGAAATCATCCAGGTCAATTTCTTCAAAAAACCGCGCAGGCTTATGAAATATGCAAAGCGGTAAACAGTCCCTCATGTAAGATTTTATTTGATATTTATCATCAACAAATCCAAGAAGGAAATCTAATTCCCAATATCGATATGGCATGGGATGAAATAGCTTATTTCCAAGTAGGTGACAATCCAGGAAGAAAAGAACCGACCACTGGAGAAATCAACTATTCCAATGTCTTCCAACATATAAAAGATAGAGGATTTGAAGGTATTGTAGGTATGGAACATGGAAACTCAATAGAGGGAAAAGCTGGTGAACTCAAGGTCATCGATGCGTATAAATCTGTAAACCCTAACTAATCGAACCAATTGTTATCACATGTCCACTACCGCCTTAATTAGTATTGCCGTACTTATTCTCATTGCAATTTTCATTTTGCTTAGGATATTTCGAAAGCCCGTTATCGACCCTAATGATTTTAAAGATCAATGGAGAACTATCCTATTGAATGAGGTCGTCTATTATCTACATTTAATTCCAGAAGAACGGTTACGATTTGAGAGAGATGTATTGGTTTTTTTCAGCAAAGTGAGAATTACGGGGGTCGATACAGAAATCAATGATAAGGATCGATTGCTCGTAGCTAGTAGTGCTGTGATTCCTTTATTTGGATATCCCGGTTCATCATTTGACAATATCTCTGAAGTTCTTATTTATAAAGGAAGATTTAATCACAGTTATGAAACGGAAGGTGGAAAGGACCGTAATATTCTAGGCATGGTAGGTGATGGAGTCATGAATCGGCATATGATCCTTTCAAAGAAGGCACTTAGAAAGGGATATGACAACAGAGACAAGAGTCAAAATGTGGGCATCCATGAATTTGTACACCTTTTGGATAAAGCAGATGGACAGACCGACGGTATTCCAAAATTTGTTTTAAGGAGTAAAGAAATTCAACCCTGGTTGGACATAGTGAATGGAGAAATCCAAGACATTATAGAGGGCAAATCACGAATCAATCCCTATGGCGCTACCAACGAAGCTGAATTTTTTAGTGTTGTAAGTGAATATTTTTTCATGCAACCTGATTTATTGCAACAAAACCATCCAGAATTATACAAGAAATTAATGAAAATTTATCGGCAAGACCCTGCTCAAGGATTAGGGAAATTGACCTTTGAAGTTTAAATCATATGCTGCCATTTGAGTACCTATTTCAAATATTGATACTTTTTTAAATAAATAAACCCTAACGCTATAACAGAAACTATTCTAGAAATTCCAATTCCTGCATGCATCCATCCATAAAACTCTAAATATTGTACCGTCCCTTCACTTTCTAGCCCAGTAGTATATTCTGCAAATAGACCACTTAATCTATTGGTAATAGGATTTAAAGCGATCGCCAACATCAACAAAAATAGAAATAACGGCTTGGGGAACTTAGTCAGCAAAATGCCATTCTTATCAGAACTTATTTTTATAGTATTCAAAAGTATAAAAATGGTAATTGCATACAATATGAAAGTAAAGGCAGGTACGATGAATACTAAGGCAGAAAGTGAAATTCCAAAAGCTGCTGCAATAAAATAAAATATATGGACTACGAAATATAAAATTGAATCGACGGCTTGTACAAATACAAAGCCGAACAGTATCCAAAGTATAAATAACGTTCTTTCCTTACTCATTTATTTATTCTAATGCTTACTTACGGCCAGGTTTTATTGCCTATATAATCATAAGACACCTTGATGAGTTCTTTCAATACCTCCAAATCAATATCATCCAATTTATTGACATAGACACATGATTTACCAGTCTTATACTTTCCTAATTTTTCGAAATACTTTTCAAATTGCGCGTGGCCTCCCATGATATACAATGAAATTTTAGACTTTCTAGGAGAAAACCCTGTCCGCATAAAATCACCTTCCCTACCCGATTCGTATTTATAATGATAGGTTCCATACCCAATGATACTTGGGCCCCAAATCACTGCCTTTTCTCCAGTTGCTGCTTCAAAGATTTCATTCAATCGAATTCCTTCATTCCTTCTTTTTTCAGGCTCAACAGTCTGTAAAAAATCAAGAACTTCTACTTCACTTGGTTTGGTTTTATTTTCAGACATATACATAGTTTGTGTTCTACCCTCAAAATACACTTTTCTACTCAATCTTAATTTAAGAATCTAGTATTAAACTAATATCCAAAGTTGCCCCAATAGTACCATCTGATCCTTTTTTTTGATCAAAGCATCCACATGATTAATTATCTACATCCGTTTATCTAAAAATGAGGTATCCTCGCTTCAAAAAACAAATAGTATGTATCCTTTTACGCAATCTAAGATCAATCATCCAAGCGAATTCCTTCAATCAATGGTCCTCCATTTGAATATATCATCTCCGCCATATCTAAAATCTCTTGCTCAATCTTGGAAAGCATACCCTTCATTTGGCCTACTTCTTTTTCGATAATGGCCAAGCCATCCATGTTCGTTTTTGTAGGTCCATAAGTAGAGTTGGTTATACTTCTGCTTACGGCAAATAATCTATTTCCAACGGTAGGAAGTGTTTTTTCACCTATTTCATTTCTAGCAGGACTTCCGTTGAGTTGTTTATTCAAAGCGGCAATCTTAGCTGCCAACATTTCAAAGCTTTGCGATACCTGTTGCACATCTAATTGACTCTTGCCGATTGCTTTTCCAATTGCTTTTGTCTTTTTTGTAGCTTCTGACAACCTGGAAGATAAAGAAGTAATACTTTGCACATTCCCTTCATAGTCCGTCCAAAAGTCTGTCAGACTGCTCATACTGGCTCCTTTTAATGCGCCTGAGTTGAGTTGAACCACCTCAAATTCAATAGGCTGGGACAATACGGTAAATACACCATTCACTTCCTTACTCATTCCAACTGTATATTTTCCAGGAGCAACCAGCATCCCTCTAGGTTCTTCGTCCCACTCTCCTCTTTGCTGTGGATCTAAAGTTATCATCTCTACCGCTGGGTATCTCAAATCCCAAGCTACCCGATGAAATCCTGCTTTCGTAGGTCCAGAAATCTGTCGAACGATGGCCCCCTCACTGTTGCGTACTGTAAGCCAAATTTTATCTTTTTGGTCTGCAAATTCTTCATCCAATGCATCCCATCCAGGAAAGGATACTCCACTTGCAGTCTTTTTCGTAGATGACTCATCCTCTTTCCGCTGTTCTGCTTTCGATTTAAATCCATCTTTTAAATAATAGGTAAATACAGATCCAAATGGGGGATTTTTTGCCATGAAATATCCAGCACCTTGATCGCCTTTTTCTCCGTCAAATCCTAGTGAAGGTCGAGGGATATACCATAACCCTTTGCCTGCATCCAATAATGCTGCTTCGCTTTTCATTTGTTCTTCTGACAATTCTCTAAATACATTGATGTTATCAAAAATGTAAATGGATCTACCAAAGGACCCACAAATGAGGTCATTGTCTCTTCTGTGAATCGTTAAATCTCTAAAAGAAATGGTCGGTAAGCCTCCTTTACATCGTACCCACTTTTCGCCTCCATTGATTGTAAAATAAATGCCAAATTCTGTCCCAATAAACATCAAACCAGGTTGCACATGGTCTTGAACCATTCTCCATACCAAATTAGTGCTGGGCAAATTCGAACTTATGGAAGTCCATGATTTCCCTTGATTGTTA
Organism: Saprospiraceae bacterium; assembly: GCA_029212405.1. Classification (GTDB taxonomy): domain Bacteria; phylum Bacteroidota; class Bacteroidia; order Chitinophagales; family Saprospiraceae; genus CAJXUU01. The sequence continues at coordinate 48,303 of JARGNR010000021.1, forward strand.
CTCTTATAAATGTAGGGTTTGTAATCTCCTTCTTTGTGATTATCCAGTGCAATATAGACTACATTCGCATCAAATAAGTCCGCCTTGATATCATTAATATACGATCGAGATGGAGCTCCAGGTAACGAAGACACTTCCATCTTGGTCCAATTGGCACCTCCATCAGGACTCACATGAATCAATCCATCATCTGTACCCACATACAACAAATCTCTTTGCACAGGAGATTCTGCAATGGATGTAATGGTATTAAAATTGGACATCGCAGCCACATCCCATGGATTGTCGTAGCTTTGAGTTTTACCCATAATCGGTAAGGCTATCCTGTTTTGATTCCTGGTCAAATCTCCAGAAAGAGATCTCCATTTATCTCCTCGGTTATCTGATCTCCAAAGTCGTTGCGAACCAAAATATATTTGTTTTGGATCATGAGGACTTACTAGAATTGGTGCATCCCAATTGAATCGTTCAAAATCTTCTCCTTCTCCAGGTTGAGGCTGAATATCTACCACCTCTCCATTTTTCATATCTATTCGTGCCAATGTCCCCTCTTGTCTTTGCCCATAAACAATGTCCGGATTACCTGGTTCAGTTGCGGGCTGATGTCCATCCCAATTTAAAACCACCTTCCAGTCTCCATTATCAATTCCTTGCACATTGTCTGTTCTGGATGGACCACCTTCCGTACTGTTGTCTTGTGTGCCACCATAAACGTTGTAAAATGGTTCTGCATCATCTACAGCAATTTTATAAAACTGAGTAAGCGGCAAGTTTGGAAAAAATCTCCAGTTTTCAGCCAAGTCAAAAGTTTCATACAATCCCCCATCGGTCCCCATCAATATGTAATCGGGATCACTCATTTTGAATGCAATCGCATGATTATCTGAATGTTTATGTTTCTCTTTTAACCTACGGAAATTCTTCCCTCCATTATCTGAAACCTGAACTCGTACGTCCATTAAATAAATCCGATCAAATGCATGAGGTGAAGCATACAACTCCTGATAATAATGGGGTCCTGTTGCTCCAGAAACTGCATTACTCATCTTGGTCCAACTGGTCCCGCTGTCTTCTGACTTAAAAACGCCACCCTTTTTACGATCCAACTCAATGGCCGCATACAACACATTTGATTTCTGAGGAGAAATAGCCAATCCGATTTTTCCCAAATTTGATTCTGGAATTCCTTTTTTTAACGCTTCCCACGTTTCTCCTCCATCACTAGATCTATGTAATCCAGAACCAGGACCTCCACCTAAATAGGCGGCTATTGTTCTGTGTCTTTGCCAAGTCGCAGCATACAATTTATCAGGATCATTGGGGTCAATTACTAAATCCGTTGCACCTACCCATGCATCATCTCCCAATACTCTATTCCAAGTGGCACCGCCATCCGTTGTCTTGTACACCCCTCGTTGTCCGCCTTTAGTCCATAATGGCCCTTGAGATGCCACCCAAATCACATTGGAGTTGTCAGGATGAATAATTATTTTTGAAATATGCTCAGAATTGGGCAGTCCTTTATTTTGCCAGGTTTTACCTCCATCTTCACTTTTATAGATTCCGCATCCAAACGATACGTGCCTTCCTCCCACGTTCTCTCCAGTCCCCAACCAAATTACTTGATCATTATTTGGATCAATAGTAACACAACCCGTTGAATAACACGCTTCATTATCAAATATTGGGGTCCAAGTATTACCTGCGTTTTTTGTCTTCCATAATCCTCCTGACCCTACTGCTACATACCATTGATTCTCATCATTTGGATTGATTGCAATGTCTGCAATTCTACCCGACATCAATGCTGGACCTATATTTCTAAATTCAAGTCCTTTAAATTTTTCAGAATCCCAAATGTCTTTTTTCTTTGACTGTGAAAAACCAGTAAAAACAAAAGAACCCAATAATAGTAGTAAGACAATTTTTTTCATAATGGAAATGCTTGTTTTGTTTTGTATTCGATATGAAACAGTAAGGTAGGCAATGGAACGGGAATTCTCAACGAAAAAATATAAAAAATGGAGATTGAGTGAATTCTGTTTTTTAGAATAGAAGTGTTTTAAAACCAGTATTTATCCTACTATTTTGAGTGTTCCATACCCTTGAGCATTTTTGTCTAATTTAATTTGGACATGTATTCTTTCTTTCAACGCCTCTACATGTGAAATGACACCCACCGTTTTCTGACTTTCTGTTTGCAACCGCTCTAATGTATTCATTACGATGTCCAAACTTTCTTGATCCAATGTCCCAAACCCTTCATCAATAAATAAACTTTCTAGATTGACATTCTTTGATGCCATATCCGATAAACTTAAAGCCAATGCAAGGCTTATGAGAAAGGATTCTCCTCCTGACAACGTACTTACAGACCGTTGGATATTACCTTGATATTGATCCACTACCGTTAATGCCCCATCTTTAATCGGTTTATCCAATAAGTACCTGTCGGTCAACTTTTGCAATCTCCTATTGGCATAAACCAATAGATTTTGAAGCGTTAGACCTTGAGCAAAATTGGCAAACTTATTCCCTGTCTTTTCACCTATTAATTTGTTCATCATCGTCCATTTCTCCAACTTCTCTTCTAAGTTCTTAATTATTAATTCCTTGGATTGCAACCGCTTTTGTTCTTCATCATCTTTCTTAAGGATAGCATGATACTCTCCAATAGACCTCATCACAGTCTCTTTTTCAATGGTTTTCACTGATAAATTGGATTGAACTTCAGAGAGAGAAATCGACGGCATAGCATCTTCTTTTTGTAATATTTCTATGTTCTCTTGCAAAGAATTTAATTCCGTTTCTACTGCAGTGGATCTTCGTGCAAATTCTTCCTTCTTTTGTCTTAATTGCTTGATTTCTTCTTCAGACAGAATGAATTCTAATGCTCCTTCTAAATCTTCAAAGCCCAATTTTTCAATAGCAGGTTGAAGTGTTTCTTGTAAATGGAGCTTTTCATTTTTACTTTCTTCAAGTTCTGCTTTTTGTTTCCTAAGCAAGGTCTCAAGTGTGTCTATTTGAGAATTTGCTCGAACAAATTTATTTTGAAGTTCGTGGCAATCCTTTGAAACATCATGCCCGGAATACTTTTGGACCAATTCATTACTAATTCGTTGATGTTTTAAGATAATTTGATTCAACTCATCAAACTCCTCAATCAATTCAGTAATGATTCGCAAATTCACCACTGCTGTCGCTACACTCTCAAACTGATGTATTTGTTCTTCTATGGATTGAATGGAAGTAGCGATCAATTCCTCTTCTTTGGCCAAATCCCCTTCATAGGAATTATACCTCATCGCCACCTCTTTTTTTGCTTTTTCATATTGGGTAGTCAATGCTTCCATCTGATCACTCAATAGTTTAATAGATGCTTGACTTTGAACTAGATTTTGATGGTACGTTGATCTTTTGTTATCCTCTACCTCCAATTTTTCTTTTGTCTCCAGAATTTTTTTACTCAATTCGGAGTCATTATTTGAAGCGTGTCCTGCCAAAGGATGGTTGGTCGATCCGCACAATGGACATGGCTCTCCATCTACCAACTGATTTCTATGATCGGATAACTGTGCAATTAACAATGCATCTTGCTGCTGCTTTTCCAACAGTTGAATATTTTGACGAATCTCTTTCACCAATTTGTCAGAAGCAATCACTAATGGCCCATACTTACTTTCTCCATTTTTGTAATCCAATAGTTCAATATTTGCCTTTTCTTTCCTTTTTTGAAGATCTCTTGCATGATCATATGCATGCTGTAAGTGCTTTAATTGCTCCAACTCGTCAGAAAATTGTTTTTTTCGAACATTAATCTGATCTAGATTCGCCCCTGATTCAAATCCTGCGGTGTACAAAATTGATTTGAATTCTTCCAATTTGCCCTGCAAATAAGCAATTGTTTTTGATGGGCTTGCCTTCTCATAAATCTCAATACCGTGCTTTTTTGCCTTTTCATTGATCTTAGTTCTTGTTTCTCGTCCTAAGTGGGCAATATGCTTTTTTTCCTGAACCAGTGTATTCACTTCTTTCTCAAATGCATTCTTCACCAAAATAAAATTCTCAGAGGTGGTAGCTTCTCCTGTTAATTTTTCTAGCTGCTTTACCACAATCACCTTTTCATCTTCAACTCCGTTCAATTCTTTCTGCCCATTTCCTATCCCTTTTGAAAGTTGGGCTTCCCTCCCTTTCAAATCTCTATATCGAATTAAATCGCTGAGAATTGGATTTAATTTTTCGTAGACATTTAACTGAGAGAGTCGATCTTTATGCGCATTAATTTCGCTATTTAACACCTCTTTTTCAGAGACTTTTCTAGCCAATGAGTGTGAAAATGTAGCTAAATCTGTTTTTAATTGTTTTGCCTTTGTGAATGTCTCTATCTCTTTTGTGAGGCGTCCATTCAACACATCATTTTCCTTTATCTTATCAGCTAAATTACTGCGATCCTCCTTGGATAAAACCTGAATATTATCTAGTCGATCTTTTTCTATGAGCACTTCATCCTTTACCGTTTTGAATTTCTCATAAGTTGCCATGCTTATTCTACGATATATGGATGATCCAGTCAAGTTTTCTAACAGCTGCCCACGTTCATGTTTATCCGCTTTCAGAAACTTTGAAAATTGCCCTTGGGATAAAATGATAGACTTCACGAACTGATCGTATTTTAAACCTATTATTTGTTCATTCTTTCCAGGAACTTCGCTTTTTTTGAGATCCAGAGGTCTTCCGCTAGCATCATAAATAAACATTTCATAGTCCTTGAGCTTTCCTGATTTGGTTCTCCCTACACTCCATGAAGAAGTAAACACTTGGTTGTGGATTTCAAAGGTAATGGAAGCAAATGCATCACTCATATGGTTGGTAATTACCGACCCTAATCCCTCGATGCTAGATTTCGAAATAGCGCCTCTAAATCGCGGTATTTTATTAAAAAGAGAAAGGGTAATCACATCCAAGATGGTAGACTTTCCCGATCCGGTAGGGCCTGTAATGGCAAATATTCCTGCCGAACTCAAAGGAACATCTTCAAAGGAAATTGTATTCTCTCCTTTAAGGTTATTTATGTTTTTGAATTGAATTTTTAAAATCTTCATGTTCCTTCTTTATCATGGACAGATTCAAATATTTCAAGGAATGCATCTTTAAGCATATCTGACTTGTCCTCGGATACGGCTTCACTTTTTAATAGCTTTTCAAATACCTCCATAGGTTTTAAGTCTTCGATGCTTTCCCCTTGTTGAAATAAATCGGCCGTATCTTTTGCCCCATTAGCAAATGAAACTTTACTTTTTAGAATTCTAAAGTTTTCATGGTTAGAATAATCCGATATGAGTTGTTCTACCTGAGCCAAAAGAATAGCACTAAAATCTTCTTCTTCTATTTCTATCTCCACAAAAGATTGCAATTCAAATTCAGGCTTATAGTTTTCGAGGATTTCCTTAACTTTTTCATAGGAACCTTGTATTTTTTTGAGTTGTCTGGACTTAGGCACATGGATCACTTCAGGCTCAGAGAACGTGTCCCCTACCAACTCTGTCAACAACACGCATTTTTGGTCCTCCTTTTCTGAAAAACTCAACGCTATAGGAGAGCCCGAATACCTAATTTTGGGGTTACCTCCAATGATTTGTGGACGGTGAATATGCCCCAAGGCTACATAACCAAATCTTTCGGGAAATATATCCGACTCCACGGCCGCAGTATTCCCAATATGAATCTCTCGTTCACTTTCACTTATGGATACTCCTTTAGCATACAAATGCCCCATTGCCATTGCTGGAATAGCCGGATACAATTCATCACATAGATCAGCAAGGCCTTGATAATGGGTAGAAATCCCTGCTTTTAATGCATCGGTTCTGCTTTCAAATTGCAGATCAGAATTCAAATTCCTAAGGTCTCTATCCCTTAAGAAAGGGACTGCTGCGATTACAAATTGAAGATCATTCTCCTCATTTCGAATTTCAATTAATTCATCTTTCAGGTCTGATTTTGCTCCTCCCACCACACGCACATCGAGTTGTTTTAATATATCTTGTGGAGCATCGATCAAGCCTACAGAATCATGGTTACCACCTGTAATAATAACCTGTGTTTTGCTTCCAATTAATCTACTCAGGAAACGATAGTATACTCCACGATCATTGACAGAAGGATTGGCAATATCAAAAATATCTCCTGAGACCACCAGCACGTCGACATTTTTTTCTTGAATAAGGTGAAGCAACCAATTCAAAAAGAGGTTCATCTCTTCTACCAAACTCTGTTTGTGAAGTACTTTCCCAATGTGCCAATCTGCGGTGTGAAGTATTTTCATTTATATCATATTACCGAAAAAGCGAATATAATACTAATGCATGGGTTCGCAAGTAAGTCTGCTATAATTTAGAAGTCAACTTAGCTGTTTTATTCCAACATGAAAGTAGGTAACAACCTAAGTAAAATAAGAAATGGGCTTAGCTTACAACTATTCCCATTTCTTGAGGTGTTTTTGAACCTTGATCCTATCCTTTAATTTAATTAATTATTAGTTTTTGAGTTGATTTGTCTGTTCCTTTTATTATTTGAACAAAGTAGATTCCCGCATGAAAATCGCTTTTATTTAATATATACTTATTCTGATTTATACGGTCATGTTTTACCAATCTACCATCTTGCGTTAGTATACTGATAGATACCAAATCATTTCCTGGGTTTGCAAATTTTATCACAGCTTGATCCGTCATAGGATTTGGGTACAACTTCAATGATTCTGTTAATGTAGAAGTTGTAGAATTAAATATACTAAACGGATCGGACCATTTTGGATTAGTAATAAAAGTCTCATCCGTAAGTGTTTTCAAAAAGTCGACCAATGCCGATTTTTCGACATCCGTAAAACCAAATCCAGTACCAGGCAAAAGTTCATTGGTATAGTTATTTTGAACAATTCCTTCAGAATAATGATCTATGACTTCTTCTAAAGTAACAAATCTCCCATCGTGCATATATGGTCCAGTCAGTTCAATATTTCTCAACGTTGGAATTTTAAATAAATACTCAAAATTAGCATCCCATTCACCTGCTCCCAGATCATCTTCATTTTGTTCCAACCCATTATTAAATAAAAATGGTTCTATCTGTAACATTTCATTGCCAGGAAGAAATATGATATCAAACAATAAGTGTTTTCCTTGAACATGACATCGAGCGCAATTTTCTGAAAAGAGTTCAACACCCAATGCTTCTGTTTCTGTAAACCCTTCAAAATTCGTTTTAACTCCTTGATCAAACTTGGATTCAAATGTTGTCATTGACTCAATAAACTGAACCAATGCATCAACAATTCTTTCTTCTGTGATTTCACTATCCCCGTAGGCATTCTCAAACAATTGGGGATAATACTCTGTCGCTTCAAGTTTTACTTTTACATCATGAATATCTGCCCCTATTTCATTTTCGTCCGTTAGAGGAAGTATAATCATACTATGCAAATCTGTCTCTTTCATGCTCCAAACAAATTGTGCATCATTTGTCCAGGCTAGATCATTTAGATGCATTGAATTTCTATGTGTAAGGTTATTCACACCTTCACTAAAAGCTTTATTTTCTGTAAAAGAAAGTTCTTGATGATGGCAAGATCCACAAGAGATATTTTCAACTGCAGATAATTTTTTATCGTAGAATAATACTCGCCCCAAAGTTGCACCATGATCGGTTATTCCTGCAAACGAAAGTGTATCTAATCCTCCTCTTCCATACCCAATATCATCGTCCGTAACAAATAGGTGATCTGGCAACGGAATATTCGAATAGTCGTATGGATTTTCAGGCAATTCAGGGATTTCACTCACTACAGTCATTACAAAACTACTGGGAGAATCGTAATTGATATTTGAAAGAAAAAAAACACCTAAAATCAAACCAAAAGCAAAAATTAAATACTTTTTCATTGTAATTATGTTTATATTCAACAGGTAATATACTGATTTATAACAATATATAAAAAATAAGAGTGTCGTTTTAAGCACTACGACAGGATTCTGGGCGAAAAAGCAAATAAATTTTCCTCAAAAGTTACGTATAGATAATAATCATATAAGCCTGCTAAACAACTTCCAATACTTTCAATATAAACTGAAAACATTAACAGTTAATCTTTCACTTCTCTAAAACACTCTAAATTATTATACTAATAAATGTATAATCTACAATATTATATTTTGTACTGTTTAAATATTGTTTAACAAAAATTGATATTTGTTAAACAATACTTAACTAGTTGTGTTAACCATGCAACAACATTTAAATTAAACAATCAAACAATTCGTATTATGTACATTCTAGAAGTTTTAGCCATCCCAAAAGATGATCCGATTGCATTTACATTCTTCACTGGTTATATGGCAATGTTAGCTGCCTCTGTTTTTTTCTTTTTTGAAAGAAGCCGAGTGGATGACAAGTGGAAACTATCCTTGCTCGTTTCAGGTCTAATTACTGGGATAGCAGCAATTCATTACTATTACATGAGAGATTACTACATGGCAACTGGAGAAAACCCAACTGCCCTGAGGTACATTGATTGGACACTAACCGTTCCATTGATGTGTGTTGAATTTTATTTACTTACAAAGGCAGCCGGTGCGAAGATCAGCTTGCTATGGAAATTAATTATTGCATCTGTGTGGATGCTTGTTGCTGGATATATTGGAGAAGCGTTTAATCCAGAAGGTGGAAGCGCAAGTCATTCTGTAATGTGGGGAGTTTTATCTACTCTTGGTTATATTTATATCCTCTATACTGCATGGTTTGGAGAAGTAGCTCAATTGGCTGCTAGCAGTGGAAGTGATATCGTAAAAAAAGGTGTAAAAATACTTGCTTGGTTTATTCTAGTAGGTTGGGCTATATATCCAATTGGATACATGTGCATGCCTGGTGGTTGGTTGAATTCAGCATTTGGCTGGGGTTCAGAGAATGTAGATTTATTCTACAACATAGCAGATGCAATCAATAAAATTGGATTTGGTCTAGTTGTGTATTCAGTTGCAATTCAAGCTACAGAAAGCAGAAAAGCGTCTGCTTAATTAACATATACTATTTAAACAGGGAAGGTGTATTTAAAAACATCTTCCCTTTATTAAAAATCCAATGAACAAAATAGGTTTTCTATTTATAGCTGCATTATACATCACTATCTCTATATTTTCGTTTGCAAAAACAATATCTATAGAGGTACAGCTGGCGGTTTGCAGTATACTGATTGCCTTTATTGGAATTCCTCATGGTGCGATTGACCATATTTTATTTATCAAAACTACCAAGGTCAAACCAATGGCATTTTATGCAAGTTATGTAGCATTAATGCTTTCTTACTTAGTCCTGTGGTTCCTACTCCCCATGTTTTCCTTTGCTGTATTTTTAATTTTATCTGCATATCATTTTGGTGAATCCCAGTTCGCAGAAATAAAAATAAAACATAAGGCGATAAAGAGCATCCTTTTTATGACTTGGGGTTTGAATATTTTATCCGCTTTAATTTTATACAATCAGGTGGAATTTCAAAGTGTATTCAGTGCCAATAGTGACCTTGCACAACTATTACCCATAGCAAGCACCTCCATTTTACAGACAATATTAGTGATTACATCAACTATTTTACTAACGATGGGAGCGGCTTACCTCTTTGGAAAAAATCGAAAATTTGAATTATTGTTCAGAGAAATATACACCTTGTTTTTAATCCATATTACATTTTACCTAATCCCCTTACTTCCTGCTTTCACACTATATTTTGTCATACTTCACTCTGCCAAGGTATTAGTAGATGAATACACCTTTCTACATCAATTGGTAAAAGGGTATTCCATCTATGATTTCATCAAAGCGCTCACTCCATTTACCGTCTTAAGTTTAATTGGTGCAGCTACGATTGGATTATTAATTCATTACGGCTTATTTGACTTTTCATACATACTTATTGCCATTGTTTTGATATCGATCTTGACGCTGCCTCACAGCATCGTTATGAATAGATTTTATAACATTTCCGACTAATTTACACGGGTCTAGCTCCCGTTTACTATGCAAATATATCCTTCCTAAAAGCTTCTAAAAAAAGAATAACACCATAGCATAGTTTTAATTTCTACTCGCGTAGTTCAATAGATTGACCAAAATAGTATTTGTCTCATCTTCTATACATTCGCAATAGAATAACTTATAAAGTTATTTTATTAACACGTCTCATCCGCTGATAAACCTAATTAATTTATACATATAATTGCGATACACCTATGAAGTGATTTACACTTATATATTAATTTTTGCGTATTATTGATACTTGAGCTGCCCACACGAAAGATTTCTTAGGGTTCTTTACTATATTGACTTTCATCAAAATTACATGGCAACGTTCATTCTTCCATTTTTTTTCGTCATTTTGCATTGGCTAAGCTGCTTAAAAACCGTTTCAATTTGAAAACCAAAGGCATACAAGCCAGCTCAACTAAACGTTTTTAAATCACTCATTATAAAACGATAACAAATTATGACCTCAGATATTAAATATTGTTTGTTCTCCATCTTTATCTTTCTAGGAACTGCAATAAATTCTTTTTCTCAAAATCCCTTTGATTGTATAGATGCCATGCCTGTGTGTGACAATTCTGATTTAACGATTGATTACGATACTGTACAAGGTCAATTTTTTGAAGACATCTCTAATTTCTGTTCCGATGATGATCCTTTTCTCCAATTGATTGATGATAATACCGTTTGGTTAAAATATAAGTTTGTCTCATCTGGAGATTTCTATTTCACCATTACTTCAACCCTTCAAGTTTCAGATATTGATTTTTTTGTTTTCACATCTGAATCCAATTCTTGTGACGATTTGGAGTCTATTCGATGTATGTTAACAGGTCCCAATTTCATGTCTGCTACGGATCCGATTTGTACTGGACCTACTGGATTATCTCCTTCATCAACAGATACAGAAGAAGGTCCAGGGTGCTTTGATGATAATGATAATTTCTTAGCCCCTATCAACGTAGAGCAGGGTGACCTTTTGATCCTAGCAGTCTCTGCATTTGATAGTAATAATAGATATACCATAGAACATGGTGGAAGTGCTGAGATATCCTGTAGTTCGAATACATTGGATGAGTCAAATGGTCAAAAGGTCCGAATATACCCAAATCCTGTAGAAGACATTCTTCACCTAATTCATCTCGATGTCAAACAAAAAAATATGACTCTAGAGATCGTAAATCAAATTGGTCAAAAGGTAGCAACATCTAAACAATCTGAATGGTCCTCGATTGATGTAAGTCATCTTTCAAAAGGCATTTACTACCTCCGATTCATCTCAGAAAACACACTGCTGTATTCAGACAGAATAGTAAAAATAAAATAACTCATACCTCACTTCAAATGTCTGTTCAAATAACTAGCATAGAGGAGGTCTAGCATTATAGGACAGTATCAATGTAATTCCCACCTTCTTCCGATACAACATGGACCAAAACACTCAAGAACTTTAGATGAAATCAATTTATTTTTAGTCCTTCATTCTAATAAAATTACAGTTGAATGATTAATTTACACTATAAACATTCATTCCTATAAGTTT
>JARGNR010000021.1:59929-85925 GCA_029212405.1 Saprospiraceae bacterium
AGGATTGATGAAAGGTTTAATTTTCTGATCATTTTCTAACTATATACCCCAACTATGAAAAGTCTATTGTTTACACTTATTGGTAGTGTGCTTATACTCTCTTGCCAAAATCAACCTAATCCAACTGAAAGCACGAATAAAACTCAATCTGAGGCTACTTCAACTGCTGTAGATACAAATCTATCCACTGAAAAAGCAGCGACTAAAACGACCACCGATAAAGAGCAGTTGGAAGGAATCGATGTTTCCCATTATCAAACTACTATTGATTGGGGCAAAGCGAAAGAAAGTAATGTCTCCTTTGTTTTTATAAAAGCTACAGGTGGAGAGTCCTATATTGACCCAACATTTACAAACCACTGGAAAAATGCAAAAGATGCAAATCTAAAAAGAGGAGCTTATCATTTCTACTATACCAAAGATGATCCAATAAAGCAGGCTAACTTCTTTGTAGAGACGGTCTTACCTCTTTCAGAAAAAAATGATTTACCCCCCGTTATAGATATTGAATCCGGTGGTGTAAATTCAAATATTTCTGACGACCAATTACAAAAAGATGTGGTTACATTTCTAACTATCATAGAAGAGAAATTCAAAAGAAAACCGATTTTATACAGTTCTCATGCTTTTGCACAAAAACATTTCACAAATCGTGAATTTAGTAAGTACTACTTATGGCTTGCTGAATATGACTCTAAGCAACCAAGAATTCCAGAAGTATGGAAGAGTACGGGGTGGACATTCTGGCAAAATAGTGCATCCACCAACATAGAAGGCTACACAGGCAAAGTAGATCACGATATATTTAACGGAAATATGGAGGCGATTAATAATTTATAATCTATTCATTTCTATTCTTTACACTTAATAATGAATAACTATAAAAACAAAACAGGTACAACTTCTCGCAATTCTACTGAAAATTGTACCTGTTTTATAATTTGAAGTGGTAAAAAAAGCTGGTATGTCTAAGGATCATTATATCCCAAAAAGACATTTCGCTGCCATATGCTTACCAAATTTTCACTCTTTCAGCCGGTGGCAAATACAAGCCATCATCTTCACTGATACCAAATGCTTCATAAAATTCAGGGATATTTCTTACTACTCCATTTACTCTAAATATTGCTGGAGAATGAGGATCCGTTCCAATTTGCATCCGCATCGCTTCTTCTCTTGATTTCTTTCTCCATGCTTGTGCCCAACCCATGAATACTCTCTGAACTCCTGTATAACCATCCATTTCTGGTGCTTCTTTTCCATTCAGACTCATTTGATATGCCTTTAAAGCAATAGTCAAACCTCCCAAATCTCCAATATTTTCACCCAAGGTAAAATCACCATTTACATTCAAGTCGTCGTACACTTGAAATGCACTATATTGCTCAACAAGCTTACTCGTTCTCTTTTTAAATTCCGCTCTATCTTCATCTGTCCACCAGTTTCTTAATACTCCATCTCCATCAAATGTACTTCCTTGATCGTCAAATCCATGTCCGATTTCATGGCCAATGACACCTCCGATTGCTCCATAATTAGTCGCATCATCTGCATTCATATCAAAAAATGGAGGTTGTAAAATAGCTGCAGGAAACACAATTTCGTTTTGAGTTGGGTTATAATAGGCATTTACAGTCTGCGGATTCATCCCCCACTCTTTCTTATCCACTGGCTTTCCTAATTTATCTAATTGTCTGTCGTATTCCGCCAATTCAGAACGCATCAAATTACCAAATAAATCATCTGACTTGATTTCAGCTGGATATTCTTTCCATTCGTCAGGATATCCAATCTTTGGAGTGAATTTAGCAAGTTTGTCCAATGCTTCTTTCTTCGTTTCTTCTCCCATCCAATCGAGGTCCTTTATACTCACTTCATATGCCTTCAACAAATTATTAACTAAGGTGACCATTCGTTCTTTTGCTTCCGGTGGAAAGTGCTTTTTCACATACACTTTACCTACAACTTCTCCAATATTTGCATTCACTACGCCAACAGCTCGTCTCCATAAAGGTTGTTGTTCTTCAATTCCACGCATCGTCTTGCCATAGAATTCAAAATTTTGCTCATCAAAAGCTTTGCTTAATCTGGCAGAAGTATGATTGATAACAGACCATTTAAAATACGTTTTCCATGTTTCCAAATCGGTTGAATGAATAATTTCATCGAGACTTCTGGAATAATCCAATTGAGGAACAACCACAAAATCTACTTTCCCTTCTGTACCTGCTTCTAGCATATATTCATCCCATGCAAATTTTGGCATCAAATCACTCAAAGAGTCTACCTTAACCGCATTATACAATCGCATCATATCTCGTGTATCTTCCTTACGCATGTGATTTTCCGCCATTTTTGTTTCGAGTGCCATAATAGCAGTAGCTCCAGCTTCAGCATCCTTCACGTTGGCTAAAGCCAACATTTTCCCTACATGTTCCACATAGGAAGTTTGCAATGACTTAGACTTTTCATCTTCTTTCAAATAATATTCACGATCTGGCATTCCAAGCCCCCCCTGCCATGTATACCAAGCGTGATCGTTTGGAGATTTTAAATCTGACATCACAAAAGTTCCAAACGGTGCATCGTATCCTGCCTTATTTGCATAAGCAAAGTACTTGGCTAAATCTTTATAGTTGGCAATGGATTCGATTTTTTCGAATTCCTCTTGTAAAGGATCTATCCCCAATGCATTTCGTGCATCCATATTCATGTAAGAAGCGTAGAGGCCTCCTACTTTTTGCTCATCGGATCCATCTTTATTATCGCTGGTTGATGCATATTCAATAATAGATTTCACATTATCCTGAGATTGTTCATGCAAGATCATACCTATTCCAAAACTTGGTTTATCTGCTGGAATTTCAGTGTCTTCGATCCATTTTCCGTTGACATACATTTGAAAGTTATCACCAGGATTCACTGTAGTGTCCATATATTCGAGGTACAATCCGGAGGCATATTCCTCTCCTTTAATGGAGGCATCGGTTTTACATGATAGTTGTACGAATAAGAGGCCCATAAAAAAGATTAAGGCAAAAGTAGTAGACTGTTTCATAATTCATTTTTAAAGAAAAAAATAGATGTTTCATTTAATAGATAGATTAAATCAAACAGAGTTGTAATTTATATTTGAAAAATGGTCACTAAAACAGAGAATTTGAATTCATTTCGTATTACTGTACCATTTAGGCAATGAATATAAAACTATAATGTCCAGTTTTGATTGTTCAGGTGGATAGATTCTACTATTCTTGGATTAATGGTACGATTTCTTCTACAAAGGTAAATTTCGACCTATGTAAAAGGTACAGAAAATTAAATATTGGCCATTATGACCGTGTGGATAGAACGCACCATTGATACCTATTATAAGGAAAAATGAGCGTTATAGAAATAAAAACCTACCATTGGGAAAAATAATTTCTACTGTTTAGGCGGAAAAATAAATTTCAATTAATTTAAAGCACCAAAAGCAATCTGTTGTGATAATTGAATATAATTTTCAAACGTGATTGCTTATTTATCCACTTTGAAAAACCACCCAATGAATAAAAGGACAATTCTCACTGTCATCATCACTATTATGTGTATAATGAATTTATTTGTAGGATTCATTCCTGATGGAGATTCCTATTTTGAATTATTTATACGAGGTTTTTTTAGTGATGATTTAGGAACGGGTTGGAAGATTCTATTTGTAGCACCAACTTCAATTTTGGCCATTCTCACCTTATTGCATATTCTTGAACCACAATCTTCTGGCATTACCAGAAATCATTTATCGTGGGCAGGCATTTTAGGATTTGGGTTGTATGTAGTCATTTATTTGGTGGTTTATGCAGTGATATCAGCGTCTATCGGACTAGAAGATGCCATCAGAGGATACGCAACAGGCGAATCGTATGACAGTGGAAACCCAGATTATTCTTCGGCCGGATGGGGATCACTGTTTTATCCAATATTATTTCTTAGCTATGTTTTGGTGCATAGAATAATGCATTACAACAAGCCAGAAACAGATCCAGGCTATCGCAGTATAAACAAACGTAAATCTTCTGGGCCTCCACCCAAACAAGATGACACCAACGAATATGTCTAGGCTATTATTGATCGTGAATGCCATACGATTCACTTTTATAAGAATAGATCTAAGTTAGATTAAGGGTATTAGATTATTGATGAACTTCTAGTACTTCGAAAAATCACTTGAATCCTCTACTTTTTTTTATAGAAAAACACAAAATTCCATCCCATGAATGACATTTATATTTCACTGGAACAAATTGGACGACTGCTTCGAGAACGGCATAAATTGATAATTATATCCTCTGTAATTTTTACAGCACTTTATCTGTACGTTGTAAAATATTATGGAGAGTCTTTTGGAATATTTTATTACAAGACCTTTCCTATAGAAGTTCCGTACATCAATCCGAAACCAGAATACAACTTCTATTCAGGAGGTATTACTGGGGTATATAATTGTATTGGTGAAACATTGCAAGAAAATTCGAATCCCGAGTTTCAAGGATTTATCGATATCAACAATATCCGAACATCAGGAGGTTATGAAAATGTACTCAAAGTATTAGGAGATTCGCATGGAAAAGCGTTTGGATTGGTCCAGGAAGAGGCATACAATAAGGATGAAATGGTTCGCAATGAATTGAATTATATCACGCCGATTTATATGGAGCGTTTGTATATCACCTACATCCAACCCAACGGTAAACCCGACGATGAAATCAACCAGTACCAAATATCTAGTAATACGGATAAAGAAACGCTTCGATTTTTGGCTCAAAAGAGAATCGACATTGGATCCCCCAATAGTGGCACCCACATCATCAGTCGATATATCATCAATCAACTCAATTCTCAAATTGCTACCTATAACCTCAATCTGAAATCAGAAGAGCGACTTGACTACATAAAAGACATTACCAATCTTGGCAGCACGGTTACTTTTGAATCATTTAGTGACCATGATACCGATGTTGTTCTTTTCATGATATCGGGATCACCCAATCGAAAATTTAATGATTTGCTAGAAGAAACCAACAATGATCATTCTGTTCGATTAATTGGTGTGGAACCAGATTTCACCGCTCAATTAAACAACCTATATGATATCAATCTGCATTTCACCTCATTTAACAACAAACATCTGGATTATAGTGGAGTTACTACCATTGGAACTTTTGCTTGGTTGGTGACCAATAATACAACGCCTCCTGCCCACATTAGAGAAGTACTCCGAGTTTTAAATGAAAATAAGTCTTCATTTGCATCAAAACTTGAACTACCTTTTGTACCGATTACCGATGAAGTAAAGAGCACCAACTTCTGTCAACAAAATCAAATACAATCCCCTTTATGTGAGTTTGATTTTTTGGGCCATTATAACAACAAAAATGAAAAAGTGATCAATAGTATCTGGCGAAATTTCATGCTGTTTATCATTTCGCTAATTCCCTCCACGGTTTTGTTCTTTCACATTTTGTCACTATTGCTTTCTATTTCAAAAACAGATCGGTACCATGATAAGTTGGTAGAATTGATCAATATCAATATCCCCGAAAACAGTCTTCCTTCTGTTTTCTATTTTGCAAAATTAATTGATGAATTCTGTTCTAATGAATTAACTAATAAAGAATACATCTATCTTAAAAACACCGCCGTGAGTCAATTGATGGATGCGTTCAAAGAGGAGGATGATGACAAAAACTACAAACGATTAGTAAAGCGATTAAAACATGCAGAAATAGCTAAACTTATTGCAGCAATCATGACATCAACGCGTGGCAAAATACAATGGGATAAATATCATTCAAGAGTAATATCCTATGATAAAACATCTTTTAATCAACTGAGTAAAGATAATTATCAACAAAACAAAATTCTCGCCAACGAAATTAAAGAGCAGACCATAGTATCCAAATTACACCCCAATCCAAAATCCAAAGTAATACGTCTGCTTAATGAACTATTGAGTCACCCTGAAATGGCCCAATTACATAATAGAAACTATTGGGAACAGCAAACTAAGAACACATCTATTGACCAAACGTATATTTTCCCGTTTTTAATCGATGAACAATCCCATGTAGTCAATAGAATTGTAGAAGGAATCAGCATGATATACGAATTAAAAGTTCGAATTAGTTCAGACTATACCGATGGGTTGCTGACAGAAAAACATTATAATTTCTTGTATAACAAAACCACCTACATTCTTGAGAGAATGCAGAATATTCTGACTATTCGCTTGAGTGGTTTGATGGAAAGAGAAAAAAATGGATTTGTCACACCCGAACTTTTAAAACGCTATTATATCTCTAATTATATTGAGCGAGTTGATTATTACTATCTGACCAATAAACTAAAGGGCGAGCTTCATTGGGAAGGAACCTATTAAAATGTTCTATTTTGCATTTCTATGGCAAGAAAAGATCAAATACGTCTGCGAAGAGCAACACCTAATGACTTAGAATTACTTCAATACTGGGACACCAAACAGCATGTCATAGATTGCGATCCAGATGGAGATTGGAATTGGGAGGAAGAACTTAAAAAGACTCCAATATGGAGAAGTCAATACATGGCTGAACTGGAAGGTAGACCTATTGGTTTTATCCAAATAATAGACCCAAAAGAAGAAGAAAGTCACTATTGGGGTAGCATTGAAAAAAACTTGAGGGCAATAGATATCTGGATAGGTGAAGAATCTGACTTGAATAAAGGATATGGAACACAGATGATGCAACTGGCAATTGAAAAATGTTTTGAACACCCTGATGTACACAAAATATTGATTGACCCTTTATTGACTAATGTAAAAGCACATCGATTTTATGAACGAATTGGATTCCAATTTGTTGAAGAACGAACGTTTGAAGGAGTGAAATGTAAGGTGTATGAATATATTCGAAATAATAATGAAGATGCATAAAAAAACCTATTTTGCCCCCCTTTTAGCTATAAAGTAATTCATGATTGTTTCCCATACCAAAAAATTTGTTTTCATACACATCCAGAGAACAGGTGGATCCTCCCTTATTAATGTCTTACACAACAAACTGAGTGCGAACGTTCAAATATATGCACAGCATGGAAATTCAAAATCAGATGAAAACTACCTCTTGGATAAGTACAAGGATTATTTTAAATTTTCAATGGTAAGAAATCCATGGGAGAGAATGCTATCCTGGTTCTTGCTTATTTATAAGGATCAACTTACTACAATGAATCAATCAAGAAAACAATTTGAACAATTCCTTCATGATGATCTTGCTTTTGCTAAAGGTGATCCCTATTTCCATTACAACCAAATCGACTATATAACCCAAGAGAATGGAACTTTCGTAACGGATAGAATACTCCGATTCGAAAACTATAATAAAGAAATACATTGTTTGTGGGATAAGCTAGCGATGCCAAAAGAAGATATTCCAAAAATGAATCCATCAATAGCTGTAAATTATTCTGACTATTATACTGATCAAAGTCGACGATTGATAGAACAAAAGTGTAAAAAAGACATTGACTTCTTTGGATATACATTTTGATATAACTACACAATAAATTATGAGTTTTCTGACAGCAGAATGGAAAAAATTGGCCATGGTAAATTACCAGGTAGACCCTTCTTTATTGACTTCTTATCTTCCTTTTGGAACCGAATTGGACTTATGGAAAGGCAAGTGTTATGTGAGTGTCATCGGTTTCATGTTTTTGGATACTCGATTACTCGGCGTGAAAATTCCATTCCATACCAACTTTGAAGAAGTGAATTTGCGGTTTTATGTCAAACGAAAAGAAAATGATTCATGGAAACGAGGGGTAGTATTTATTAAAGAAATCGTTCCGAAATGGGCCATAGCCTTCATAGCGAATACCGTTTACAAAGAAAATTACGAAGCGTTGAAAATGGATCACAAATGGATAAAAGATGAATCTCATTTGACAGTTGAATACGGATGGATAAGTAATAAAAAGCGATCAAGTATACGGCTTGTCGCAGATGCTAATCCTACACCGATAGAACCTGGGAGTAATGCGGAATTTATCACAGAACATTACTGGGGATATGCAAAAATTAACGATACCAGAACCAATGAATATGAAGTCACTCATCCAAGATGGGTCCAATACAAAGTAAAAGACGCCCATCTCAATATCAACTTCCAAATGACCTACGGTTCCAAATTTACCTTTCTGGATAATCAAACCCCTGATTCATTAATTTTAGTGGAAGGTTCCAAAATAACGGTAGAGCCTAAAAACAAAATAAATTCGTAATTTTAGAAAGTGAAATCACGATGATGAAATTACTTCCGTACATACTACTACTTTTCTCTTTTACAATTTGTCAAAGCCAACATGTCGAGTTCATCAGTGGTGTGAGTTTGAATTCATTTTATAATAAAGTAGAATCGCCTCGTCAAAACTCATCGTATGTCAATCAACATGGTCCTTTTCTAGCTGTTGCCTTTGAAGGTAAAAAAACATCAATTACCAATTGGAGAATAACCATAGGATTTGAAAATTATGGCGGAAGCATTAGTGCTTACGATGGAGGCAATGGGGGTGGAACACGTGTAGAAGCTGATATCAACCGTTCAAGCTTATTGGTAGGCTTGTATCCTCTGAATCTTCGATTGTGGAACAAAATCAGAATTAATTTGGGTATGGAATTGGCCAAAGTAGTGTACGATGGATTTGAAGGGACAAGTAAAACTTCTGTTGTGTTTTCCGGAACGAATACAATCACTGACTTGCATGACTTGCATACTACATTTAATCAAGACAGTTTTGGAGTAGGCGTAGGGATGAACTATGACATTCAACTATCGAATCAACTCTTTATTGTTCCTCATTATACGTTTTACCAAGGCATAACAGGTGAATTTAAGAACACTCCTACAGAACCAAAATCTAGAAGACATAGAGTATGTATAGCAATACGAAAGAAATTAATGTGAACAATACTTCTCTTATAACAAACAGACAGTGCCATGAATATTGAACTCATACAGGGGGACATAACCCTACTTGATGTTGAAGCAATTGTAAATGCGGCGAACACTTCACTTCTTGGTGGTGGAGGGGTAGATGGAGCCATTCACCGTGCTGGAGGCAAGCAAATATTGGACGAGTGCATCCAAATTAGAAATAGACAAGGAGGTTGCGCCGTTGGAGAAGCAGTGATCACAACGGGAGGAAAACTAAAAGCAAAAAAGGTAATACATACCGTTGGTCCGCGGTGGAACAATGGAAAATCGGATGAGGTCAACAAATTGCAGTTGTGCTATATAAATTCGTTGAAGCTAGCCGAAAAGCATTCACTCAAAACAATAGCCTTCCCCAATATTAGCACTGGGATTTATAAATTCCCTAAAGACCAAGCCGCAAAAATTGCCATTGAAACGGTACGATCTTGGCAAAGTCCGATTATTGAGACCGTCATTTTTGTTTGTTTTGATCTTGAAAACTATACACTCTATCAATCTCTTCTTGCCCAATAATGTGAGAGGTGTCGTCTATGACATTAGTTGCAATTATCTGCGAAGTAACCGCCCAAATCACGCCTATTTCTTATTAGATTGTGACCATAAAATCAAGTCGCATGAGATCCCTTTTGTTATGTATAGGATTCATTTTCATAGTCTGTTCAGGACAGGCACAAAAGACAGAAGTTTTTGGTATTGTCTCTGATATTGAAGGCACTCCCCTTTCAGGAGCCACAATCAACTACAAATCTACATTAGGGACCATTACTGATCATACTGGAAGCTTTTACATACACACTGAAATTGAGGAAACACTAGCATTAAAAATTCGATTCATTGGATATGAAACTGTGGATACCATTATTCGATCCAATACTGAAAATAGAATTTTTGTGCACATTAAAATGAAGCCCTCCATCACTCGACTTCCCAAAGCAGAGATTACGGCAAAATATCAAAATCTGTTTGATAATTATTATCATCATATCATTGATTTCACCATTTCGGAAGATATCATTTATATATTAATCAAAAAAGGCCGAAAACCCTATTTGTGCAGTGCAAATCTACGGGGTACTATATTGGAGGAATACCCGTTAAAAGAAGCGTATACAGGCTTTTATAATTCTTGTTTGGGTGGAATTATCTTAGTTGGTAAAGACGAATGTGCAGAATTACATATTTTGGATGGTAGTGTATTTATAACCAATGAATTTGAAATGGATTATTTCAATAAATACATTCTTCCGTGCAAGTTAAAAATGGATGAAGGGCTAGTCTTTAAAAACATCTCTAAACACAATAAAAAAATTGATTATATAAAGTTTGAACAAGACAAAAACCCTAGCCTACTATATACGGTGTATGACAGAGAAGGCGAGAGAGTTTCTCAAAGTTATTTTTCTGATATCCTAAGACAGTATTACAAAGAATCTTTATCAACAGACCTTAAGGATATTGACCACGGTTTTAACCGTCAAAATATCATTGATGATGGTTCATGGAATGGAGATATCCAAGATTTAATTGTCACCAATGCTACACACGAATTAGTATTGCAATACCAGGCGCTTGGACTGAAATCAGTCACATCAGACCTTTTTGTAATCAATCACAAACCATTTATATTTGATGGGATGGATCGTTCTCTTGTCCAACTGGAAAACAGCACAAAAATGGAGATGAATGGCTTTGCTTTTGATTTGAGTAGTGATTTTGACATCATCACAGATTATGTTTCAAATACCTACTTTCTCAAGAAGGAGAACCTCTACCCAATCAAGATTCAAGAACAATTATTAACGATTGATCAACCTATACAACTGGAATCTATTTTTTTTAAGGAAAGAGATTTCATTTATAAAAACGTATTATACCGATTGGGGAGAAAATCTATGAGTACTGTAAAAAAGAAAATATTCAAAACTTCTCTGTCTTTTACTCCTTAAATGGAAAAAATCTTAATGTATATTTACTGTTCATTTTCTACCCACAACGGTAAACCTATACAAAACATGAAAAAAACGATACTAAGTTACGTACTCCTGGTATTACTTGCATCCTCTTGTCAACAAACGAAACAAGCTATTGATCCAGAAGTCTTACTTTGGGAAACGGGATGGGGTATGTATTTGAATGTCATGGACAACCATACAGTAAGGGCGGAAGAACAATTCGAATCTTTACTCCAACATTCAAATGAAATGGATGAGCTATTTTTCAAAACTGGAATTCTTTTAAAAATGGAATTGGAAAAGCATAAGGAAGTAGACCAAATTTTTGCAGATCTTCCTGAACACTTGCTTCAAAGATATTGTATGAATGAAGATTTATCGAATTTAAAGTTTTGTAAAGACATCCAAAAACCTCAACCCTCAGATCCAAAATTACAACTAGAATTGGTGAAAATGTTCATCAATGATCAATATGCATTGTCGAACTTAATGCTGGACATGTTGAGCAAATACAACCTAAAAAAAGAAGATGTGATCATCGATTCCTTTGGAATCAGCACCAATAATGACAATCAGGCACGGTTGAAAGAAATAATTAAAACCAATGGGTTTCCTACTCGTGCTCAAGTGGGAAAGGATGCAATGAATGGAGTATTTCATATTATTCAACATGCAGACAACGACCCTGAGTGGCAAGCTTCACAGTTGATAAACATGCAAAAAGCAGCAGATAATTTGGATATTCCACCTTCTTCTTTTGCTTACTTATATGATCGCATACAAATCAATAAAGACGAAAAACAAAAATATGGCACCCAATTTAAAAAGGTTGGAAACTCTTATGTACTGTTTGAGGTGGAAGATAGCATCAACTTGGACAATAGAAGGCGAAAAATGCAAATGATGCCTTTTCAAATATATAAATCTATTCATGATAAAATGGTATCAAAAAATAAATAGTCTTCTATTTCATTTGAGAATTCAAGTGACCTGATTTGTAAATGAATAACAATGCATCATTTTACGCATTTCAATTGCGTGTCGTCTAGTTCTGTAAAAAGCAAATTTCATGAAAACACGTATTTATACCCTACTCTGGGTTTACTTCAATAAATTATATTGACCTTTTAATAATTCGCTTGATCTACATCCACCTACAAATCTATTTATGAAAAGCATCACATATCCACTTGCAATAAGCGTTGTTATTGTTCTGATCACTTTTGGACTTTTCAGTGCTATGGAGAAGGAGTTTTCAGAGTTACTAGATGTGCTCAAAACAAACCCAATTAAATTTGGTCTTGTAAGCTTCCTTATTCTTGCAGCTGACATCATTCTGCCTGTTCCTTCCAGTATTATTTTGTATATCAATGGATATTTTTTAGGTGTACTTACAGGAACAACGGTATCTATGAGTGGACTGATGGTTGGTTGTTTATTAGGGTATTACCTTGGGAAAGCTGGCTCAAAATTTTTTCAACCTGATCGAAACACAAAAGCTGATCAAATTCTTAAAAAGTATGGGCCTTCTGCCATATTCCTCACACGAGGAATCCCTGTCCTTTCAGAAAGTATTTGTTTTGTGTGTGGATATAACCGAATAAATTTCAAACAATACCTCTTGCTCAATTTCATTGGATATTTACCCGTTTCTTTATTGCATGCGATTTTCGGAAAAATGGGGCATGAAGGAGCGAATACCTTTTTATTGTCCTTTGGATGTTCTATTGCCATTTCCATTGCGTTTTGGTTTTTTGGCAATAAAATCATACATACGGAAGGCTTTGTTTCCGAACACAAAACATAATCTAGTTGCAGTTGATTGATTTAAAATTTACCCTTCCAACTTATAGGTAATGATCAAATCTTTTTTAACTCGGACAGGATTTCCATCCAACACTCCTGGAGAAAAAGACACCCCAGTCGTTATTGTGGATAGTAAATCAATCACTGAAGCGCCGATCCCTCCACCTGGGTTTTGTATGGTTACAATATTCTCAACAGTACCCGTTGCAGTGATTTCATAATTGGCTATGCATGTACCCTCAATTCCATTTTCTCTGGCTTCTGCGGGGTATCTAACCTCTGAATAGACAGCATTAATAAATCCATGTTCTCCTCCATTCAGATAGCTGGGTTGTTCATCTAATGCTACATCTTCAAATTGCCCATTGATCTCTACCAAGCACATTCCCTCATTCGTGACAGAAGTAGCATCATCATCTTCTTCACATCCGACAAAACTCACCACACTTAATACAAATGCACACCATATAATACCTCTAGTGATACTTTGAAAACTCATTGTTAATCCGTTCATCATAATGTATAGTTTACCATTTAAGTTAATTGATACAACCAAAATACGATTTAAAAATGTCTGTCACAACGTCCCCTATTCAAATTTTTAAAGAAAGAAAAATGGAACCCTTCTTGCAGCGTCATGAAATGGCATATAAAGGCACAGCAAGTCCCTTAAACATAGAGTAATTTTGAATCGTCTAGACACCCAATTCCTTATTAACTACTAAAATTTAAAGTTATGTTTAAGATCAAACAATCAAATTTTTTATTCAATTCTATTTTACTTTTTGCACTTATAGTTGGCTTTTATTCTTGTGAACAAGAACAATTTCAAAACCCAGAAATAGAAACGGTTGAAACTTCCTATTTCCAACAACATTTGGAAGATAATACTCAGCATATTATTGCTCAGGATCAAGGAGAAGGCAGCTATCGAGTTGTAGGTAACCAAGGTACGACCATTAGCATTGAGGATGCATTGGTAGATGCTTCTGGAGAAAGAGTCCGAGGGGAAGTAGAAGTAGAACTTATTGAAATCTATTCAGTAGCGGATATGATCCTCAATCGAAAGCAAACCCTCGCAGATTATGATGGGATACCAGCTATTCTTGAATCTGGTGGTGAGGTATTTGTAAAAGTATATCAAGATGGACAAGAATTATTTGCTGATGGAAAAGGGGATATGAGAATATTCTTACCTACTGAAAACACAGGAGGTGCAAGAGAAAACATGGAGCTCTACTATGGCGATGAAGTAGGAGATCAAGTTATTTGGAAACCAACCGGTGAGAAAATTAAAGTAGTCAATAGTGAAAGTAGAGAAGGAGAAGACTATCTAGTCATCATTCAAAACACCTTAGGCTGGATCAATGTGGATATCATCTATGCTGGCGGTGGAGAAGAAGTAGAATGTCTGGAGGTAATCATTCAATGTCCTGAAATATGTGAAGGAGGTGCTGCAAATACCGTTGTTGCTGTTCATTTAAGTTCTCTCAACAGTGCATTTGAATTGACATATGACCCAGTTTCAGGGAGCTATAAACTCTGTGGCGGTCAAGAAGGAGCAATCACAGTCGGCGGTCTTCAAGCATCATTCATCGTAGCTATCACTTGTCCTAATGGCATGACCTATGTGGCTATTGTAACCACAACCATCAATCCAGGATATCACACAGAAATAATTTACTGCCCACAATTGACTCCAATGGGACCTGGAGAATTTGCAGACGCCTTGAATGGGTTATTGTAAGTACAGCTAAAAAGAAACAACTTTGATTTGAATAAAGTCTTTCCAGAAAGAGCCTATTTTTAAAAGAATAGGTTCTTTCTTCATTTACGACTCGCAGCAAAAACTCCCCCTATTTTTATGCAATAATCTTACACTATCCTAATTTATTGGATTAATATTGGAAGAGGTATTGATTTTTCAAATTAGATTATGTAATCTTTGTATCAGACGATCCTACTGGTATTTACCACCACCTTTTTTGATTCAATGTAATATTTATGCCCTGCTGCCTGTATACATCCTATATTATTTGGTAGTTAATGCGCATTTGAATCTTTCACCTTAAAATGTCCCTTGTTTAACAATGTCGCAATGGTCTCATTCCTTTTTTATCTTTTTATAAGAAACTATGAGAATTTCATTTGACATTGATTTAGATTATAACATCAACTCAAAGTCTAAATTGCATTCGTTCAATTTGTTCAAAAGTTGCAAGACTATACGACAAATACGTCTCTTTTGAACTTGGGAGAAAATACCGATTATCAGAAGTTGAAAGCAAATAACAACGAAATGATATGGTGGCGAATCTATTTAGATAACTACTTTATTCAACATTGAATTTTTTGACATGCATTTTCCAAAAACAAAATATCAAATCGCTCAAGAATTAGGCATAAGTCTACGCACTTTGCAGAGATGGATAAAAAAATCAAACCTTGAAGTTCCAAGAGGATTGATCTGTCCAAAAAAACAACAAGAGATATTAAAAGAATTTGGGTATTCCAATCCAAATAGTGACCATCGTACTTCGTGAATGACATCTATGAAAGAAGATTTAAATTCGTACCTATTGTTGTTTTTTCATACCTATCAACCTATTATTTAATCCATGCTTTTTAGAAAAAAAAAAACCTAACTATGGTATCCGTATCTAATAATCAAAACGTCTCTTAACTTTAAATTGGTCTCATTATATATTTCAAGAATTCATGGATATAATGCTATAAATTTTTATGAATTAGATACATTTTTTTACCACCAGACTTCTAACTTCAGCTGCTACATCAGCTCCTCCACCAAATTTAAATTCTACCCTACTTGCCCCCGTTGGCATTTTAAATTGAATTTGATATGAATTAATTTGAGTACTTCTTGTCAAATGATTAAACATTCGAAACGCTCGTTTTTCCATTTCTTTTCCTGCCTCATCCAAAAATTGAACAACAATAAATCCCTTCCAAAATCCACGGGTTGTTCTCAGTTCCATTTGTGCATCCATCCAGTCTCCTTCTTGCAAATCTGCTTTAAAAAATACGCTTCCTGCCTGAATCTCATCCCTAGGCACTACATTTTTCAAATACTCTGTTTTAGTACACGGAAACTTAATTATTTCTCCTCCATCCAGCATACTCATATCCAATGGAGTTGGATCTTTATCCAAGTAAACGGCTTGATAATAGGATCGATTCATCTCATCATGCCGTAAAATCCCTTGTCGATATTGCCAAATCTGAAAAAGATTAACCGCAGATAAATAAATGACCAAGGTATAAAACAGATACCTCCATTTCTGTTGATTGACCCAAGAGATCCAACCAGCCAAGGCCAATGCAAAAACTGGATAGGATTGCACCAAAGCCCTGGTAGAATAACTGCCACCATATCGCCAAACACTCCAGGAAATCACAATCCAAATGTTTAATACACAGAACCAAATGACGGATTTCCTAAATGGTTTCCTTTTCATAAAAAATAGCCCTAAAACAAAGAAAATGGTTATCGGTGTATAAATGAACCATCCTTTCTGCCATCCAAAGAGCACCCTAAAATAGGGGTTGAGAAAATACCACTTACTGCCAATTGTATGAATGGGGCTCCCCGTAACATACAACCAATAGAGTACCTGAGGCAATGCTCCCAAAAGTGCCCCAAAACAAAGCCATCCCATATGTTTTTTATGTTTTCGGACTAAGGCCCACTTTTCTTTTGCTGATTCTTTTGTCTGAGTGTTCCATAGCAAAGGAATCAAGAAAATGATGAGTTCTGTCGGACGCATAATCGTAGCTCCACCAATCGTCAATCCCAGCGCCAAAGCAATCCATACCTTCGGACCTTCATGCCATTTAATACTCAAGCCAATTACCAAGGTATACATCAATAAAATATACCCATGGCTATGTCCCGCTTCAATAGCAATATATTCCAGGGCATTACTTGCTATAAATAATAGTCCCAGTGTCCAGGCGACAACATCGTCATCGTAATACCTCAGGAGGATTTTCCGCAACAAAAACAAAATGAGTATAAAGTACACTAAAGGACCAATGGATAAGCTCAATTGATAAGGAGTAGAAAATCCGTCTGCTGGATAATCCGAAAGCAAAGCATATCCGTGGGCGACCAGAAAAAAAGGCAGCTGTAAAAAAGCGATGCCACCTAAATATTTGGTAACATAATTTCCATTTTCGTGTTTCGAGATTTGAAACATCCAATCATCACCAGCTACTTTGTATTTGGAATCAATGTCTTCTATCCATTCAAATTGAGTAATATCTTGATAGATAAAGATGGCTGGGAGATACATATAATATCCCAACCCATCATAATTGGTAATGATGTAATCGTCTAATTTGGAGAAATCTATACTGATGCAACGTATAAACAATGCAACAGCAAAGATTCCTCCAATCGTAAATTTTGAAATTTTATTCATTCCTCTGGATAATTCCATTCCAAAGAAAAGATAAAAAAGTTAAATGACCGGTACTTATTGTTATTGTACGGCTTAAAAAAGGTACCCAACTCCAAGGCGCACTCCCAGAGAAGAATACCTCTGATCCCATCCTGCGTCCCCATTGACAACAGATTGTAAGGATCGATAATAATTTGCGGAAACTCTTGCTCGGACTCTTGGAGTAAATCCATATCCCACTCCTGCATTCAATCCCATATTCATACCTACTCTAGTTTTGAATACTTTTGGATTCTGGACGGCAATACCATCTGTAGATCTTAAATAACCTGAAAATGATTGCCTCAGATTAAAGATAGCCGAAGCTTCACCAAACATGGACCACTTTCCAATTCGCTGCTCATACCCAAGAGTCAAAGGAATATCAATTTGAGTCAATCGATTGTATCGAGTCCAGGTTTCCTTCGTAATCTCAAGCTGTGTGCCATCTATGTAAGTGATATTCTCGTTTCCTTGAAGATCAACCAAGATGACATCTGGCACCTCAACTGTGACTTCTGTGGTGTCTCCATATGAAATATAACTGTATTGCTCATTCCATCGATTGACCGTTACTCCCATTTTACTATAAAGTCCTCCAATCATATTGTATCGTAATGAAACACCTACAGATACGTGTTCCAATAATACTTCTGAGGTATCCCGTATCGACAGATACCCATCTAATCGATCATCTTCTGCTGTCATTGTCCTATCGAAAGAAGCAAGGCTCGCAAACATTTCAAATTCAAATTTTCGTGATGTGGATACAGGTTTCACCATTGAAACACTGGATGTTTCGATAGTAATTTTCTCACGTTCAAAATCCAATAGGCCTCCTACCCTTCCTATTGAGGTGACTTGTGACAGGCTAGGCGTTTTAGTTTCTCCATCGTTTGTCAATTCAGATTCAGTTTCTACTTCTTGGGTAGAAGCAATAGCTACTGTGTTATTTCTGTCTCCATTTTCAATTTGTGCTGTAGTTGTTTCTGCAAATTTTTGTTCCATATTAGAAGGAATCACATTTTCAATATCGTCTTCTAACGTACGCTTATTCTCTTGTTCAGAAGTATTAGCATTTGGCTCTGTATTATTGTTGATTGAGGCCTCAGCGTTTCCATTCTTTGGATTTTCATCTTGTACTTCCTTCACAATTTGAGTCAACCGATCGGTTATGGTGGACTCTGTATTGGTTTCATTTCCCGTTTTAGCCACCTGTTCATCTACTGCGATTATAGTTGTATTTTGAGATATAGGGTCCATCTCTACATTATTTTGGCTGAACCACCAAAGACCGGCTCCTGCTACTAACGCAGCCAAACCACCCAACCACCAAAACCAGATGAATTTGCGATCCTCTTTTTCTTCTTCAATGCCCAATCCTTTCCACAGTTCTTGCTTGTCGATATGGACTTCATGCCCTTGCAGGCGTTCTTTTATTTTTTGTTCTAGGCTAAATTTACCCATGATTCTCTTTTTTTAATTTTTGATAGTTGGTCTCTCAGCATACTTTTTGCTCTCGATAATCTCGATCTCGATGATGCTTCTTCAATTTCGAGCATCTCTCCTATTTGTTTGTGGCTGAATCCATCTATCACTGCCAGGTTAAAAATCTCTCTATAGGCGTCAGGTAATTTTTCGACCACGGATAATATTTCATCGGTGGTCAGTTTTTCAATTATGGTTTCGTTTTTTTCTGGAATTTGGATGATTTCATTGTCAATAGAAACCATATCCAATTTCTTTTTACGGAGCTCGGACAAACAAACATTAATCGTCACTTTGGTCATCCAAGAAGTCAGTTTCCCTTTTTGGGGATCGTGCATGTGTATATTGTTGAGGATACGAAGAAAGCTCATTTGAATGGCGTCTTTTGCTTTCTCTCTATCCCCAACGTATCGAATACAAATTGCATACAGCAAATTACCGAATTGATCGACCAAAAGGCGCTGTGCCTTCGGTTGCTTTTTTATGCAACCTTCGATAATCTGCTGTATGTTATTGTCTAATATCATTATCTTTTTCAACACTTTATTAATTTGGCTTAAATCCTCCGTCCACTCTTTCGAAAGTATTACAATCACCTATTGTAAAAACAGCAGATCTCCCTGTTGCTGGGTCAATATCGTTGCCTAGATTGACACCTGTGTTCAAATCTACAATTTGCAAAGCTCCAGGTACGTCCAATTCAATATAATAATTGCCCGGTGCTATATTTGTGATGTTATAAAAGCCATTTTGGGATTGAGTACCTCCAGCAATGGCTCCACCTTCTTCATGTAAAATTACTGCGATATCACTTAGGCGAATATCATTTCCATCATATACATTTGGTGTTCCTCCTTCAACATCTCTCCAAATCGTTCCTTGCACGCTATTATTATAGCTATTGATAGAGACCGTTTCTGAAGTACAAATATTACCAATGGCATCTACTACTTCCATGGAATAAATTCCTCCTTCCTCAATTGTAAAAACGGGTGCATCTTCAAACATTACAGATTGGGTCCCATTCAACGTTGCTGTATATGGAGGCACACCACCTGAAATATTTGCAGACACATAGATTTCGGGTGCACACCCATTGTAAAAGATATTTCCGCATGAGACAGATGTTGGTAAAACATAGCCTAAGTCAACATTTTCAATAATTTCGTCCGTGCTAATCGTGATATCATCCGTTAAAAAAAGATTATTGGTTCCTTCTCCAAAATCACTATCCCGATCATCTCCCCCAACATCTTTGGTCACTAAAGTGTATCCACTATTTCCGTATACTCCAACCTCATAGGTTCCAGGTTCCACATCTGTAAATTTATACGATTGCGTATATGCATATAAGAAGGTTGGGAAAAGAGGCAAATTTGACCCAGAAGTTCTTCTTAACGTGACATATTGCACTTCCATAGAAAGATCTTCATCATCTTCTCGGGTATTGTTTCCATTTTCATCAAACCAAAACTGACCTGAAATTTCACCCGTGGTAATGTTGTCATCAATCTTTACTCTAAAAGAGCCTTCCACGGCAAACTCTTCAAATTGAAAAGAAGAGGTTTGTAATGAATCACCTTGAGCTACCAAAATTCCTGAGAACGTACCCGTCACATATTCTGCAAAACTTAAGATTTGCACATCAAATTGATCACAGGTGAAATAATTGGTTAAGTGGTCGCCACACATCATGGCCAATTCTGGATTATTAGGTCCCAGATCTCCGCGAACGGCTACCGTTGATGGATTATATCCTCCTTCTGTTGTGGCAAAAACATCCAGATCAAAGGACTGCCAAACTCCTGGATTATTCCCTCGAATGATCAGTTTATTCTCATTTGAGATAAAGACATTGGCTTCAGTGATCAATTGTGCTTGCACTCCATCGACAGTATACTTTATAAATTCGTCCAATCCTTCACATACCCGTATATCACCCAACTCTTGAATTTCTTCATTCTTTTCAATGTCTATTTCCGATGATGCATTTAATTCTTCTGGATCAAAAAATTGAACCGTATATTCCTTATTGGTACATCCTGCAATGGTCGCAGAAAAGGTACCATCAGACTGTGTAGTGACAACCTGCCTTACGTTATCCTCAACTTTAATCAATCCATACGCATTTTCAAGGGGTTGATCAAAACAATCTACCAATCTTCCTTCTATTGTTGCTACAAAATTGAGTAATTCCACTTCAATATCACCGACATTCTGATCTGTATCAAATGGCCCAATCTCATGTACAACGATGGTTTCTCCACAATTCCAAATAGTCAACAAGAGTAATTCACCTTTGGGTACTTTTCCTCGAAAAATTCCTTCACTATCCGTCATTCCATATCCAGAGGTCACATTAGAAACTGTAATGATTACTCCCAAATTAGACAATGGTGATCCATTATTGACTAGTCGACCCTCCAAATTGATCAATGGAAAAGGCGCATCACAATTCCAAAATGAAAAGTGTGATACTTCGCCGACATATTCGTTTTCTTCCAATTTAGCCACTCCTTCCTGGATCCATACCATGTCAATGTCGTCAAATGACCATAAAGGAATGGTAGAAGGTGGGTCCAAACTTGCAGGAACCGGAAATTTTAAAACTGCTTTTTTGCCTTCCGCTAATTGAAGGGCTTGACCAGAAGTAGTTTCCAATTCAGCCGCAATCATACCATATGTACCTAATTGTGCTTCTGATCCATCTGAAGTTATACCTAATAAATTTCCTGGCATCGATAGTCCCAAATCTGGATCGGTCGGATCATACCAATGCACATAAACGTTTACCTCTCCCCCGTAGGCGTCACTTCCACCCTTCAAAACAAATGCATCTGTTGGAAAAATCAATTCTGGTCCATCAGGTATATCGATGCTACCTCCAGTAATTCCAATTATTTTATAAGGATTATCTCTTTTCACCAATTGTAATTGAACATATGATTTTTTACCGAGTGCTGGGATAAACGATTTGAGCCCGTCAAAATATCCAGATTTGGACACCTTTACATGTGAATTGCTACGATTTAAACCTACATTATTTACATAAAAAATGCCATTTTCATCGGTCGTCACTTGTCGATTGTAAACGTCCACTTTAGCGTCCGTAACTGGATTTCCATCTTCATCAATCACTAGACCAGTCACTCCGCTGACTACTTCAATGGTAGGGTCAGATGGTGGATCAATGATAATGGGGTCATCTATTTTCTCATCCTTTCGACATCCTGCCAAAATGATAAAGACTGCAAAAAGTATATATTTGAATTGGATTGATTTCATCACTATGAATTTTTAAAGATAGCCAAACTATCCTTTTTCTGTATTATTTATTTTAAATCATGAGAACGTTCTTGGTGTTAATACTTCGGGGGTTTCAAAAACGTTGCAGAAAATTTTAAATAATATGAATATTTCTATTTTGCGTTTGAAAATCCATCATTTTAAACATCTTTGTATTCTTAACTTATTGTATCCTAGACCTTGTCATTCTGAAAGAAATAAGAAAAATAATAGCGTTTTACGATGGTACGGACCATGAGCGAGAGCAATTGGCCTTGGCTTCAGTTGTGAATGTGGAAGCTTCATCCTATCGCAGAATTGGGGCTCGCATGCTGGTGAGCAGTTCTGGACAATGGGTAGGTGGAATTAG
Organism: Saprospiraceae bacterium; assembly: GCA_029212405.1. Classification (GTDB taxonomy): domain Bacteria; phylum Bacteroidota; class Bacteroidia; order Chitinophagales; family Saprospiraceae; genus CAJXUU01. The sequence continues at coordinate 82,308 of JARGNR010000021.1, forward strand.
TGGAGGATGCCTGGAAGGCGATGCATTAAAACGATCTCAAAAAGCCATTTTCAGCAAACAACCTTCGGTGGTGGTGTATGATACATTGGATGACGATGACAACCAAATTGGAGTTGGACTGGGCTGTAATGGAAGAATAGAAGTTTTATTCAGTCCGATTGACCCTAATGATGCGAAGAATCCTATTGAGCAATTGCGTATAATGGAACAAGCCAAAGGTCCATCTATTGTATTAAAAGTGGTAGACTGCCCCGATGCACTCAATCTACTGGGTCAAAGCAAAATAATCACCTCTGATTCCAAATTGGATGATTACTGGGGAATCGACGCTCATAAAATACAATCGACTATTTCTGAAGTAGAGGTAAAAAAGCGACCTATTGTACGGCTGTTTACCACCGCTACTAACGCTAAGCTTAACATATTGATCGAATATATCCGACCAGAAACAAAATTGGTTATTGTCGGTGATAATTATGATGTTTCTGCCCTTGTAGGAATTGCTTGTGAATTGGGATGGGAATGCCATATTGTGGGACGGAGGAAGAAGATTTCCAAAACTACCTTTCAATTGGCCAAAGCGGTGTATGAGTACGAATCATTTTCAGACCTTGAATTGGATGAATATACTGCTGTCATTTTGATGACGCACGATTACAATTGGGACAAAAAAATATTGCCGCAAGTCATTGATAAGGAAATTCCCTATATCGGAATGCTCGGACCAAAAAAACGACTTCATAAGATGGAGCGCGACCTCGACCTGAAGGATTTGGATCAATTGCATCACTTTTACAGTCCGGTAGGATTGGATATTGGTGCAGAATCTCCAGAGGAAATTGCCCTGGCCATCGCTGCTGAAATTGTGGCAGCTTTTAGATCAAAAAAAGGCAGCCCATTAAAATTTAAGAAAGGAGTCATTCATGAATAAAAGGACTTTTATAAACCCTAGTAATGATTCCAGCGAGTAATGCCAGCTTTTTACCAAATTCCGTATTTAATACCTTCATTTTTTAGAATCAGGAATAAAAGCAGTATACTCGTTCTTGCAAATAGTCAATCATTTAATTGTTGTTAAATCACATATCAAATGAAAAACGTCTATTTCTATCTTATCTGCTTACTCTTCCCCATTCAAGGGATGACACAAACTTGTTCTTGTACCCTTTCTGAAGTTGAAAATAATATGGTAAGTCCATGTGATCTGGTAATCGGCACTACCACCACAGTCAATACCACAGCTGAACTCAAAACGGCCATCAACCAAGCCAATTCAAGTGGAGGGAATATGACCATATTGATTGCGAATGGCACCTACCCGATCGCTTCTACTGCCTCCTATCCGTATATTACTGCGAGTAATGTTGTTTTTCGTAGTCTTTCTGGCCAACGGGATAGTGTAATTCTTACAGGTACGGGCATGGCAAGTGTGGCGCCTTTAACCGAAAACGTATTTTATATTGTGGGAAATAATGTCACTATTGCCGATTTGACGATTAAAGATGTGGGCAATCATGGAATTGCGGTACAGGGCGATAATCTATTTGTCCATAATGTTAAAATTCAAGATACGTACGAGCAAATGTTGAAGGGGACCAGTGCAGGAAATGGCTCGGATTCCAGTACAGTGCAGTGTAGTTTGTTTGAATATACGGCTGGCGTGGGGCCCAACTATTACATTGGAGGATTGGACATTCATGATGGCAGCAATTGGACAGTAAAGGACAATGTGTTTAAATACATCGCGAGTCCTTCAGGGTCCATTGCAGAACATGCCATTCATTTTTGGAATTCCTCTTCAGACAATACGATAGAACGAAATCGGATTTTCAATTGTGACCGAGGTATTGGTTTTGGATTGGGAAGCAGTGCCAACGATGGAGGGATTATTCGAAATAACATAATTTATAATGATGGAGGGGCATTATTTGATGATGTCGGAATAGGATTAGAAACTTCACCCAATACCAAGGTATATAATAATACCATTCACATCGAATTTGCCAATGCCATTGAGTATCGATTCGCTGCGACAACAAATGTGGATATTACTAATAATTTAACCAACAAATTAATTAAATCTCGCAATGGTGGACAAGCTACATTAACTTCTAATGTTACCAATGCAAATAGTGCATGGTACATTTCACCTACAGATGGAAATTTGAGATTGAACGCGGAAATTACAGGAGTCGTTGATGCAGGAACCAATAGTGTAGAGGTGATGAAGGACATCGACCAATATGCTCGCCCTGTATCCACAGATATTGGAGCCCATGAGTACATACAGACCGATTTACTTCCTTTATTGCAAATCCAACATCTTTCGTATGCTGGTGCATTTATTATCCCAGGAAATACGGTGGGGGAATCCAGTGCCAATTATGCTGAAGGGGGCATTGCTTTACATCCAGACAATGGATCTTTATTTCTTGCGGGGCATTCTCCACAAGCAGCCATTGCTGAATTTATGATCCCTGAATTGGTAAACAGTACGGAATTAACAGAATTAAATACAGCTAGTTTTTTACAAGGATTCAAGAATGTTTTGGGCTTGCCGACGAATGGAAACCCGCAAAATATCAATCGGGTTTCTGGAATGGCAGTGATTGATGGGCAATTGGTGGTGAATGGAGTAGAATATTACGATGCGCCCGCAAACAATACGCATACCACTTTGATCATTGAAGATGCATCGGATATAGAAAACTCTGTGGTTTCTGGCTACTATTCACTAGAGGGTGCCGCCCATGCTGCAGGTTGGATTACAACGATACCAAATGAATGGCAGATTCCACTTGGTGGCCCCTATTTGGCTGGAAATTCAAGTAGGTACCCTATCAATGGTCGAAATCCAATGGGTATTTCTGCATTTTCTTTTGATCCTGCTAATTGGGATGCCACTCCGGATGCCATCACTCCTACTACTCCCCTCCTTGATTTTGACTTATCGGATCCTCTCTATGCCGACTATGACACGTTTTCCAATGCCAACTATAACATATTTGATTTGGACGGAAGCACATTCACCTGCCATACCATTGAGGATGCAGATGCCACAATTGGCACCAATGATTTGTGGACAGAAGTTTCGCAAGCGAGTGTAGGATTTATTGTTCCTAATACGCGTACGTATTTAACGATCGGATCTTCGGGAGGACATCAATCTGGAATTGGTTATAAAGCAGAACAAAATAACGGAAATTGTTGCGGCGGCCCATGTGCCTATGATTCGGATGATTACTATAATTATTATTGGTTGTGGGATGCACAGGATTTACTGGAAGTGAAAAATGGGACTATGAACGCATATGATGTTCGACCATATGCTTCAGGCATATTTGATGCTCCATTTCAGGTGGATGAATATACCGGCAACGATGAATTTCATCCTATTGTAGGAGGAGATTTTGATCCAGAAACGGGTTTACTTTATCTTACAATTTATGATGGAGCTCCCATCAGCAGTCCATATGCTAAAAACCCTGTCATTGCCGCATACAAAATCATCTACGAAGAATTGTGCGATGGCATTGACAATAATGGAGATGGTCAGATTGATGAGCACTTGACCAATATGTGGGTTGGACCATCAACTGGAAATTGGTACGATAGTCC
>JARGNR010000167.1 GCA_029212405.1 Saprospiraceae bacterium
TAATTATGGTCAGTTTAGGAGAGAAGTATGATTTCAATTACCATAAAGAATTAATTTTGTAATTTTTAACAAACTGAATGTCAATTAACTAAACCCAAAAACTCCATCGACAATAGATTAATTTTAAAAATTTCAAAAATAAGTTTGATTAATTGAAATCAATTAATGTATATTTGCGTCGCTTTTGAAGAAAAGCACTTTTTTATTCGATAAATAAGCGAAAGTAGCTCAGCTGGTAGAGCACGACCTTGCCAAGGTCGGGGTCGCGGGTTCGAATCCCGTCTTTCGCTCCAGCTTTAAAGCCGAACTTATTGAGATTCGGCTTTATTATTTTATACTTTTCTGCCCGGGTGGTGGAATTGGTAGACACGTCCCGCAAAAGGCGGGATGACTTCGCGGCCTAACCAGTTGCAAAAAAAAATAATACTTTTCTGCCCGGGTGGTGGAATTGGTAGACACGCAGGACTTAAAATCCTGTGGCTTCGCGGCCGTGCGGGTTCGATTCCCGCTCCGGGTACTAGAAAAGTATTAAGAGAGACGATATCCAAATTACAATTTCTATTACATATTATCTGTACATATTATACTCACCTAGCTATGATCGGTATTACATAGGACAGACCTCTGATATAGAGAAAAGATTAGTGCGTCATCAAAAGGGGTATGTACCTTCGACAAGAAATTATCTACCTATTAAATTAGTCTACAAAGAGGACTATAGGACTAGAAATGAAGCGGTACAACGGGAAAAGGAATTAAAGAGTTGGAAGTCAAAGAATCGGATAGAGGAAATGGTGGACACGTCCCGCCGTTAGCGGGATGGCTTCGCGGCCGTGCGGGTTCGACCTGTTCCGACAAAGACGGAATCCCGCTCCGGGTACTAGAAAAGTATTAAGAGAGACGATATCCAAATTACAATTTCTATTACATATTATCTGTACATATTATACTCACCTAGCTATGATCGGTATTACATAGGACAGACCTCTGATATAGAGAAAAGATTAGTGCGTCATCAAAAGGGGTATGTACCTTCGACAAGAAATTATCTACCTATTAAATTAGTCTACAAAGAGGACTATAGGACTAGAAATGAAGCGGTACAACGGGAAAAGGAATTAAAGAGTTGGAAGTCAAAGAATCGGATAGAGGAAATGGTAGGCACGTCCCGCCGTTAGCGGGATGGCAGTGCGTTTCAATTTAGTATATAGGAAAGAATCAATTTGTAGGTGAAGTCTACATAATTGATCGATCAATTGGTTGAAATAAATATAATTAATTTAATACGTTATTATTTAGAACTAAAGTATAGAACTTTATTCAACCAAATAAAAGGGATTTACGAATCAAAATCGATGATTAATATTCTCAAGATTATTTTGTTGCAACAATTTTCATTATTTTGAGAAACTAACTAACTAAAACGAAATAATATGACTGATCAAATTATTGATGGAGGTAACAATTCTAAGGTGAACACTGCATTTTGGGTAATTGGGGTAGTAGCACTTTTATGGAATTTAATGGGCCTTGGTTCTTTTGTGACATTTGCAACATTGAGTGAAGATGCGATGGAACTTATGAGTGAAGCTCAAAAAGAAGAATACCAAAGCACTCCAATCTGGTTAACTATTGCTTTTGGATTGGCTACAATTTGCGGAACATTGGGAGCAATCGCTTTATTAATGAAGAAAAAGTGGGCTATAATGTTATTTCTTGTTTCATTTATTGCTGTAATTGTCCAATTTGCCGGAGGTGTTATTGGATCGAATTCCGTAAAAGAGAATGGAATGACTGCTTTGATTTTACCTCTAATAGTGATTATTGTGGCTGGCTTACTTTGGTATTATGCTAAAAAATGTGATGAAAAAGGCTGGTTGAGTTAAATCATTGTCTTTTACAAACTTTCAATGAAAACACATCTCAGGTCGAATAATCTGAGATGTGTTTTTTGTTTTGGACGATAGATTTGTCAGACAAAAAAATATACTTGTTCATTTTTCGGTTGTAGCTGGAGCAAAGTGTATTTACATTTGTCTAATACAAGAATAAAACTTTATATAATGCAAGTATCGAATTCTAAAGAAGTAGAGAAGTACTACAATGCTTTGGTAGAGAAGGATGAAAAATATGTTGGAATCTTTTATGCAGGAGTAAAAACAACTGGGATATTTTGCATTTCTACATGTAGAGCAAGAAAACCAAAATTTGAAAACGTAGAGTTTTATACTGACGTAAAAGATCTACTTAGACATGGATATCGTCCATGTAAAATTTGCAAACCGACACAAAATGCCAATGAGCCACCTGAAGAGGTAAGTAGGGCGCTTAAGCTATTGCATGATTCCGAGGAAAGAAAATTATCAGACAGTCAAATTAGAGATGAGGGGTTAAGTCCAGAAAAAATTAGGAGATGGTTTAAAAGACATCATGGGGTGACATTTCAGGCATATCAAAGAATGATTCGAATCAATATGGCATACCAAGAGTTGAAAAGTGGGCATAGTGTTACAGATTCTGCATTTAGTTCAGGATACAATTCGTTAAGTGGATTTGGATATACGTTTAAAAAACTTGTTGGAAAAACTCCTGGCAATAGTCAAGATAAATCAATCCTATTAATTCAGCGATTTACTACACCTCTAGGTCCCATGTTTGCTTGCAGTACAGATAAAGGGATTTGTTTGTTGGAGTTTACAGATCGCAGGATGTTAGAAACTGAGTTTGAAGATTTACAAAAAAGACTAAATGCGGTCATATTATCAGGAGAGAACGACCATTTGAAGCAATTAAAACAAGAGCTTGCTGAATACTTTCAAGGTGCACGCACAGAATTTGAAGTCTCTCTTGATACGCCGACCACTCCATTTCGTCAAAAAGTTTGGGATATGTTGGTCCAAATACCTTTTGGTAAGACGGCATCCTATAAGGAGCAAGCTTTGAAAATTGGGAATCCCAAAGCAGTGAGAGCAGTTGCTAGTGCAAATGGTCATAATCGGGTTGCCATTGTAATTCCATGTCATAGAGTAATTGGTTCTGACGGAAGTCTTACGGGGTATGCTGGTGGACTTGATCGTAAAAAATGGTTGTTGGAATTAGAAGGAAGCTATCAAAAATCAAATCAGCTAGAAATTTTCGATCAATAAACTGAATCATTTTTAAGGTTTAAGGTGTTAGATGTTAAGTTGTTGGAGTAATTAATAAAACATATTACGAATGTTTTTAATATTACTATCTTTACAGCAAATAACACTTCTGCTGGAATACGTGTAAAGGATTCTTGGAGGAACAAAGCAATAAGAATGAAATTTAGTGAATTGAAGATAGCAGAGCCATTGTTGAAGGCTCTGAGTGAAAAAGGGTATACAACACCTACGCCTATTCAACAAAAAGCGATACCAAGTATATTAGAAAGAAAAGATATTTTGGGATGTGCACAGACAGGGACCGGGAAAACGGCGGCGTTTGCCATTCCAATTATACAACAAATCAATGCATTTGAAAAATTTGACAGAAAACCACTGATTCGAGCATTGATTGTTACACCAACAAGAGAGTTGGCTATTCAGATTGATGAAAATATAAAAGCGTACAGCAAGCATACCTCTATTCGCCATAGTGTAATATTTGGCGGTGTAAAGCAAGGAAAGCAGGTCGATCAATTAAAAAGGGGGGTTCATATTTTAACAGCAACTCCAGGAAGATTGCTTGATCTGATTGATCAAGGATTCATTTCTTTAAAGGACTTGAAGATTTTTGTTTTAGACGAGGCGGATCGTATGTTGGACATGGGTTTTATCAATGATATAAAAAAGTTATTGAAAATCATACCTGAAAAAAGACAGTCATTGTTTTTTTCAGCTACTATGCCAGACAATATTGTTAAGCTATCGAATACGATTTTAAATAATCCTATAAAAATTGAAGTGACTCCAGTTTCTTCAACTGCAGAGACTATTAAGCAATTTGTTTATTATACAAATAGAACCAGTAAACCGGAACTCTTATTGCATATTATTAAAGAACGCAATATTGAACAAGTGTTAATTTTTACCCGTACTAAACACGGTGCTGATAGAGTGGCGAGGAGGTTGACTAAGCAAGGTGTTAAGGCGTCTTCTATTCACGGTGATAAGGCCCAAAATCAACGACAGAAAGCCTTGAAAATGTTTAAAGAAGGAGATGTTCGAGTTCTTGTTGCTACGGATATTGCTGCCAGAGGAATTGACATTGATAAATTGCAATATGTAATCAATTATGAAGTTCCAAATATGCCAGAAACGTATGTGCATAGAATTGGAAGATCTGGAAGAGCAGGAGAAAATGGAACCGCAATCTCAATGTGTGAACCAGAAGAAAATATTGATTTAACGAATATTCAAAAGTTGATTGGTAATAAAATTGAGGTAGCGGAAAATGAGAAGTTTCCACAGACGGATAAGCCAATGACAGAGGCGGAGAAGAAAGAGTGGCAAAAAGAAAAACAACGCAGGAAACAGGAGTTTTTTGCTAATAGAAAAGCTGGAAAAGAGAAAAGAGGAGGTGGTAAATCTTCAAGGGGAGGAAATAATAGAAAGAACACTACTAAAAAGAAGCAAACCGAAACATCTCAGAGGGAAAATCGCAATGAGGGTCGCAGAAAAGATACAGATTCTAAACCTGCAGAACATAGCAAGACCAATCATTCAAATCAAGAAAATAAAAGCTCTCAAAAACCATCTTCAAACAGGCGTAGCAAAAACTCTTCAAATAAAAGCAAAAGAAGGTTTAAAAGTACAGATGCATCTGATAAGTTGAAGAATAAATTTATGTGGCCACTAGAATAAAGTAGGATCATTATAGAGTTTATAGGGTAAAAAAGAATAGATGGGCATATCAAGAGAATTGAAAAAAAGAAGTGGGGAGAAATGTGAATTATGTAGTTCTTCAGAATCGTTGAATTCATATGACGTAGCTCCTAAATCGGGTGAACGATTGGAGGATCAGATAGCGATTTGTGAAGTATGTCGTCTGCAAATTGAAGGAAAAGAAGAAACGGATAACAATCATTGGCGATGCTTAAATGAAAGTATGTGGAGTGAAGTGCCAGCTGTGCAAGTTGTAGTTTTCAGGCAGTTATGGAAATTGAAAGAAACCGATTGGGCCAATGATTTAAGGGATATGATGTACATGGAGGATGGAACTCGGGAATGGGCGGAATCTACATTAGAAGATGAGTCCGACATGGTAGTTCACAAAGACAGTAATGGCGTTGTTTTGGAGGCTGGAGATACAGTAGTACTTATTAAGGATTTGAAAGTGAAAGGATCTAGTTTGGTTGCAAAAAGAGGTACTGCTGTTCGTAGGATTAGACTTGTCCAGGATAATCCCAACCATATTGAGGGTAAAGTTGAAGGCCAAACTGTAGTTATTCTTACGCAATTTGTGAAAAAATAAACGATAATCTACACTGGTGTCAATGAGGATGGAAGGCTAATGTCCAATTGCGTTTGATAGAAAGAATTCGGATCAAAATCACAGAAAGTATAGATATTAACATAGCTATTGGTTCAGGCAAGATTAATCGAGTTGCCAGATATACTATTGCTCCAAATAGACAGGCAAAAGCATAAATTTCTTTTCTAAAAATGAGGGGTATTTCATTGGCAAGTACGTCTCTGATTACACCGCCAAAGACAGCGGATACAATACCCATAGTAATAGCTATTGATGGCGAAAGTCCGAATTCCAATGTTTTTTTTAGTCCTAATATTGTGAAGAGCCCAATGCCGAGTGTGTCAAAGAGGAAGATTCCTTTGCGCAAGGAATGAATAGAGGTGTTGAAGAAATAGCAGATAGGGAGCCCCGATAAGATAATATAGAAATAGGTTTCATTTTGCATCCAAGAAACTGGAGTGCTCCCAATAAGGACATCTCTAAGTGTACCTCCGCCAATGGCAGTCACCACGCCTAAAATTATAACTCCAAAGAGGTCAAATTTTTTATCGATTGCAATAAGCATTCCACTGATAGCAAAGACAAATGTTCCTGTAAAATCTATTAGAGTGATTAAATTCATAGTGCAAAGCTATAGAATAATGAGATAAAGAATACGTAAGTAGAGACAATTTATTCAATGATTCAGGTTTGATTTTGGGAATGAAAATGATAGAAAAATGTAAACTAGTTTTGTGATTTTATTCAGCTGGCGAAGGAATTCTAAGATTTCAGAAGCTCAGAAATATTTATTTTATAATTGGTTAAAAGTAGTTAAAAACGACAGGAATATATTGTATTTTTAGATGACTTAGGATTGCACAAAGCCCATAGTAGTTAAGATTGAGGGTGATTTTTTATATTTTTTTCAATTAGTTGTCACAAAATGACTTTACGTAAGTTATAGGGGTGGTAGTTGAAAAAATTAGCGACAACATGACCAATTTGAACAGATCAGAACCGACCAAAGAATCAACAGAACGGTATTACCCAAAAGATAATTTTGGTCTGTCCCGACATGAGTTTGAATTATTTACCAAGAAGGTAAAGGAAGGAGATGAATCTTTATTTATAAAGGTGTTTAATATCCAATTCAAAGAAAGTGTACGATTTATTCAGAATAAGTATGGGATATCTAAGGAGGTTGCTTATGATATTTGTATGGATACGATGGTTGAATTTAGGATGAAACTTATTCGAGGTAAAATACACTATGGTAATCTCAAGTTTTTATTTACCAGGATGGCATCAAATAACTATTTAGATTCATTAAAAAAGTCAAAAAGGGTTAAGGATGCGATTCATGTATTCTTGGGTGAAAATCAGGAAGAAGAACTATCTAATATTGAGTTTCTTCGTGTATTGAACGATGCAATAGACAGGCTAAATAGTAAGCAAAAAGCATTTATCAGAGATTTATTCTATGCTGGTAAAAGCAAGGAAGAAATGGAGAAAGAATATGATATTTCGAATGCAACATTTAGAAAAAGGAAGCAAAGATCGCTTAATAAATTGAAAGGTGTTTTTTTAGAAATTTTAAAAAGAAAACAGATATGACAAGTGAATCTAATAGTCGGAAATCTTCAAATTTTGAATCGCCGGAAGATGCTTTTGAATTTTTGATTCAAGAAAGTCAAAATGAGGTAAGGAAGGCAAAGTGGAGGAGGGAGTTAGAGGGAATTGTAGAACAGGATGGAAATAGGGGAAAAGCTAATTATAGAAAATTAATATTGTATGTTGTTGGCAGTACTGCAATAGCATTATTGTTATTTGGGAGAATCCATTTTTTACAAAAAACCAATAACACTTTAGAAGTGCTGGTAAATCAAATGGTAGATGAGATTAAAATTATTTTAGTGAGTGATAGAGTTCTAGTGGACAGTGACACTTCTGGTGTTGTAAATTTTAAGTATTTTCTACAAAATAATATACACCAGGCTTTAAGAAAGAATCATTTTGAGGTGGCTTATAATTTATATGTCAGAAAAGAAACACAAGTTGCCCTTTCAAACGAGGATAAATTTAATTATGCGTTGGCAATTTTAAAAAAAGAGAGCGGAGACAGATATAAAGGCATAGACCTGCTCGGTGAAGTTCTACTTTCAGATAACGAATTGCATAATGAAGCTTTATGGGTACAAAGTTTATTGTACTTAAAAACTAATCAACAAGAAAAGGCAAAATCAGTATTAAATAAGCTAATTAATACATCATGCTACAGGTGTAGAAGTGCAAAGATTCTTTTACATCACATGTCTAGAAAATCAGTATAGGTAGAATTTCTCCATATCGTTATTTTGAAATTAAATTACTTTTTAGGCTAGCAAGATTGCTAAAAATATTTTCTTGTTTACCTTGACGAACAATTGGAAGATATCTATTCATGTTTTTTATTCTTTGTACAATCAGAAAAAACTTTTTAATATATCACTAATCATTGCTTAAGATTATTTACCCAATCTAGATTATTTTCATCATAAGCTTGTTTAAACTTAAATAGTTCATAGTAACTATTTGAGGTGAACCAATATTTTAAATGGCACTTAGTATACAGGTAAGGAAATGATTTTTCAATTTAATTACCAATAATCATCCTTTGGTTCAGCAGCCATTAGCCATCGAGTATTGAGATCATCATGATTTATCTTGGGTGGCTTACAAATTGATGTGGGCTCAATGATAGAATAGCTGTAAGATTTAGTTTTGAAATTTAGATTGAAATCAGCCTTTTGACTTATTGTATTTTTGATCTTGTAGTTATCAATGCTATTATGAAGACAACATAATAAGGATGAAAGGCAAGAGACAAACAGAAATATTGTAAACCTTTTCATGAAATAAATTTAAAAGTGAATAAATAATCAAAAGGGTGGTTTTGAAAAGGGTATTCTATTTTAAATTTTGGTAATAAGCTCATATTGAGAAAATGAGGTGTGCTTTCACATATTTCATTAATATTATTTCTGCCAAGTAATATTAATTGGATTTATCGCTTTAATATCTTTTGGATATTTATTTGCAGATAAATAAAAACACACCTCTAACCCCATATTAACTTTAATCAGAAAATTTTATTCAGTATTTGATATTTCTCTCACATTAAAAAAGAGTATATCATATAATAATTAGTTCATTTAAGATTTCGCCTCATTAGTTCTTCTATTTAACGAAGTCTGACAATTATTATATTCTTTAACACCTTATTCAACTTACTTTTAAAGTACCTTTCTTCAAGTTTTGCAATAGGATACTTCAAATTTTGTAAATTGTGTTTAAATTTTTGATTGTTCATTAAAACTTACAATTCAAATATAATAAGATAATTCGTATTACAAAAGAATAAATCTTAATTTAATAACAATTATATTATGTCTCTAGGCTCAAGGTTGAAAGAATTTATTGATTATCAACGCATTACGGCGAAAGATTTTGAGCGAAAAAATAATTTTACAAATGGACTGATTTCACGAATAATACGTGAAAATGGGAATATGAATTCTAAACACCTCCAAGTAATAGGTGAAAACAACCCTGATTTGAATATGAATTGGTTATTGAATGGAGATGGAGAGATGCTTTTGGGGAATGACCAAAGCTCAGATGAGGAAGCAAGTGAAAAATTACGAGAAGATATTGAATTTTATAAAAATATGGTAAAGACTTTACAAAAAGCGGTGGATGCATTTTCTAATAAAAA
>JARGNR010000022.1 GCA_029212405.1 Saprospiraceae bacterium
AGTTTCAACCAATCGACCAGCCAATTAGAATTAACGACCAATTCAATTGTGATACCTACTTCTTATCTATCCCTCATTCTATAGACAAATTTTAATCCACTCCAATCCTCATCAATAGAACACACTTTAACATCGACTAACCCTAACTCCAGAATATAATCTCTAATAAAGTCTCTCTTCAAATCGCTAGCAAAAGAAGAACTGCCTTTAGGCCAACTTACCCAGATCATGCCCGTCTTATTTATCAATGGTTTTGCGTGGACTATTCTATCTATAAACTCTTCTTTATTTTTCACAAATAAATGTATAAAATCAACTTCTCCCTCTACCCCACTTTTTAAAAAAGTCAAATCAGAAGGAAGATCAGAAAATAATTTATAATAGTGTTTCGGACGATTAATAATCAACACAGAAAATCCACTTTTAATTCCTAATTTTTGAGCGAGTGGCGTTTGAGCATATCCAGATTGTATGATTTCCATCAGAGGCACATTTAATTCGTACTAAATTTACAAAAATCTAAGGATTTTATCCCATTTTATGTTTTCAATCCTATCATGTTTTACATGAATATTTAAAGCTTTAGCACACTAGTATTTGTTATTAATAAATATTTTTTAACCTTTGCTGAACTTTGTTTATACTTTTTTGTATAAATAGATATAATAAAGAATTTACCGCAAATAAAACATAAACATTTATGAGTGATTCGATGCAAGTTTTAGAGGAAAATATCAAAAGTGATTACAAGTATGGCTTTACGAGTGACATTGATATGGAAACCTTTGCAAAAGGCCTCAATGAAGAGACTGTGCGCAAAATCTCAGCGAAAAAGAATGAACCTCCATTTCTATTAGAATATAGATTAAAGGCATTCGAACATTGGAAAACACTAGTTGAGCCAACATGGCCAAAAGTAAACTATCCTCCAATTGACTACCAAGACATCATTTATTATGCGGCTCCGAAGAAAAAGCCTCAACTAGAGAGCTTAGATGAGGTCGATCCAGAATTATTGGCAACGTTCAATAAACTGGGAATTCCTTTAGAAGAGCAAAAAATCCTTTCGGGGGTTGCTGTGGATGCAGTCATTGATAGTGTTTCAGTAAAGACTACCTACAAAGAAAAACTCTCCGAATTAGGAATTATTTTTAGTTCATTTAGTGAAGCTGTACATGATCACCCTGAGTTGGTGAAAAAATATTTAGGTACTGTTGTTCCTTACACAGACAATTACTTCGCGGCATTAAATGCTGCAGTTTTCAGCGATGGATCTTTTGTCTACATTCCCAAAGGTGTAAAGAGTCCAATGGAGTTATCTACGTACTTTAGAATAAATACGGCTAATACGGGTCAATTTGAGCGAACGCTGATAATTGCAGAAGATGACAGTTATGTGAGCTATTTAGAAGGTTGTACAGCTCCTATGAGGGATGAAAATCAATTGCATGCTGCTGTGGTAGAATTAATCGCTATGGACAGAGCAGAGATAAAGTATTCTACGGTACAAAATTGGTACCCTGGAGACAAAGATGGCAAAGGAGGTATCTACAATTTTGTAACTAAAAGAGGATTGTGTGCAGGTGTAAGCTCTAAGATCAGTTGGACACAGGTAGAGACAGGTTCTGCAATTACATGGAAATACCCAAGTTGTATTTTAAAAGGGAATAATTCAATTGGTGAATTTTATTCTGTAGCGGTTACAAATAATTATCAAGAAGCGGATACAGGTACCAAGATGATACACATTGGTAAAAATACTAAGAGCACTATTATCTCTAAAGGTATTTCTGCTGGAAAGAGTCACAATTCTTATAGAGGGCTAGTGAAAGTAGGTAAAAAAGCAGAGAATGCACATAATTTCTCTCAATGTGATTCCTTACTGATGGGAGATCGATGTGGAGCCCATACCTTTCCTTATTTGGAAATTGAAAATAAAACAGCTAGAGTAGAACATGAAGCGACGACATCTAAAATCGGTGAAGATCAGTTGTTTTATTTACAGGCAAGAGGACTAAGTGAAGAAGACGCGATCAATATGATTGTCAATGGATACTGTAAAGAAGTGTTCAATGAATTGCCTATGGAATTTGCTGCTGAAGCTCAAAAACTATTAGCCATTAGTCTAGAAGGCTCAGTGGGCTAAACCATCACAAATAAATAATCTAGAAAATTAAAGTATCATATATACATGTTAAAAATTAATAATTTAAAAGCATCAATTGATGACAAGGTCATTTTAGAAGGATTCAACCTTGTTGTAAACCCAGGTGAAGTACATGCAATCATGGGACCTAATGGTTCAGGTAAGAGTACAATGGCTAATATATTAGCGGGTAGAGATGAATATGAAATACTAGACGGAAATGTAGACTTCATGGGAGAAGACTTATTAGATATGGACGTGGATGAAAGATCTCATGCAGGTTTGTTTCTAGCCTTTCAATATCCTGTAGAAATTCCTGGTGTTACCAATGCCACGTTTCTTAAAAGTGCAATTAATGCTGGAAGAGTAGCTCGTGGTGAAGAGGAATTGAAGCCAGTCGAAATTCTTAAGCTACTGAGGCAAAAAGCAGATATGCTTGGCATGGATCAGAAATTCCTTAAAAGATCTTTGAACGAAGGTTTTTCAGGAGGTGAAAAGAAGAGAAATGAGATGTTACAAATGGCATTATTGGAACCAAAATTGGGAATACTTGATGAAACGGATAGTGGCTTGGATATCGATGCACTAAAAATTGTAGCGGACTCAGTTAACGCATTGAGAAGCCCTGATCGCTCATTTATTGTGGTTACTCACTACCAAAGGCTTCTTGACTATATCGTACCAGACTTTGTACATGTCTTATACAATGGACGAATTGTAAAATCTGGCGACAAGACGCTTGCGCATGAGCTAGAGAAAAATGGATACGATTGGATAAAAGAAGAAGTAGATAACGCTGCGTTAGCTTAACAATTATCAAAAGAAAGAAAGTAACATGTCAATAATATCGAAAGATAGAGATGCAAACACTCAAGCTTGGCTAGAAGTAATATTCAAAGCCTATGAAGAGCGACTCAATGGATTGAGCAATCATCCTCTTGCAGCTTTTAAAAAGGAAGCATTTACAAAACTACAATCTTCTCGTTTTCCTACACGAAGAGATGAAGATTGGAAGTATACCAATGTGGGCCCTATTCTTAAAAATTCTTACCAACAAGGTCAATCTTCGGAAATCAATTCTGAAGAACTTGATGACTTTCTCTTTGAGGGTTTAGATGTTGTTAAGATTGTATTTATAAATGGAGTATTGAATGAATCATTGTCTACTCTACATGACATTCCTGAAGGTGCAACAATTACTACACTGAAAGAAGCATTGGAAGATGATGCGAAAACTTCAACCATCAATGCATTAATTCAACAAAAAAGTGGTACTGCGGTAAATACCTTTTTACCTATGAATTTGGCTTTTGCCAAACATGGATTTTTGATAGAGACTACCGCAAACAGCAAGGTGGAAAAACCATTCCATTTCATTTATATTAACACTTTAGGTAACGAGTCACATTTTGCACATCCTCAACTATTTATAAAATCTAACACGAGCAGTGAACTTACCGTAATAGAAAGTCATCATGGAACGGATCCTGAGGCTGAATATTTCACTAATGTAGCAAACTATATTTACGTAGGTAAAAATTCAAATGTAGATCATTACAAGTTGCAATACGAAGGAAAATCTGCCTTTCAAATTAACAATACTATTGTAACCCAGGAGAGAGATAGCGAATATAGTCATTATGGTATTGACTTAGGAGGTAAAATAGTGCGTAACAATTTAAGTACAGAGCTACTCAATTCAGGTACTCAAACCAACTATTATGGTGTGTATTTAGGTTTGGATAAGCAGCATATTGATAATCAAACTTTTATTGATCATGCAGTACCTCATTGTGAGAGTAACGAATTGTACAAGGGTATTTTGTCAGACAAATCTCGAGGGGTGTTCAATGGAAAGGTATTAGTGAGACAAGATGCTCAAAAGACAAATGCATTTCAACAAAACAGTAGTTTAGTATTATCCAACAATGCAGTAATGGATGCTAAGCCACAACTTGAAATTTATGCAGACGATGTAAAATGTAGCCATGGAGCGACCATCGGCCAATTGGATGAAAACTCTATTTTCTATTTAAAAAGTAGAGGATTAAACGACCATGATGCACGTAATTTATTACAAAAAGCATTTGTAGGTGAAGTCGTTGGCAATTTTAAGATTCCGCAAATCAGGGAATCCGTGTTGGCCAAAATAGACAATAAGTTGAGCAGAGTATAAGGTATTTTCCTTCTTAGATTTTAAGATTAGTTTGGACTAAATCAAAAGATTTTATGCAAGTTTTAGAAAAAGAACTCACACAAGTGGACATAAAAAAAATAAGATCAGATTTCCCTCTTCTTGAAAATACAATGAGAGGAAAACCTCTAGTTTTTCTAGATTCTGCGGCATCTAGCCAAAAACCACAGGTGGTGATCGACGCTATTTCTGAGTATTACGAAAAACAACATGCAAATGTACATAGAGGGGTTTATGAACTGAGTCAAAATGCCACAGATGCATTTGAATTAGGAAGAGAACGAGTTAGAAAGTTCTTGAATGCTTCCTCTTCGGATGAAATAATTTTTACCAGGGGGACATCAGAGAGTATAAATCTTGTAGCTTCTAGTTACGGTAGAAAATTTTTAAATGAAGGAGATGAGGTGGTTATTTCAACGATGGAACATCATTCAAACATTGTTCCTTGGCAAATGATTTGTGAAGAGAGAAAAGCAGTATTAAGAGTTATTCCAATTAATGACAAGGGAGAGATACTATTAGAAAAATATAGAGCCTTATTAAGTGAAAAAACTAAAATAGTTTCTATTGTTCATGTATCAAATTCATTGGGCACAATTAATCCTGTGAAACAAATGATTGATATAGCCCATGATCACAATATACCTGTATTGATAGATGGAGCTCAAGCAACATTGCACGGGAAAGTGGATGTTCAGGATTTAGATGCAGATTTTTATGCATTTTCTGCACATAAGGTATACGGTCCAACTGGAATCGGTGTATTGTATGGAAAAAGAGAATGGTTGGAGCGCATTCCTCCATATCAAGGAGGTGGTGAAATGATAGAAACCGTTCGTTTTGATAAGACCACATATAATAAGATCCCTTTTAAGTTTGAGGCTGGAACACCAAACATTGCTGGCGCTGTAGGATTAGGGGTTGCTTTAGAATATGTCCAGTCCATTGGGTATGATGCAATTTCTAGTCATGAACAACATTTACTAGAATACGCTACAGAGGGATTAATGCAAATTGAAGGGCTTAAAATTTATGGAACTGCCGACAAGAAAGCCAGTGTAATATCATTTAATGTAGATGGAATTCATCCCTATGATATTGGTACCATACTGGATAAGTTAGGGATTGCAGTTCGAACTGGCCATCATTGTACACAACCATTAATGGAACAATGGAACATACCGGGAACCGTAAGAGCATCATTTGCTGTATATAATAATAAAGAAGACGTAGATCAATTGATACAAGGTGTAAAAAGAGCAGTACTTATGCTTAGTTGATCACAAATTGTAGAATAAGAGTAATGACAATAAACGAGATACAGGATCAAATAATTGATGATTTTTCATTTTTTGATGATTGGATGGAAAAATATGAATACATCATCGACTTAGGAAAAAGTCTTCCTTTGATTGAAGAAAGACACAAGACAGAAGATCGCTTGATAAAAGGATGCCAAAGCCGAGTGTGGCTGCATGCAGATGTAAACAATGACAAAATACACTTCACAGCAGATAGTGATGCGGTTATTACAAAGGGGATTATCGGATTACTTGTACAAGTGTTGAATGACCAATCGGCAGAAGCTATAGCTCAAAGTGAACTGTATTTTATAGATAAGATTGGACTAAAAGAACATCTATCCCCTACTCGATCCAATGGATTGGTGAGTATGGTCAAGCAAATGAAATTATATGGTCTGGCATTAACAAAATAATAGCATCCTTAAATGGTAGATTTAGAGAAATTAAGAAAAGAAATAATTGCAGCCTGTAAGACGGTTGAGGACCCAGAGATTCCAGTGGACATCTATGAATTAGGGTTAATTTATAGTATAGATATTAAAGAGGATGGTCTTGTAATTATAGAAATGACGTTGACCACTCCGATGTGTCCTGTAGCTGATTCCTTACCTCTTGAAGTTCAGCAAAAAGTAATGGAGTTAGAACATGTTCAAGATGTCGATTTGAGGGTTGTCTTTGATCCTAAATGGGAAAAAAGTATGATGAGCGAAGAAGCATCTTTTGTCCTGGACATGATGTAACATAAGATCGTAGTATTATCAAATAATTCAAATTTTAGACTATGAAAATTAACAAACAAGATGAATACGGTATAAGAATATTGCTTCGAATTGCTAGAAGTAAGTCTGATGCAGGTTTGAGTATTCCTCAACTAAGTGAATTAGAGGGAATGTCGCAACCGTATGTTGGAAAGATAGCTAGAATGTTGAGAATCGCAGGGTTTGTTGAAAGTACAAGAGGTCAAAAGGGAGGATATGTTTTGGCTCAAGACCCAAAGGAGATCATTATTAAGGATGTTATTAGTTCTTTAGGAGGAAACTTATTTACTAAAGATTTTTGTGGACAACACAGTGGGGAGATAAAATTTTGCACCAATTCTGTGGATTGTTCCGTTCGATCTTTATGGACTATCCTGCAATACACAGTAGACAAAGTTTTGGCCAATATTTCATTATTTGACCTAATAGGAAATGAAAATAATGCTAAAAATAAACTGGACGAAATCATAGCTACACAATTAAACCTAGAAGTGGTTCCTTCTTGATTTCACTTTCTCATTTGACAATCGTATTCCCTAATAACTTTATTCTGGAACTAACATAAGTGTACTCGATTCCTTTTCAATTTCTTCTTTATCCATCAATTGTGGTCGATAGACACCACTATTAAACATCAGTGCTTGATCATTATAGTGTTTACTCATCACGTTGCCAGATTGACCTGTTGGATTGATACTTTCAGAACCATAGACATTATCAAAATCTAATAAGATCCGCAAGGCAGGAGAAGAATATACTTGATATACTCCACTACTTGAAGGTTTGTACATCATTTTATTGGGAACATCATTCCCACCTCCGATTGCAAATGGCCCCACATTAAATATTTTATCCAATGGCTTTTGGGAACTCAACGGATGGCGATGTGTAATGGTATGGACCCTATCCCAAGTCCATTGTTCACGATTACTCCCTAATTGCTCTTCCAGCTCTTCCATTGTAATTTTAAAAGCTTCCTGTACTGCATTTAATCGAGTTTCTTTTAGCTCAGCTGTTAATATATTATCCCACCAAATCGAATTTTCATTTTTCAGTACTTTCCAAATACTTCCTTTATAGATGTAAGATCCCTGAATATCATTAAAGTCATCACTTCCAATTTCATCTTCCATAGCAAGTCGCATAGTGTGATAAATGAACTTGGTATATATGACAGGATTCGTTTCTTTCATTCCATAACTCCCAGGCCAGTTGGACAATTCTGTTAATATAGATTGATCTTTTTCCTCAATATCCGAATTGGAGGAAAGTAGTGCCGTACATAATAAGTTGGCTATCTTTTTATGCTCATCTGAGGTGTCATCCAATTGAATCTTTTTCATATCCTCTTGAGACCAATGAGATTGTCCGTTCAAATGAAAAGCGATCCGATTATATCTATTTGGTGGACAGTAATACCCGGGAAAATAATTCTCACCCACCATACCAGGGTCATTGTTTCCAGAAGCTACAAATCCTGACGCTGGATTTTCTATTTGGGGGTTTTCATGAAACTCATAATACCCTAATAATTCGTCTTGGCCACTCGCACCATCTAGGATAAATTTCGGGTTAACGTGAGCAGGCCGTTTAGGAATTTTACCACATGCCCAATGTGCAATGTTACCTTCTTGATCACCATACAACACATTCAAACCTATAAAATCTATTTGTGATGCACCTTTTTTAGCTTCTTGCATTGTAGAAGCATGATTCATTTCATAAATAGCTTGCAATGTCTTTGTAGGTTGATCCAAGAATCCCCACCAGAATGAAATCGGTTCCTTCTCCAAAGAGTCCAATTCTGATGAAACATCATTTATAATAGGACCATGTCGTGTTACTTTTCTTACAAAATCTACCTCTTCCTGTCCTTTCACTTGAATCTTTTCATGTTGAATTTCTACAGGAGTCCAATGATCATTTTCCCATACTTCTTGTGCGTTTTCGGGATTTATTTTTTCTCGATAAAGATCAATACCATCAAATGGAAAAATGGTTAAGCCCCATGCAATATCCTTTGAATGGCCAATCACTCCAAAAGGAACACCAGCTAAATAATTTCCATAAAAGTCGAAGCCTGGATAAGTAATATGCGCTTCATACCACACAGAAGGTTGAGAAATTCCTATATGTGTATCATTAGATAAAATCACCTTCCCTGATTTTGACTTCTCTGGTGCAATCACCCAAGAATTACTACCGTAGAACAGCGGCATGTTGGCCAATCCTAAATAATCTTCTATATTTTGAGGAAGGATTGCACTAAGATCTTCAACTGGACTCTTCCCTATTCCTATAGTATCTAAGATCTTTGTATCCAATAGCCAGTCCTCAAAATAGGATTCTCCATTTGTTGCTCTAATTTTTTCCATAATTGGATCTTCATCCAACGCCTTAGAAAATCCTAATCCCATATACCCTAGAATGGAATATATATCTGCTATATCAAAATCAGTTTTAGGAATTCCAATTATTTTAAATTCTAGCGGAGTCGTACCATTTTGAACAAACGCATTTATTCCGTCCAAATATGCTAAGGTATGTTTTTGCCAATCCTCTTCATTTGTATTTAAATTAACTTCAGCATTATGCTCCGCCATCCTTCTCAATCCCAAGGTTCTGAAAAACTTATCCGTTTTGACAAACTTCTCGCCCAGCACTTCTGACAGTCTCCCCGAACTAACTCTTCGTACCATTTCCATTTGAAACAAACGATCCTGAGCGTGAACGTAGCCTAATGCCCTGTAAGCATCTATCGGATTATCAGCATAAATGTGGGGAATACCGTAGGAATCAAAATTGACCTTTACGCTTTGGTCCAATATAGAAATTTCAGCTTTTCCTTCATAATTGGGTGCAGTTGATCGGAGATACAAGTACAGCCCCAAACAAAGAACCGCGATAGCAATAAGGAGATATATGAATACTTTTAGTAACTTTTTTACCATTTTATTAAATTGACTGGCTTAAACATAAGCATTAATTTAAATGGGTTATAAAGATTGGTAATAAAAGATGAATTGAGATGATTAGAAGACAGTTCAGGTGCTCCGTCTTCTCTTCTATATAAGAACTTACGAATTCTCAATTATGTCAATCGAATAATAAATCAACTCTGAATAGAGTGGTCTAGAATTTAGTTTTGAAGTAAAATAGTATCTTCAAGATTATCAAACTGGATACGAGAAAAAATTAGAACATACCATGTGTATAAAAAAAATGATCTATCTATTCACCATTACTCTTATCCTACTGTCTTGTAAGAAAGCAAACCAAAAGCAGATTTCTCCTGGAGAATTAGATCAGATAATATCAAGGTACATGGAGGAAGCGGTGAATAATTCTATGAATCAAATTCACGGTGTTTCTCTTGCTATTAAATCTTCATTTCATTCGTACAAATGGTCAGGTGCAGCAGGTTACAGCAGCAACGAAAAAACAAACCTGCTTGAAGTGGACCAACCATTTAGAATTGCAAGTATTACCAAAACATTTGTGGCGGTCAGTATACTAAGACTTCATGAAGAAGCTAGATTATCTATATATGATCCATTATCAAAATACATATCTGAAGCTCACCAAAAATTACTCATTCAAGATGGATATGATCCAAACAAAATTAAGCTGTATCATTGCTTGAATCATACAAGTGGACTATTTGATTATGCCATGAATGGAAGTCCTTATGTTTCTGAGGCAAGAAAAAATCCACAGAAAAGGTGGACACGAACAGAACAGTTAGCACTGGCGATGCAATATGGAAATCCGAATGGCTTGCCTGGTGAAAAGTATTTATACTCTGATACTGGGTATATATTACTGGGAGAAATAATTGAGTCCTTTTATGAAGGAAACCTAGCTAGAGGAATCAGAGAGCTAATTGGATTTGACAAATTGGGTATGCAACACACTTGGTTAGAGTCGATAGAAGTCGCTCCTATTGGCATGAAGGCACAAGTTAAAAGATATCTTAGGGGAGAGGATGTAACCGATTATGACCCTTCTACAGATTTGTATGGGGGTGGTGGACTTGTATCCACAACTGAAGACCTTACTACATTTCTATTTGCATTGTTCAACCATGAAATTTTTAAAAAGAAGCCCACTGTCGAGTTAATGTGTACACCCCATAAATTTGGAACGACCTATGTTCCTGATAAAGATCCAAGATTTAAAGATTACCGATATGGGATATGGAAGATAAAACTCTTTGGGGAGGATGCTTACATGCACAGTGGCCTGTGGGGAACCACAATTATTCATTTAGAAAAAAGTAATATTTCAATAGCAATAAACTTTACCAAAGGATGGAATAATCAACTAGTAAAGAGAGTAAGTCTAATCGCTAAAAATCAAGCTTCACATGAGTAATTCTATCCTACAATTAAGAGATGTTAGTTTTGCCTATACATCAAATGAATTCATTTTAAATGGAATGAGTATGCATGTTCCTGAAGGGAGCATTTATGGCTTTCTAGGAGCGAATGGTGCAGGAAAAACCACCACATTCAAAGCAATACTAGGATTACTAAAGGGCTATTCTGGAAATATTGATTTTCAAGGAAGTAACATTCGCACAACCTATCCAAAATACTTAGCAAAAATAGGGACGCTCATCGAGGCTCCTTCCATATACGATCATTTGGATGCATTTAACAATTTGAAAATTTGGTCCAACTATTATGGCCAAACCAAAAATAGAATTTGTGAAATTCTAGAGTTGGTTAAATTAGAGAATTTAGGTTCTAAAAAAGCGGGTCGTTTTTCTACAGGAATGAGACAACGATTAGGAATCGCAATAGCATTGCTTCATGATCCCAATGTATTGATACTGGATGAACCTACAAACGGATTGGATCCTTTTGGTGTAGAGGCCTTAAGAGGAATCCTATTTGATTTAAATAAACAAGGCAAAACCATTGTAGTTTCTAGTCATATATTGTCAGAAATTGAAAAAACTGCCAATCATTTAGGAATTTTGAAAGATGGTAAAATGCTCTTTGAAGGGACAAAATCTGAACTTCATAACCTTAGAAATACTAATCTTGAAGTGAAATTTACGATTGACTCTTCTGCTAAATTGGAAACGTTAAAGGATATTCATTCCTATCGAATTATCTCGGATCAAGTAATAGAAATGCATGTTTCCAATAAAAACGAAATCCCGATGATAGTTAAATACTTGATCGAAAATGACATTAATATTTATGCAGTAAATCAAAAAAACATTGCCTTACAGGATTTATTTCTTTCCATTAACAATACTCAAAACTGATGATACAATACATCAAATCTGAAATAATAAAATGCGTGTATGTCCCGATTATTGGCTTGATTGGATTTTCCGTGTTTTCTGTTATTTTCCTCGTGTTCCTGATTCATTATGTAGATGTCGAATCGATCATGTTTCTAGGCAAAAACCCATGGATCAAATTATGGAATTCAGGAGCAGGATTTATGTCGGTGTTTACTTTTGTTCCATTGCTTATTCTTTTGATTAGTGCCGTATTTCATATAGAAAATCAAAACAATACCTGGAAACAACTTTTTACTGTTCCTGTATCCAAGCGGAAAATTCTTCTTTCAAAGTTATCAGCCATTTTTATCCTGATTTTTACTTTTTGCTTTCTCATAATGATTTCAATTGTGGTGATAGGTTGGTATCTTAATCATTTGTACCCTGAATCAGAATTTAGTTACTATCCTTTACAACCATTTTACTTTATAAAACCAACGTGTATTACATTAATAAACGCTCTTGGAGTTATTGGTATACAATTTTTTCTTAGTCTACGATTTAGAAATTTTTTAGCACCAATGACATTGGGTCTATTCATTTTTATTGTATCCTTTCTCATCGGTGTTAATAACACACCTCTATCGCATTATTTCCCACATGCCTATACATTGATTGGTCAAGATTTACAAATGTTCACTATTGATAAGATTGGAATTGTGGACTATGGACTTTTTAATAGTATTCAAGTGTATAGTGTGTCCATGTTCCTATTTTTCATTTCTATGGCCATCTATTTAGAGGAGAAACGATCTAAGAATTAATACGGTTCATGATGCTTAGTAACTAAGATTTAAAGGATTTAAAGTCGACAGAAGGATCATAATCATTATCTGTTTGGATCGAATGCAATTCACTTCTAGGATCTTTTGACTTTATAAAAGGGAAGAATAATTGCACATACCAAGGTTCTTTGAATTGGTTCCAAGCTCCAAATTTAGTAGGATATTTTCTGGTAATTTTTGCGGTACCAAATAAGACATCCCATATAAACAGTAAGTTTCCAAAGTTTCCATTAGGATGTGAAATTTGATCTTCAGCGGTTAGACCATGATGAGCAAAATGAGTGCTAGGCGTGGAAATAGTCCGTTCGATAATCCAAGCAAAGGGATGGAGAATTTTATATTTGTATAAGAATCTATCCCACTTTGTTTCACTATGAGCCAGTAATATGACGACCAGTTTTATAGGTAAATAGAACAAATAGACATAGCCCATGCCTAGAAATACGAGAATTGCTGAAAACCAAATACCAGGCATCAAAGCATAATACAAAGTAGCATTTCTGTACGTAACCAAAACACCCATTTCTTCCACAACATGATGAGGTCGATGCAATTTCCACATCACTCGATTGACATGTGACAACCGATGCCACCAATATTGCATCATATCATCAAGCACCAAAAAGGCTAAAATGTGCCACCATATAGAGGTGTGTATAAAAACATCTTCTAATCCGCTAAAGGATGTTGCCATTACCCAAAGAACCAATAAAAAAATACCAGGTTGAATTAATGTTGGTAAAATAACAAGGCTTAAAATTTCAATGGTAAAATCATTTCTTGTACGTCGATCCTCTAAATACAACCCTCCGATTGCTTCAATTATTCCTAATACCAACAATACAACAGCGGGTATCAATTTACTGAATTGCTCCTCAGTCATTTTAATCTATGGATTAGATAAAGAAAATCCAATATACAAACTTATCCAACTATCTTTCTGTGTGAATAAAACAAATATTGATTTGTACATGCCTTAGAACAGATACAGATAATAATATGAACAAAGTTGACTTTTAAAATGTCATTTCATTACACCAATTCATTGCTCACAATCATCTACTTCAAACAGAACAGTTTTATGGCTAGATATATACTTGTAAGTTTATTTATGTTAAATCAATTGGGCATTAGTTATTCTCAAACCACAGAACTTAATGATGCCTATGAAGTCATTTGTGATACTATATACGAGGAAGTAGACGCTTTGCCAGTTTTTGAACAATCAGAAGCCGGTTTATCTCAATTTCATTCAACGCATTTATTTCCAATACTATCTGATTACTGTACAGAAAATGACACAATCATCACAACTTTAACATATAAGCTTTATCTATCATCCCTCGGTCAAGCTCTACATGTAGAATTTCAATCAGATATAAAAAATAGACTCCAAAGAAGATTGCGTAGCAAAATCTTGAACTTTATGCCTTTTTGGAAACCAGCAATTAAGCGGGATGAAAATGTATGTTGTGTTTTTACAATTCCTATTCGATGTTTGAAATTAGAGTAAGTATTCAATAAAATAACCTTGCCTTTAATTGACCAATTCCAATTCTTTTTTCTCGAGATTGGCCTTCAGGATAAATACCTTTTCAGACCCTATCCTTTTATTAGGTCCAAAAGAAAGTGGAGGGATGAATCCCGATTGAA
Organism: Saprospiraceae bacterium; assembly: GCA_029212405.1. GTDB lineage: Bacteria > Bacteroidota > Bacteroidia > Chitinophagales > Saprospiraceae > CAJXUU01. Next base: position 14,140 of record JARGNR010000022.1, read on the forward strand.
AGGAGTTCAAATCTTGAAGTTGAGTGATCAATGAGGTTCTATCCACATCATTTCCTACCAATTTGAGGACTTCTGTAAATAAAATAATGGATGACAAACTTTGGATTTGAGCACTTTTGTAGTCCTTGTCCAGATTATAGGCTTTTGCCATACTATAATATTTGACCATTGCTTTTTCATTCCGTTCAGATAACCACGTAGGGTATGAAAAGTAAATTTTTTGATTCATCTCCATAGGAGCGTCCAACCACTTACTCGATGCAAATTTACCTGGAATGAGAATCGTCGGAAACCACTCCAATTGTTGCATAGTATTAAGCATAGATAAATTTGAATTAATGCTACTTAAAAGAAGACAATGTTTAATTCCTTCAGACTTTAAGTCTATCATTTGATTATAAAAATCGTTGTTGTCTGTTTTGATTTTTTCATAACGAAATTGTTGGTCTACAACTACTTCTTTTAATTCAATTCCAAGATCAGCCAAAGAATTATCATAAAGGATGATAAAATTCTCTTTACTTACATTAAGATTTTCAATTGAAAAATTTTGTAGCACCTGAATTTGTTGAATAATTCCTGGAAGTAAGTAATAAAATTCATTTTTCAGATAATCCGTATTTTTAGGATTACCTGATACTGCACCAATAATTGGGATTTTACTTTTTTCAATATATTCTACTGAGGATTGAGACAAAGATTCGATATCTGAAGATACAAACGCAAGAGTATTTTCATCAGATAAAAACTTGCTTACCAAAGAATCTGACTTTTGGGCATTGTTATCCAAAACCAACTCTTTCACTTGAATCTTTCGATTATAAATTCCACCTCCCATATTCACTAAATCTACATATGCTCTTACAGTATTTATCATGGTTTGAGATCTTCCAGGTGGATGATTATTGGGAGGAACGATCATACCTACCACAATAGATGTATCAGATACTCCTGTAATCGATTCGTTGCCAAGGACTTTAAAGTAAGCAATTAAATCCTCGACATCTGAATCACTTAACTCATATCTTGGCATTACTTTATCAATTTCATTTCCACTTGGATCTATCCCTTCTTTTATGACTTTACCAATTGTATTCTCAGTGTATGCAATCCGTTTTCTCCCATTTTTAAATTCTATGGTGTAAGATTGCGTTAATGTTGACCATCTTACGGGCGTAGGAATTATTCCTCCTTCCGCATTTCCAATTCCTTTTTCACCGTGACAATTTACGCAAGGTAGAATCATGGCATCAAAGTTTGCTCCAGACATAGATGCTTTAATAGGCGTACCTGATACTCTCTTCCCTTGGGTGTAAATTAATTTACCCCGCTCTTGAGAAGGTGTTAACCCTGCAAAATTTTGGAAAGCAAAAAATGTACTTGATAGGAAAACTAATGTACAAATACACACAGTAGATCTGATACTCATATTTTTGGGGTTATCATTTGAATACATTCAAAATTAAACAAAAGATTTACATTTACATTGACAGGCTGCTTGATCCATTGAAAAAGATTAGGTGAAATCTCTTTTAATTCATAGAATAAAAAGAAAGGTTATTTATTATTCTTATTAATATTGATTCTTAGACATAAAATATACTCAATGCCCAAATATACCATACCTATTCTTCTGGGGACCACTCGGGATAACAATCAAAGTCAAAAAGTTGTAATTCATCTACAGCAGAAAATTTCGGAATATCAAGAAATCAATTGTCTTATCTTAGACTTGGGGAAAGCAAATTTTCCAATGCTAACAGAAAGAGTTACGCCAGAGAATTCTATTTCAGAAATTCTTTCAGATTGGACAGATATTTTGACAAAAGCGCATGGTCTGATTATAGTATCCCCAGAATATAAATCTGGCTACCCTGGTTCATTAAAAAACTTTCTAGACTATTTGCCCCCAGGAGTATTTAGGTACAAACCAATTGGAATTAGTACAGTAAGTGCTGGTATTTATGCAGGAACTAGTTGTTTGCAACAATTGCGACAAGTAATTATTTCTATGGCAGGACTTGTAATACCAGATCGATTTCAAGTAGGCGATGTTGTCAATGAGGTCTCTGTAGATGGAAAAATACGATCACCCCAATTACAAAAGACATCTGATAAATTTGTTTCAGAAATGATAAAATATACGGTTCACATGAGCAAAATGCAACATAAATAACCAATTAATTCATATACATTATCAATAAAAATATATGTCGTTCACAGGTTATTAATGCAATATAGCCAAAATCAACTCAATTTAAAGGGAAAATTAGTGGTCTCATTACTAGGATTATTCCATTTTTTTTAGAACTTTACAAGGATAGCTGTTTTGTGCTAAGTTTATTTGGCTCAAAATAGTTAGATAACTAATATAAAACCCTGATTTTGTTTTCATACTCCAAAAAAATCAAACCATGAAAAGACGACTTTTCTTAAAAAACAGTAGTGTAGGACTAGGTGGAATTTTAGCCATGCCAACTGTGCTGTATGGCTGTTCCACAATAAAGCCCATATTACTTGACAGTCCATCCAAATCAATAGGACTCTTTCAAGAAGGTTCCAGAATGTTTGATTCTTCCATTGTAGAGTTAAGACTTGCTGGAAGTGGAGAATTGGCTGCAGCTGAAGCAGAAGATGCGGATTTGTCAGGAATAGCAGAACAAGTAGCAAATAAAACTGCTGCGATACCTGCGGAAGTTGCAGAGGATTTTGCAGAATCTTCTATTCAATTACTTGATGCAGCAAAACAATTAAATGATAATTCCTCAGAACTCTTTCCATTAAATGCTGGAACTCAGGCTGAATTGGCAGACGACTTTATTTTATTAAAAGTGGTCAAAGCATCTACTTTATTAGCTAGTGCTGCAATGGCAACACCTGATCCATTTCAGAAGGTAACTGCAGCTGAAAACATGATTCGCAGCAGTAAATTGGCCTATAAAGGAATGGCTGAGGGTTCTCAAGCTGAATTAATGCGTGGAACTTCAAATCTACTGGCTCACTCTGAAGAGTATGTTGGTTCAGCAGAGAAATATTCAGCGGAATTAGGATTTATTGACGGAGTTGAAACTTTTGAGGGCGCTATTGATGTATTTAAATCGGCAGAAGCAGAAACTGCTGAGAATCCAGCTGAAGCTACGGCGGAGTTGACAAACGGAGTATCTGAATTATTAACATCGACAGACAATTTAGCTTTAAGTTCTGAATACTATGTCAACGGTGTAAATAATTTAAATGCAGAAAGATATCACTTTAGACATAAAGGAGCTGAACCTATTATGAACGCTGAAGAGTTATTTCCATATGCTGAAATATTAGTAGAGACAACTCCTCAGTTTTACAATGCCGCACAAGGAGAAGCTGCTAAAGCAGGTGCTGCTGAAATGATGGATGGAGCTGAATCAATTGAATTTTTTGCAGAAACCAATGGACAAGTAATTAATTTAGGGCTAGGTGGAGAAACATTGGATATAGGAGCAGATCGATTTATAAGCGGGTCAATTACTGATTTCGCTGCTGGGGATTATGATGCTAATTCAATGCTCTATTTATTAGCAGCTGAAGATTTTCAAGACACCAATAATCCTCAAGGAGAAGCAGAATATGTAGAGCAATTGTCTGAAACGCTATATCCAGAATCTGAAAATTTCTATTACGGAGCTTTATCTCTTCAATCCATTGGATTCCCTGAAGGGGTACAAAGTGTAAAAAATGCAACAGATTATCTTCTTGCAGGTGCACAAATGCTACTAAGTGAAGCGGATAATCCATTGTCCGCAGAAGGAGCAGAAGAAATGGTAAAAGGAGCTGCTGAAGCATTGAAAGGAGCAGAAGAGGCAGATGACAATCCGACTACGGAGAACTTCCACTTAGAGTTGGGTGCTGAGACCATCGAATTTGGAACAAATATGATACAAGAAGGAGCAGCTAAATTTGTAGATGGCTACTTTAAATAATAAAATTTCGTGTCAAGCTATTTATTTTATCTAGCTTGACATGAATTTACTTTTTCTCCCACCTAGATGTAGCGGTATGTAAAAATGCATGTATTATATTGACTGCATCTTCTCTCATTAGTCTACCCTCTCGTAGATAAGAAGCGACCCCGTCACACACTATGCTTAGCTTACTGTTATATAAATTGGCTTTAAATCCCCAAAACTCAGTTTCATTTCCCCATAATTCATAAGGCACGGCTAATTCAGGAATAGGTTGTGTGTAGCTCTCAAAATCTGGCCAAATAGATCCACCCCAGCGCATCAATTTATCTGTTACCAAACTAAGAATTGGATTTTTGAACTTTTCTTTTACACAAAAAGATCCAAAATCAATAACCACTGCACGCCAAGGATCTCTGCCAAACTCTCTGGTATGTTGAATATTTACCCCTTCGAAAATAAGTCGATCCTCTTTAATTCTGCTTACTTCCTCAATGTTTTTCAATTGCTCTTCATTCAAACTATTGACATGTTTGCCTCCATAAGTCAATTTTAATTTGCCCTTATCTTTCCAAAGTCGAACTTCTGTTACATAATTACAAGATGTGATCCCATATCTTCTCAAGAGCAATTCTACCTCAATGTGTAGCAGTTGCATATCCGTTTTGAAAGCTGGTAATCCACCAGGATTCTCCGGTCTACGTTGCGCTCTTCTTACCAACAATCCAGCCGGTCCAGCAATCCCTCCCGTATTTTTCACATCAAAGTCTAATTTTATAATTGCATATGTGGGTAATGTTTCAAAATTGGAACCACTATGTCGAAAAGCTGCTTCCACCAATTGTTGATATATATACTCTCTAAATGCCTCTGCCAATGTAAGAAGTCCATTTCCGTGATCATAAAAATGATGTTCTTTCCCCTCTTCCAGTCCAGTGCCTTTTACATCTATCAACCCATCTTCGTAGCCCATTTCTTCTGCATCAATATTAAGGCCTTTATAATTATTCAATAAAGAAAAGACTAGAGCTCTACCATAAAGTACTGGGCGAAAAGCTTCCACTTTTTCTCCAGTAGTTGGAATTTTTGTATTGACGTATTCCTGTTTTGTTTGATTTTCCGATACATAACACGTATGTCTGATCAACCACTCATCAATGAGATCTCTAATTATCAATTTTTTTGCCTTACCCTTGACTACTTTTAACTCTGGGTGTAGCTTTTCAAGATTCTCCAACTTCAAACAAGGAAAATCATGTTGAAGAAGCTCGTAATTTGCCATAATCACTTCTGCACCAGAAGTAGCTATTACCGTCTCTTTTTTTACCTCTCCTTGTTCCAAATCCTTTATAGACTTTAATATCGGCCCTTTCGAAAATTTTGGGTCGGGTGTAAAATCCACCAATTGAGGAGGTAATTTTAAATCAAGTGTAGACATATGTATGGGGTTTCATTATACTTTACTTGTACTAATTTAGTACTCATTTTAAACTCTTCCAAGAATTTCATTCTCCGAAAAGTGTTGTTTGACAAGTTTATAAAAATATCCTTTTTTTTCAATAACATCAGCAGGTTGCATATCTTTCAGATACCAATCCCAAGATTGTGATTCCCAAAGATGATTTCCATAGCTTTCATCGCACCAATATACTTCACTATCAAATAGAATCTTCATACCCTTGGGACTACCAGACGGTTGGAAGAAAGCAGTTACGGGTAGTATAGTCGTATACTCTTTGAAATTTTTGGCAAGTAATTCAGGAAAACGAACCGACATTTCTCCCCATCCATCAGGCTTAAATCCAGCTCCTTCTTTTGTGCAATCCGGATGGTAAGAATCATACCATGTTTGTACAAAAACAGATTCTTTCTCACTTAAGATTACGCCATTGCAAAGTCCCATTCCATTTTCAATACCCATCACAAAATTATGCCCCAATAAATCATCTAGTTTCTTGATTAGGAATACATCGGTATCTAGATAAATACCACCTTCCTTCAGCAATATTCTCAATCGGAAAATATCAGCTTGATGCTCCACTCTCTTGATCGTTATTCCGAATATCTCAGTAGGAGCTGTCACCTTTATAAGATTTAAATACGGTTTCAATAGATCGAACCATGGACTTTGGATCTCTTCGTTGTAATAAAAGTTAAATTCAGCTCCTGGATGTAACTTAATAACGGAATATAGACACAAATAATTAGCATACACAAACGGTTTTCCGCCTCTGCTTGCTGGAGCTTTAAATCTACAAAAATGGAACTTCCGAGGTATCATTTGATTATTTTATTTGGTCTTAAAAGGTTTTTGAATTAAAAACTGATACTCGTAGGTCATTAAGGGAATTGCATGTTTTTCACAAAATGACCAAGAAGCACAGTCATAGGATTTGAAAACTGTGTCATGAATTGAATGATCATACCCTCCTAAAATACCACCTTCTTTCAATTTTTCATACCAGGATTCTAATTCTACAGCCAACCTATTCTTTGAACTGTCTGTATCCAAAAATATAAAATCTAGTTCTTCTTCCTTAAATAATTTGGTTGTCTCATACGACTCACCTTCTACGACAGTCACATAATCTTGTACATCCGCTCTTTTTAGATTTTTTTGTACCAACTGCATAGAGGTATCACTTCTTTCAAAGTGATCGATTGTAGTGAATTGGATATTTTTGCCGCTCGCTTTTATCAATTCTGCCAAAAAACAGGCAGACCTTCCTTTATAGGTACCTACCTCAACAATTTTTCCTGATTCTAATCTTTTGATCAAATCGGTAAATACAGTTCCATGGTCAAATGCCCCTTGTATGTTTCGATATCGATAAGGAAATGATTTTAAATCACTAAAAAATTTCTTAATCCAAACTGCTGGACAATTCGTTAAATACCGCTTACATATATTCCCGTAGTCAGAAGTAGCTTCTGCATTTCTTAAAACTTGGTCTATTTCGATTTTCCACTCCCCTCCCCAGGCGTGAAACATAACAAATGGTCCATCAAGATCTCCCAAAGAATTCCATTGCGGGTCCATCTTCCAATATGTACATTCCGTTTTTTGTATTGCTGCGGCGAGCGGCACCTGATCGTCTAATGGATTTACATCTGCATCATGTAACCCTGCTAAATAATAGTGCTCCCATTGCTCAATTAATTTTCTGGCCTTGTAGAAAATTAAAAATCCATTATTAAACTGAAATCCACTTATGTATGATTTCCAATCCGATCCATAAATACGAGTATAAACATTCAACTTCGCTGATTCATTAGTTTTACGAGTAAAACCAGCTTTATCTTTCTTTTTAAAATATAAATAAGCATCCGAAGCGCTCAAGAATTCCACTACTCCAGATATCACTGGAAAGATTGATTCATGGTTATTAAATCGCTCTTCAACATGTTTGATTTTTTTATTTAATATCTCAGAAAAAGCAACATCTGAGTCAATCATAAAAACAAGATCATCTTCAAATAGCTTGGTAAAGTGCAATCGTGCTAACCTGTTCAATATATTCGCTTGCATGTGAGCTTCCCACTCACTGACGTCTTTTGTAAAATAATAGACTTCCACTTTTTCTTGAATAGCTTGAAATATCTCTAGATCGGCATCATTCATTTTTTCACCGCAATAGATTAAAGTAATTATCACATCAGAATGCTCAGCAAAACTGCATGCAGAAAGATAGGTCAACATCAAATAATTTTCATCAAATATCCATAGTCCTCGTTTCTTCATACCTGCTCAATTGACTGACTAAATTCCAGTGGCTCCTGTTCACTTTCTGAATTTTCTTTTGGCTTTTCTATAATGAAAATATCAAAGGAAATACGTAGTGAAAAATTATGGCTTTTACAAAAATCATAGGTGGCACATTTTGAACCGTAATCTAATCCGATTTGGGAGGTATAGTCATATCCAGCTATAATTCCTCCAGGTTTCATTTTTGTCCACCACCACTCTAAACTGCTTTTCAATTTATCATAATCGTTTTGCAAATTCAAAAACACAAAATCAACTTGATCATCTAAAAAAGGTTCAGGAATCGAATCATGCGATTCAAATAGTTCTATAGGATCTAAATGAAACGATTTAACCAGTTGTAAGAAAGCATCAATATCCTGACTTTCCGTAAGTCCTTCTTCAATCCCTATAAACTTAACTTCCTTTTCACCCGCTTTTATCAACTCTAAGAGATAACAAGCGCTTTTCCCTTTATTCATTCCAACTTCAACAAAGATTCCCTTATCAATTCCACGATAAACATCTTCATATAAATGTTTATACCCAAAATGGCCATCTATTTTATTGAACAAGTAAGGTTCAATGTTTGATTGATCTTTGAAAAATTCTTCTTTCCATTTATTAGACAACTGTGGCAGATAGGCTTTGGCAAGATTCGCATACTCAGAAATATCATTCTCCATCTTATAAGCCGAAAACAATTGCATCTTCCATTTGGATGATAAGGCATGATATACATGAAAATCGCCCACTAACTTTCCTTTTGAATTGAATATCTCGGGCAAGCAGATGACATTCTCTGAGGTCCTATGTATCGCAGCAGCTAGAGGCAATTGATCATCTCCTGGATTCACCTTTTCAAATTTAATACCTCGCAAATAAAAGTCTTTCCACTGTTCTATGACATCATTACATTTATAAAATGCAACTACTCCATTATTAATAGAAGCACCTTTCAGATGGTGCCACCAATTTCCGCCAAAAACACTTGCATAAATATCCTTTTGTTCTAGATGAGGTACCACTACATCACGACCACTCGCATCTTGTGTCCTGAAGTATAAATAATCCCGATAAGCGATTTGAGCATCCAAGACCCCAGATATCCAAGAGTTATGCTTTTTCGCATTTTGATGAATGGTTGATATAAGGAGGCTACTTTGCGCAGAAAACAGGGTATCTGCATCCAACAACAATATAATATCTTCATTACTTTGACTTGCATAATGCATTCGTGCAAGTCGATTTGTAATTGTCCCGCTATGAGGATGACTTATGTATTCAACAGGAATGTTAAATTGTTCAACATGTATCAATTCATTTAGTGAAGTGAATAGATTTTTTATTCCTTCAGGCACAATCTCACCACATACTACGACTACAATTGGAATTTTATTTGACCTTAAAAAGCTACATATAGAAAGATATGCAGGAACAACAAAGTGCTCATCATTTATCGATTTTTCCATATTGCTTTTAATGCCTTCTTCCATCTACAAATCCAATCCATTCATTTTCACTTTTTTGGTGCAGATCTAAGTGATGACTACTCACTTTATTCCACTTCTGCTGTCCAGGTCCGATAATTGGATTCTCTTCAACTATTCTTTCTACATACACTTCAGTTGTCATCGTAATAACCTCAAAGGCATTCACACTGTATCCATAAAATGGGGAGCAGTTCTGAGCAACTCTATATAATCTTCCTTCAAATTCAAATAATTTTCCAGCAGGCCTAGAGCTTTTACTATCCTTTGATCGAATTGGACTTTGAGGATGTTCTATCCAGTCACTTTGCAAATCATCTGCATAAAACAATCTCAGTCTATCGTGTTTATGTGGAGCATCACATGTAAAAAGCCACCACTTCTCCTCTTTAAAATATAAGGTAGAATCAACACTTGATATGGGAAGCAATATTTTTTCTAGTGCCCATTTCAATGGAAAGTCCAACGCTTTATACAATCTTATTTCATTTGCTTCAAATGATTCAGGCAGCATGTAAAACTCACCATGCATTTCAAAAACTTGAGGATAAGACAAGTGAAATGATTCTTCTAATACAAGAACTGCTTTGGTCCACTTCTTCAAATTTTTACTAGTGGTCACATATATTTTTCCTTTCCTTGTTGAAACGCCCATGACTTCAAAAAATAGAACCCATTCTCCATCTTCATATAAGGCAAAAGGGTCAGCAACGAAATTAACTGTCCCCTCATCAAAATCATTTCTTGAGACTATAGGATTTTCTACTTTCACATAATTGGACAAATTGAAAGGAGAATTCCCTTTTAAGATGCCGATTGCATAGGTCTCAACGGGTGTATTTACTTGGACATTATTTATTCTATTGTGCTTCTCTTCTACCATATCATTTCCCCTTATTTTTTATAATACACGAATGCTGTAATTCAGCAGGATAAAACTCATCGTAGGGGGCTGAAGGAGGGTTTTTTATCACACATTCAAATTGAGATTTTAAGAACTCAGGAGAATAATAGGTAAACAATGTATCTACATTACTCTCTTCTGGACATAAATGATAATTATCTTGTGTATATAAATCCTTGCCATCAAACAATGCCATATAGCTATTTCCTTGTCCATTTAAAAATAGTTCCTGGTCCAAAAAACCGTTATTTAGCTTACGTATTCTCTTCTCTAAGTTGGTAATATCTTCATATCCATGATACTCCTTACCTCCGTTATAATCTGCTTTTAAAAAGGTGAAAATCAACGTTCCTCCAGGCGCTAAATAATGGATAAGTTGATTGACCTTTTTAATGGTCTCATCTTTCAGAATATGCGTAAAAATTGAATATGCGAATATATAATCATACCGTACACCCAGATCTGGAATTGGTAAATCCAAAATTCCTATTGGATTGAAAGATGGATTAAAACAATCATAAAATTTAAAAGTAGCCTTTGGGTATTTATTTTGTCCAATCAAAATGGCCTCTTTCGACACATCTATACAATGATAGTTACCTTCACTTATGTTGCAATTCGGATCCGAAAGAATATTGCCATTATTTCCTCCAAAATCTAAGACTTTTTTTCCTGTCCAATCAGGATGATCTAGTTGAATATCGAAGTATTCATACTGAATAGAAACATTAGAAATGAAATTACGTGACATAAATTGGTGTTTTGCTATCCTATTTTATCTATAGATATTGATTTAATGTAGGGCATTTACCCAATTCATATTCATATTGACTTACATAACTTTTTGCCATATCGAGATAATGAAAATTGTTAATCGCATACGCTCTGCATTTCTTTGACTGTATTGAATCAACTTGCTCAAGGGCCTGCAGGTAATCATCTTCATTATTACAAATAAAACCAACATCTTCATTTAGCAATTCAGGACAAGCCCCATTTGATGTCGAAATTACGGGCGTACCAGACATCAATGATTCTAAAATCACTAATGGACACGCTTCATTGTATCTTGAAGGAAAGAGTACAGCTTTTGCTCCAGCAAATAATTCTGCTTTTTGCTTCCCATAGACAGGTCCACAAAATTCAGCATTTCTACTATTACACAACCTTCTAAATTGTTCTATTTCATTTTCATCTTGACTGCTTCCAGCTATTTTTAATTTTATTCCAGATTTTTCAGCGATTACAAATGCCCTTTCCAGGCCTTTCATCTTTGCTCTGGCCAATCCCCCAACAATGAAAAATAAGTAATCACTTTTCACATCAGAGTAAATAAACTCATCTGGATCTATCCCATTGAGCGCAAACCTATCCGACCCATATAGTTGGGCTAGGGTTTTGGAAACATAAATCCAGTTTGGTTTCTTAATATCTAACGGGTAACCTTTAATTCGCACATCACAATGAATTGATCTTACCCAAGGAACATCAATATCTAGGTTAGCATCGAGTTCGCCTTCATTGATTTGATAAATATCTGCCCCCTTTATTCTAGAAGGAGTATACTTCACCCCTTCCGGAAGAGCTACTTCAGGAGCTTCCTTTAAATGATAAAAGACGTCATGTCCCAACTCTACCAATCCTTTGACAATGTTATCATGTACCGAATGCGATGCTACTCCGTACAGGCTACCTGGATACTTGTGATACGATGTAAAACATATTTTCATTCTGCTAAATTCGACTTTAAGAGTAAACTTTCTTTTTCTCTAACAAGAGGCAATACATTCTTTCCAAAATATATCATTTCGCTTTGTTTGGGCCAACCAGAAAAAATAAAATGAGTGACACCTGCTGCCTTGTATTCCATTATGGCATCGGATAATTCGTCAGGTGTGCCTACCATTGCTATAGTTGGAGCACCAAATGTTTTTACTGCACCGGTCCACAACCATGGAGTGAGCCATTCTTTTTCTGATATGGCATACATCTTTTTCATCATGGTTGAATCACTTTTAAGGACAAATTTATTCTCCTTATTTGCTTCTTTTAAGTTGGCATCTACATTATTAATCAGTGCATTTGCAGCTTCAATAGCCTCTCGTTTTGTATCTCTACAAATAATTGCTAAACGCAAACCAAGTTCCTTTCCAGCCAACAGTACCTCTGCTCCTTCCGATTTCACTCTTTCAGGCAAGTCTGGTAACCTCATCCAACAATCCCCTTGGCTAATAGCCAACTCCTTTGCTTTATTTGAGCTCCCTGCAATGAAAATAAAAGGTGCTTGTCTGTCCGTACTTAGATAAGGAGTTCTCAAGCGACCATTGTGGATAGTATAGTGTTCCCCTTCAAAATTGACTGGGCCCTTCTTGTTCCAAAAAGACCTACATACATCCAGGAACTCCTCCGTTCTTTCATATCTCTGATCATGCGCTAGTAAATCTCCATAAAATGCATTTTCATCAGGAGAATGTCCAGCCACAATATTTATCAACAGTCTCCCTTTATGAAGAGCTGAAAATGTATTCACCTGTTGTACGAAGTAAGTAGGACTGATCATTCCAGATCTAATTGCCACTAAAAACTTCATTTTTTCTGTCTGAGGAATGATACTGCTTGCCAATAATAACGGATCAGGTTTTCCATAACTTATATCGGTCAATAATGACTCAATTCCAGCTTGTTCTGCTAAACGGCTAAAAGAAGCTTGAACATTAAGATCAGGTAGGGCTACAGAATTGAGTTCAAGTTGTCTTGCCCTACTTAAACCACCATTTTCACCCCCTTGAATAAGGCGCCAATGAAATTGAATACTTTTCTGGTTTGATCTCATCATTTCAATTTTCCGTTTTCAATTTTCCGTTTTCAATATTCATGTATGCTTCTTTCTCTCGTACCTGTGGAAGTACACCTTTAGAAAAATGTATCATTTCTTCTTCATCTGGCCAACCCATAAATAAAAATTGAGAAACACCTATCTCTCGATATTCTATAATTGCATTAGCCACTTCTTCGTAAGACCCCACTAGAGAGATAGAAGGAGCACCAAGGTAAGGAACAGCACCTACCCACAAATATGAGGTGAGCCAATCTTCCTCCTTTTCGCCAATTTCAAGTATAGAGTTAAACGCTTCCGAAACCGAGTTTTTAACAAATTCCTTATGCGCTTTTAGTGAGGACTCTCCCAATGGTTGTATAAGATTGTAGGCTGCTAAAACCGCTTCTTCTCGGGTTTCTCTGGTAATCAATGAAACCAATAATCCCACCTCAGTTCCTGTTGATAAAAGATGTTTAATTTTGGGAGCCATGTCTGCTGGTGCATCTGGTAAGGTAAGCAAACATGTTGCATGCTTTTCTGCCAATTCAAATGCGCGCTTGGATTTACCACCCAAATAAATTTCAGGATAGTCACTTTTATCGGATACAAATGGGGTATTCAACCTACCATTTTCTACAGAATAGTATTTACCTGAATAATTTACTGGTTGGTCTCCTTGCCAAAATTGGTGACAGATGGTCAAAAATTCATCTGTACGATCATATCTTTTCAGAGGGTCTAAATGGTCTCCATAGTACTTAAACTCTTTTGGTGAATGACCAGCCACCACATTAATACAAATTCTCCCATTAGATATAGCGGAAACTGAATTCACTTGTTGTACAAAAAGTGTGGGAGATGCAACACCTGATCTACAAGCCACTAAAAAATTGATATCTGAAGTTTTCATGGCTAATGCGGCAGCCAAGGCAATGGGATCAATTCGATGAAAGCCAAAAGCAGTCAACACATGTTCAATTCCACACCTTGATGCTAATTTACAGAAGGCTACATGTTGCTCAATATCAGGAATTCCGGACACTTGATCTCTGGCTTTAGATCCTTTCAACTTCTCACCTACAGATGACATACTCCAATGAAACCTAAGCCTGTTCTCCATATTATGCAATTTTTATCAACTTTGTCTCTAATGCATTTTCAATCATTGAGTCTAACATTTTTGCACAAAGTTTATAGGTATTTACATCTTGAGAATGTGGGACTGGAAGTGTATTTTCAGGATCCATGCATACTATTTTCAATGTTGCCGCTGGAAACTTTTTAATGATATTTTTCTTGTGTGTTTCTGTTATGCAAAAAATAACATTCGCCTTTCTTATCATTTCTAGAGTAAGTTTTTTAGACGTATGCTCCAAACTAAGAACGTCAAATTCTTCCAGCGCTTTTTTTGCACCATTGGATAAAGGCATTCCAATTTTTGGGTCTATACCCGCACTGGAAACTTGAATTGTATTGGATTGAATATTTTCTCTTGATAGAATATCTCTAATTCTTTTTCTACATATTTTCTCTGCCATAGGTGATCGCCCCGTATTGCCCGGACATACAAAAAGGTAGGCTTTGTTTTCATTTGCAATTCCAACTATATTGTTCCATCCAAAACGATTTGCCAAGGCCGGATAAGCCAAAAATAATGTAGCTAGTATAAGAATGACCGAGCTCAACAATTGAATACCATTGACAAAACTTTCTCCTGTTATCCATCCCAGGACAAGAGAAGCAACTACACCAGCTAGTAGACTTGAACATCTGTTGATGGGAATACAAAATGTATTTTCTCTATAATTCAGATATATTCTACTTCCAAAGACATACAAACAAGCGTATAATGATCCTATTATAAATGCTGGAATAACCAAAGGAGTCATCGTAAATTCCACAAAACCTAAATAGAGATCTTGACCAATACTCCCAAAACCAATTATCGCTAGCAGTAAAGGAAGCAAGACAATAGTATACATGGCTATGTACATTTCTTCTGCAAAGAACCTATAGTTGGTTTCTTTATCTCCATCTTTTGCAATTTTGGTCATAAACTGCAATCTGAACACATATCCCAATAAATAAAATCCAATATTCAATCCCGCGATCATTGTCAGGGTATATCCTCCCTTATCTGAAAAGATTAAAAGTAGGGCAAACAAACTCAAAATAAGTGCCGCAATAGAATACCAGTTAACCTTTCTTCGGTAGCCCAAATCAACTAAAGGGGCCATGAGCAATACCCCACCTCGCATTAATAATGCAGCAAAGACAATGGAAATTCCAACAAAGCTGTACGCCAACGTGGTGGTCATAATAATAAATGCAGTAGCGATACCTGAAAACAGGGTCCATTTATTTGTTGAAAAAGGGATGTTTTTTCCGAAGATGGTCTTGTGTCCTGCAAATTTATCCCATCCAGTATAGTGCGCAATTATGGCTAAGGTAATGAAGGTGGCAATAACAACACTTGGAAGCATCTGAAACCCTGAGATTACTGTTCCAGTTTCAGAAAACAGCCCTTTTGAAAGTGCTTTTGTCATTGCTCCATATGGAACATAAAACCCAAAATAACCGAGGGCGAGCATCCATATAGATAGGTTTTTTGATTTACTAAGCGATTTCATGACTTAGAATGAATTTTGGGGTTAAAAAGTATGTTGTTCTTGTGGTTTTCTGTTTTTTCACCATTAAAAAATGAAACATCATGCAACTCTCCCAAGATTGATTTCCCAATAGTAGAAAGTACTTGGTCATGATTATCATGTCTGGTATAAAAAGATATGTCTCTGTGTATTCGTTCTAGCGGACTGGGTTTAATCATCGAACGAGCTCCACAAACATGTATGGCGTGTTGAATTACTTCAGTAGTCAACTTTTCTATAAAATATCGAGCACAGTTGCTTGCAAGTTCTGCTTGTTCTATCTCTCCTGATCCCCAATGATTAGATGTCTTTTCCAACCATAAGTTGCAGGTATCAATATGCATAGCCATATGAGCAATCCTGTGTTGAACGTAAGGATCAGATTCACGATTTTGCTTTTTCACATAGTTCAGTGCATATTCAAAAGCAGCTTCTGCCCCACCTAAAAATGTAGCTGCATATTGAGGAGTAATTTTAACTTGCCACTTCTCTTTTAAATATTGTCCTGGATACCCCATGAGGTTTTCTCTAGGAATAAAAGTTTCATTGAATCGAACCAAATAACTGACTGAAGCCTTCATACCAATAGGCTTCCACCAAGAATCGTCAAATTCAATACTTGAATCAGATAAATCACACGCCAACATTATGACATCTGAATCTCCTGAATTATGTCTTGCACCTCCTGGACCAGTCGGACTTACAAAAAGAATGGACCAATTGGCTCCAGGCGCACTGGTACAGAATATTTTTGTCCCGCTTACTATGTATCCATTCTCAACTTCTTGTATTTGTGTACCAAAACTCATTTTTTGCCCTGGCTTTTTCACTTGTGGCTCTCCACTCCAAGCTGTCCAAATATCTCCCTTCTCTTTAATGCCTCTGAACCATCTTTTTTTCTGATCTTCATTGGCTATCTTATCAATTAATAAAACAGCATTAGAGTGACCTTCCCAGCAACGCGCAAAAGCCATATCTGCCTTAGCAAACTCCTTAGTAATTTGCCATTGAGTATTTATATTTCCAACCGAATGATTGATACCTTCTCCTCCAAATTCCTGACCTGCTAGTACGGCTAAAAAACTTGCCTCTTTTAAATCATCAAAATTCTGTTTTGGAAATGCAGCTTTTTCATCATGCATTTCTGCACGAGAGAAAAATTTCTCTTTCGCCAAAGATTTAGCTCTAGCAATGAGGTCATTATGTTGATGAATACTTTTAATCATTTTAATTTATAGAAAAATTCTCTGACAAATAAATTATTATCCGAGTCCGAATTCATTTTAATATAGGTAGCAATGATAATGAGTCCCTTATTCACATTTCCAGCAAAAAAGCATTCTCTATCGCCCAACTTAACGGATGAATCAAATGCAATACATTGATCACTTTCTGCTGAAGCTGTATAAATGTGTGCTTTTAAATCATTTATTGATTCCGGTAATAAACCATCCTTAACTCCTTGAATCTTGATAAAAAGGCTGTTATTTATTTCTTCTAGTGTGAATCCCGCGATTCCAATCGTATTTGATTTTGAGTTTTTCCACGTTCCTGTCACTTGACCAGTTGATATCATTATTATTTCTTTTTTTTGTTGAAAGGGATTAAGACTGAGAAGGGCCATAAAACTCCCTCGTATAATAATTTAGCCTACCACTTCCATCATTGAATTTTGTGTACGTCTGAATAACCAAAACACCAAGTTTTACATTTGCTGTTATATCTACGTCTATTTGATCAAAATTAAAACCAGTAATAAACGCTATAGAAGTACCATCATGCGGATTTTCTGTAAATACTTCACATTCCGATTCCCCCCAGTCTATCAGTCCATTTAGATCTGCGCCATAGACCTTTAAATACAATTTATTATCGGACTCTCTCAGTTCAACTTGGGGCAATTGTCCAGAGTTCTCCTTTGTATTTGTCCAAGCCCCTAAAAAAGGCGAAAGATTCAGCTTTTGAATATCAGTACCTTCGTGAATTAGATCGTCTTTCTTTGTATAAATATTATTTCCAGAAGTTTTAACTATCATTTGTTTCTATTAATTTACTCTTACGATTTTGTTAGAATTTAATCCAATTTAAGAAGATTTTCCGTTTTCTCTCTAATTACCATTTCTACTTCGAATGGCATTTCTTCACCAGTCAATCCAGTAAACTGTTTTTTTACTTGATGCAGTAAAATTTCTTTTCCTTCAATGATTCTTTTTCCATTCTTTCTGCAATGAGCTACAAGTTGTGTATCCTTTTTTGCATACGCCATGTCTATAGCAATACTGTTTTGTGTCATCCGTGCAGGATCGAATATTAACTTCATTCCTTTTTTTCCAACTGGCGTAGCATTGATAATAATATCAAAGTTTTCAGCCTCAAATTTTTCAATCAAATGAAAAGGTAAATTAAGCAACTTTGAAGCAAGAATGCCTCTATTTTCAGACCTATTAAATAAATGTATTTCTGCATTTTTATTAGATATTCTTGCAGCTATTGTTCTCCCTGCTCCTCCACAACCTATAATGGCTACTTTTAAACCATTCAAATCGATTCCAATTTCCTCCAAAGCAGCAAGAACACCTAAACCGTCAGAAGAATCAGAATACCATTTACCTTCTTTATTTATAAGTATGTTGCACGCCTTGGACACTGTTGTTGGCTGACATAAGTGACCAGAAGCAGACTGAAAAGTTTTTTCTTTGTAAGGGGATACCATCGTAAATCCACCCAAAGTCAAATCAAGCTCAGCAGCTTCAAAATCCACCGAAATAAATCTCCAGAATTCATCAAAATCATCTATCTGAAATGGAAGATAGAGTGCTTCCAACCCTAAAGAAGTATAACTTTTATTATGAATTAAGGGTGACATAGAAGTGAAAACTGGATTACCAGCTATCCCAAATATCTGTTGAATAACTCTAGTTTGATCAATTGAATAATCTGTGGTCAATTGTTCTAAGCTTAAAAATACATCATCTTCTTTGTCTGTTTCCCTTACCGCGTAAATCATTGCACTTCCCATGAATGCAGCTAGTATCTGAGTCCAAACCCCAACCGCACTACTTGCAAAAGAAATAATGTCTTTCCGACCAAAATTCTTTACTATTTTTAGTGGCCATAATCCTTGAGATATGCTATTCGGGTTCAGAATCAATTGATAAAAACGAGCTTCATAGGTTAACAACTTTTGCATCTTACATTCTAATTCCTCATAACTCTGTGCATATCCTTGCCATGAAATCAATCTTTTATTTGGAACAATTTGATTAAGAATTTCTGGAGTCAAATCAGTCTCTGCCTCTAACTCAATAAGATCAAATTGGTTGAGCGCATTTATAATAATCCGATGTCTTTCTTGAAGCGAACCTATAAATTGTCCTCCTTCTCTTTTACTTTTTAATGATAATATCCTCAGTTCATTGGACAGTTCGATTTGGTTTACATCCTCGATATGATTGAAACAATCTGCTCTAACCACCACTGCTTTTGCAGATATGATATCATAACTTTCACCACTTGACGAAGGTGCGTTGAAAAGATTAAGTGCTACAATCGGATTTCCATGTATTATCCTATTACTCATTAGCGCATTTTTCATCATTCCCTAATACTTCCAAATATGCTAGTAAATAGTCCATATCTTTTAAGCTCATAGTGTACTTTGGCATCATACTCTTTACTTTTTTGCCATCATGGTTTATACCCAGAGTAATCAGTCGTTTAATTTTTTTATTCATCTCTTTCTCACTCAGAATCTTATTTGTACCCATTGAATATCGCATAAGATAGCTTGCTCTTCGAATATCAGGAACGATCATACCTTGTGCTTCTCCTCCTTTTCCACATTGGCCATGACAAGAAGCACACGTAACGATCGACGCAGGTATACTCCGTCCCATAGAAACGGCTTCTATTTTAAGTTCTGTGGAACCAATACCTTCCATATAAATTTTTTCCCCTTTTAGAATCGATTCGTTTTGGTAAGAAATAGAATTAGTTTCAAACTTTGAGGGTAGATACAAAGAAAAAGTAAGAATTATTAATATTGTTGTATTTGGGATACTCATATACTTTAGGTTAAAATCCTATCCTTTAATCAGATTCACCTGTATCATAAACAACACTGTCTAACACTTTTATAATTTCGGCAGAACTAGCTAAACCATTTGCCTTTTTCCATAATTTGGTATTCATATTCCCTATTAATAAAATGGTGTCATGCTGTTCTCTTGACTCTACATATTTACCCAATTTCTTCATTACAGCATTAACATTGCCAACTGATCCAGATAAAAAATGCCATCCAGGTTTTGCATCATACGAGGCGGCGTAGTCTTTTAATTTGTCAGGAGTGTCATTTATTGGATCTACTGTTATTGAAAGTAAAAGTACAGAAGATCCTAATTTATCCCCGAGATGCTTTTGCACATCCTTCATCATGGTATGCATAATTGGACAGGATCCTGGACAATCTGCAAAAAATGGGTTAATAAATACAATTTTATCCTTGAGGAGGTCTGAATAGAATCTAAATTTTTCACCATGTTGATTAATCAATTCCAAATCAGAAAAATATCCTAAGTCCGCTTTATTATTAGATTCTTCAATGGCTTCATCTAAATATTCTATCACCTTTTCTGCTAAAATATCTGGGCTTGCCAATCCATTAGTTCTAATCCAATTATCATTACTTGCATTCCCCATTATGATAATAGGTGCATGCTCATCAATTAAGGGAGTAAATACATCCAAGTCTTTTAATAATTGATCTACGGTGGTCTTCTTACCAGTAAGAAGGGTCCATAGTTGATCATCACCATCATCAAATTTATTTTTCCAAGCATTTAATCTTTCAGGTGTATCCGTTGAAGGATCAATACTTATAGACAACATAACCATATTCTCATTTACTCTATCACCAAGTTTCTTCTTTAGCGCAACAAAATTGGCACCCATTGGAGGACAGATCGTTTTACAGGTAGTGAACATAAAATTCATTACAACAACTTTATCTTTTATCACTTCATTTAGGCGCACATTATTGCCTTCATGGTCCGTCAAATCATAGTCAGAAGTCAATACTTTATGAATACTCAATTGACTATCTCCTTCTACTTTTTTGGATTTTTCACAGCATGCTTGAGTCCATGCATTGGCAGAAATAAAACAACCAATTACTACAATTAATATTTTTAAATTCAAACTTTTCATAATCGTTTTGTTTCGGAATTAAAAATTAACACCTGATCCCTCTTCTTTTCATATTACTTTGACCAAAAGATATTGCGGATTATTAAAAGGCAAATCTTTAGACAGGCATTCCACGTATAAATAGTAGACACCCGATTCATCAAATTTCAAATTGTATTTATACACACCTGGAACTCCTGACTCTGTAGCCTGTCCTTCATGAAACCAATTTCCAGAAGAAGTACCTCGAATTCGTACATCTTGTAAACCAGTTATCGGTTCATTTTTTATTGGATCAAACAGTACAAACATCATATTATACGAATCTCCAGACTTAACCACTTGTTCTTCTTTCACATGATGCACTGCAATAGATCCCAATTCTGCTTTTAATTGCTCTTTAATAGATTCTTCATTGGGCTTGACGCCAACTGAAAAACAGTGCAATAATCGAGGCACATCCACAAAAAAGGGAATATCATAATTGCCGTATCCTCTAATTTTTGCCACAGTTTCATAGACTCCAGGCCTGCGTTCTTCGAGACTTCTATCTATTACTTCCACGGCTCTAGGCGTTTTATTATAGTTGGAGAAATTCCCCATAGGAGCAGCCATCCCTTCCATATAATAATAAATAGTTTTATCCAAGTTATTTGAAATCAACATCGCATTTGCCCCTGGTGCCTGTACCATCAATTCTCCTTTCGAAGGATTATCTATTTTACCTGGTGGATATTGTCCCCCAGGAAAATCAGCTGCTTGCAATCGTTGTCCTTCCAGTCCGATAACCTCCAAAGGAAACATCAAAATGGTTTCACTTTCTTCATGCAAAACATACGCCAGTTCGTCTGAAAATGAAACTTCAATAGGTTTCTCTTCTGTTGTTCCATTTTGTACAATCCTATTGCTGGCTGCGTCCAAAATCTGAACAATTGATTCTTCTTTCCCAAGTATAAACCCAAATCTCCCCGATGGATCAAATTTTATAGAACTGATTCCAGTTTTTCCTTGGACGATCGAGACTACCTCTAGTGATTTGCCGTCAATTCCAGTAATATTACCACTGTCTTTGTCAATTACATACAATACATCTGCCATGGATGACCAAGCCATTGAAGTTATGGGACCTCCAATAGGAATATCTTTCACTTTTTTCAATGAAGCAATATCAATAATGGAGACCGTTTGATCAATGTTATTACTCACAAATACATATGTATTGTCATCACTTATTACTATTTGATGTTCTCCTTTACCAGTTGAAATAGAAGCTTTCACTTCATTGTTTTCTGTAGAAATGGCAGCAACCCCAGAATAATTCTCAATTCTTCGAGAATCAAAATCAGCCCATAAATACGCTTCGTCTGGTTGTAGACATACATTATTAACTATAGCATTTAATTCAATATTTTTCTCTACTTCCCAATTCGATGTATTTACAACGGCAATTTTCTCGGATTTAGGCATCGATACATAGACGTTCAATTGATCTTTGGATACTACCCAATCTTCAGGAGTACCATCTAATTGAACATAGGCCAAAAGCTGTGATCCTCCAAAACTAAACAATGGGTCCACCACCGAAATACTAGCATCGTCATTCATCACCAATACATAAAAAATATTCAAATCCAGTTCAGCTCTTTTAAAAAGAGTACCAGATAGAAATGCACTTATTTTTTGTCCACATTCCGCATTTTGATCCTCGGCATCCACCATAGGTTCCATCCATGCTGCTGGAGCCGCACCTGTCACTGCTTTTTTAGATAATGTATCTGTAATTTCAAATCTAAAAAGTACGTCATCATCCTGCGTAAATATCTTTGGATCTTTTGATTTGTCAATATGATTTAGGCTAAACGTAACTTGTATGCCTTCATGAATGATAGATTGAGAATATACATCATCTTCATTTGCAATCGTTTGACTTGTTCCTATCAATGGGAGAGTTAATAAAACAATACCAATACAAAACAACATTAAAGGTCTCACTAAGAGACCTTTAATGTTAATTTCCAAAATTTCTTTCAACTCTATCATAAATTAATAAATACGATATTTTTATTTTCTACGATTGATAACCCCGTCTTTATTAGATCCTGGTTCGACAAGCTTTAATGCCGATCTAACAGGGGCTTTCATTTCCACTCGTTTTGTTGGCGGAGCCGTCAATTGACTTATCTGATCTCTATCGTAGGAAACACTACCGCCTTTCTCTTCATTAAAATAAACAGATGTTACCTTCAGGTTGGATCCACTAAAATCTCTTACCGTTGCCGTCCATTCTCCTGTATATGGGTGCACTGCTACATTTGGAACTTCACCCGCTATTTGTACAAAATCTGCCATCTTACCCGTTCTTGGATTCACGGTATTAATTCCTCTAATCTCCGTGGTACCGTCTTTAAAATTAGTAATTCTAGTTACCATCGGTACATCTAGTCCTTCAGAAACTTTAAAGATTCCCCAGATTCCATCCTGGAACGTCTGATTTCTATAATCTCTATACAAATAATCACCAGTCACCGCATTGGTGCCTCC
Source organism: Saprospiraceae bacterium (assembly GCA_029212405.1). Taxonomy (GTDB): domain Bacteria; phylum Bacteroidota; class Bacteroidia; order Chitinophagales; family Saprospiraceae; genus CAJXUU01. The sequence continues at coordinate 37,411 of JARGNR010000022.1, forward strand.
TGCACTGTTTATCAAGAGATCAAAACTGTTAAGCGCACCTAATTGTCCTCTAGCACCTAGCCATTGAGATTTAGGGTTGAATCCCATTTTTGTAGAACGATCCGTATATGGTTCCTCCTGCCAAACATGACCATGAAGATCAAAAGTAGTTCCATCTCCTACACCACCTGGATACATCACTCTAAATCTAACTGGAGTTCCAGCCTCTGCAACAAATGTCGGAGTTTCTGGAGCAGCAAGTACAGTGAAATTAGATACGATATCGTATACATCTACTTGATTAAAATTATTTTGACCTTGCGCATTAAAAAATTCTCTATTGGCCAATGGTTCGGATTTATAATTCAATCCAGATGTAGCTGTTTCACCAGTAACAATTATGGTACTATCTGGATACACCATTGGTTCTGAAGGAACACTAATATTGTCCTGGAACATCAATACAAATTCTCTAAATAATGGATCATCTCCTTCTTTAAAAGCTTTTTTGTCTTTGTATATATTAGCTGATGTAGGATTATTTTCGTCTTCTACCCAGTAAGAGTGTTCAGGTTCTACAATCAAAGCGCCAAATAAACCACTTACATATTGTAATAATGGATCTGGAGCAGTCAACACAACTGTACCTAATTCCACTGGTTCTGGTGTAAATGCCTTTCCATCACTATTCCATTGCCCAGCATACCATGTATAATCAACATAATCGTTATTATAATTTTGAGCCAGCAATTGAGTCCCCAATGCATTCTGTCCAACACTAGTTCCATCACTCGTACTCACATCGTACGTCAATAACTCTGCATGCATTCCCACGGTAAATGATGTTTCATAATCAAACTTGTTAGGAGTGGTAATGATGGTATCAATTTTTACTTTCTTCTTGACAATAGATCTTTTATAGGTAGTATCCTGCAAAGATGCATACGTTATTGATCCTGTATTATTAACAAAATCAGGTGTGATATCATTTCGTACTTTTACTTTCAAACAATCCCCTGCATTCGCTCTCAACACTAATGGTCTTGGTTCGTAGTCCATTGAGTTTTTAAACAATTCGATTTCATCTGTATTAATAAATATGATTGCCTTGGAGTCAAAATTTCGATGGGCTTTATTATAAGTTAATATTCCCCAATTCGGTCCATTTTGTTGATACTTGTCAATGGATATGGCTGTAACATCATAGGTTCTAACTGGAGCATCATCTGGACAACCGCATCCAGATTTTGAAGCAGGAACTTTCACTTTTGGGTTCAATTTATTATTTGGAAGTTCATGTAAGTCATCTAACTTGTCCCTATACGATCTCATCAATCCCCACGTACCTGCTTGTAGTCCATTATCATCTGCATTTGTCAAATAGAGGTAATCTGTATTGCCTTCACTATTTCCTTTAGGGTAAGGTAACTTGAAATTCATCTCAAAGTGTTCAGACAAACTCATCATTTGAGTAGATCTAAAACCAGAATTTTCAAAAGAAGGTTCGAAATACCATTTTACGCCGTGAATATTAAAAAAGTGAGGATTTACATGAGCTCCAACCAATGTTCTGATTTGGATTTTATCTCCATTGTATGCCCTTGCTAATGGTGTATAGGGATCTCCATCCTCCATTCCAGGGTTTAAAGCGTTGACTGGCCATTTAAACTTATTAACTCCAGGAGCAATATTGGCTCCTCCCACAGGTTGTGAGTTCATCGCATCTACGCCTCTATCTAAAAGAGAACTGAATGCATACGCTAAATCTGAAGAATGTTCTCCCCCACCTGGTGCTACACGAACAGGCAATGGTGAATTTCTATAATTCAAGGATAATGTTCCTCTATTCCCAGTGGTCACTAGTTCTGGTGCTGGTTGATTGTACACTTTTGGTGGAGGGGTGATCGCATGATCAAAATCAATCCAACCTCTATAATTATCATTGACATTCGTTCTAAATTTTTCTCTATAATCCGTCAATTGATCTTCAGTTGCATTCGCTGGAGGATCCCATTCTGGATAAGTCATATTCATTGAATCAATACTACCTGCTAGATAGGCTTGCTGATTATCCTGGAATTCAAACATAAATTCTCTGTACGAATCTTCTGGATTAGCCATAGAAATAATTGCTTGCCAATCTGTTGGTCCTCCATCCATTATGCTCATAGTTTTACCACTAATTGGAGCACCTTCAGGAGTATACCCAACTTGGACATACCTTGAAGAATCTAATTGTGCAAAACCAAGTAATTCACCTGTAGAAGAACTAAGCCATTCAGAACCAGCCGGCTCAATCAATAACCCAGCATATAGACCAATCTGCTGATGAGTAGAAGGTCCAAAATGATCATGTGTAAAAACAGTTCTTAACGTTCTGTCCACACCTTCGTTGTCATATAATGGATTTGAATACCACCGTTGAATGGTAGTTTGTGCTCCGATCCAATTTTGTCCAGGAGGCGCATCTCCCCATATTGCCATCGGTTTATAGGCTACTAGTGTATCATTTGAAGGAGAAGGATTGTATGTCAAAGTATTTAGTGCTCCATCATATGGTACCTCAAGGTTTGGAACATAACGTTTTCCCTTATTTATCTCCTTAATATGATCTCTAACCAGATCTGTTGCCAATGTACCATCTTCATAGTTCCATCCATTAGCGGCACCATCTGAAGAAGTCACATCAAATTTCACTAAATGGATATGTTGGCCAATAATATCTGTAGGTGTCCTAACTTGATAATCATCTAATTCATAATATTCTGGCACCAAGTTGGTCGACCAAAACTCAACATATTCTCCAGAATTTGCTCTCATGAAAAATGGTTCTGGTGGCTTTTCTCCCGCTATTGTAGAAGCTACATCGCCCCATAATACGATCGGACGTTGTTGCGGGTAATGCCATCCCAATTCGTTGAGGACTGCATCGACCTGAATATTTGCTGCTTTATACCGTCTTAATGTTCCGACTGCATATCCATTTTCATCGACAGCAGGATCAGCAAATGGTGCTCCAGACACAGGAGGCAATCCATTCAGTATAAAACTTCCTGGGCGTCCAGTTGGAGTCAATGTTTTATGCGTTCTAGTAGCATGAGCTTCCATCGCTAATTTCTCATAATACGTACCTTCTTCTGGCAGTTGAATGACTTGCAAACTGTCTGTAATTTTTGTCCAGTCATATCTTGTATGATTTTCAAATACGGTTTTTCCGTCGATAATTACATTTCTTGGTAAGCCACCATTCAAAAAAGTATCTTGGTGCGTTACGCCTGAAGTTGTGGTTACTTCGCCACGTGCAAAATCCAACGGTGGATGCGGAGCTCTTTGCCCAGCAACTCCAGGAATATAAAATGGATAACCAGGGCTTCTATCTTTGTCTTCAATTTGAATTTGGCCTTTATCTGATAACGTTACTTTTCCTGGTAAAGGAGCCATTGGCAAAGTAGAAATAGGAACCAAGCCTGGAATAGGTGTCCCTGCATAAATTTCATTGTCAGGATAAGCTCTTGAATTTTCAGCAATTGTTCCATCATCATTCATTACAGTTCCGACTTCTAATACGTCATGTACTCTCCACATCGCCCACATGCCCTGTGCAAAGTGCGGATAAAAATGACAATGGAAAATTTGATCTCCTACCGTTTTATTTAAATTTCCGCTACCAGAATAGACCATTTCTAAAGTATAACTTGACCCTGGATTAATGGTTTGACTATCCAGGTAATGTCCTTTATCACTATTTGGAGAATGCAACCATTGATGCGCATGTTGATGATGGACATGCGTAATCCCAGCTCCACAATGGTTGATTCTAAATTTCACATGATCACTCATATAACTGTGATATACATTTGAGGGATCATCCGGATACAATACTTTTGTCGCTCTTAAATCTGTATCGAGCTTTTCATTATCAACAGATAGAGCACCGCTTTCCAATAGAGCAGCATCTCTCAACATGAGGTCTTGTAATGTACTGTCTATAATTTGTTCGATATCTTGATCAGAACCCTTTGCCGCTAACAATGCATTGGCAGGTATATCCACGACTTGAGCAGGATCTCCCACAGCCCAAGCACTCAAGAAAAACTCTTCGTAGGCACAATCTACACATTCTGCCATTGGACCTACTTTAGCTCTATTCGCATAGATCTCAGCACCAATTCCACCCGTACCATAATTAAAAGCAAATTGATCCACTCCTCCTTGAATCGTTTGTGTGATGTCATTGATAGGATCACCTGTTTTATTATAAAATTCAGGGAAAGCTTGCACTGCATAGGGCGCTTCATGATAATGAATACTAAATTCACGATAAGCTTGTCTTCTATTCGGTGAGGCGGGAACATTAAAAAAGGAAGGACTTTCATCATAGATTGGAAAATCTCCAGCATTAGGCCCTGTAATCATTGCGGTCAGGTCTGAGGCAATTAATGTTCTAACATGAGGTCGTTTCTTTGGATCTTGGTATTCATACATTTGCAAAATGGGTTTACCATTTGAATCAACAGCCCCATAATCAATAATAGGAAACCCAACATTTTCCTGATTAAAACCTGCAGGAAGGTCTTTTTTATAAGTAGTATCTCCTTCTACGGTAACCCAATACATTGTGGCATCAAATAGTTCTTCCTGCGTTACTTGACTTCTGTACCATTCTGCTTGAGGAGGCTCAACAACCAACGATCCAAAAAGACCATTTGAAATCTGTCCTGCTCTAATTGTACCATCGGCAATATTGTCTGCTGTACTATGCAATACATATGTTCCTTCTGCCGCAGCAATGAGCATATACTGTGTAGATTGATCAGGACCGATCATACCCGACTCAGAAGCAGGTACGAGACTATTCTGATTATCACCTACAAAAGAAGCATCATCATGAGAAGAGTTTGCCCATTCTGTACCTATAATATGAACTCCTGCAAATCTTGTTGCAGGATAGATTGAATTTACAGTTTCCTGAGGAGTAGGCCATCCATCATAAAATTCCACTTCATAAAATTTGGACGTAGTATCTTTAGGAAACGGTCTTAAGTAATTTGTAAAATTAATCACCAAGACATCTCCCACATTTGCTCTTAACACGATTGGTCTTGGTCTTTTATGATCTATCAATCTAACATTCCCTGCCTTTTTTATTTTACCTTTTTTAGGAACAATATCCGTTTCAAGGGCAAATATCATCCCTGTTGGTTGAGAAGTTCCTAACCGATTGTACATAAAGGGCTGATCTAATGCAGCCATATTTATTATAACAGTATCGCCAGAAAGAGTTGGAGGTTGGTCGGTTTGAGCAAACATAGAAATACTGCAAACCATAGACAAGAGAAGAATCTTGATGACTTTCATTTTATTGGGGTTTATTATAAAATATCCAAAAACAATGGGTCTAAAATAATAAATATCAATAATAAATAAGAAAATACAACGCAATAATCAAGAACACTAATCTTACCTTCCTAAGTAAAACTTTATTCACCATTTTAACACCACACCCCGAAATATAATAAATATAAATCGATTAATCCCCCTATTGAATCAATTATAATTGAATTACAGGTATAAATACGTATGAAAATGGCCTATTAAAATAGTCTTGGAAACTTAATTGAATGGGAATGTATGTACAATTTATATAATACGAATTTCCACTATTTCCCATTCCTTCTCGACTTTTCCAATGCATCGACATAAGCTTTGTGCGCAATTCGCTGCTTTTCTATACACTCAGATAATGTACCTTCAGGAATTGTGTGTTGAATATCGTAATGGCCATAATTATCGGTACCAGAAGCTATCAATAGTGGATGATGATGCGAACTTTGGGAAACGGTATCAGCAATATATCGAATAGCAAAACCCATTCTTCGTATTCCTGAAACATTGGCATTTGAACCATGAATAGTATTGACATGATGCAATGACATTTGCCCTGCTTTTAATTCTACATCTAAGATCTTGTCTTCCATAGAGGAAACATCTACCGTAGTTCCTCGTTTCAAAAGATTATTTTCAGTAGGATCAAGATAGTGTTCATACAAGTTTTTGTGGGTCCCTGGAATTACTCTAAGACATCCATTTTCGATGGTACTATCTGCAAGAGCCACCCAGGCAGACACATATTCATAGGTATTCAATTTCATATTATAGGAATCCTGGTGCCATGAAACAAACTTTTGATCATTAGGATGTTTATGAAATAACGTAGACCCATGAACTAATACATTTGGACCTAGAATAGCCTTGATGGGAGCCAAAATCTTAGGATGCATGACCAGTTTGTGTGCCCAAGGAAAAAAGTGGTGCAACATTGCAAAACTGGAATACGTAACTCGATCTCCCAATAATGCTTCTTGTTCTAAAAAGGAATTTCTATAATATTCAACTTCCTCAGGAGTTAATAAGTCCATCGGAAATGAAACTCCATCTCTATCAAATTCTTCGACAAATGACGATTGATTATTTTGATCTAACATTTTTAAAAAAGGCATTTTGGTGGCTTTATGTGTGGTAATATATATACTTTATTATGATTATTTTGCAATAAAGAGAAGATTAGTTTCTTTCTGAATATTCCAGTATTAATTTTTAGTTTCCAAAAGAATTAGAATTACATTAGCACGATAGAAGGAATTTAAAATAACACCAAAACACCAAATAATGGACTTTACCCCCATCACTAAAGACCAAATTAATTCATTCAAAAAGGATGGATTTCTGGTAGTGAGAAATGCATTGAACCCAGAGCAGAATCAAGCGGTAAGAGATGCATGTGATAGATTAGCGCACAACTTTCTAAATAAAGGTGAAGTTCTCAATAAGCCATGGTACAATGACCTGGATATGAGGCCTGGTCTCTTGTACGAAAAAGCATTATTAGACTTAGTTACAAATTCTACCACCGTACCGCTAGTCGTACAATTACTCACCCCAAACATTCATTTACATTCCACTGCTCTAACCTACAAAAATCCTGAAAATCCGGAGTATCCCATGTACCGAAGAGGATGGCATAGAGATATTCGCATTCCAAGAGATTTGGGTCATACCCATTTGCCCATGGTAGGCATTAAGATTTGTTACTGTTTATCTGATTTTTCTGAACCCGATTCAGGAATGACATTAATGGCAAGAAAAAGTCATCTCGATCAAGAACCATTAAGAATCCCAAAAGATGGAGTAGATCCAATAGGTCAAGATGTCTGCGAATTAAAATTGAATGAGGGAGATGCAGTACTTTTTGAAAATAGAATCTTTCACACGGCTACTCCAAATAGAACAAGCCGTGTAGCAAAAAGGATCATATATGGATATGCATTTCGATGGATGAAACAAGAAGTTTATCTAGATCCTCCAGATGAAGAATTATTAAAAATTTCAGATCCTATTACAAAACAACTTCTTGGTGGATATCGAGATATAGATACGAGGGCTTGGGCACTGGAAGACTGGGCCATAAAACATAAGGTAATGCCCGATCGAGTCCCATGGCATGTAGAAGCATAACATCAACAAATCGAAGTACATTTTTAAATTTGGCGTTCTATAGTTCGCATTAGGTAAAACCAACGATTTGAGTATATTTGTTTCAAAGGCTGTTTATTCACAGATCAAATAATTAAAAATCAACCTCTTTTTCAGTAAATAAAAACCAACCAATGTCTTTAGCCCCAAGAGCATTCAACAGAAATATTTTCAGCAACAGAGAACAAGTCTACTATGGCACAGATGATGGCAGTAGAGATGGGTCATTTGGAGAATTCAAAGCCATCACTGAACACTATACTAATGTTTCAGCTGACCGAAAAGAAGATATCCATATGATCAGTGTAATTGGTGGATTATATGGTCTCAACCTCATTCACCTTTGGAAGCCCAAAAAGATTACCTTTTTTGACATTAATCCGCTAGCCATAATTTATTTTAATCTAATTCTTCATGTATGGACAACCAGTGATTCCCCTGAACACTTTTTGGAACGACTGACCAATGGAGATTATGAAGCGACTACCGAAGATGAAATTTTTATAAAAGAAAACATTCAAATTGTACAAAAGACAGGCACTATTTCTGCAGACAGAGGAGCATTCAGCTCTCATGACAGAGATTTAGAGAATAGTTGGAGATTGGCTCTAGAAAATTTTGATGAAACAAAAAAGTATCTGCTAGAAGCTGAAATTACTATTCGGACAGAGCCCATGGAAGGGGAAAATTTTAAGGAGATGATACGATCCAAGTCTCATCACTGGATTTATGCGTCCAACATTACCCAGTTTCATTTTTTTGAATTAGAAATACTAGAGCCTAGTAATGTTGTGCTATTGCAAATTCATCATGAAGATGCTCAATTATTGGACTTGGCAGAATACGCAGGAAAGCCCGTTATTGTAAAATTTGAATATCCAATTCGCGTTGAAACGAAGTAAATCTTTACACATAAAACTATACTACTCATAATTAAAAGCTCAACACTAGTTTAATGAAAAAAATTCGAATAGAAACGAATGCTGCACCTCCCTCTACTGGTACACATTCTCAAGCACTGCGAGTTGGGGATATGGTCTATACCATCGGTCAAACGGGTCGCGATCCAAAAACGGGTATACTCAAAGAAGGAGTAGAAGCTCAAACTCAACAAATGTTAGATAATCTTAAAGCTATACTGGAAGCTGCAGGTTGTACACCAGCCGATATCGTCCGAGTAACGCTCATCATGAAAGATCTAAAAAATTATAAGGTGATCGATCATATTTATGCTGCGTGGCTACCAGATCGTGGGGAAGCTCCCTATCCAGTACGAACTTCTTTGGTTGCAAAAGAACTGCCAGCAGGAGCATTAGTACTTATGGATGTGATTGCAGTGTACCCAAGCATTTAAAGTAGATTTCTCAAAAGAATTATGAATGTCTAGGTAAAAATCTTAGGTAAATCAATTAATTGTAAGCCAAATGCTCCAGTGACTGCCAGTTTTTTTTGATCAGGTGACCAAGTCATGTGTGTGGGCAATAAAGAACTGTCCGTAAGTTTATAACTTTCACTTCCATCGGATCGAATGATCCAAACAGCCATAGGTGTTTTTTCTGTTGGATTCCTTAAAGGTCTTGTTGAAACGCAAGCCACCCATTGACCATCCGGTGAATATGCTGGGCATCTTCCTTGGCAAGAAACCGAATCACCTTCCTCCAATTCAAAAGATGGACCTTCAAAATTTGTTTTCCAAAGTCGATTCTCTACTTGATTAAAAAAGCCAGCATGACCAGCAAATACAACATTAGTGTGATCTGGACTCGCTGCCGGTCTTCCCGCACAAACATGTGGAAATTGGGTAATTTGTACAATGTTCTCATGATTCGTTGGAATCAACCTATAAAGCACTTCATCTCTTTGTACTCCTCCCCTATGCAAAGAAGCAACAAAAATGGATTTTCCGTCCGCAGCATAACATGGGTGTATCAATTTAATATTCCCTCGAACTGATTCTGGAAGATACAATTGTGACGTTTTGTTTTCTAGATGATAGACCCAGATCGTTTGATTATCCACATTGTATGCAATTTCACTGCCATCTGGATGCCATGAGGGCCTTTTTGCACCTAAATCAGGATTGGTAATGGGCACAAAAGTAGAAGGGCTATTAATATCTACAATGCATATATAACAAGTGTTTTGATCTGCATTGTTTGTAAATGCAATTTTGTCTCCATTTGGAGAAAAACTGGGCCACCCTGTAAATCCCTTGTGTAGAAAAGGTGCATTTATTATTGATTCTAATTTTGAAAAATCTCCTTGCATTCTTTATTTATTATTGAATACTTGTTTTTTCCAATATTCGAAATAGATTTTCTCATGATTGTATTGGTTCCACTTTTTCTTCATTTCATGATATTTTTCATTCATTGAATCTTTTGTTACTTCTGACCAATCCTCTACAAACCATGCAGGCATATCGTAAAAGCTTTCCATACTCTTATGTTTCATTATAATAGGAATTCCTCCTAATGCAAAAGTTTCCCAGTTTCTATGACAATCAAAAGCATTCCCAAAAGGACATACTACAAATTTGTGCCTTCGGATTTCTCTAAAAAAATCCATAACAAATTCCTTATCCGTTCTTTGTTCCTCAAAATTCTGCCGTTGAGTCACCCATGGCCCAAGACTATTAAAATAATCAAAACATGGTTGTCGATCTTTAGGATTCGTTTCTATGCGGAAGGAGACTAGAATATCTTTTACAACCTCAATATCTTCGTTGACTGCAGAAATTATGTTGCGAACATCACTTTGTGGATGATCATCCATCCTCCAATGTAAATTTTGAAACCCCATTGGAATAGTGGATACTTTTGGGTGATTACTTACATTATTGTGCGTGTACCAATGAATTATTTTATCAGAAATTTTATTCGACAACAAATCATTTACACCACGGTCATTCAATCCAGAAATAAGAATATAGGAGGAATCAATATTCGGATCTACTTCGTCAAAAAAACGATCCAAAAGTTCTGTGGTCACATAAATGACATCTCCTTCTTTCACACACTCAGCCTTGATGCCATTGGGCAATTGAAGAATATATTTATCATTACGTCCTCCAGACATCCATCCATGATCTGCGTAATACCGGAACGTGTAAGCACTAATGTAAGGCAAGCTAACAATGTCATCTTTTAATACCTCTTTATCTTTTTTATCCACGTTCTATTCCCCTTTTATTATGATTTAAACTACATTCAATTAGTCAAACAAAAATTTACCAATTTCATTGAGCTTTTCATATGTCGCATTGGTTTTTAAACATCCCTCCCGATATGCCATTGAGATATTTAACTTGTCTTCTACAATTTTGAGCAAGGTCTCCAATCTTAATTTTATATGTATGGTTACTTTTTCGTTGGGCTTGGGATTGAAAATACATTCCCGAATCTGAAAATCTATCCTCCAGGTTGGATTATCTTCTCCAGAAACATCAATTACCAACATCTCTTGATCCAAAGAAGTGGGAACCTTACTTTCTTGCAAACGAGAATCAAAATGAGCACTTATTTGTTTTACTACAAAGTTTTTTACCTCGTCAGAAATTTCATTTTGATGTTGTGTAAAGTTGAAATCTTTCCCCACAGTAGAATATCCAACCAATAAAAGCGCTTCATTCATTCGTCGAAATGTTTTTTCCTTAATATGTTTGATGGGCACCAATCTTCCTTTACCTGTATTATCCTTAATTTTGTTTGAAGATTGCACTTTTAAGTCCCCTCCTCCTGGTCGATGTGCCTCAAACAAATTTAACAACATCTTTTCATCAAAATCCAATTCTAAGAATTGGAAAAGTTTTGTGAGCGTAGGAATCGTATTTTTTACAATATCCTCATAGTTTACTTCATGAATTTTATAAGAAGTATCTATTAGGGCTTTACGTTTTTCTGTTTGGTGGCACCAAAAATTCACTAATCCATCTACCATATTCTTGGGGTTCTTCAACACAAACTCTTCAAACCCAAACCCTTCAAATCCATATTTTGAAACTTCTAATGCAGAGTGAACAAAATCCAAACAGTCTCGATACAAAAAAATGTATCGTGCATCAGGAAATACAGCCATGATTTCATCCAAATGATCAATGGAAGATACAGATTTATCGCACCATATTGGGCTTTTTAGATGAGAACGTACAATATCCTCAACTGTATTTCTAACGTCTGTATAAATTCGTTTATCTCCATTCGATGTGGATTGAAATTTACCGTTGTTTAATCTATTAAACACGAGGATCATCTTCTTTATCATAGGACCAAGATGCAATTCTTGTGGTGCATCAATCAAAGGATGAGCATCCATAATATATTGCAGTAAGGTGGATCCACTTCTTCCAGTACAAATTATAAAGATAGGCGAATATGAATTGCTCATGTCATTTTCTTTTCATGAAATCCATAGACAAATTGAATCATGTTAAAACTGTTTTTGGGCTTTGCAAACTAATGGCACTTATGTTCCATACTCCACTAAGGTAGAAATCTTTTTCAAAAAACAAATTACAGAGCTACTTATGTCATAACTGATTTTTTTTCTACATTTAAGTTTGTAACCCCAATTTTAATTTAAGATCATCCGCTCCACATTCAGGACTCTCGAATAATCTTTGGTGAGCAAAGTATAGTAAACAAAACAAACAAAAAACAGTTATGGCACAAGCCCCAAGAGCATTTAACAGAGGCCTTCATTCCAATAGGAACCAGGTATTTTATGGAACAGATGATGGGAGCCAAGATGGTTCTTTCGGAGAATTTCCTGACTTCATCAAACACTACGAAAGTGTGGATCAATCCAGAAAAGACGACATTCATATGATCAGTGTTGTCGGAGGTTTATATGGCTTAAATATGATTCCACTATGGAAACCAAAAAAACTAACCATATTTGATATCAACCCAATGGGTGTGGTTTATTTCACCTTGATCCATAGAGTTTGGACAACTAGTAATAGCGCCCAGCATTTTCTTGATCGATTAGAGAATATGGATTACGATGCGAATACAGAAGATGAAAAATTTGTTCAAGAAAATATCAGTTTAAAGGCAAAAGGAACCCTACCTCGTTCCAGAGGATCAAGCAAACGATCGTTCTACGATAGCTGGAAGTATGCACTTGATAATTTTGAGATCACCAAACAGATTTTATTAGGTCCATTAGAAATCCGGACAGAGCCAATGGAAAGTGAAAGTTTTAGTGCAATGATTCGAAATCAAAACAATTCTTGGATCTACGCATCAAATATTACACAGTTTCATTTTTTCGATTTGGAATTTGAAGATCCTTCTAATTGTGTAATGTTACAAATTATACATCCTGAACAACCTCAATTATTGGATATTTCTGAATATGCTGGACAGAAAGTAAAGGTGAAATTTGAAATACCAATGCGTGTGGAGATTATATAGTAAAGTCTTTTTTCAAAATAAAGATATAAGAGGAGTCCATCAAATGATGAACTCCTTTTTTTGTAAATAGTGTGAGTGTACTCTAGATTTTATTATGGATTACCATAAGCTATTCCAAACTGTTCCATCCCAGACTTTTAATCGATTACTATCTGTAATATCCATAATAATAATGCCAGCGTCAGAAGCCCCAAGTCCTACAGGTAAAGTCTGTGGTGTCAATTTGAATAAATCACGAATTGTAACATCAGCATTTAATTCTAAATCATCATTTTGAAAATCTCCATAAATTAGTGCGTTACCTGCTCCTACAGCTGTATTCTCAATTATTAATTTGTTACTACCTGCTTCGTTTAATCCTGCATTATAACCAACAAAAACACAAGCCTCTCCTAAAGCATTTTCTCCGGTTGATGATCCCACATAGGTATTAAATCTTCCAAATTGATTATTGATTCCGGAATAAGATCCTAAGTATGTATTTAATTCTCCGTTTACAACTCCTTGACCACTAAATGTACCAACATATGTACTAAAACCAGCTCCTTGATCTGCATTCCCTGCATAATGTCCTACGTAAACATTGTGTCCAGCATTGAAGTTTGTAAACTCTCCCGCATGATTTCCAATCATTACATTAAATGAATTTGTACCAGCACTTCTTCCTGCAGAGGCTCCTACCATGACGTTCCCTCCATCTTCTGAAGTAGAATATTGTCCAGCTTTTGCTCCAATTAACGTATTTTGAAAACCAAATATCAAATGAGTACCTGCATTAGAACCGACCAAAGTATTATCAAATCCGTTGTTACGATAGCCTGTAGAATCTCCTACAAAAACATTCCAAGCTCCATCAGAATTCCCATACCCTGACCTAAAACCTAAGGCCGTATTTGAATATCCAGAAGTGGTATTCATCAATCCTTTTGATCCTACCGCAACATTTCTTGTTCCATCCTCTTCAAGAAACCCGCCTAAACCATTAAAAGCAAGGGCAGAATCTCCTATTGCTACCATATTACTTTTATTTAAATTGTTAACTAAAGCACCATACCCCAGTCCTACATTATAAGAAGCGTTTCCTCCCAATAATGCATCATCCCCCAATGCGGTGTTATAACTTCCAGAAGTATTTCCTTGTAATGCTCCTTCACCAATGGCCGTGTTGTGGCTTCCTGAATTATTCCCTCTCATTGCGTATATTCCGACAGCTGTATTCGAATATCCTCCACCACTATTATTCTCCAGCGTATGTGGTCCAATTGCTACATTTGCAAAACCATTTGTCGCATTAAGCATCGCTGAATCCCCAATAGCCACATTTTTGTCTCCACTCATATTTGACCGTAAGGCTTTATTTCCGATCGCTACATTATTATTTCCATCTGTATTGTTTTCTAAAGCCAGTGCACCCACAGCTACATTTTCAATCCCATCGTTTAAAATCATTGTATTGAAGCCAACTGATGTATTACTGCTTCCAGTATTGCTTCTCATTGCATTCATCCCTACACTCACATTTGAATCTCCTGTATTGGTAAGAGATGATTGAAATCCGACAGCAGTATTCTGAGCACCTTGCCCAATCTGTAAAGTATAATGTCCCAATCCAGTGTTAAAATTTCCATTATTTTCAAAGAGTGAGCTATCTCCTATTGCAACATTCCATGCTCCTGTTGTATTTGACCCTAAAGTTGCTATTCCTAACGCTACATTCGAGTGTCCCGAAGTATTAGCTGTCATTGCTCCTGAACCTATTGCTGCATTGGAATGGCCTGTATCATTAACTTTCATGGCATCTTTACCTATAGACACATTTTCGTCACCATTATTGGCACGAAGACTGTTGTGACCTAAAGCTACATTTCCACTTCCTGAGTTTAAAAGCAATGAATTCATCCCAACACTCACATTTAAACTACCTGAATTGGTGAGAGATGATTGAAAGCCGACAGCAGTATTCTGAGCACCTTGTCCAATCTGTAAAGTATAATGTCCCACAGCGGTGTTAAAATTGCCATTATTCTCAAAGAGTGAGCTATCTCCAATTGCAACATTCCAAGTTCCAGAAGTATTCGACCCTAAAGTTGCTACTCCTAACGCTACATTCGTATGACCGTCGATGTTGGATATCATGGCTCCTGGACCTATGGCTGAATTTGCATTGCCTGAGTCATTGAGCTTCAAAGCATTTTCGCCTATAGCAATATTATTATTGCCTTTGTTTTTTTCAAGACTATTCTCCCCCATTCCTATATTGTTATTTCCAGTATTATCAAAAAGAGAATTTAAACCAATACTTATGTTGGAATTCCCAGTACTGTTATAAGATGAGCGAAAACCAATTGCAATATTTTCTTCTCCTTGTGCATTACTAAGAGCTGAATGTCCCAGTCCAGTATTAAAACTTCCAATATTAGTTAACAATGAACTATCTCCAATTGCAATATTATTGGACCCGATGTTGTTATACCTTAATGCATTTCCGCCAATTGCAATATTAGTAGATCCAGTAATATTATTTGACATGGCTTGAAAACCAAGGGCGGTATTATCCGAACCTTCTGTTGTATAATACAAAGATCCACCACCTAATCCTGTATTTCGTTGGCCAGTAGTCAACGAATACATGCATACATCTCCTACAGCAGTAGTTTGTGTTATCGGTTCTGTAGAGGAAGTATCTCCTCTCATTGCATCTTTTCCGATGGCAACAATTCCAAATCCTTTAACTATATTTTTTGCGGCTCCGACTCCAACGGCAACATTATCTGCAAACGTTTTCGAATTTTTCAAAGCATCTTGTCCAATGGCAACATTATCGTAACCTGATATATTTTCTTTCATACTCCCACTTCCAATAGCTGTATTATTTTGTCCTGAAACATTATTTAGCAGAGCTAGTTTACCTATTGCGACATTGTCCAAACCATTTAAATTTTGGAGTAATGAAGAATCTCCAACTGCTACGTTATTCGAACCATCTATATTTGAAGCCATCGATTGCATACCCAAGGCAGTATTAGAATTACCCGTTGAGTTAGCTTGTAAGGAATTATATCCCACTGAGGTATTATCATCTCCTTCAGTATTACTTTCCAAAGCAGATGACCCCACAGCAGTATTATTTTTTGCATTCACATTTTTGTACAATGATTTATGTCCTACAGCAGTATTATCAAAACCATTATAATTAGTTCTCAATGCACGTGATCCGACAGCAGTATTTCGAGATGCATCTGATGGTCCTTCAGGGTCAAATCCATTGGCAAATAAGGCAGAATCCCCAACAGCTACAATATGACTTGCATTTTTATTATAAAAGAGGGATTGAACTCCGATTGCTGTATTGTGCCCTCCATTTTCATTAGAAAAAGAAGCAAATGATCCCAAGGCCGCATTGTTTTGTCCATTGCTGTTGCTAGCTAAACTTCCAGAACCTATGGCAACATTTAACGAACCACCTTCATTATTGTGCATTGCATTAAATCCAGAAACCGTATTGAAAGAGCCTCCTTGATTATTGGTCATTGCACTATCTCCTACTACTACATTTGCTGCACCTGGAGTAGTGGAAGAGCCTGTATTGGCACCTATATAAACAGAATTAAAACTATTGTATGGTTCTAGTGCTAAATCACGCATTGTCCATTGAAGAGTAGAATCCAATTCAAACATTATAAGATCAGGATCTATCGAAGGATCAGTATCTACGCATACTTTGGTATCCCCATCTGCATCTGACAAACAGGCGAGACTACCTACAACATTTGTGACGATTCTTACAAATTGATTATTTGTCGCGTAACAAAAACATTGTTGATCTACATCATACAATAATAATCCATCTGCGGGATCATTTATTGCATCAATTTCTAATGAAGTAAGTCTAGGGATGAGTATACCTCTCTTATCTGATTGAATCTCAAATATTGCAGAAGAGTCTGTACCCGGCGCATCTGGATCAAAGGAGATTATTATTTTGGCATCTGGATCTTTACCTAATGCATCTCCTTCGAGTAGTATCTTTTCTTGAGCAGATAAGGTTATTGTTAATAAAGTAAACGCGAATACATAGAACGTACTTGTGAACCGAAAGCTATTATTTGTCTTCATAAATTAGAATGTTGATTGTTTGAGACAAATGTGCAATCAATTTTTTGCCGAAAGCTAGCATATGATTTATTGGTATACCTACATTATTCATTGGTATTCTTAGTTATTTCATTTGCATTTTGAAGGCTCAAAAACAAATTACTCAATAAAACCAACCAACTACTCAGGCAAAGGTCACACTGAAAAAAAACAGGGTTTTTCCTGTGCAAACTACGGGGTGTTAATGTTCATTTACTCATGTATAAAAGCATATTACTATTTAGTCCTAAATGATTCAAGAATTCCACTTACATTTATTTATAAAAAATATATGCGTATGATAAAGGCGATACTTATTGATGATGAACCTCATTGTTTAGAAAGCTTGTCCCTTGATTTAGCAAAATACTGTCCAGAAGTAGAAATTATTAAAATGCTTTCTTCTTCTAAAGACGGCCTAAAGTACATAAAGCGAGCAAATCCAGATGTTTTGTTTCTAGACATAGAAATGCCTTGGATGAATGGTTTTGAACTTCTTGAATATTTAAGTCCGATAGATTTCGAAGTAGTTTTTGTGACGGCCTATGATTCGTATGCAGTCAATGCATTTAAAGTTAGTGCTGTAGATTATTTGATGAAGCCTGTAGATAGGCATGATTTGAAGTCTGCTGTAGATAAAGTAAAAGCAAAGTTAGTTTCAAAAAATGGCAATAATGATAGAATTCATAGTTTACTAGATCAATACTTTAATTCTAAAACAAATCAAAAGATTGTCTTCTCTGAAAAGGATCGTCAAAAGTTTGTAGACCCAAACCATATTATATCTGTTAAAGCAGAAAGCAATTATTCCAAAGTTATTTTAGAAGGTCAAAAACCATTGACGCTTTCGATTACCTTAAAGGCGATAGAAGAAAAATTAGAGGGAATGGGTTTTATGAGAGTTCATCACTCTTACCTTGTCAATATGAATAAAGTGAGTCAATATGTAAAATCTGAAGGAGGTTATCTTGTGATGAGTGACAATACGATTATTCCAATCTCAAGATCAAAAAAACCTAACTTGAAAACCTTTTTAGAAAGAGACTTTAATTGAAAAATTCATGCATCTATAGTATCATTTTCTTGTGCTTTATCCATTGGGCTGATGCACAAATTACAGGTCATGATTTTCCTACTTCAAAATGGACCAATTGGAATGGCTTGAATAGTAATTCAGTAAGTGACATGGAAGAGGATAGTAAAGGAATTATCTGGGTCAGCACCGACGAAGGTATTTACATGCATAAAGGAGATAGGTTTATAAACATAAACACCTTAGTAGAGAATTCGCCTTTTGATGACCCCATTAAAGTCTATGATATCTATATAGACAAAAACGATTGGTTATGGATTGGCACCGTAGAAAACGGATTGATGCGCTACGACATTAAAAAAAATACGATTCGAATATTTACATTTAAGATAAATGGGAAAGATAACATATCAAATCTCCGTATTTATGGACTCCATTCGTTGAATGACAGCATTTTCAGGTTTACTTCGCACTCACATGGATTTATCAATTATAACATACATCAAGATTCTTTCAGGTTGGTTACTTTATACACAGATACTACAGAATTAGAAAGGTTGGATGGTTTTCAATTGATGGCGCGGCCCATTGCAGATCATAAATCCAACTTTATAGAAAATTGGTATAGCACTTTAACAGGTATCATTCAATACGTACCTCAATTAGACTCATTTATCTATTATCAAGGACAGGATCATATTAGAATTAGGGACGCTGTCATGGATAAGGATTCCACCATATGGGGAGTAACATATGGACAAGGTTTGTACTCTTTTGATATCACAACAAAAAAAATTCAAAACTATAGATGCAGTCCTGGTGAAGACTGGAATCATCCTTGCATGACCGGCGCTAGTCTAACCATTTATAATGACAGTACTTTACTGATTGATTCGAGAGGAATGCTCACTTATTTTAATAAAAATCAAAATAGTTTTATTCCATTTGATCATATCATGAAAAATGGACAGTGGCCCGAAAGTACAATAAAAATGAAATGGATAAATGATGCCTTGTGGTTAGGTTCATATTCATCTGGTATCTATAGACACAATAAACACACTCAAGGAGTACGCTCGTTTTCTACTCTGGGGTATATGGATGAAGTGATCTATGATTCAAAAAACAAACGATATCTAAGTACTTCTACCCCAGACATATTATCCTTTCATTCGGAAGATAGCTTTGAAGAAATACGCATGTTTGACTACATCCAAGATGACAGCTATATAGAAGGAGCAACGATAGACCAAAAAGGAAATATTTGGGTATTAACCAGAGAACAAATTTACCTCTTCAATGAATTAGACAAATCTTTTACCAATTACTTTGAAAATATATTGGAACCTATTCGTCTCGATATCACTTTCAGAGAAATTGGTACGCACCCTGATGGTGATATATGGGTAGCCTCTCATGACGGGACAATATTCGTTTTTGATCCCGTCACCTTACATTATGAAATATACGGCAGTTCTAACCAGGGCAGTCATCCGCTTGAATTTAGTTATAGATCAATACTTGAAGGTTTTTCTGTCGATGGTTTTGCGTGGTTTTCAGCACAGCAGGGATTCTTTGGGATTGACCATAAAAACAAAAAATATATATTCAATAAAAATATCATTGATAGTAAGACAAAAGAACTCTTAACTATTTATAGTCCTTCTTTTGGTATAAGTCAAAAAAATATTATTTGTTTTGGCTCCATGTTACACGAGCTTTACACTATACACAGAGATAGTATTGTAAATGGCGCAGCACATCCCATTGAGTTAGACCCGCTAATCCCAAATATTAGCGTAAATGATATTGAAATAGATGCTGACAATGTAATATGGGTGGCTACAAAAAAAGGAATAATAAAAATTGATCAAGACAAGAACGAAACTAGTGTATTCGGTGACTCTCAAATGCTATCATCTTCTGACGGATTAATTATTCAAGAAGGTAAATATCCTATTGTAACTAGCGGTAGAAGCATTCATATTATTGATCCTGATACGATCAAAGAACTCATTGGTGAGCCTAATATCCAATTATTAGGTGTAGAATTGGATTCTAAAGAGATAAAGGATTCCAATGGAAATAGGATTCGAACAGGAGGAAAGATTAAATTGGGTCCCAACGATGAATATCTACGTATTCAGTTTAATGATTTTAACTATACCTCTTATAAACCTAAATCGTATGCTATAAAGATCGAAGGGCTGCACAATGAATGGATTGATTTGAAAAAAAGAACTGAATATGGTTTCTCAGGATTAAAATCTGGTCACACCAAAATATGGATTAAATCTAAATTAGAATTTTCTACCTCGTATTCTCAGCCTATACTCTTATTACAGATGGATGTTACGCCTCCACTGACTCAACGCAAAAGCTTTTGGGCCTTTTGTATGGGCACACTCTTACTTTTGTTTTATTTGGGATATCGTGTCCGACTCAATCAACTCAAAGAAAAACAAGCGTTAATGATCGCTTTCAATAAAAAATTGGCAGAAACTGAAATGAAAGCTTTGCGTGCACAAATGAATCCACATTTCTTGTTCAATGTCTTAAATGCAATAAAATTAAATGTGCAAAAAAATCAACAGGAAGATGCAATTGACTTTATCACTGATTTTTCAAAACTTATCCGATCTGTTTTACAAAATTCTGGCAAAAAAAGAATTACGCTAAAAGAAGAACTGAACACACTTGAATTATACATTAAAATTGAACGGAAGAGGTTTTCTACCGCTTTTGGATTTGAGTTTGTCATAGATCCTAAAATCAATACTAATTTGATTACCATACCACCAATGCTCTTGCAACCCTATGTAGAGAATGCTATTTGGCATGGTATATTACACAAATCTGAAAATAATGGAATTATATCCATACAAGTTCAACAAAATCATGCAGAAATAATCATAGAAATTGTAGACAATGGAATTGGAAGAGAAAAAGCAAATCAACTAAAACTAAAAACTGCTCAGCGAAAAAAGTCGATGGGAATGCAAATTACCAAAGATAGAATGGCTATCAACAATATGGTATCGAATGATCAAATTAAGGTAGAAATAATCGATTTATATACAGATCAAAACCAATCCAACGGAACTAAAGTAATCGTAAAAATAAATCAGTATACAAAATAACTCAATAAAAGCTCTGTAAACTAATGCCTTTTATTTATCTAAAATAGAATGTTACTTTGAATGTTTATCCGTCCCCAAATAAACAACTTAAAATGTTAACTTTGATAATCATCTTTATCATTCAATTGTTATCAAATGCCCAAGTTATTCTCTTTTGTTTTTGTCCTATTCATTACTCAATTGTCGTTCTCACAAGCAAAAGTTGATTTGGATCGATCCGTTCCACTATGGATGGATTACAATCCTAGTACTGGAGACGCTACTTTGAGATGGATCAACGATGATGATGCTTCTATTTACTATGTCAGTAAAGTAGATGAATTTCAAAATTTAGAATTGATTGAATCTCTTGATGGCTTTGTAAACGAATTTCATTTGGGAACCTTAATAAAGGGGATTCCCTATCCTTACCATATCAGAAAAGGACTAACAGGAAGAGGGATAATCACAGTAGGGCTTGAATTACCTGCAATTCATCAACGAGGGAGATGTTTATTAGCGATAGATTCTAAGTTGTCAGATCCACTTCAAGCTGAAATCGCACAAACCATTGATGACATAGAAATGGATGGATGGATCGTGGATACATTACATATTGATGCAGGAGAAGCGGTAACTGACGTAAAGTCAAAAATAACAGATTGGTACATCCCTTCTTATGAAATGGATCAAATGCTTTACTTATTAGGACATATACCAGTGCCCTATTCTGGAAATTCCGCACACGATGGTCATAGCAATCATCAAGGTGCCTGGGCCGCAGATCTTTTTTATGGCGACATGGATGGTAACTGGACAGATGTTTTTGTAGATAATACATCGCCAGCAAGAGAGAAAAATAAAAATATACCTGGTGATGGTAAATACGACAATACTGCTAATCCATCCAATATTGAATTACAAATTGGGAGAGTTGATTTCAATGATCTTCCAGCATTTGAATTGGATGAAATAGAATTGACACGGAACTATCTCAACAAATCTCACGCGTTTAAGATGGGCCAAAATGACTACCCTAGACGTGCCTTAGTAGAAAATAATTTCAGTGGGTTTGCCGAAGGGTTTGGTCAAAGTGCATGGCGTAATTTCCCTACACTATTTGGAGGTGATAGTGTCTCCATACAGAATTATGAAGTTGTACTTGAAAATGACAAATACTTGTTTTCATATGCATGCGGTGGAGGATCGTACACAAGTTGTAATGGTGTAGGAACCACTCAAAATTTATGGGCATCAAAAGATATACAGACCATTTTCACTTTTACTTTTGGAAGTTATTTTGGAGACTGGGACAGTCAAAATAATTTTCTTAGATCCGCATTGGGAAGTGGCGATGTATTAGTCAATGCATGGGCAGGAAGACCGACATGGCAAGTATATGAGATGGCTCTGGGTAAGACCATTGGATACTGCACTCAAAAAACACAAGATGCTGGAGGATCATTTTATAATCAAGGAAACAGCTCAAAAAGTGCCCACATAGCGCTGATGGGAGATCCTACTTTACGCCTGCACGCTGTCCGGCCGCCTGAAGAGGTATCTATTGATCAAATTGAAGGAGATATACACGTATCTTGGACGGAAAGTATAGATGCTACTCATGGCTATATGGTCTATCGAAGTATTAATGAAGCGCCTTTTGAATTAATGTATGAAAAATTACAAGCTGCTTCCTTACTAGACACCTGCTTTCAAGCCAACTCTACTTATCGATATATGGTTAAATCGATAAAATTGGAACAAACTGGAAGTGGTTCTTATTACAATACCAGTTTGGGCAAATCAATTCAAATTACAACTGACACCAATGATTTCATTATGGCCTATTATCTAGATGAAGACATGGATGGTTTTGGAGCTGGAGAAATTCAATTCTCCGCATGTTCAGCCAATGAAGGGTACAGTTCAAATGATCTGGATTGTGATGATACTAATGCCGATATCAACCCCAATGGAACTGAAATAATCAATAATGGTATAGATGAAGATTGTGATGGTGAAGATTTTACAGTCAACAGTATAGAGACTAAAATAGAAGGGTTAGCCCTCTATCCTAATCCTAGCCCTAATAGAATTCATATCAAAAACAGTCTCAATTTGCCATTGAACTATTCCCTGTATTCCATGAAAGGTATTAAAATTGAATCGGGAAAATTGGGTACCTATCTTGACATCGAAGAATTGCCCACGGGCCTTTATCAAATTAAGATTTCCAACACAGTAAATGGTAGAAATGAATTTCAATTTTATACCATTCAAAAGATATAAACCACTAGGCTTCAAAATAAAAACCCAGTGAAATTTTACTTTCACTGGGCTACCCAACTGATTACTAAACTACTATGATATTTCTATTTCTTGTCGTTTTGTTTCATGGCCCTCCAGTTTTGGCAAGCTAATGATCAACACTCCATTTTCATACACTGCTTCAATGGAATCACTATTTATATCTTCATTTAAGGCAAATTGTCTTACAAAGCCTGAAGGTGAATATTCCTTCCTTTTCCAATTTGCTTCATTAGACTCTTTATCTTTTACTGAAATCGTCAATTTTTGATCAATCAATGCGATAGTAAAATCACTTTTGATGTATCCTGGTGCAAACAAATGCAATTCATATTTCTCATCTTTTTCGAGAACATTAGCTCGAGGAGTACTTGACATTTTCATCCATTGATCTTTCCAAGCTCTTCGCTTTTCATGTCTCGCATTTCCATAATAATCATTCATTCTATTCTGATTCATTTGTCTTTTATAAAATCTGTTGTTACACATCATTGTTGTTGTTTTTAGTATTAATAAATTAAATTAAGCGGGTTGATCAATCTATCAATTAGATAGCGTCAATAAACCGTATATTTTTTGCAGGAGTTCTAGGAGTGACTTGAACCCCATAAAATAAAGGCTCTACTTCATTCATTCTATTATGGTGTATCTGTTTGTACTCATATTTAGGGATATAATGATTTCCATATCTATCGTACGTAATAAAGTCTTTCACTCTTCTGAAAATCGCATAGGTTATACTCATAACAGCTGCTATTACAAAAGCTACTAGTGCTACGCGAATCACAAAAAGAAAAAGTAATCCGACTAAAGCAATTCCAAAAAACATTTTAAAAGGTCTCATTTTTATTTTTTTTATTGGTGAATAATCTCGCATTTTCTTAAGTCATCCTGTAAGTAATTTGCGTATTTAGTATGGAAGACGCAGCACTTCAATTTTTACTTTAAAAAAAGAGGAAATAATTTAAAAACATTTCAACATTTTACATACAATACTGAATATCATTACTTTACAAACAAAAAAAATCTGCAAAAAATTAATTTTACAGATTCCATATTCATTTTGTGGAGGCTATTATTCTTTTTCTTCTTTACGTTTAGAACAATATTCTTTCCATCTTGCTTTCGCATCTTTTCTTTCTTCAGGTGTCATACCCATCCATTTTTTCCTCCAAGCTTTTCTTTTTTCTCTAGATTTACGACCCCAACCTCTACCTATGCCTCCAAAAAGAATTTTGGCAAGTAAAAGCAAACCTGCAGCTTTCCAAAAATTCAGTGGCTTCACCCCTATGGAATCAACCAAAATTGCATTCCACAGAAACATTACCACCCACGATACGGCTCCTGCAACTGCGACAAAAAATAGTACAGCTACAACAATTTTTATTGGCTTTTTCATTTTTCCTTGATTATTCATATTCTTATATTTAAAAACCATAAAAGGTTATTTTTCAAAAAATTCAGCATACAATTCTTCCAGTCTACCTCTTAAGTGTTGAACAGCATATCGTTTTCGCGAAATCAACGTTTTTATATTATCACCCGTACGATCAGCTATCTCCTGAAAAGTTTGATCTTCTAATTCATTCCACACAAACACATCTTTCTGTTTATCGGGTAGTTCGTCCAATGCTGTAAATAGCTCTTCCCAAAATATCTCTTTTAAGTTTTCGTCTTCTGGACTTTTTGAATCTGCCATCAATATGTCCCTAAAAATAAAATTCCCATCTCCCGAATCGTACTCTTTATCTACAGTCAGTTCTGGTTTTTTCTTTCTATACGTATCAGTTATTCGATTTCTTGCTACTCTAAACAACCAACCACTTACCTGCTCAATAGAATCCAACTCTACTACCCTACTCAGTTGATACCATACTTCTTGAATAATATCTTCTGCATCAGCATTGGATGGAACTTTCCCGCGAATAAAACCAAAGAGCCTATTGCCATATTCATTGACAACATTACGTATTTTTTGCTCTCGTTTTTCTGTCATTTCTTCGGACATTTGTATCGTCATAATACATTCAGACGATTGACTCAACAAATTACTTTAAATTGTTTGAGATTTTTTCAAAATTATTCAAAGATGATTGTTTTGTGATTTTTTCTATTGATTCTACATCAACCGTTGCACTGAGAAAATCAGGTATTTATACCCATAGTTATTAGTCCTGAGTTTTATATTTTTATTCCGAAAGGTGAAATCATAAAGATCAAATCCGCCTCTAATAAATTAATAACCTCAATTCCAAGTAAAATGAATCCTAAAGAAATTGTATCGCTCGCTATCTACCCTCCTATTGGAATCGCAAGAATCGGTAATTCAGATGAATATTTTCTAGCATCGGATGAACCAGGCGTAGCTCCGAAATCTCCGGGAGGATACAAAGACTCTGAAGGACGGGTAAAAAAACAAGTTGCCCGTTTTCGAATTTATGCGTTTGATAAAAGAGGAAAAGTTTTAGGCGAAATTAATGCTAACGATGCCAAAATCAATTGGCGAGTACATGTTGCAAATGTTAAATCAGCATGGTATGAATTTAATAATGCATTGGATCTTCCTGAAGCTGGTATCCCTTCTGCCTTCAGAAATGCAGATGTCTCAGGAGATGATCGGAAGCAATTGGTCATCAACCCAGGATCTAAATCTATAACTGGGACAAATACAAAAGGAAAAAAATATCAATTGGATCAAGGTGAATTTTACGGTACTAAGGTACCATTGGGTCATTTGGAAACAGATAATGAAGGGCGTTTGTTATTTTTTGGGGGCGACGGCGATGCTGCTTCAAAAAATAATTTACCAGCCATCACTTTTGCAAATAATGATGGCTTTCACGATGATACCTGCGATGGGGTGGTTCGAGCAAGTGTTGTCATCAATGGAAAGAAAATCGAAGCGGAACCGGCAATGGTTGCAGTTACACCACCGAATTTTGGACCAGGTTTATTTGGCGTTGTTACTATGAATGATGTAGTCCAAGATTTATTTATCAGAGAGATGAATTATCCTGATCCTGCACAAAATGGAGTTGACTTTTGGGAGCACATCTTTCCGATTCTGAGTCGAATGACAGAGACTCAGTGGGTTAATTCTGGTTTTTTTATGTTATTCGGAAAAAATTCTCCGTCTGACTTTACTGACCCCAAATTGATCAAGCTATTATCGGATACCTCGAAAAAGGCCATGCCAGCAAGAAAACGAGTGTTTAATTGGTTTAGAAATCCTAGTTCTGACGAATATACCCCTGCCAAGGTTCCCCCATTCTACGGAGATGGGTTTGGAGAATATACAAAAATAGCGTTGGTAGACTTACCTATAACTCAAACACAATATGCAAGATTAGAAGAATGGTCCAAAGGTAACTTCACAGTCCAAAAACCGAAACCTAGAATACCATTCAACAAAATGACTCCGGCACAACAAATTGATGCTTTAAATCAAGCTCCACTTGAAGAATGCCTGGGAGGGCCATTTCATCCAGGGATTGAATTGACATGGCCGCTTCGTGTGAAGTTGATGTGGAAAGAGGCATATCGATTAAACGTAATCAGTGAAAAGAAATTTACCAAATTAAATTATGGACCACTTCTCTCCCCAGCTATTGCACTTGGTCCAAAAGGTCCATTATCCGCCAGTGGTCCAGGATCACTCACTCGTTGGTTAGGAGTTCCATGGCAAACGGATGAAGCCAGTTGTCTATCTGGGTATGATCCTTCAACTTATTTGCCTCTCCCCTCTTTTTGGGCAGCAAGAGTTCCCAATCAGGTTTTGAGCGAAGACAGTTACGCTCGAATGCAAGATGATGAGGTCAACATTGCACAACGATTAAAACATTTTGATTACAGACAAGATTGGTTGAGAGACTTTGGAACAAACTATCAAAAGAAAATCAATTCAATGATTGCAGAATGGCATGAACTGGGTATTATTACAAAAATAGAGGGTAAAACACCAGACAATATCAAAGGCTTTCTACCTGATGTCGTATGGAAAGAAACGGGAAGACATTTCTCAGAAAATGACCCAACATTGAAGCAAGTCATCTACGCAGAAAATCAAAAGGTTCCTTCGTTTAAAGCTGCGGAAGACATGCTAGAATCATTCAAGCCACCAGCTCCAAAAAGAGATAGAAAGAGAACTACATTTGGACGAGGTGAACGATAGGGATCAACCACAAAAGTGGAAAGTAATCATTGTCGGAGCTGGTCCTGCTGGTATTGCCACAGGACTGACCTTGAATTCTTTGGGTATTTCAAACTGTATTATTGAGTCGCACACAAGTCCTCCTTTTAAATTTGGAGAGGCACTCCCTCCCAACGCCAAACCGATTCTTCATCAATTGGGCATCGAAAAATTGATTCGTGACCCAAGACATTTGAATTATTTTGGAAATAAAAGCTGTTGGGGAAATGAAAATTGGGAACAAAAAGAATTCATTACTTCCATTCATGGGCATGGATATCTTTTGGATCGATTTTACTTTGAAAAGCAACTATGGGAAACCTATGTAAAAACTGGAGGAAACTTACTGTATGGTTCTAGATTTCAACAAGTGGAACAGGTTAATACACTGCATAAGGTTTCTATTCGGTCAACTAGAGAAGAGGTTGACATTTTTAGCGATATGATGGTAGATGCAACAGGAAGAAAGGCTTTGGTTGCCAGAATGCTAGGTGCAGAAAAATACAATTTAGATTCCCAGTTTGGTTTTTCTTTTACCATTCCTGTCGAGATTCCTTTGGCTAAGCAAGTATGTATCGAATCCGTTGAAACTGGATGGTGGTATGTATCGCCAGTCCGTGAAAATGAGCTTTCAGTTATGTTTTTCACCACGAAAGAAATGATACCGCCCAATCATCAATTCACATCATTTCTTTTAACACAATTTAATAAGACATTACATCTAAAGAAAATAATTCAAATAGATGAAGTAAGACATGCAATAGTCCGCATAAAACCTTCAGGAACAAGTAGACTGAATTGTCCCTATGGAACTAATTGGTTGGCTGTAGGTGATGCGGCGATCAATTATGATCCGATTTCGTCCTTTGGTATCACTTCAGCATTGGCATCTGGATATTATGCAGGTCAAGCCATTTCTAGTCATTTTGAAGGAAGAAAAGAAGCCTTTTATGCGTATCGGTATGTGCTAGAAAATGGATTCATGGCCTATCTTAAAAAGTTACAATTTCAATACAATTCTGAGAAAAGATGGGAACACAATGACTACTGGAAGGTTCGACAACAAGAAATCAGATCCATTTTTGAAAATAATGAAGTGTAATTATCAAAAATCACATGCAGAATTCGTTGGAATAATTGAAAGCAATCAATGAATTTCATGTGTTAAAACTTATTGCATACATAGGGTGTATTTTATTTTTGAGTTCCAACTTATACAGTCAGCATATTCCTTCTGATTTATATGCACTGCATCAAGAATATGGATTATCAATTGGGTATGCCCATAGTTCCCATGATAATTCGAGGAAAAATTATCATCTACTAGAATTCGAATTTCTAAACACTAAATATTTTAAAAGACATTATGCAGCCATGTGTAAATATGTAGGAATTGAAGTTGCGATGAATACACGTTCAATTATATACGGTCCCAAAGCTGGGATCTCATTAAATTATGGTCCTTTTCTGCTCGGAGGGGAAGTAATTGTCTACACAGATTTTGATAAAAGTACTTTTAGAGCAATGCCCTACTTTGGATTGGGTACACACCTATTAAAGATAACGGTGGGATATCAAATAAATGTTGTCAACCGCAGATTCACACCGCTCAATCAAGGACAGATTAATATTGCCTATCAATTTATTAAACTGAAGGAAACAGTATTGTCTAAAAACGTTCATTAAGTAAATTATAAAATAAGGAATAAATATATTGAACTTCAACTCTATTCTCTGGACCTTGGAATCAGTTGTAAATTGTACATTTGACTTTATTTTTTATAACAAGATATGCACTTATAAACCACAGCACTTTCAAATGATTTATAGTTTTGACACTTACTATTATGAAGGCAATGCTAGAACCGCATGCCTTGGAATAAACGATTGGTCCGATGGAGAAGTAGATTTTTCTAAAATTGAAATTCTATCTGGAATTCAGGAATATGAAAGTGGATCTTTTTATAAAAGAGAACTGCCATGCATCACAAGTATTTTAAAAAACATCCATCTTGATACAGACGCTGACATACTCGTTGTTGATGGTTTTGTAGTATTGGATGATTATGGAAAATTGGGACTTGGAGGCTATTTATTTGAATATTTGGAGCACAAAATTCCAATTATTGGAGTTGCTAAAAATAATTTTGCTACCCTTCACCATGCAAAGCGAGAAGTACTCAGAGGGAATAGTAAAAAGCCACTTTTTGTTACTGCATTAGGTATGGATCTTGATATTGCTGCTAAAAATATTCAAACTATGCACGGAACATATCGATTCCCAACGGTATTAAAACTATTGGATCAAAAAAGCAGAGGTCTATAATTGTTATGCCAATTCCTATTCATTACGCACCAGATCAAATCATACAATTCCATTTATTTTGGCGTATTGAAGGAGTAAAATGGTTTTGGCATCTTTTATTTCTCCAGTAGAAATCATGGCATATGCCTCTTCAAATGACAATTCTAGCACTTCAATATCTTCTTGTTCTTCTGGCAATCCACCACCAACACCTGTTTTCATTTGGTTGTCATATTCACCTATATAAAAATGAAGGATTTCCGTCACCGCTCCTGGAGACATATAAGCCTCAAATATTTTTTTGATTTCTTTTACTCTATATCCCGTCTCTTCATTGGTCTCGCGCCGTATACATGCTTCAGGATTTTCATTATCTAAAAGGCCTGCACATGCTTCGATAACCATTCCATCCGCATTGCCGTTAAGAAAGGTAGGCATTCGGAATTGTTTGGTCAATACCACATTTTTCGATTTGGAGTTAAATAATAAAATAGTGGCTCCATTTCCTCTATCATACACCTCACGAATCTGTTTTTGCCATTTTCCGTTAGACAATAAATAATCAAAAGTTACTTTGTATAGTTTATACCAATTATCGGATAATAATTGTTGCTCTTTAATTACTACATTCATTTCATTCTTATCTTCTAAATATAATACCCAATTGTATATTACTTAATTTAGAAAATAAAGTGCCAATTTCATTTCCATTTACATCAAAAACAGGCAAAACCAACAAATCTGTCATATAATGTGAGTAAGACAACGTAAATTCAAGAGATTCATGGGAATAGCCAATTCCGTGCTTTAACCCAAATTGATGTTTAGAATTCACAATAGGAAGAATATCTATTTTAGAAGTTTCTGTTTCATCCGTCAAACCTACGGTATAATTATACACCGGACCAGTGGTAATGTGAAAATTTCTATTGACATTCCACTCTAATTGAAGAGGTACTTCTACTGTAGAAGCGATGACGCGTTTTGACAAATCTCTTTTGAGGGAACCCAACCAAGAAAAACCAGCTCCACTATTAATATGAAACTTTTCATTTAACTTGTATGCAATTCGAGTAGATACAGCAGGAAGTCTCAAAACTTTATAAGAATCACTTTGACTCCCAGTTAGGGTGGATATTTGTTCATCGATTTTACTATGATTTATACCTATTCCAATTCCATATTCAAATTTTGATTGGCCAGATACATGCGAAGTAAATAGAAA
Organism: Saprospiraceae bacterium; assembly: GCA_029212405.1. GTDB lineage: Bacteria > Bacteroidota > Bacteroidia > Chitinophagales > Saprospiraceae > CAJXUU01. Next base: position 68,652 of record JARGNR010000022.1, read on the forward strand.
GAAAACAATGAAAGATATTGAAAATAAAATTGAATTAATTTTCATGCAAAATTCTTCTTTAGTGAATGGTAGTATATAAAATGGTCTTGTAAATGATCAGATATAAAATGGAAAAACACCTATAGATATTGTATCAACTAATAAAATCAGAAGCTTTTATTTTATAAAATACTTTGTTAATCTTTCACTGTTAGATTAAAATAACTCATAATAAATGGTCACCGTTTTAGTTATTGCGCTTAACTTGCCGTCTCATAAAATTAAAGCACTTTTCAAACTTTCTCATAACGTTATTTTTGACTCATGAAAGAAATCAATACTTCCAGTAAAAGCCCAGTTGTCCACTTGGATTCCTTAGACTATTTTGCTCCTTTCGCTGGTTTAAAAGCAAAATTAGTTCATACAGAAAACATGACAGTTTCATTGTGGGAAATTGAAAAAGATGCTGTCTTACCGAATCATCATCACGTAAATGAACAAGTAAGTATTATTACAAAAGGAATATTAGATTTCACTATAGGTGGTATCACTACTAGAATGGAAAAAGGAATGGTTGCTGTCATCCCTGCAAACGTAGAACATAGTGCAATTGCAATCACTGATGTTGAAGTAACCGATATTTTTCACCCCATCCGTGCAGATTTTCCGCCCCATAATGGGTAATCTTAAATCTAATTTTTGAATGGCTAAATTACCGAAAGCATATCAATTTATTGATTTATCTGACTATGGTCGCTTCATTGCTCGATGGATCGCAAACGGATTAAAACATGGAAGTGCAACACCCTACCAAGTTACAACCTGGTTTATCATTACGGGTTTTGCTGCCATCGCTTGTATGCTATTGGACCAACTTATTTTAGCCGCCATTTTATTAATCCTAAAGTCGATCTTGGATGCTGCTGATGGAGAATTGGCTAGAATCAAGAAAACCCCCTCATATGTAGGAAGGTATTATGATTCAATTGCAGATATTCTGCTCAATTTTTTATTTCTCCTTACGATATGGTACATCACGAATGGTTCTATTCTGTACATGATCATCTCCTTCATCGGTATTCAATTGCAAGGAACATTATACAATTACTACTACGTGATATTGCGGAATTCGGTGAATGGGGATACTACAAGTAGAGTTTTTGAAGATTCCGCACCACCAGCCTTTGAAGGGGAATCACAACAACGTGTAAATCTCTATTACAAGGTGTACGATTTTCTATATATCATTTTTGATAAAACCATTTATAACTTAGATCAAGGTGCCGTAAATAGTAAGCCATTCCCAAAATGGTTTATGACAATTTTATCTACATTTGGACTGGGTTTTCAATTGCTCGTCATGGCCATTCTTTTAACAATCGACAAGCCGGAATGGATCTTTCCATTCTTCATTTTCTATTCTACATTTATTTTCATTTTTATCGGCATTCGTCGGATTTTTTTAAATTAGAAGAATAGTGAACTATTCCAGCTATTAAATTATTTATGATCCTAATACACCAATTATTTACACTGATATTTGATCTTAAGTAAGGATGGAGCGCAAGTGTATAACTTGTTCAATTAAGTACATTCATACCCCATCAAACTATCTCAGAAACATCATCAAAATAAGCGCCTATGTGGTTCAATAAATTAATGGGATTTGAAGAAAGCTCAGAATCTGTACGTAACCATCTAAAAGTTGAAGGAAATAAATTGATTTCAACAGCAAATCAAAAAGCATATATCTATGGTAGACTGGAGGTACCTACCTTATCTGAGTTAATTTCAAACGCACCTAATATCGATGCGTTTAATGAGATTATATCCGTAAAGGAAGTGGTCGGTAATGTTCAACATTTACATAAAGATCCAGCCAATGAACATGCATTATTCCAAGCAGCCTCCCAATTTAATTTATTAGAAATGGTGGGCCCAGGAGTTTCACCAGAAAGAGGCGTCGACATCTACGAAACGGATTATACACAAGGCCCAGCATGTGCCATTGCTTGTGGTGCTGGCACTATTTTTAGAAACTATTTTGCTGAGGTCAACGGCAAAATTGGTCAGAGTCGATACAATCAAATAGATTGCTTGGACCTCATCGCTGAGAAATTGGACAATGAGCATCTAAAAATGTGGAGTATGGTCAATGGGTATGCTCTTTTTAATGGAGACGGATTGATCGGTTTAAATATCAAGTTGGATCAATTAAGCTCCGATGAAAGAGAACAACTCAAACAACAATTAAAGATAGGATTACAATGGGATACACAAGTGACACTTGACCAATGTACTCACCTCGTTTCTCAGGCATATTGCTCGGCACTTCCCGTATCTTATTGTAATGAACCACATGGATTATGGGAGAAATTTGCACGCATCATATTAGAGGCCACTTACGAAGCAACCTTGTATGCTGCTTTAATTAATTATAAGAATACAGGTTCGAAGGATGTCTATCTGACCTTGGTCGGTGGCGGTGCTTTTGGAAACAGAATGGAATGGATTATCACATCCATGCAGATTGCACTAGAAAAATTCAAAAATACACCTCTTGATGTCAAAATAGTAAGTTTCAGTAGATCTAGTTCAGCCGTACAGAATATGATTAATTCACTGTCTAGTTAAATGGATTCAAAATGGCTACCCAACAAATTTCTACACCTATAGGCGCTGATATCAATCTTGTATTTGATCTGGCTAGATGTGCAGAATTCCACACAATTTCTGCTCAAAAAACGAAAGAAGAAATTATCAGTGGGAGAAAAGAAGGGCTATTAGAATTGAATGAGTCGGTTACATTTAGAGCAAAACACTTTGGGTTATCTTTTGATTTGACTGCGAAAATTACTGCAATGGACGCTCCACACTATTTTATTGACGAAATGGAAAAAGGGCCTTTCAAATACCTAAAACATACACATCGATTTGAATCGAGCAGCGCAATGACCATAATGACTGATATTTTTGAATATTCTTCCCCATTCGGCATCATTGGAAAATGGGTAGATGCTCTATTTATGACAAAATATCTAACGAAGTTCATCAAGGATAGAAACGCGTATATTAAACTATATGCAGAAACCGACAAATGGAAGAAAATTCGTAGTTTAGATAAAAATACTGAATGATGTATGATGAAAAACTGAAGGTCTATGATGCTCTTGTTGCCAAATGTCCAAGATTTGAAAGAAAAGGTAAAACCATGCCGTATACATCAGCAAATGGGTATATGTTTTCGTTATTAAATAAAAATGGTGAAATAGGATTTCGATTTTCTAAAGAAACCCAAAAAGAATATTTAGAAAAATTGAATACCACTTTGTTCAAATCTTATGGAGCAACAATGCGTGGTTACATTCTTATAAAAGATGATTTGTTACAAAATTTGGACGAAGCAGCCACCTATTTGAATGAAAGCTACGACTATGTAATGACTTTAAAACCAAAGTAAGCGTTCTGGACTCTTTCTTTAAATCCTTGTTCATTCCAATAATTACTCAACTAAAGTACCTTATTCAAAATTGAACCTAGTGAATAGATTGAAAAAAATACCATGTTACTTTCTCCTGTTGACCTTCCTGCTTTGTTCCTGCGGAGATGAATCTCCAACATTTTTGAATAATTGGGATGAAGATGTGTACTATTTTGCCAAAAACTTAGAAGACAACCATGTTGATCTGTTTTTTAATGTTTCAAAACAAGAATTCTATTCCGATATAGAATCTCTGCGAATGAAAACTGACAGTTTATCTAAAGTTGACATTTTGATTGAACTCTCAAAAATTATAGCGAAAATTGGGGACTCACATACTCAATTTGTTTTTCAGCATGAATTAACTGCATTGCCTTTTACTGTTCAATGGTTGGACGATGGACTTTTTCTTGATCGGGTAAGTTCAGGAAATTCTGAGTTTTTAGGAAGTGAAATCACTGCTATAAATTCCATTCCCATAGCAGATATTATCGATAATTTCCGCACAGTTATTCCCTTTGAAAATGAATCCAACTTTAAAAATCAATTTGTTACCTATAGCAGACTGTTGGAGTATTATTCAGAATTCGACATTGTTGAAAACCCATCTTATATTCAGCTAAACCTAGCTAGTGGAGGTACATGTTTTATAGAACAAAATGGAGGAGAAATAATAGAATTTATGCCTCCGAAAACACCGTTATTTAAATCGAACCCCTCCACAATTTATTGGTTTCAACATTTACCAGAAGAGAACATGGTATACATCCAATATAACTCCTGCCAAGAAAGAAGTGATTTAAGTTTTGAAGATTTCACCCAACAAATTACTACCCAACTCAACGAAAATCTGACAATTGATAAAATAGCTATCGACTTGAGACATAATGGAGGAGGCAACTCTACAATTATGCATCCCTTAATCAATGCGCTGGAAGATTTGGTCAATGAAAACCGAATCGAAAAAGAGCACATCTATCTTATTATTGGAAGAAAAACCTTCTCATCTGCTATTTTAAATACCATTGAAATCAAAGAGAAAATAGACAATATCATCATTGGGGAGCCAAGTGGTGGAAAACCAAATCATTATGGAGAAGTAAGAAGCTTCAGGCTACCGAATAGCAATTTGCAAGTGACCTATTCTACAAAATACTTTACTCATTCTGAAGATGATGGCAGTTCAATTATCCCTGATGTCATCGTTCCGTATAATTCTACCCATTTGTTTGAAGGACTGGACCCAGTTTTAGAAAGAATTATTGAAGATTAAGAGAAATAACATAGCTTTGGACAGTTTTTAATTGTTAATCAATAGTTGCTTCGCTTGTTAAAAAATCATCCTTCTCCTCCCAGACATGTATTACCGATAATCGTAATGGCACAATTTTGTTGTACCTCATTATGGTTTGCCAGCAATGGAGTTATGGAAGAATTGATCCAAAGTTTCCAGCTTTTACCAAGCGCCTTGAGCCATTTGACATCCGCTGTCCAATTTGGTTTTATTTCAGGTACTTTACTCTTTGCTCTTGTAAGTATCGCCGATAGATATTCCCCCTCTAAAGTCTTTCTTTTAAGCGCCTTATTTGGGGCTTTTTTTAATGTGCTTTTGATTTGGAGAATGAATACGATTGTGTCATTAATTGGATTTAGATTTTTAACTGGATTTTTTCTAGCAGGAATCTACCCTGTTGGCATGAAAATAGCCTCCGATTACTATGACAAAAAACTAGGCATTTCATTAGGGTATCTTGTTGGGGCATTGGTATTAGGAACTGCTTCTCCTCATCTATTAAAGAGTTTAGATATCTTTCCATCTTGGCGCTACGTTGTTTATTCTACCTCCATTTTAGCTTGTATGGGAGGTCTATTCATTTTTCTATTTGTGCCAAATGGTCCTTATCGAAAAAAGAGCCAACAAATCAAATTATCTTCCGCCTTTAATGTTTTTCAATCCAAGAAATTTCGTGGTGCTGCATTCGGTTATTTTGGTCATATGTGGGAATTGTACGCTTTTTGGGCCTTTGTCCCTGTGCTCCTATCTACTTATCAAAGCTTTCATCCAGAATATGATATAAATATCGCCCTTACTAGTTTTATAATTATTGGAATCGGAGGACTATCTTGTATCATTGGTGGTTATCTTTCGCACTCATACGGTACGGGAAATGTGGCAAAATTCGCTTTGTTCTTATCTGGACTTTGCTGTTTAGTATCTCCACTTGCCTTTATGATAAACACTCCATTCCTATTTATTGCTTTTCTACTATTTTGGGGAATGGTGGTCATCATGGACTCTCCTCTATTTTCGACCCTGGTCGCACAAAACGCTCCACCAAAATTAAAAGGGACCGCACTCACCATTGTAAATTGCATTGGATTCTCCATCACGATTGTAAGTATCCAATTATTAAACATCTTATCCAACCATTGGTCTGCTACCTATATTTATTGTATTTTAGCATTAGGCCCTCTTTTAGGAATCTACGCATTAGGACAATCAAAATTTAACCCGTGATCTAATTGATCCAAATGAAACCATTACAGTCCATAATCAATTTTTTCATCGTAGCATTTCTGATACTTATCTCAGTATTAGTGTATCAATTGGTACAAGTAAACAATAGTAATGACTCAAATAACTTTAGTAGTGGCTATTGTGGAACACGGGATATATCGAATGGAGTAAGCTCTGATGTTATTACCAAAGGAAAAACACTTTTCAAAAATTACTGTGCTACGTGTCATGCAAGAAACATGGTCGCCGATGCAACAGGACCAGCACTTGAAAATAGTCTTCGAAAATTTAATTATGATACCTTGAGGTATACTCAATATCTAAATGATGATGCTCAATTCTTAAAAATATCAACTTCAAATCACATAAAACATTCAAACCATAAATTTAATATATTAACCATTCAAGAGGTGAAGTCAATTCTTGAATTTATAGAAGGAGTGTCTAGATTTTAACTAGAAAAATGCAAAATCTCATTAAAACAATCACTATCTTTCACTACATTTTATTGTAATTTAAAGTAAAGATCTTAACCCATTTTTAATACAACCCCAAACAATGAAAAAATCAAACAGCAATACTATTGCTCCTGATCGCGTACAGGCTATTTATAAACGCGCACAACCAGGTTTAATGTACATGCCTGCTCATGGCATATTTTTAACGATTGAACTCAGTAGAGAAGGGCGCAAATCTTCGCAACAAATAATAGAAACGGTACAACATTTGACGTTGAAAGCTGGGCGGATGAAAACGGTAACTCGTATAGTTGCTGGATTTTCTACAAAGATTTGGAAAAAATGGACTGGAAAAACCCCTCCTGGTTCACCTACCTCAAATACGATTCTCAAAAAAACGGACTATTTCAGAGATACTCAAGGTGACCTATTTTTTTATTTGAAATCAGAGGATGTCAAAAACTGTGAAAAGTTAAAGACGATTCTGCTTGATGCATTAGTAGGGCTGATCAACGATGTGACAGAAACAAGAGGAGCCATGCGTAAAGACAGAAAAATATTGGATCACCATTATTACGATGGCATTACGAGTCCTAGTGATCCAGCACAAGTGGTAGGTTCCATCATACGAGATGAGGATGGCCCCTATGCAGGAAGTTCATGGGCCTTCGTTCAAAAATTTGAAGTAGAATGGAAATATTTTGCCCGCTTGAGTACAGATGCAAAGAGTGATGTAATCGGTAGAAATGAAGAAGCCGTAATTATTCCCGACGATGATAAACGAAGTCATATACAACGTGCTCGAGTTTACAACAATCAACGAGAAAACATCAAATTGATTCGTCAAGCATTGCCTTTTGGTCATTCAAAATCTGGAGCTGGACGAGAACAAGGAATTTATTTTGTTGCGTATGCCAATGAGACGAATGCTATGGAGCAAATCATGCACAGTATGGCGGGTCATGGCCATGGTGCAGCTCCCGACCAATTACTCAACAATGTGCAAGGGGTAGCAGGTGGATATTTTTATATTCCCAACACCAATGAACTCAACTTGAATCAAGGTTTAAATGAAAAAGATTTTGTCGTTGATCCACATTGGGCCACTCGCAGTAAAAATGGTTGGATGTTTTATAATTCAAATGACTATTTGACTGCTATGGGAACTGGTAACTACCCAGACCCTCCTTCTCAACGTATACTTCATTTGATTGGCAATATTTTTTCATTGTGGAGAGATCACTGGTACCAAGTAAGAAATATTCCAGAAATTCCACACTTATCAACTTTTCTAGATAAGGATGAACAATGGGTAATGCAAGCCCCTATTCCAATTCGGAAAGGTATGGCTATTAAAAAAAGTCTGAGCCTTGTAAATACCAATCCTCATTATCCTCAGACACCAGAAATGTATGCCTGGAATGCTGATCAATTTAGAATTGACCCGCTGGATATTTTGTTTGGAATAATGCCTGAGTTATCCTTGGGAAGAGGTAAGGAAGTAATGCCCTATCTACGAGACGATGAAAAACAATATGCCTTTTCATTGATGCTCGATGAATCCTCTGCAATGGGGCATATCGTCCCTGACCATAAAAAGATGTTGAGCATGGGTTTAGGAGACATGTTAAGAGATATTAGTAGTCGAGAAAAGAAGGCATCTGGTGAGCAAAAAGTATTTTACACCTCTTCAAAACTGGCCTTACAAGGAGTGCAAGGATGGTTGTCCAATTATGCCAACATGGCAAGTAAAATGGTCAGTGAATACAAAGATCAGCCAGAAGCAAAGGCCAACTTAATGGGGATAGCAAAAAGAGCTAGAAAACTCATTAATAAAAAACCAGATACATTTCTGGAAGCCATGCAATTGATATTCACGATGCATGCATGTTTTCATTTAACTGGGAATCCTGTTGCTGTTGGTCGACTGGATCAACTTCTAATAGATTACTATAACAATGATTCCATAACGGAAGATGATGCTCAGCAAATCATTGAAGCATTTTGGATAAAGCTGGGTGAAAAAGCATTGCACAATAGACATTACGCTACAGATCATGTGAGCTATGGAACAACTGCAGTATCTTATATTGGAGGCAATTTTCCACAAGGAGGTGGAATTAATCAATGGGTACAACAACTCACCGTTGGAGGATATTTGCCTACCAAAGATAAAAAGCCAAAATCAGCAGTCAATGCGATTACCATGATGGCACTTAAAGCCTCCAGAAGGTTACCGCTGAATGCTCCTTGTTTATCTCTACGGATTCATAAAGGGATGGACAATAAAATAATGGAAGAGGCAGCAAAAGCATTGCTTAGTGGTGGTGCTCACCCTATCTTATTTCAAGAAGAACGAATGCTCAGTGGTCTTACAGAATTTTCAGGTTTCCCTGTCGAAGCGGCACGAGATTTTGCATGTGATGGATGTTACGAACCTATGATTGCAGGTCAAACAGAATTCTGTTTTAGCAATGTTACACCGCTTGATGCTGTAGAATGCGCACTCAATCAAGGTGCAAAATACAGCATGTCCGGTCCCATTTACTTAAGAGGGTGGAAAGCATCATTTCGGTCTCCACATGCCAGCAAGATCAAATCATTTAAGCAATTTCAGTCGATCTATTTAGAGCATTTGGAGTGGTTTATTGTCCAATTTTTCAATAATACACTCATGAACTATGGTAATCTTTGGAAGATTTGTCCAAGCCCCATGTTGTCCACCATGATTGAAGGTTGTGTAGAGTCTGGAAGAGACCTTACGAATGGAGGTGCAAAATATCATACCATTGCACCAATGTTTGTTGGAATGTCTACGACCATTGATTCTTTGTATGCCATTCAAAAACTGGTATTTGACCAAAGCGCTATTTGCACACTACCAGAACTCTTGGACTGTTTACAAAATAACTGGGGATTCGGCATGCAAGAACCTACACACAGTACCTTAGAAGGACAAACAAGAATAGATGTTCAAGCCAAACAATATAAAAACTGGAGGGAAGTCGCTCTGCAATTGCCCAAATTTGGAAATGGACACCCAGAAGTAGATGCAATTGGTAAATGGCTTGCTGGAAATATGTGTGATATGGCAATGCGAATCTTAAAAAATCCTCCTTCCCCATTAAAAGAAACATTGGAAGGAATCGTACAGAACTATTCTTCAAAAGATAAACCATGGGAAATTCATTTATGTCCAGGTATTGGAACGTTTGAAGGATATGTTGGAGATGGAGCAGGTAGTGGTGCATCCCCCGACGGAAGACTGAATGGTCAGCCCTACCCTTCTGATTTTAGTCCAGCACCCGTTCCTCAAGATTTGGATGCAATCCCTCAATTAGAAGAACAAGAACAACCTATGCCGGGTACTTACCGAGGGATATATACTGCTTTGAGTAGTTATGACAGCCCTGAAATTTATCACAAAATTTCTAATGCTGCTCCCGTTGATTTAAATATAAAAGAGGATTTTCCATTGAAAGACATGGTTCAATTTATCAAAGATTATTCGAAAGGAAGTGTGGGAGGAAACCTGATTACTGTGACCTGTGCGGATCCTAACACCTACGAAATGGCAGCGAAAGAACCGGAAAGATTTGAGTTAGTAAGAGTTCGAATGGGAGGATGGACAGAATATTTTGCTGCCATGTTCCCAGAACATCAAGGGCAACATGAACGGAGACCATTTTTTGTTCCAGAGAAGAAATAAGTTACAGACATCGAAACAGTGTGGAATCAATTATTAGATTTCACACTGTTCTTATATAGATCTTAGTACAACTTCTAGGAATTCTTCATGTAGTCAAATGGCTTGCAAAAAGACATCTTGCTATACCCTCCCATCACATATTAAAATAATTATCATATATTGTAAGCAATAATTATAACTATTTAACTTCTAAAACTTTACCAATGAAAAGATTGTATACATTATTCTTAATGCTCATTTTAAGCCACGTCATGATTGGTCAAAACACAGTAACAGGTACGGTCACTGATGTATTTGGCGACCCATTGATTGGAGTAAATGTTTCGGAAAAAGGTACATCGACTGGAACCACCACGGGTATTAGCGGTGAATACAGTTTAGACGTATCTGAATTTCCGACAACATTAGAATTTAGTTATATCGGTTTTGGAAATTTAGAAGTTGAAGTTTCGGAAGCCAGAACATTAGATGTGACATTGGACGAGGGTGTTCAGCTCAATGAAGTTCAAGTGGTAGGATCTAGAAGTTATGGAAGATCATCAACAGATTCTCCGGTTGCGGTGGATGTAATTAATGTATCAGATCTTGCTGCCCAGACGGGTAAAGTAGAAATCAATCAGATTCTTCAATATGCAGCGCCTTCATTTAATGCGACCAAACAATCAGGTTCAGATGGAGCCGATCATGTTGACCCTGCCTCTCTTAGAGGATTGGGACCTGATCAAACACTGGTCCTGATCAATGGTAAAAGAAGACATCAGTCTTCCTTGGTCAATGTATTTGGAACAAGGGGTAGAGGAAATTCAGGAACAGATTTAAATGCAATTCCAGCTTCTGCAATTAAAAGAATTGAGGTATTAAGAGATGGAGCTTCGGCTCAATATGGATCTGATGCCATTGCTGGAGTAATCAATATTGTATTAAAAGACAAAACGGATGGAGTTACAGGTGGAGTTACTTATGGGGCTTACAGTACTGCTGTAGGAGAAGGCTACGAAGAAGAATATGGTGATGCTCTTTTTAATGTAGATGGTACCAATAGAGCTTTGGATCCAGACGGAGATAAATCATATGATGGAATCACGACCAAAGTGGATTTAAACTACGGCGTAGGTTTAGGAGATGATGGCTATATCAATTTCACTACAGAATACCTATCCAAAGATCGAACCTTGAGACCAGGATTTGCATGGAGACAAGGATATGGCTCTGCTGCCGTAGATCAATTCCAGTTTATGGTCAATGGATCAAAAGCATTAGGTAACAATACGGACTTGTACTTTTTTGGAGGATCCGGTGATAGAGATACCGATGCATTTGCATTTTCAAGAGGGGCGCCTGGTGCAGATGGGGATTCAAGAGCTGTTTCAAGTTTATATCCCAATGGATTTACACCTAGAATTACTTCGATCATTAAGGACAACTCCGCTACTGTTGGTGTACGACATGATCTAGAAAGTGGCTGGAAAGCAGATTTTAGTCATTCGTATGGAAAAAACGATTTTCACTACTTTATCAAAGGGTCCAATAATGCTTCATTAGGATCTGCCTCCCCGACTGAATTTGATGCTGGCGGACATAGTTTGGCCATGAATGTAACTGGATTGGATTTCACGAAAAACTTTTCGGACATCATGTCTGGATTGAATCTAGCCTTTGGAACAGAATACCGATCAGAGAATTTTGTCATTTTTGCAGGACAAGAAGCATCTTATGCTGCTTATGACGTCAATGGAGTAGCGATAACAGACGCCTCTACACAATCTCCATTTTTGAATGAATTTGGTCAACAGCCTTCAGGTGGATCACAAGGTTTTCCAGGATATAGCCCATCCAATGAAGTAGATCAGAATAGATCAAATATCAGTCTATATGGGGACGCTGAATTAAATGTTTCAGAGGAGTTTTTGTTGGCTGGAGCAGTACGATATGAAAATTACAGTGATTTTGGAAATACACTCAACTACAAATTGGCTACACGATATAAATTGATGGATGGCTTGTCATTAAGAGCATCAGCGTCTTCAGGATTTAGAGCACCTTCCTTGGCGCAAATTCATTATAACTTACTGTTTAACAACATTGTAGCAGGCTCTTCATTGAGAACCTTGTTGGCATCCAATACAAGTACCGTAGCTAAAGGATTCGGTATTGATCCGCTTCAGGAAGAAAAAGCAACAAACTTAGCTGTTGGTTTTACCTTTAAAAAAGGTGGTTTGACGGCTACAATTGATGCTTATTCTATCAATGTGGATGATCGAATCGTTTTAACTGATGTCTTTGATGCTTCGGACTTAAACGTAGGAGCAGATGCAGCACAATTTTTCTCCAATGGTGTAGATACCAAGACTACTGGAGTAGATGTTGTCGTATCCTACAGAGGATATATTGGAACAAATGGCAATGGCTACAACGTAGGTGTTGCGGCAAACTTTAACAATACAGAAATTGAAAATATCAATAATGGTGATCTCAATCAATTTACATTTTTTGGACCATTTTCACAGGCCTACTTAGAAGCTGCTGCTCCTGATTATAAAATTGGATTAAATGCGGGATTTAACCTAAGTAAATTGGATGTACAATTAAATTACACCCTTTTTAGTGAAGTGATTTTACAAGATTTCCAATGGGTAGACTCCCCTGCTACCAATCAAGCAGAGGCAGACGTACTTAGGCAAGTAGCCACTGATGTTTATGAAACAGCCGGAACATTGGACCTTAGTTTAGGGTATCAATTAAGTAATACCTTCAAATTGACAGTAGGAGCAAATAACCTCTTAAATACGTATCCAACTCCACAGTTTGACGGTTGGACCGATCAAGGAGGATTTAATGACTCTGTGCAGATGGGTAGCGATGGAATGTACTTATTTACAAGACTGGGATTTAACTTCTAGTTCTTTTCTTAAATAAAAATTTGGATGGCTAATTTCTAACGAAATTAGCCATTTTTTCAACTTATGATACGCACGTTAACGATAGTATTGCTTCTATTCACTTTTGCTTGCGATTTAGCTGGTCAGCAAACCATGGGTCTTTTTTACAATGAGGAAGATTCATTTAATGGCTATACCTTGTTCAGCAATAATGAGTTTACGTACTTAATTGACAATTGTGGATTTATTGTAAATCAATGGGAAAGCGAATACAAAACAAATAATGGACTATTTATTAGTCCACAAGGTGATTTAGTGCGACAAGCCAAATTACCTGGTTCGTTTAACACTGGAGGCTCAGGGGGCATTATTGAACGATTTAATTGGGATGGTGATTTGGAATGGTCCTATGAAATCTCTAGTGATGTATATAATTCACATCACGATATGGAACTGATGCCCAATGGTAACATTTTACTGATGGTTTGGGAACGATTCTCAACTTCCGAAGCCAATCAAATGGGTCGATCATATCCAGGTGAATTATTGAATGAACAGATTTGGGAAATACGCCCTCTATCCAATGATGCTGCTGAAATTGTTTGGAAATGGTCAGCGATAGAGCACAGTATCCAAGAATATAATTCTATAAAGGATAACTATGGAGTGGTTGCTTCTCATGTCGAATTGTTGGACCTCAATTACAATACTTCTGAAATGATGGTCTCAGAAGATTGGTTACACATTAATTCTATAAACTACAACCCCGAATTGGATCAAATTGTCTTTAGTTCTCGGAACACCAGTGAAATCTATGTTATTGACCATTCAACCACCACCAATGAAGCCAAAGGGTCTACAGGAGGGAAATATGGTAAAGGAGGAGATATTCTCTACCGATATGGGAATCCAGAGGCCTATGATTCAGGAGACTTCACAGATAGAGTATTGCATCAGCCTCATGATGTAAGTTGGATTTCAGGTGAAGGATATTACAACGATTTCATAATTTTCAACAATAAATACATCGACAATACTCGATCAAGAATACAGATTTGGAAAAATCCTTCACCGGATGGTTTGTATACATTTGATGAAATGCAGTACTTTGGTGAAGATGAAATGATTTGGACTTTCGATACGCTTGGTTTTTATTCTTCAAGAATGTCCAGTGCTCAATTTCTACCTGATGGGAATATTTTGGCTACAGAAGGAACAACGGGAGAAATCCTTGAAATTACACCCGAAAAAGAAATTGTCTGGAGGTATATCAATCCGGTTAATAAAAATGGAGGCCCAGGAATTCAAGGGGGCACACCACAGTTCAATTCATTATTTAAGTCGTACAGATATCCTACTGATTTCGAAGGATTTACGAACAAATATATTCAACCTTCTACACCAGTGGAATTATTACCAGACGATTCTGATTGTATGATCCACCAAACGGTTTCAGTAGTTCATCCACTGATCATATCAATAAATGACTATGTAGCCATTCAAGGGAATCGTCTCTTATGGACAGGACCCATTCCTTCAGAATTTGATTTATATATATTTAATACTCTTGGCAAATTGTGTTTTAATTTTAAAGTCCGTTCAGGCCAAACTGAATTTGATATATCATCTTTGATGACGGGAATTTATATCCTCAAAGGAGAAAAAGGATTGACACAGGCTTTTTATAGACATTGAATGGGATAAAATTTATTATCTGGCTCTAGTTTATATTGTTTCACATGTCTTATATTTATTTTTCAAAACACCAATCATGATTAGAATATTATCAATTACCATACTCCTTTCTATCCTATTTTCTAATGCATGTCTGAGCCAATGTCCTTCAGATTTCCTGACCATTTCTTCTCAGACTGAACTTGACAGTTTTAAGGTCAAGTATCCCGATTGCACTAATTTTGATGCGGATTTATATCTCCAATTTGATGTAGAGTCCTTGGCAGCATTAAATGAATTGGAAAGCATTAAAAGTCTTACATTACGATGGTGTTTTGGATTGGAAGAGGCCTATATTAATGATGAAATAGAGATCGGAGCTCTATCCATTTTCGAATGTGATAATCTAGTGAGTGCGCCGATTATAAATAATTTGGCAAGTAATGGAGATTTGACCTTGGGAAATCTTCCTTTGATAAATCCAGAAGATAAATATTCGCTTCAAGCAATTAATAATTTTAGTGCTTCCATTCTACCATTTGACATTTTCAACAATTTTGAAGAATTAGAAGAGATCAATGGTTCCGTCTATTTATCAGGTAACGATCAGTTAACAGACATATCAGTACTTGACCAATTTGACATTACCTCCATCACACTCGTTTCAAATCCACTTCTTAATTCTTGCAACATAGAAACGGTTTGTAACATGATTGAAATGAATAATGGCAACGTGATTATTTCTAATAATGG
>JARGNR010000168.1 GCA_029212405.1 Saprospiraceae bacterium
AAGTTGATTTTTGCAAAAGACAGCATTGAAGATGGGTATTTACACACCTATGAAATATTCGGTCAAAATCTCAATGCTGATCTCGCCGTCTTATCGGCATGCAACAGCGGCAATGGAAAATTGGTCTCCGGAGAAGGCGTATTGTCCATGGCCCATGCCTTCACCCATGCTGGTTGTCCGTCCATCTTAATGACCAAGTGGGAGGTGGATGAAAAAAGCACCGCACAAATCATTGAAAACTTCTATGACAATCTGAAAGCTGGTCAGCACAAATCCGAAGCGTTAAGGAATGCGAAATTGGATTTTTTGGCTAATGCACCGCTGCAATTGCAGGATCCGTATTACTGGGCGGGATTGGTGATTATTGGGAGTGATGAGCCGTTGTTTGGTGGAAATTGGGTGTTGCGGTATTGGTGGGTTGGATTATTGATCGTGGGAATTGGATATTTTCTTTATAAAGTGAGGAGGAAGGCATGATGAATTTGATTTATAATGTCTCATGAAAATGGTTGACAGTTTTGACCAAACTACCAAACTAGATGTCAATAACTTTTCTATGTTAAAGAATTAAATAAAATCATATTTGATCAACTAGATAAGAGGACAAGAGCTCTGCTGAGGGGCAAACTCTTTAGGAATAATGTAGCTGACTACGAAAATGTAGATAGGACTTCAATCTTTTTGGGGAAGGTTACACTATTATTATCATTCAACTCTCCAAAAAAACATCCAATTAAGAAGATATATTTAAAATAAATAACAGTCAACTTATACAATTGTAACGTCTTATTTTATGTATAATTGAAAGTATTTGCATATTTTTAATGTAAAGCACAAAAGCAATTTTATAAAAGCTATTTACTGGTACATTGACTAAGAATAATTTTTTTTTAATGCTTTTCAAAAAATAATAATAATTCCTATAACAAAAGTTAGATATTTAAGTAAATAGAATGTAAGTATTTTTATGGCCTAAGAAACACATTCGGAAGATTTATTGAATTTTCTGTTTAATCAATGATCGAACCCTTATGAAACCATTATATTGTAAGAATATACTATTGCTATTAGTTCAGTTGCAATTACTTATTGCAGGAGTAAACTTACAAGCACAAATTAAACCATTGGAATCTTTTCGGGAGCTTAGTTATAAAAATCTACCGTTCGAGGAGCCATTCATCTTATCGGTCAAAATACCTGAAGAAGTGGATAAGGTAGAGTGTTGGATATTTTATCGATACAAGTATACCGCAAAAATAAAGAAGAGGTATCTGCCGTTTGATGCGAAGGTAAAGGATAGCCTGCAATTAGAGACTGCTATCTACAAAAAGGATACACAAAAATACTGTGATATCTATATAAAACCATTGCATCCCAATGAGTCCTATCAGTTTAAATTTAAGATTTGGAGATCTAAAAAATTGTCTACGACAGATCAAGATTTGTTCAAAAAACAAGTACCAAAAATAATTACGAAGCATATCAGCTCATTTGAAAGTATCAATGATACTACCCTTAAAAATGTCAAAAAGGAGGTCGAGGCTTTTCTTAGTGAGAAATTTGACTTTAATGTGGACAGTCTCAGAACATGGAGCGATGAAAAATATAGCGTCGATGTTGATACAGAGCCTTGGACTGGATTTATCAATGACGGTGGTAGACTGAAATCGAATTACGATGAGAGTAAAACAGAATTTATCGATTTGGTTGAAAGTCTAGTAGATAAATTGGATTCCCAATTTCACAATTCGATTGATAAATTGATAAGAGATGAAAAAAATCTAACAAAAGCATCTAAGGAGGTTTGGAATACTTCACCAGTTTTTTCAAATGAAGCATACAAAAGTCTTTCATTGGACCAAATCATTAAAATTCTCTCATTGGAAATGAATTTAGATGTGAAGGACCTTATTTTAGGAAAAAGAAAAATAGAAGTTACCGGGAATGTTACACCCATTCAAGATTTAAGTCAAGATTTAAGTATTGACAATAAAAATATTGAATTATTAAGAGCCTCATTCTATATACTTCTTACGAAGGGACTATCTGTTAAAAAAGGTCCGATAGTTAAGGGAAATTTTAAAACTCAAATCGATGACATCTTAGATATTCTTAATGAACTTTTAATAGCAAAAAATGAATTGAAAACAAAGTCTTTAGAAAGTTTTGTTGCAGATATTCCGAAGAAATTAGGTCGATTGTACAATATTGAAAACAAGACCTACGATATTGATACAGAAGTAAATGTATTCGCCGAAGCTTCCAAAAATCCATATATAGGATTAGATCTTGGCCTCGGATATGAACATCAGTCTCAATCATTTTATATATATGAAGGGGTCAACTTTTATTTGGTCGCAGTCAATAAGAAAACTCCTTTTTCCCTTTATAGAAATTGGGATTATTTTTTGAAGCGATTTAGCCTATTCATGAGTTTTTCTCAGAATATTGGATCAGCAAAATCTGATGCATTTCTTCCATTGGTTAATCCCGGAGGAGATAATATGGGATTTCAGGGAAATTTAATGTTCGGCTGTGGATATCGAATCACAAGAATTGCCCGAGTTAATTTTGCTTTGGTTGCTACAAGGGCCAATAATTATAATCCATTTGAAGATAATCAACTAAAACTTCTTCCCACACTGAATATATCAATGGAATTAGATGTAGCGAAAGGAATTCAAACACTTTTTGGTTTAAATTAATTATTATGTCAGACATTTATATACAACCACTTGGAAATGAACCGTCATTATTAGACTCTTCTCAAAATTCAGTTCAATCAATTTCTTTGTATTCCGATAATGCAAATTCAAGATTGATCTCGGACGATTATTATGTAGCTCAGGAAGTTCGAGTTTCAAGATCTGGAAGTTATTTATTTAGACTTAAACTAGCCATCGATAGTCCAATAGGTTTGAAGTTCTATCCCTATAACAAGGATTCTAAAACGTACAATCCTGGAGACTTGAATAATTTAGAAGTTAAGAACGGAGACAAAATATTACAACTTGTTAGGTTCTTCACAACAGAAGCAGAATATAATTGTGTCTCCGAGAATTATCGAAATTTTAGAATACGATTTGGCACAGCTGAAAATGAAACAGCATTATTTAGAAGTAAAGGTATTCCTACTGGAGGTTACTACAAAGTAAATAAATCCAGACAAAGGTCAAATATATTTATTCCCACAACCCTAGTAATTTCATGAAAGGTATATACAACATATTTCTTCTTATAATCGCAATTCTTGGCTTTCATGCGTGCGGTGATATTTTCGATCTTGATGCTCCTGAAATCTCTCAAGATGACATTGACGGCTATTTGTCTCTTACGACTGAGATAGATTCTTCTACCCTGAATCCAAGAATTATCCTGACCGCCAAAATCCCAGAGAAAATAGACGATCATGAAAAAAGAAACATAATTTTTTCCAGTGACAAGGGGAAGTTTATAACTACGGAAGAAACCAATAATCCTGTAACGGTCAATGCGAATATATTGGGTTTAGCAGAAGCCATACTGTTGACAGACGGTGCAACGGGTCAATTCCACCTAAAAGCACAATTGGCCACTCAAACTGAAATAGCGGTTTCCGATACGGTGAAAATAAACAATAACCGCAATCATATCCTCGATGTCATAGTGGATCAAGGCACTGATTTGAAGGCGAATGGGACAGATGTAATTACTATCCATTGCAACATAAATAAAAATCTGGTGCTGGACAAAGAATACAAATTGTCGCTTCAGCATAATGTGATTGGGGGAAAGTTTTTGAATACTACAGATTCGAATTCCATACTAGAGACGCTGACACAACATGCCAATACCTATCAATTGAAAGTGGGATTGACGCCTGGGAATTATGACGTAACCGTAAAAATTGAAGAGTTAGGCATATCCACTAACAAACAGGTTGCGGTCCGAAAATTGGATCCTGCGGAAGTTATCACAATTGATGAATTTGACACCAACAACATATTAGCGGACGGGGCAAGCATTATAAATGGCAAGCTGACCATCGACAATACAACCCTCACCAAGATTAAAATGTCGAGTACCGGGGGCTCGTTATTGCTCTCTGACCTGAACAATGTGGTGCTCAACTCGAATAATAAACTAGATTTTGACTACAAAATGGGAACCGGTGTAGAAATGAATAAAATCACTTTTACGGTACCGCACCCAACACCGATTGAACATATCATTGAATTTATGCCGATGCGATCCTATCCGGACGACATCTTCATGGAGCTGAATCACTACATTATTGATTCCATGGCGTTGAACACCACAGTGGTTGATGTGAGTGTTTCGACCAGAAAGACCAATGGCATGGTTTCGACAGGCACACCGGTTACTTTAGAAGCTTTTCAGGTCATCGATTCGAAAGAAGAAGAGGTTGGCCAGTTTGAAAATGATTATGATGCTAAAACGGATACAAATGGAGATGTCAAGGGAATCAAGTTCCGCCCATTGATCCATACGCTTGAGAATACTAATGACATCATCTTTATTCGAGCGACGGTTTTGAATCAGACTCAGGATAGTATTTCTACTATTTCAGAAATTCTAATTAATAAATAAACTATAGACATGAATGCTAAATTTCATATTTCTGTGTTGGGTTTTTTGGGGCTTTTTTGCTCATTTCTAATTTCAGTGGATGTAGTTGGGCAACAGGAATATGTATTGAGTAAAAAACAAACCGAGAAAAATATATTTCTGGTCAATAATGCGAATGAGGATCTAGTCGTAAAGTTTAAGATTGAGTATGGTGAAAAAGACAAGCCTTACACCATTGTCACAACAAGATTATTAGAGATCAAAAAGAACATTTATTCAAGTAACCTAAAAATTGCCAATAACCAAAACGAAACCATTTCATCCTTTAAAAGAAGTACTCAAAGTTCTAATGTGGTATATCTTGTAATTCCAAAAACAGTAAATCCTGGAATATATGAATCCGGCATATTAATGGCTTTAGACACCGTAGAATTGAAGGGTTCAGATAAGAAAAACTTTCATTCTGCATATTGGAAAATAGGCATTGAAATTATAGACACCAGTCAATTTAAGATTATAGCTAGTCCATCATCTAAGTTTTTATCTTCTGGCGATATGCAAGATTCTTCTAGATTCTTTTTGCCCTCATCCAAAGTTCAGGACGGAATATTATTCGAGGTACAAAATACTTCAGACACAACAATTCAATTTGGCTCAATTGAGCTGCAATTAATAAACAAAAAGAATAATGACAAGTTGACGGCAAAAGATGTATTAAATGAGAATACTTCAGTCCTAGCCGTTATGGACAGCACTATTGAATCATCGGCTGTACTTGCATCAAACCTTGATATCCGTCCTGGTTTGTATGAAGGTAAGATCTTTCTAAAATCCAACCTAATTGAAGTTTCTAAAGATATTAAAATGCAATTTAGAGCTGAACCAGGTTGGGCCCTATTCTGGTTGCTGCTTGGATTATTCATTGGGTTTATTGCTAGAAGAGTAGATGAAACCAAAACACATGGTCAGTTACTAAAATATCTTGCAAATTGCGAAATTAAGATCACCGATTTGCCAGATGATAAAAAGGCCTCTTTCCAGAAACGCATTGATGAATTACGAGAGGAGATAAACATTACTATAGGATCAAAACATCTCGAAAGAATTGAGCAGGATATTGATAAACTATATACTGTTATTCGTGATGCGAAAAACTCAAGTATCTCTTCATTAGCGGATATGAAATCTCAGGTTTCTGCTGAAAAACTATCACTATCATCACGATTCAGGAAAACAATATCCCCTGAAATGGCACAGGTCTGGTATAAACCATTTGTTTATTTACTCTTTCTTGCCGCATCTGTTTTATTTGCCTTTTACTTTTTATATCTCGAACAACCCACTTTTGGTGAAGATGGAATATATGATTATGCAAAATTGTTTCTCACTGGAGTGGCCATAATATTGGTGACCAGAGATGTTGTATTTAATTCCTGGATCGGAAAATTTATTTCCGGAATAGGGTTCAGACCATTAAGAACCAAAAATTAGATCTCATGAAAATCTCTGTCAGGCTTCTAGTAGTCGTATTACTATCAACAAACCTCCTCTTACTGTCATACTCCTGTTGTATAAAATCAAAAGAAGAGAAAGAAAAAGAGTATAAAGCGAAATATGAAAAACAACAAAGCCAGAAAAATGCTAAGAAAAAAATAACGAAGGTTAAAAAAGTGAAAAAAGAAGTAGATGATGTCAATATAGAAGTGGAGGTGAAGATCGAGGTAGAGATTAAGAAACCAACCAAAACTGATAATAAAAACGAAGTCGAAATTGATATTAAGAATAAAGTAAAAACAGAACCAAAGTCGAAAAAAGAAGAAAAGAATAAGAATAAAGTCCAATGTGGTACACTAACCTTAAAAAAGAGAATTCCTATTGAAAAACATAATTCAAAGACTCTTCAACCCTCAGGGCTTACTATACAAAATGATTCATTGTTTATGGTGAGTGATAATACTCATAATATTTTTTCATGGAAAATTGATGCAACCAAAGCAAAGATTAAGTGGGATTCACATCTCGATCTTGATCCAATTCCCAATTACCCATTTAGAGGAAGTAATAAAACGCAATTTGAAGGTATTACTATAGACAACAATCGTAATTTTTATATCTGTATAGAAAGCAAAACAATTCCATTGTTAGAACTCCAGAGAGTAGGTAAGAATTATAGTCTGGTCAAACACGATGATCCGTTGCCAAACTATTTAAAAAAAGATGTTCTTGGTGAGCCTCATATATCATCCACAGATCCATCGAATCGATTACTCGAAGGAGTAGCCTGGACATCGGGCAAGGACTTATATCTGGCCTACGAGAGACTACCGCGAGGTGTAAAAAAATATAATACATCTACTAAAAACGAGGAGATTTTTCATGAAATAATTCAGGATACAACATGTGGAGTTGATTTTCAAAAGAAAGATTCTCAACCGGACATCTCAGGTTTGTATTATTACCAACAGAGATTATATGGAATCTGGAGACAGGTTAATGCCGTAGTTCTATTAGATGATCAATACAACATTGAAAAAATTTGGAAGTTTGGGGAGCATTTGACTCAATTTGATAGAGAAGAGAGGATTATTGAAGGCATCGCAATGGACGAGAACTTCTTGTACCTTGTAACTGATCCTAATGGAAACGATTCCATAAAACCTATGGTGTACATATTTGATTCCATCATTTATAAATAGGAATAATATCTACCATTTAATTTGACTGACAGGTTAAATTGAGGCTATAGATTTTTAAACTAATACTACCATTGCCAGAGAATAGTAGTAACAGACCGATCCGCCTCCATAATGATATAAATCTTGTGACCGTACTCCTGGTGTACTGGACCACACTCATCAACTGAAAAATGCGACGACCAGAAGTGAGAACTCGTTCATTGCTCTTGCGATCCGCTGCACATTGCTCACCCCAATCACCCTCCTCATGCCTCATAATCGACGTGTATATGAAGGTGTGAAAGGAAAGGTCAAATGACATAAGAGAATAAATACTCGTGGTGGCAACCAGCAGATCTAATGATAAAACTGATGTAAGCATAATATAAATAGTATATGTGAATAAATGATGAGGCTGATGCTCATAGTATCGTATGCATCTCCAGGGAAGATATACCTATATGCAAGGTGGATCGTCCTGACGTTTACAGTCAGGATGCCAGGACACGTAGTGGCCAGACCTTTCAGATAAGTAGATCTGGACCTATCTATGCAGTAGTTTGTATGAGAAATAATTTATGAGCTAACCATAAATAACAGACTCAATCAATGAGATTTCTATGCCCATGTATTCTGAGAATTCTTTGATCGTTACAAATTGGTGATCTTCCTTATGTAAGTCCTCTTTTATACGTTTTATAATCATTCTACCATACCGATCACTCCTTCCTGTGATCAAAGCCACGTCTTGAGGATAAATCACAATTCTATTCATTCTGCTCATAATCTTTCTAAATTACTACAGGAACTTAGAGTCAACCCACCCGATTCTTATGAATCGGTTCCTTCCTTTTTGATTGACATTTAGTCAATCAAATTAGCAAATGCTAACCAGTCAGTCCCATACACTATCCATACACCATCCATACTGTATCTATGGAGTATCCATATAGCAGTCAAGAATGATATTAATGTTGAAATTGGAAGAAATGAGATAAGATATAAGGCAAATATGTAATATATAACTGACATAGATGGCAAAAAGTGCCCTGGAGTGACTTTGGCGGAATTGGAAATTTGCATTAGGGATGTTCCCACCACTATTATTGGATTATTAAATAACCGCTCATGAATAAAAAGTGAGCATAAAATTATGATCCAATGGCAAAATTATAAGGCATTTTAAAAATCAAAGGTACGCTCGACGATCTGACCTTTTACAAATCAGGTAAGGATTACCTGGTGAGGACAAAGGGAGGAGTAGATGGAGATAGAATCGCCAATGATCCTAACTTTCAAAGGACCAGAGAAAACGGTTCAGAATCCGATTTATGATTTTCAAAAAAAAGTAGTCGTTTCTCAA
>JARGNR010000169.1 GCA_029212405.1 Saprospiraceae bacterium
ACATCCCAGTTTACTATAAATAAAGGGATATTGCTTCCTCGGAATATCCCTAATTTAAAAAGACCGATCAACATTTAAACTATCAGTAGTACTAATAGAAACGATCGTTTCTATTAGTACAAAACCCATTAATGCCTACACGCACACTGCGGCTGCATAAAACTTCCTGTCTCCTGATAAAAAGGATACGCATTTCCTGACCCTTCCATTTCCCAGTAAAATTTAGATCTTCTGGTCGGATTGTTCCCCACTTCATGCATAGTTTCGCAATCATACATCCTTCCATTGATAATGGTATATACCACTTTTTCAGAGTCTTTTAAATTTTCTAACGGATTGCCATCAATTACTATAATATCTGCCAATTTCCCAGTTTTAATCGACCCTATTTCTGAATCCATACCCAAGTATTCTGCACCATTCATTGTTGCAGATCTCAATGCCTGCATATTTGTCATTCCGCCTTGTCCAAGCATCCACAGCTCCCAATGCACTCCTAGTCCTTGAATCTGGCCGTGCGCTCCTAAATTAATATTCACCCCTGCATCCTGAAGAGCCTTACACGACTTGGAAGTAAGGATGTGTCCATTTTCATATTCTTCATCTGGAATCATGGTTCTATGCCTTGATCTCGAATCTATAATTGCTCTTGGAGTAAATTTCAACAATCGTTCTTTTTCCCAGACATTGGTGTTTTGGTACCAATAAAATTCTCCATTCACTCCACCATAATTTACAATCAAAGTCGGTGTATTGCTCGTTTTTGTAGACGCCCAAAAATCAATTACATCTTTGTGAAGAGGAGCTACTGGAATATTGTGTTCTACACTTGTATGTCCATCAGCCACCATCGTCAAGTTGTGGTAGAAAAATGATCCTCCTTCTGGAACCACTCGAATATTCAATTGTCGAGCCGCTTCAATGACTTGCTGTCTTTGATTACGTCTCGGTTGATTGTAGGATTTGACACTAAAGGCTCCAAAGGCCTTGGTTCTTCGCAATGCAGACTTGGCATCTTCCAAGCTATTTATTACAGCTTTGAAGTCTCCATCTGCTCCATATAGAATGGTACCTGTACTAAAAATTCTAGGGCCTACCATTTCTCCAGATTTCACCATTTCTGATTGTGCAAAGGTAATTTCCGTATTCACCGAAGGATCATGGGTAGTAGTCACTCCGTAAGCCAAATTAGTATAATATTGCCAATGTTTTTGTGGACTGATTCCTCCTCTAAATGCTCCCAAATGAGCGTGTACATCAATCAATCCTGGCATGATTGTTTTGCCACTTACATCAATGATTTTTGTATTGGCATCCAACCGAAGTCCATCGCTAGACCCTACATATTCTATGGTATTCCCTTCAATGAGTACTGTTCCGTTTTCGATAACCTCATCTCCTTCCATGGTTATGATCGTACCTCCTCGTAAGGCGATCTTCCCTGTTGGTTTATCCATTTTAGCCGTAAGGTTGATTTTCATTCCAACAGAGTCTATAGGAGGAATACTATCGACTGCCCCTTCTAAAAATAAAAATCGATCGGTTAATTCTTCTGTGAAATATTCATTCCCCAATGTCCAATGCAGTTTTTTACTATCGCCTGACCAATGCAAATTGATCCCTGCATCTTTGGCTACCTGTGCTACAGGAACAGCTTTAGTGGTAGCAGAAAGTCCAAATGGTTTCCCTGTTTTGGGCATTGGCGCTATATATACTTTGTACAATTCTGAGAATGCAATCCATTTGTTGTCTGGACTTGGTGTAAACTGAGTCGTATATTTTGTATTAAAAATGACTTCTGTGGTTTTCTTTTCAAAATCATACGCTTCAAATGATTTTTTGATGTTCCCAAAAAAGTATCCCCCTTTTGTTAAGAATACTTTTTTTCCATCCGCACTATACATAGGATATTCACCTTGTGGTGTCAGCAAAGTCGATTTTCCACCATTAATTCCTACTTCATAGATCCCTGGTTCTTCATTGTAGGAATAGCCCATGTGTCCATTTCCTCCTTCTTTTTTATAAACCAGTTTCTGACCATTATTAGAGAAAGAAGGGGTTCGGTATATTCCTTTTTCTGTTACTACATTCACCGATCTACCACCTGCCACATTCAACTTTTTAATGGTTCCCATTTGTTCATCATCCCATGTCACATATGCAATCCAATTTCCATCAGGTGAAAATGAAGGTTCAAATTCCAATTCATCCGCATTGGTCATTCTTTCAGGTGTGCCATTTGGTAAACTCATTTTATACAAATGTCCGAGGGCATTGAATACCATAATTTTCCCATCGGGAGAAGTCTTCGCATTTCGAATCACTTTTACTTCAAAATCATCTGCATCTACTGGGTTATCAAACTCCACAGTTTCCATCATTTTATGCTCTACCGATACGCTAAAAGGAATATTCTCTACTGTTTTTGTAGCTACATCCACCTTATGAATTTTACCTTTTGCCCAGATGTATATAGACTTGTCATCAGGCGACCAATCAAAACCGGTATAACTTCCAAAGATTGTCCATGCTTCTTGTTGGTCCTTACTCAACCCATCAAAAATTGGAAAATCACGCCCTGTTTTCATTTCGTGAATAAACAAAACAGACTTTGTTCGCACTCTTCTTACATAAGCTAAGGTATTTCCATCATTAGAAATCTGAGGTCTACACGCGCCTCCAGGACCACCCGTAATTTGCTTAATTTTTCCAGTTTCCCGATCGTATCGTTTTACTGCAAATATCTGATCGTTTGGATCTTTGTTGTACTGAAAAAATCCTCCAGGATACATGTCTTCACTGTAATAAACATACCGTCCATCCTTCGAAACAGAAGGTTCATTGACATCCTGTTGATCGTTTTTCTTTTTTGTCAGTTGTATACCCGCTCCTCCTGTGATGTGATACATCCACAATTCACCCGCTCCTAGTGAACGTGTGCTGGTAAAATGCTTCCGTGCCACGATGTAATCCGCATCAATCCATTCTGCATTGTTCAACAACCGAAAGGTCTCTTTGGTAATTTGTTTGGCATCACTACCATCTGGTTTCATTGTCCAAATATTATCCCCACCTCCAGCATCACTGGTAAATAACAGTTTTGTCCCATCAGGGCTCCATCTTGGCTGCACTTCCCATGCCAAACCCGTACGAATTGGAGTTGCCTTCCCACCAGTGACAGGCATTGTAAAAATATCCCCCAATAGATCAAATGCCAACGTTTTTCCATCTGGAGAAACATCGAGATTCATCCATGTTCCTTCATCCGTATTGATGGTAACCATTTTAGACTCACCAGGAGGATTATTCACATCCCACTTGTCCGACTTTTGGGCATTCCCAAGGGCACCGATGAAAAAACTAAGAAAGAAAATTAAAATACATTTGGATTGAGTCATAGTAAAGGATTTTTTTTGAAATACGACGTAAATATAATCAAAGCCGCAAACATATATTATGCTTCCATTTTTCTTAGCCAAACCGATTAAAATCACTCAAATCATCAACACATATAAAGCCGAGATGTATCGTTTTCTATGAAAAAGAAAACTCTAGCATCATCACTATTTGACAAACAACATTTGAAAAACAATATTTCTTCTCGCTTAAGAAGCGAGAAATTTTCGCCAAATAAAAAACAACACAAAAAAGCCTGAATTATCAATGCACAAAAAGAAGCCGAGCTTGACGCTTTACTTGGGGGACTGACCGATCTTTTAAGCATTAAAAGTAAAAACGATAGTTTTTAAGGGAAGGATCCCGCAAACGCGGGACAGGCTGCGTAAGATGGGTGGCAAACCGATCTTTTAAGTATTAAAAGTAGAAACGATAGTTTCCGAGGAACTCCCCTCAAAAAATAAAAGATTGAATATTAACCGAATCTTAAAGAAGCATGGCCTTGTCGGCTATTGTGGGTAGAGGGAGCTGCTTTGAGCGCTGCATTAGAGCCGACTAGAGTTTTTGGTTTCGTTTTTGGGCAATGCAAAAAGGAAAATCCCGCTGATAAGCGAATATCAATTAAAACGAAACCATCATCACTATTTGAAAAATATTAACTTAATAACCCCTATTTACATTTATAATATACTCCGTCTATTTCTCCATAACACCCCTCCCCCGATAACCAATAACACCAAAACAAAAATCCAAATTAAATCCTTATACCAAGGAGTAGCAAAAATCGCACTATCATCTCCGATCAACACCAATCCCGCCCAATAATATGGATCATGCAATTCAGCAGGAGCATTCGCTAAAAAAGTCAATTTTGCTTCATGTAACGCCACAGATTTCGATTTCCCATCTTTTAAGTTTTTGTAAAACAATTCCAAAATAATTGAGGTACTTTTCTCATCTACATCCCATTTGGTCATCAATACGGAAGGACAGCCAGCATGAGTAAATGCGTGCGACAAAGACACAATCCCTTCTGAAGCATAGGTCTTTTCTTTTCCACTGCTACAAGCAGACAACACCGCCAAATCTGCATTGAGGTTTTTACCATACAACTCATAGGCATGCAGGTAACCATCTTCCAATGAATCTTTTGCAAAAATTAGCTTGGAGAATAATGGGGCATCATCGTTGAGTACTCCGTGAGTTCCAATATGCAAAATCCTATAATCTTGGGCTTTTTGCTTAAACATGTGTTCGGTGGCAGCCAACTCTTGGTACGATTCTCCATCAAAATCTCTAGACAAGGATTCTGACAAAGACAATAAGAAGGGCTGTTGAATCAAATACAAATAAGAACTATCCAAATCTAGGTATGTGGATTGCATTTTCGTTTTTAAGTCTCTGGTAAAACCAGGCGTCAACCCAAGGAATTGATTACGGTTTTGTTTTTCTTTGGTCAGTTTCTTTTGATGAATCAAAACCGAAGCCGATAAGCCATAACTGATCAACTTAGTGTAAATCAAAGGTTGGTCCTGATCATACAATTGTTCAAAACTGATTGAATTTAAAATGCCATCAGGCAGTAATTTTATTTTGTTAAATTGTTCTATTATGTCATCGGGCAACAGCAATTGTCTAAGCTCTTTTCCCGCAGTGACATCTCTGAAATTTAATACTTTACGGGCCAAACGATCAACTTCACCTAAATCAAATAGTTTGGACATTACTTTATTATGTTGAATATAAAAGGCAAAAACAGACGAATCTGAGATAAAATATTCCACCATTAATTCATCTACATCGATAATACTTTCTATGTCTTTTATCGTCAAAACATTCATCCCAAAATACTTTTCAAACGAAATGGGGTCCGCTTTAAAAAGGGAATCTTTGTACACTGCCACAGAATCCAATGAGGCCACTATATCAAAGAAAATATCAATAGGTATGCTGTCTTCTGTTACTTCTTTTTTATTGTCAATCATAAAATCTAGCGTAGGCAGATTTTCATCTTCAATCAACTGACTTTGCAATATTTGTTGTGTACTGAAACGTTTGCATTTCTCAACGTATAATAGGCTTTTTGCTGGATCACTTTCAGCAAAAAAGTGAATTGCAGGGGTATATATCCGTTTGATGAATATTTCGTTAGCAGCAAGATTACTATTGGTTTTAATCGTAGAAAGGTGGACAGAATAATACGCTTCAAATTCTTTTAAAAATTCAAAATATTCTTCTTTATCATCTGCATTTTCGGTGGATTTTTCATCCAAAAATTCTACCCAATTCACCGCAAAATTTAACAGCTCGCTATCTGGAATGCAATTGGATAAGGTAAACACCCCATTCCCGTTATTCCTCAATTTCAGAATTTTTTCTTTTAATGCATAAGCCTTGGACGCCTCTCTTAGGTCCGCATAGATGGGCATAAGATTAGTCAACACATTGATGCGGATACTGCTCAATGGTTCACTGTTTTTCTCGTGGTATTCAATGTTTTTTTGTGTCCATTGCAGGGCCTCTTCAACACTTCCAGAATCCCGATAGATATTGGTCAATAAATTCAATATATGCAATCGGTCATTGGTAGAACCAAAATCTTCATTATTGCTGTAGTACTTTTGCACTTGTAATGCCATTTCGAGTGCAGAATCATATTGATCTCTTTCATACGCCATTTCTGCCTTTCTCGACAAGAAAAAATGGTAGTCGTAGGGAGTAGATTCCTCGCTGAGTTCGATCAATCGAAACGCCTTATTGATGTAATAATCTGCTTGATCATAGTCTTCATACAATCGGCAAGCAGTGGACAAGACACTATAATGCCACATATTATTCCAACTGTCTT
Source organism: Saprospiraceae bacterium (assembly GCA_029212405.1). Taxonomy (GTDB): domain Bacteria; phylum Bacteroidota; class Bacteroidia; order Chitinophagales; family Saprospiraceae; genus CAJXUU01. Next base: position 6,245 of record JARGNR010000169.1, read on the forward strand.
GTCCATACTCCTCCTCGTTTAATTCCAGGCTGTACGATAGATAATCGATGGCCAATCGGTACTCTCCAATATTCGCATAAAAATCACCCAAATTGCCAAGAGAACTTCCTAGGAACCGAGAGGCTCCCGTCTTTTTATAATTCTCAAGATGTAAATTTTTGGATTTATTATAGTAGTCCAATGCTTTATTCGTCTGTCCTTTATCTGCATAAATTTCCGCCATCTGACTTTGGATCAAACCAATATTGGGGTGTTTCGGGTCAAAATATTGGCTGATCAAATCAAGATTCATTTCATTATAAATCAAAGCCTTATCGTAGTTGTTGAGCCATTGATTTGCAACCGTTAAAGATTGCAAAACGGAAATCATTTGGCTGGTATCTCCTCTTGCCACAATGCCATCATAGACACTGCTCGCCAACGCTTCTGCTTCTTTTATTCTACCCAAATTCAATAATAAAAATGCTTTCTCTGCCTTGTAATAGGCCAAAGATCCAGTGGTATCGTTTTTCATTCCAGCAGAAACAGTAATCATTTTATCCATGATTTTTTCAGCTTCAGTGAAGGCACCAATATCTTGTAAAAAGTCCGTTTTGAAGTCTAAAAAATCAAGATAGATGTAATCATTATCCGGAAGATGTTGTTCAGCTATTTGGGTGGTGTAGTCTACTATTTTTTGCACTTCACTCACTGTTTCAAATCGAAAGTACAGGTTGCATTTTTGATGGAGAACATAAACTAGACTATCCCACTGCCCATTGGATTCAAATTGCCTAGCATACGTATCAATTAGGAGGTAGGCAGAGTCGGGTTGATTTTCTTTATCATAATGTGCAAGCTTACCTTCAAGCGTCGTCTGCCCGTTAAGTTGAGAGGCAATGAGCATCCCAACCAGCATGGTGATGAATAATAGGGGTCTCATGGTTTATTTATTTTCTAGGAATTCGGAGACTTGATTGTAAGAAGGGTGAATTGAAGAAGGAAAGCTCTCCAACATTTTTTTGGCCTCTTCATATTTTTTAGCTTGAATCAACATGCTCAACTGGTACCACTTTGCCTTGTTGGAAAAAACACTGTTTTCGGCAATACTTTCCAATTGTTGTTGTGCTTCACTTAGTTGATCATTATTCAAATACGCCATTCCCAAATAATAGTTCAGCGTATCGGCTCCGATCGTACCTGCAGTCGTCTTCCATATTTCAATGGCTTTGTCGTAATTTTCCATTTTATACTCTACCATGGCATCGTAAAAATTATAATTTTGACTTTCTCCCATTTTGGTAGGAAGACCAGGGTCGGTATGAAACGCTTGAGCAAACAATTGATCTTCCGCATTTACACCCGGTTTCATAAACCACCATCCGCAGAAAAAGATCGCGGCGATAGATGCAGCAGTAGCAAATTTTCGCAAGGTAAATATGGACGAAGATTTGGGCTTCATTTCAATTATCTTATCGGTCTGTTCACCGCCTATTGTTCTCCCTTTTAACTTTTGTTTGAGTCCGAATGATTCCACACCTAAGATCATCTCTGCAATCGCTTCTTTCTCCTGATTGAGTTCAGGTTCGTTGGCCAGTCTTGCTTCGAAAGCGGCTTTTTCTTCATCACTCATCGTATTGAGCAGGTACCGTTCTATTAGATCAAAATTTTCCATATCACTTATCTTAAATGTTCATTATTTTGTGCCGACTCCTTCAATTTCTGCATACATCTGTATTTTCCATTTTTCACTGAAGCGGGCACCATTTTTAATGCTTTACTTATTTCGTCGATACTTTCCTTTTGCCAATAAAAGCGTTGTAATATTTCTTTGCATTGTCCTCCTAATTGATCGATCAGTTCATGTAGAATAGAATAGCGTTCGCTTAGTTCCATAGCTTCTACAATATTCGCATCATCCGGCACATCGATCATTTCTCCTCCTCCCTTGCTTTTATGGGCACTTTTTAAGGTGTCGTACCATTTATACTTGCATATTTGAGTGAGATAGGTGGTGAATTTTGTTGTATCAGAGCGTTGATATTTTCCAGATTTAATATTAATAAATGCGGAAACGATTCCTTCCTGAAAGATATCATTGGCCTCTTCAGCACTTCCCCCTTTCGAGATAATATACTGCTTCACTTTGGGTCCTATTTCATCATACAAATAATTGATTACAGCATCTTCTTGCTGTAGCAGACCGCTGACAATTTGGCTATCTGTAAGATGAGACATATTAAGAGGCATTTTTGATACCCTGTAAATATATCAATTATCTTATTATTTACTAGTCAAATATGGGTCTACATCTCTATATAGAATGGAGAAA
>JARGNR010000170.1:0-1831 GCA_029212405.1 Saprospiraceae bacterium
AATCAATAAATAAAAAAGCTCTACTCTTTCGGTAAATAAGTAAAAATGAAATTAGAATCAATTAGAAAATGGATAATATTAAAATTGGTAGAAGTCGTATAAAGACGTTTTTATTAATACTTGGAGCAATTGGATTTGTACTTTGTGGTGCTTGGATGATAAAAAGTGATGAGACCGATTTATTCGAAAAAATTATTGGAGGTATCAGTATTATATTCTTCGGAGGAGCACTTCACATGGGAATAAAGAAGTTGTTTACAAATGAAGATGCAATTGAGTTTAACAATTACAATCTAATAATTGAACCTAATTCAGATAAAAGAATCGTAATACCATGGAATAAGATTTTAGGGTTCGATGAAGTTAGAATCAAAGGCGCAAAAATTATTACAATAAAAGTAAGTAATCCTCAAGAGTGGATAAATGGAGAACGAAATTCTATCAAAAAAAAATTAATGCAGTTCAATAACAATAATTATAAAACACCATTTAATATAACTTCATCTGGTTTAAATATTTCTCATGAAAAACTATTTGAATTATTAAATAAACATCACAAGGAAAGTAAATATTAAAAATAAAAAAAGCAGCAGCCAAAAATGCATACCATTTCTCAGTAACTAAAAATAGGAATGAAACAACCATTTAAAACATCAATAGCCAAAGAAATTTGGATCGAAAGTCTCAATTGGACATTTGAACTGATTGACATTTTGAATAAAGCGAATAATGGACACGGGAAAAATCCAGATATAGAATCGTCCAAAATAATATTGAACTCAGTTAAAGAGAAAATACAACGTAGAAAGGAAGCCATAATCTTAAAAATTGATAAGATTGGCATTCATGTTAAGCCGGTGAGAAACTTCAAAGCATCTTTGGAGAAACTTCTAAACTCAACGGAAATAGATTTTACGAAAGGCATGAAAATTCCATCGAATCCATTTGATCTATTTGATACAATTTCCGATTCAGATTTAACTGAGTTCTACCTCAATAATAACATAGATAAGGTGAAAAGCAACTTAGAAACAAGCTGGATAGCATTTAATCAGTCTTACGGAAGAATGCTTATTAAGATGAAATTAAATGGCTATCCCATTGATTAAATATCATTGTACATTATTATTGATGGATTCAAAAGGAACGAATAAATCAACTACTTAGAATACCGTGTATGCTAATCAGACTTGCTGTCGCTGTTGCCACCTCTGCCACATTCACTTCATACGTTGTATTTAATTATAAAAAATGAATTATGAAAAAACTAATTACAAAACACCTAGTTCTCTTAACTATATTATTCTTTCAAGCTTGTGACCAAGAAAACAAGCAATATGTCAATTCTAGCGAAACCTCTCTTTTTAAAGATGTTGTTGATGACACCAACAATGTAAATATTGACATTAGACAAGCGAACGTTGATATTTCTGATGAAAGTATAGAAATAGAAATCGAGTTAAAATCTTTACCCTCAAAATTAGTTTTCAATCATAATAAATTACCAGAAAACAATTTGAATTATAGGTGGAGTGTAGTATTTGATATAGATAACGATTATATGAAATCTGAAGGAGATTTAAATATTTCAATATCAAAATTTAAATTTGAATCTGATATTGAAGCTTTAGTGAATATATTTAATACAACACAGCATGATATTTGGAAAATAAATTCTGATGGAGGTGGCGCAAAAATTGCCTCTATCAGTCGTTATGTCGATGTACTTGAAAATAAATTTGTGATTTCATTACCTAAGAGCATCAATCAGGAATTAATAAAAATTACATCCGAAACAAATTTTTACATTGAAACTTTTCATAATAATGGT
>JARGNR010000170.1:1931-8129 GCA_029212405.1 Saprospiraceae bacterium
GAACTAGGGAATACGACTAACCATAGTATTGGATTTGAAATTATTATTCTCAATTTCTATCTTAACATTTGCGCGGCTTTCATATAATAGCAACCTAAAGTTTTATCTTGGACATGATTGTCCCTAGCATGTAAGGACCAGCCCAATTATTTAGTAATGGTCTTGATTCATGCTTAATACAAAGAGTAGAAATCTTGGATTTTTTAGCTTACTAATTGTATATTCCGTTGAATTTGATTAGGCCTTTTAAGATTAAAAAATGAGAACGAGCGTCATGTTAGTAATTTTATTGGTATTTGGGTTGAGTTGTCAATACTCGACAAAGCCAATGGATTGTACTGCACTAAAAGGTCAAGATTTATTGCTTGATTTTAAAGTGGAATTTAGTACGGGAGATCATAGATTTAATGAACAATTCTCAAATGATTCAAAGTATTCTGGAAAACACCTTGATTTAACAGCAAGACAAATTGGAGATACTTTAATTGTTCGTTTTTACAAAATTGGAGGAAATTCACATCTTGAATGTGTGGAAGTCGAAGCAAATCAAAAGAAAATAAACATTACTAACTACGAATCAAATCATCTAAAAGAAGTAACGCTCAAACAATTTGAATACAAAATACTTAATAGAGAAAGATTGAAACTAGGTACTATCCATTCTAAAATGGCGCATAGAAAGTAGAATGATATAACAATGAGCAAAATTTAAGCCCAGATAGAATGAATAAAAAGGAAAAGTCTAAGCAAGAAGGTTTTGAATTTTGTTATATTGAAGGTGATAAATTTGAATGAGACCAAAATATTGAAGTAAAGACGCATGGAACACTTTACGTGAAGTAAGACTTCCTGCGGTCGTCCTCCGTATCTACTAGGACCTAATACACTATTGACGATGAATCGAATACAAGCAAAATATGAGAAGAGTACGTATTCCAATACACCGCATTTGACAATATTTGTAGATGGAAATGCCTTAGACAAAATTTTGCACGAATTATATCCTGACAAAAACTTAATAGGACTTGTTCCAACTTTATTAGATTGGTTAGAAGACTCAAAAGAAAGAAAGCTCGTTTGGGATAGATTTGAAAGTAAGCAAAAACAAGTCGTACCAATTTTGATGTGTCCTGATGATATTGATTTATGGTGTACAATAATAAATGTTGAAATTGAGAAAACGGAGCGCTCTGTAAAATGGCTAAGAATAGGAATTGATACAGGTAATTTTGATAATATGCCTGACTCTATCGGAACGAACGTTGAATGGTTTGACAAAATAAAACCAATGGTATTTGACAAAGTTGAATACGAAAAATTCGTATCAGACTTTAAAATTGAAATCGACAAAGACGAAATCAAACAAACAATCAGCTTTTGGATAAATAGAATTGATATCAAAGAGCAAATTCCGAAGTCTATTAAAGCATTTAATTTTAGAATTATAGAAACTGAAAATGATTATCAAATTTATTTAGTAGGAACGAATTACTACGATTCGCAAAATGATGACTGGCCTTGTGAAGAAGATTTTACACCAAAAGAGAAGTATTTAAGTTTAGGAAAAGATTCAAAAAAATGGAATTGGGATGAAATTCAATTAATCGTTAGAACGGGAATTGAAGAATTTATAGAAACTCGAATATCACCGCTGACTTTTGTTCACAAAGCTGATTATTTGACTACTGGATTAGATGATGGAGAGTTAAAGAGAATAGAGCAAAAAGTGCAAAAAGAAAAATTAGACTCTAAAGCGAACTTTTGGTCTAAGCTAAAACGAATGTGGTCATAAACCGCATCAGCACATAACCTAGGCGTTAGAAAAAAAATTAATAATCATATCGACATGTAAATTTTGGCTAACTTTTACCTATTATGATAGACTAAACATTATAACTTATGAAAAACCAATTTTTCCAGCTGTCAACATTTTTACTTCTTCTTGCTATAGGGGTGGTTTCATGTGGGGATGCCAATTCATCAAACAAAAATGAAACGCTAAATTCCATGCAACAAAAAGACGCTGTTGTGAATATCGCCAACGCTGCATTTACCTATGGTCTTCCTTTGGTTCTGTTGGATATTACTCAAAGTCAGTTAGTTCCATTCTCAGATACCAAAAGGCCTTTACTTAATACTTTTCTTAATAAACATCAATTTCCCAGCAGCTCAGATACGTCTGTGGTCCGTCCCAACGCAGACACCTACTACTCAATAGCCTGGTTAAATTTGACGGGTGGACCTCTATTGATGACACTGCCTGAAACGGATTCTAACTATTTTCAGATGCCCATGTTGGATGGCTTCACGAATGTATTTCAATCTCCTGGCACCCGAACATATCAAACTCAAGGTGGGACATACGTCATTACAGGTACTAATGAAAGTATTGCCCCACAGAATGTTGCCGATACCATCAACGCAGTGGCACACTACAAGTGCAACACAGATATGTCTTGGGTTTTAGGACGTTTTGAAGTTGATAATTCTGAAGACTCCATTACTGTAAGAAAATTACAAAGGCAATTGAGATTAAAACCTTTAGGTAAAAGAATAGACTATCAAAACCCTGTTTATGACTATGGCTCAAGCAAACCAAATGATGTTGTAAAAGGCATGGATATCAACACTTTTTTCAACAGAATGAATGCTTTACTCATAAATAATCCACCTACCGAGGCTGATTCAACCATAGTCGCATCAATGAAAAAAATAGGTGTGGGTGCTGGCCTAACTTTTAATTCTGCAAATTTTCCAAAAGTAGAAAACATCTTAAATAAAATACCTTCCATGAAAATGAGCTTCTACCAAAAAATAACTGCTAGCTCTACTCCTATTTCTGATACATGTAATTGGACGGTAAATCTGGATACATTAATGGGAAATTATGGTACAAATTATGACCTAAGAGCTGTAATTGCATATGCCGGCTTGGGTGCTAATACCGTAGAAGATGCCGTTTACTATTCAAATTATAAGGATACAAATAATGACCAATTGAATAGCAATTATAATTATAAACTGACTTTTGATGGCGGATCACCTCCCGTTGATGCATTTTGGTCATTAACGATGTATAATGAAGATGGATACTTCGTTGAAAACTCAATAGACAGATATGCAGTTGGACATGGTGCACCATTTCATTACGACGGGCCCGACAGCATTTTGACCATATATGTACAAAGTGAGCCTCCAACGGATCAAACATATTACAACAATTGGCTCCCCTCCCCTGCTGGTTCAAAAACTGATTTTAATGTGATGTTAAGAGCATATTGGCCAGAAGATGCCATATTGGACGCACACTGGACTCCACCGAATATCGTTAGAACTGATGCCAATTAAACAGCTGTAAAGAATTCAAAAATTAATAAGTAATTGTTTCATGTGTACATAAACTCGTTTTTTATTTAACCAGTATCGATCAACAAATTAATTATTTGAAGGTGGAATGATGTAAAGAGAAAACTGCAAGCAACAAACGCTAAATTGTTTAAAGCGGCTATATGCCGCCACATTATTTAGCCTTACTGTTACGTTCAATAAGAAAATATGAAAATATTCTTCTACATATTGATAATTCTGGGATTGATTAGTTGTCAATCAAATAATAATCAAAAAGTGTTGGGTAAAGAAAAAAATTCTAAGTCGAAAGATTTAATTGGAACTTGGGGATTATCAAATTATTTGGATTCCATTGTAGCCACAAAAGAAGTGGCAAAGTATAGACTTCAATCTCCTTCTTGGTTTGGTATTCTTATAGAGATAGAAGAAGATTCAATAAAAACTAATGGTTCAATAATCGAAATTGAAACAAAATTACTTAACAAGAAGGATACTTTGGCCATTTTCGATTCATGGGTTGGAAAATGGATGTTACTTAAAAAACAAAAGAATCTTATTCTAAAGCAATTTCCCAATCAAGAAAATATTGACTCTTCAATTTATACATATAACCGAAGAGATGATTTAAAAGAAATGACTGAGCATTTAGATAGCGTGAACAATTTCAGTTCCAGTATGACCAAATATCTAAATAAAGAAATTATTTCAGGAACATATCTAAATCTAAAAACAACTACTAAAGTTGTTTTTCTTGAAAATGGTAAATTGAATGGAATTGGAAATTTTACTGAATTTGAAGTGAGAAATTATTTTGGAACTCTCCATCCTCATAAAAATCTTGATGTACTGTTTTTAATAAATGAAACAGAAGATTTAGTCCAACACTATAATTGGAGATTTGAAGATAATAATTTAGTCCTAACAAAATTTGAAAACGAAATAATAAACAGAAATGGAAAAGATGCAATAACTGATGATTTCGTGCTTGGAAAAGAAACAATAAAATTGAAAAAAGTATACTGAAAACAATGACTTGTATTTCATTAGAAAATGATAAAATAAAGCATATATAATAAGCTTCATTTGTAATTATGAAACACCCAAATCTAGGATATTAAATCCCACCACTATATTGAATTCATAAAATAGCTTTTAAGCCCATGATTTATACCTTTACCAAAGAGATCATTCAATGAAGACTATTTGTAATCAGAAAAGATGAATTAGAAATGAAAAAAATAAAAACAGAATTATTATTAGTTGCGATCCTTATAATGACATCGTGCAATACAATAAGTCATTTATCAGATACATGTACTATTAAGCATCACAAAAAGGTTTTTGATCTGACCAATGGATATGCAAATGGGGGTGAACCTGACCAAAAAATATTAGATGAATTTTTAAGTGTTTCAGCAAATCCTTGCCCTATCTATATTGATTGGCAGCTCACATTTTCTGGAATTGAAGATTTTGATTGCAATAATAGTATCGTATCCACAACTAATGGAGATAAATTATCAAACTCCAATGATTCGGATATGGCTTCCTATGCTATACCTGTTAATGCTTATAGTACTCATTTTCTTTTTGATGTTATCATTGGCCCAACTAGCCAATATCCTTTTAATTCTGTAAGCTGTTACCAATCTGGTGGAAATCTTACCATAAACATTAAGGGGTATTATTCAGCAATTAGTTACAGAGTCCCTACAGCGGATGCATTAGAATTAAGACCAATAAATCCCAACTTTATTTTTCCAACGGATTAAAATTTTAACCGATACTATGTATCATTGGACAACTAAATAAATCGTCCATAAAAAGGGTATTAAACTTTGATAACAAAAACGCCAATAGGTAAGATTGCATCTGACTACTTCGATAAACTCATTATATTTGATTCCAATGCCAAAAGGTTTGTAATTTAGGTAAGTATTTTTTGAAGGTTATGCAATAAACGTTGACTTTTCCAAGATCCCAAACTCAACAAAATTTTAGATGAAATATTGGAGAATAAATAGCTTTTATAAATTCATTTCCGCTAAATGGGTGCAATCAACTATCCTAGATGAGATCAAGAGATATTTATGGAGAAGAGAATATTTGTGTCCCGATTTCGATAAAACCCAAACTATAACATCACCAGATAACCGAGCATATAAGCTAAAGAAAGTATGGAATGAAGATGGTAGCATTTTCAGCCTATTTATAGAAAACACCTCTCATTGGAATTGCTCTCACGGTCTTTCTGAGCCTCAGATAGTAAAATTAATTCAAGATTATTTTAAGCTGAATAGAGCTATATGGTACTATTTAGAAACGCTGAATGATATTGAAGACACTAAAATCAGTAGAACTCATCGTAAAATAGCGCCCTTAGAAATTAAGAATCACATTGATTTATGGAAGCGTAATCAAATCCCTCCAAAGCCAGATATTTTAGAAATCGGTACGTATGACTATCAACAAACAGATATATACTATGGGCTTAAAACTCAATTTAAATCCTTTCTTGATTTTTGGACATCCTGTCTCTATTGGGTCAGCTCTGGTGAATTTGAAAGTACAGATCTTTCAATCTATGCAAGTCAAGATTCTTATGATTTAAAAAATGGAAGTTGCATTCCGATGAACATAAACGAGTTGGAAGAAATCATAAAGGAGCTAAGAACGAAAGATAATACTCTATCAAATCCATCAACAATTTATTTGATGAGAAAAGATTGGAACGATAAAATGTATGTACTTGAATATGATGATAGATTTATAATGCATCATTGGCATACTGCCGAGTAAATAAATTAAACAACCCATTTGATAGCTTTTGAATTGGATTCTTAGATGCAG
>JARGNR010000171.1 GCA_029212405.1 Saprospiraceae bacterium
AGAGCACCTGACTCATAATCAGGGGGTCCCAGGTTCGAGTCCTGGTGGGCCCACACTTAACACTTCAAACCCCGCATAAACATTGAACTTTGTTTGCGGGGTTTTGTTTTATTCACGATTTCCGTACAGGTATTGTTTAAAGCCATTAATAAGCCTACTTTTAATGTCTTTATTTTTTTAATATAAAATTAACATTCTCTATTATTTAAATATCTTATTATAATCATATTCGATATGAAATATATTTTTCTTACGACTTTAATTTTTTCGTTTTATAGTCTATTTGCTCAGAGCGATTCTATTAATGATGTAAACTCAGAATTAAATTTTTATACAAAAGATTTATCTGACAAACTTATTATGCCTTATTTAACTTTAGTAGATATGGATGGTGGTGATTTCTTTGATCAAGGTGTTGGAAGGAGAATACAAATAGAGCTAGCAAATTATAATGGCATTTTAGTTAACGAAAAATCAATAATAATTGAAGAAAATAAAGAAGATGACAATTACAAGTCGATGAAGTTTTACACAGGTGGGCCAAATAAGCAAAAGTATTTGAGTAAGTATGTTATTAACAATTTAAATGCTAAAAGCACACTTGCAGAATTACTAGGAAGAAATGAGGATGGAGGGTTTGATATTGATAAGTTAAATGCATTTTCGGATAAGATTATACATAAAAAAGGCATAAATAAAAACGAAGATTTTGCATATGATAGAACAGTAGATGAAGTTGGTGTTGCGCTAATGTTAAACACTTATTTTTTGGTAAAAATAGACGGTAAATTATTTATTTTTAGAATAAACATTGAAAGAAAGAAACTTACATCATACGCTCAAGAGTATTGGTTTGAAAATTCAGAAAATAAAAATAATTTAAACGCTAAATACGACAGTTTAAAAATTCCTGTAGAATATATTGATATGGTACCATTATATTTTATATCAAATAATAATGTGCAAAAAAATGGACCAAGATATGCTCAAAAAGTAGTTAATACTTTAATCAATAATAATATTTGGTTTAAAGATTTATCGAAAGAAGAAGGTGAAAAAATAATTTCAATAAATGATGATAAAACAGAAATATCACTTGATGAATTATTAAAAGGAGCATACAGGACCCTGACTCAAAGAAAAACACCATCCCGAACTTCTTATTACTATTTAACCGATATAGTTGAAAATAAACAGGGAAAATTAGAAAATAAGATTGTAGGGAAATTATTAGTTAGACCTCAAACTAAAGAGGCAAGGCAAATAGGTGGAAGGAAAATTCATAAAGAAATGAAAATTATACAAACATCTAATTATTTTAATCTTTCAATTGGATATAACCCTTTTATAGATGTAACATCTAATGGTATCAATTATGAAATTGGAATACCAATAAGAAGATCACGTAAGGGATTTACAAACCTAGAATTTATTTTTGCTTATACAAAAAGTTTTACAAAGCGAATTGATGCTGGCAATTTAGTATTTGATTATAATTACTATCCTGAAATAAATACGGGTTCAAAGTATAGAGCTGGAACTGGGGTTCGAAAAAATATTAATGGAGTAAGATCTTACAAATTTTGGAGTTTTACTTTGTTTGGGATTTCTGCAAAAGCTTATTTATCTAATCGTGGAAATTTTTTCATCAAATATAATATTAGCTTTGGTATGTTTGGTAACAATGTAACTACTAACATGTTTAAAACCGAAACTGGTTCTGGTACTGTAGGTGGGTTTTTTAAGAACTCAATTGGGCTTCATCATTATTTAAACCATCGAGTAAACTTTTTCATACGTCCAACTTTAACTTCTAGGTCACATATAAATCAATATATAAATGTTTCAGAAAGCGAAATTTCAAGAAAAGCGGGAGGATGGAATGACGAATTTAGAAACATAGGTAATAGCAAATTAACAGGATCTATTTTATTCGGTTTTAATTTTGATATTTAAATATACATTAAATTCTCTTTCAGGTTCTGTCGCATTAATTCTTTCGGAGTAAAAAGTTTAATAAAGTTTCAGGTTTAAGCGGCCAAACTAATAAAGGTTTTGAAGTAGGTAGACTTGGAATCAATTAATTGATTCTTCCGTATGATATTTACTACTTCAATTCCAGCCAAGGTTCTTTGTGCTGATTCAAATTCTTTAAACCCTGTGCAGATACTTATTCTCCGTTTGACGTTTCTATGATCTTGCTCTACAATATTGTTCAAGTATTTACATTGACGAATCTTGATTTTCTTGATCGAAATAGCTCTTCTATTTACAACTCTGATAGCAGAATAATTAGAGCCAGACTTGTCAATATTAATTACTCTCGGTCTACCATTATTGCCAATGGCTTTGTTGAAGAATTTCTGTGCAGACATCCTTTGTCTTCTATTAGTGAGTAAGAAATCTACAGTGTTTCCTTCCTTATCAATTGCACGATAAAGGAACCGGTCTTTGCCTCCAACCTTAATATAAGTTTCATCCATTCTCCAACTATCTCCTACACTGAATTTTCTTTTGTGCATGTTCTTTTCTATCTGAGGACTAAACTTGAATACCCATCTTTGAATGGTAGAATGATCTACCTCTACTCCTCTGATTTGAAGAAGCTCTTCTATATCACGATAACTCAAAGTGAATCTTAATTTGAAATAGACCGCTTGAAGAATAATAGCTTTTGGATATCTGTGATGCTTGAACATAATTCTGTTTTTAGGAATCAAAAGTATGTTTCTTTATCTTTAGGCTAAATTAATGCGACAGAACCGAAACTATTTTGTTTCGGCCTTTTTTTTAGGCTAATACCAGTTGAATCCTACACCAATAGTGAAGAATACTGCATTTCGATTTACACCATTTGGTAGTTCTACACCACCTCCTTGCAATCGTGCTTGTAAATCGAGCACATACTTGCCACGCTGCACAAGCTCATATCCTGTGCTAAATGAGTAGGCAAAACCAACATTGACATTGGGATTATCAAAATCACAATTGTTCGTGTTGGAAGGGGCATCTAGGCTCAACCCAAATCCACCGCTGATCCATACTTTGTCATTTGTCCAAAATTGAATCGTGGGTGTAAACAATTGAAAGTTGTGGTCAATGTCTTCTTCAACTTCATAGGTAACTCCTATTGAGGTCATGAGTAAAGCCGCTCTAGAACTCAACATAAACCCCATTTTTAAATCGGGTAAACTAATGCCACTTTCAGTGGTTTGAATGCCCATGGAGCCGTTGTTGTCTTGAATGTGGAATTCTCCTTTGCTTACCCCAACGGCAATTACAAATCCTTTTCGTTGAACTGCATCAGTGTTTTGAGCTAAACTTGCTGTGGCAATAAATAAACTTGCCATTAAAATCATCTTTTTCATTTTCTTGTTTTTTTAGAATTAATAGAATTGTTATTAGTTGTTTTGAGTTTTCTTTTCCTTGAAGAACAGTAACCAGAAGGTAAGTGCCAGTTCACCAACAATTCCTGGAAGCACCACAAGCATGGTTGAAACGTCTTTAATCTGATTATAACCAGAATAGGTTAATTGAAGTGCACTATCGGCTAGGTAACCAAAACCTGCAATGATTAATAAGGTTGGGATGAACTTAGGAATGTGAATGTGCTTGAACATCAAGCGTGCTAACAAAATCAAATGCACACCAAAAAATAATAGGCCAATTAACCAAATGCGATTGAATTCCTTCAGTGCTAAGTCAACTTGGTTTGCTAAAAGTTTGGTGTTTTGTTCGAGTAATTCTGTTGTGCTTGTCAATTGAGCAACTTCAAAAAGGTGAATCAATGCGGCTCCAAAGAACACGACATTGATTAGTCTAAACCAAGCTGCAGTAGCGCTTTTCTTGTAGTTGTTTACTTTGAATAGTGCGAACAGACTCCAGGTCAAAATTAAATCGGCCAACACCATCACAATAAAGGATGCAATCCCAACAAAGAAGCTATTTTGATCGTTAACTAGGTTTTGGAATGTGGCCATTTTATCTCCGGATACTTTCATCGATTCAAGCACTACGAAGTTGGCGTAAATTCCACTTGCAAAAATTACGAGGTACCCAATCCCTCCAATTCGGGCGATAAGGTTTAAATTATATGGCTTTTCATTTGGGTTTGATTGACACTTACTGGTGTTAGCGCGAGCAGCGCCTAGTGCGATTCCAATTGATAACCACAGTAATAAATTATCTGTTAAAAGTCCTGTTAGCGCTCCGAGTACCACTCCTAAAGCTAGAGCGATGATTTGGTTGTTTTTCGTTTTCATAATGTTCAAGTTTTTAGTGGTTAAGAATTAGTGATTAAGCTACTTTGATGACTACATTTCCTTTCTTGTGACCTTTATCGACATAGGCATGAGCAGCAGCCATTTCTGCAAAACTGAAAGTCTGGTCTATTACAGCTTTTAGCTTTCCCGTTTCGATTAAAGATGAGATGTGTTTCATGTCATCTGCTGATTCTTTGATGACTCCAGAAATGATTCGCTTCTTCGTAAACAATGATAGAATAGAGGTGAATAGCATTTTTGGAATCCCTGCACTTGCTAGTAGCATTGTTCCGTTCTTTTTTAGCGATCGAAATGCTGGACAGAACTCGCTCTTATTTACAGTATCGTAAATGACATCATATTTTACGTCTTTGCTAGTGAAGTCTTCTTTGGTGTAATCAATCACTTCATCTGCTCCTAAACTTTTTACCAGCGCCATGTTGCTCGTGCTGCATACTGCAGTTACATGAGCTCCAAAAGACTTAGCTAATTGAATTCCTGCTGTTCCTAAGGCACCCGATGCCCCATAAATGAGTGCTTTTTGGCCTGGTTTGATGTTAGCACGTTCTAAGAAGTGCATGGATGCTGTAGCTCCAAATGGAATCGCAGCGGCCTCCTCATGTGAAAAATGAGTGGGCAATAAACTCAAGGTGGCATCTTCAGATAAGGTAATGTATTCGGCATAAGCGCCAAACTTCATCCCGGTAGAGCCATACACTCTATCACCTACTTTGAACTTTGTTACGTTCTTACCTACGGCTGTAATAACTCCGGATACTACTACACCTAGAATTGATTGTTTAGGACGTGAGAACCCAAAGAAAAGGCGAATAATGTACGGGTCTGCTTTTCGTATACGCACGTCACCTGAATTTACCGAAGTGGTATGAATTTTAATTAAGATTTCATTGTTTGCTGGAGTTGGCGTTTGAACCTCTTTTAATTGAAGTACATCTGGTGCTCCATAATTTTCACATATAATTGCTTTCATAGTTTTTGTTTTTTTGATTATCGATGAAGCAAAAGTAGTTTGGAGCCATTGCCTAAATGTTCGGGATTCCAAGCGGTATATGCGGATTTATAAATCCGAACAAAATGAGTTCAACTGGGATGCTATGGAATTAATTGATATCTTCGTTCAAGCGAATCGATCTTATTGGAAACTAATCAACATAAAACCATAGCCGTACTTCCATTTGCGAACATGAGTGCAAGTGATGAGAACGAATATTTCGTTGATGGAATCACCGAAGAAATTATCAATGCGTTAGCAAAAATTGACGGATTAAGAGTGACTTCGCGTACATCTTCGTTCTTTTTTAAAGAAAAAAACATTCCCATTGCAGAAATTGGTAGAGAGTTGAATGTGTCAACCATATTAGAAGGTAGTGCGCGACTCGCGGGTGATATGATTCGCATTACTGCGCAGCTGATTCAGGCTGAAGAAGATTTTCATTTTTGGTCAGAAACCTGGGATCGTAAACTCGATAATATTTTTGAAATTCAAGATGAAATCAGTCTGTTGATAGCAGATAAATTGCGGGAGCACTTTGGACACTTCGAAATTGGGGAGCATCTTGTACAAAAACAAACGGAAAACATCACAGCTTATGAATATTGTCTGAAAGCACATTATCATAAAAATAGGTGGAATCCAGCAGATGTTGTGAAGTCCATAGAATATTGTGAAAAAGCCTTAGCATTGGATTCGAATTATGCCGAGGCCTATGTTGGACTCGCAGATGCATACAGTTTTCTGGGGACGGTCGGATACATGTCTTTTGAAGAGGCATGGGGGAAAACCATACAATACACGCAACAAGCCTTAGGACTGAATGATAGACTTTCTGGAGTACATTATCAATTGAGTAATCAAGCATTCTTTGTTGAATGTAATTACAACAAGGCCTTACACCGAATGCAAAGGGCAATTGATTTAAATCCGAATAATGCGGAAGCCCAACAGTTCATGTCCTTTTTGTATGTTCTTGCAGGTAATCAGCAAATGGCTAAAAAGCACCTAAATGTATCATTTGCCATCAACCCGCTCAGTGAAGAGTCACAATTTTTCAATGGTTATTTTCATTACATGGTCGGGGATTACGAACATGCACTCGATTTGTTGAACAAATGCCTGGAGCACAACGATAAAAATGTTCCTGCTCATTCTGTAAAGCCATTGTGTCTGCTGAAGCAGGGTAAGTACCAAGAAGTACTGCATTATCACGATAACGTTCCTAAGGAGGCCTTGATTGAACAAGAAGCCCTCGGAACAAAGGCAATGGCTAACGCATTATTGGGTAATGAAAAAGAGCTACGAGCGCTAAGAAAGCAGCTGGAAGAATTCGCTCAATCACCAGATGGATTTACCGCGAATTCTTACCTGTTCATGTTGCACGTTGTAATGGGTGATTTTGACAAGGCTTTTGAATGGGTGCAGACTTCGTTGGAAAACAACTCTCCATTATTGGCACTTCGTTATGCAGATCCTGTGTTGAGCGAATTGAGAAAGGATAAAAGATACGAGCAATATCATGCACAAATATTTAAAACGGAGGCTGTAAAGCCCGAAAAAAAGAAAAAGGAATTACTTGATGCACAAGCGTCAAAGCAGTATGCTGATAAACTCACAGATTACCTAAAGACTGAACAACCATATCTGGATTCTTCATTGTCCTTGCGAAGCTTGGCCGCACAAATAGATATTCATCCCAACCAATTGTCTTGGTTGATAAATACAGCGTTTGGTAAGAATTTCAATGAACTCATTAACCATTACCGCATCGAGGTTTTTAAGTCCATTGCTAAAGATCCTAAAAACGACCACCTCACCATTGAAGGCTTAGCCTACGAGAGTGGTTTTAATTCAAAAACAGTCTTCAATACCTATTTTAAAAAGGAAACAGGACTAACTCCGAAACAATTTCTTAAATCATAAGAGTAGCTAGATGTAATTGATTTGTTCGGAATTATAATTTCGTTCTACCTTGATGTGATTCAGAACGTTAAGGCGTTATAGTAAGAATACTTTTGCTTCATAATAATTTAAAAACAAAACATTATGAAAACATTAGTATTAGCAGTAACAATTTTATTTTCTTCTTTAACACATTTAGCAAATGCTTCAGACACATTGAACATGCATAGCATTTTAGAAGAATCAGTAACATTTGAAAATGGGTCATTAGGTTTAATCAAGAACCAACCAGAATTTGTAAAAATTAGCTTCCGAATTAATGAAGAAGGAGCTATTGAAGTTTTGGAAATTAATTACTCTAATGAAGCCGTTAAAGAGCAATTAATCCAACAGTTAAATGCAATTCAGGTTCATGGGTCAGTTGATGCCGAAGAAATCTATCATTATAATTTTTCTTTCCACAAGGAGTAAGATGATTGAACTAACTTTCTCCAACAAGTTCAGACCTCAGCCACAAAATAAAAAACCTCAAACACTGTTTGGGGGTTTTTTTATTATTCACGATTTCGTTACAGGGTTTTAACTGTTTTCTATCGGTATTTGCGTTTATTCTTATCCCTACAAAAAGTGGAAACTCGTGTTTAAATGCGGTTAACTGTTATTAAGGGTTAGAACGGTATGCTCCTGGTGGGCCCACAGATCTCGAAATCCCTTTACAGATAAGCTGTAG
>JARGNR010000172.1:0-5862 GCA_029212405.1 Saprospiraceae bacterium
CCATTTTTGCATTGTGATTGGATCGATATTTTAGTACGTTGACACCTTCAGATAAACTGTTTTGAAGTACTTCATTTCCCTCAAAATTTGTGTAGGTTGGATCAATATAAGTATATCCTCCAAAGCCACTGAGGCGAATCGCTCCAATATCCGCTGTTCCGAATAGACTCACCTCAAACCCATTAATTTTTGTATCTCCAACATTTTGTGAGGTAAAGGAAGGATTGAAACCTGTAAATCCAAATGTAAATTCCATCATTTCTTCATAGGCACTGGTGAATACAGCTGCATCTATAAATCCTTTGAACCCACCCAGTTTAATCCCTTGTTTGACACCTATTTCTGCTGTCCATCCAGATTCTGGGACCAATTCAGGATTGGACCTCACTTGGAAAATTCCAAATGTAGTGGTTATAAACCGTTCGGTAATGGTTGGAAATCTATATCCTTGTCCCCAAGATGCACGTAATGAACTAAACGGCATATATTCATAGCTTGCACCCAATCGTGCAATCCATTTTCCAGCATTGATTTTACCACCAGGGATTTCAATGTCATTGAATATTTCCGGAGTGATTTGTTCATTGTATTCATATCTAATACCAGCTGAGAGATTCAGTCTGTCAAGTGCTTTCTTCTCCAATTGCGCATAATAGGCAAACACATTAGTTGTAAAGGTGGTATCTCCAAAAAGCTCTGCATCGGTGGATGATTTGGTACCAATAAAACCAGATGTGACAAGCGTATTAAGTGATTCGAAATTTCTTTGAAATTGATATTCTCCAAAATAAGTGGTCGACTTATTTGATTGATTACCACTGTTGATATTGTCGATGTAGTGCATCCTGGTATTTATTCTATGGGTATTGCCATAGGAATCCTCCACAACAAGGCTGGGATCAATATAATATCTAAAAACTTCACTCACTGATTCGCCTCCAGGAATAGGATTGAGCGCCCTATTGTCTCCAAATTCCCAAATGAAAAAATCACCGTCATTTCCTTTATTGATCAAGGTGTTAATACCCAAGAATACCTTATCCGACAGTTGATATTTTAATTTCATTGTACCTCTGTATCTACTGTCATAAGTAGCTCTATTAAAACTCTCCTCCCGATAATGAAAAACAGAACCAACGAAATCTAACTTGCCAAATTTTTGCTTGTGCACTGCGCTTAAGGTATATTCATACCGCGCAGTATCTCCCCACCATTTTTTACTGGGATCAGATGGATCTCCAAAGGAGGTATAAGCAGCTGCAATTTTTGTTTGTGGAACACTGGACGGTGTTCCTGTTCGAATATTTATTATCCCATTTAAGGCTGCTGATCCATATAATGCGGATGATGCACCTTTTACTATTTCTACTTGATCAATGTTTTCAACGGGAATATCCCCCCAATTTGGAAAACCAGCATCCGTTTGCAATGCTGGCATATCGTCGATCAATAACATTACACGAGATCCAGCACCATATGAATACCCACTCCCGCCTCGTATGTTGGCTTGTCCATCCATCATTTGTACTCCAGATACTTTATCTAAGGCGTCGTCAATAGTAATGGTGTTCGAGTTGGCTATTAAATCTGGCTTTAAAACTTCAACGGAAACGGTGGATTCACTCAACCTTTTCTCGTATTTGGATGCCGTCACCGTCATTGTTTCCAACAAAATCAAACTTTCCAAATCAATGGATAGTGGAATATCTGCTTTGGAAAGAAGGATGATTTCTAAGGTTTCAAAACCTACATAGTTGATTTGCAGGGTGTCAGGAAAACGAGTAAAGGTAACCTTAAAAACCCCATTTACATCACTTATGGCATTCCCATTAATTGATTGTAATGTTGCACCAATGAGAGATTCTTTGGTGTTTTTATCCATTACTCGAATTTCAGAAATTTGAGCATTTAACAACCCTGTGTAAAAGAAGAAAACAAAAAACAATATCCTCATGA
This sequence comes from Saprospiraceae bacterium, assembly GCA_029212405.1. Taxonomy (GTDB): domain Bacteria; phylum Bacteroidota; class Bacteroidia; order Chitinophagales; family Saprospiraceae; genus CAJXUU01. Next base: position 1,957 of record JARGNR010000172.1, read on the forward strand.
AATCAATATTTGATGACAAAATACTATTTTTCTAATGTAAATCTCTTGATTCTTATTTCAATATCTTTTCAAACTGTTTTAGGGTAGCTCGAATATCTTTTGGAGGTTCAAATTCAAACGTCATTTGTTCTCCTGAATGAGGATGAGGAATAATTAATTTGTGAGAATGTAAAGGTTGGCGGGTAAGCAATGGACGTTCCTCTTCTCCTTGCTTTAAGTGGTATTTACGTCCTTTTATTTCCGAAAGAAAGAATTCTTCTCTATTTCCGTATAATGAATCTACCATTAAAGGGTGACCAATATGTGCCAAATGAACTCTAATTTGATGCAATCTTCCCGTATGAATTTTAACTCTTAAATGAGAGAACTTTACAAAACTTTGGACGACTTCATAGCTGGTTTGTGATTCCTTTCCTCTTGGATGAACCAACATCTTACCTCTTGTCGTCATGGATTCTGTAAGTGGTTGATTTATTGTCCCTGTAGATTCTCGAGGCACTCCATCAACAATGGCCAAATAATATTTTTCTGGAGTTCTTTCCATAAATGCTTCAGAAAGCGCTTTATGCACTTCTTTACTCTTGGCAAACAGTATTCCTCCACTTGTAAATTTATCCAATCTATGGACAGTATATAATTCAGGTCTATTTTTTGACAATATTGCAAAAAGATTGGGAATATCTTTCCTGAACCGATCGGGTATCGTTAACATTCCAGCAGGTTTGTTAATTGCAACAAAATAATCATCCTCAAATACAATTTCTGGTTTGAATTTCATTTACCTCTTTTTTAAGTTTGAGAAATGTTTCTTTCCACGAACATAAAAATCCCAGACAATGGAAGAGCTAAAGGTAGATCTAGGAGTAGCGGCGCCAATTTTATGTTTTTGAATACGATTATTATATGATTTTTTCTTAGCTCTTAAATTTCCAATATTACCAAAAAAGGTCCAATGCGCTTTGATTATGGCTGAGATACTAGATAGCTCACCAGATAATAAAAATTTGATACCTGCTACACCATCCAAAATAAGTCGAAAAGGAAGTGCCCACAATAACTTGGACAATGATTCATTTTTAAAAAGTGTATACAGACTGTTTCTAAAGTTGAGATAGATCTTTCTCGGATTTCCATAATCTAATGTACCTCCACCAAGATGGTAAACTACAGAAGTAGGAAGGACTTCAATTTTATAACCCGCTGCTCTAACTCGAGTACAAAAGTCAATTTCTTCCATGTGGGCAAAATAGTCCTTGTCAAAACCTCCCAGTTGTTTAAATACATCTGTTCGAACAACCATGGCTGCTCCTGATGCCCAGTCTATATTTTCAATCGTATCGTATTGTCCTTTGTCTGCTTCTACTTGATCAAAAATCCGACCTCTACAATAAGGATAACCTATCGCATCCATATATCCTCCCGATGCTCCAGCATATTCAAATTTTGATTTTTCTTCTAGGCTTAAGATTTTGGGTTGTACGACTGCCAGATGTGGATCTGCATCCATTCTAGCTATTATTGGATCCAACCAATTGGTCCGCACACTTACATCTGAATTTAGAATTACGGTATACGTAGCCTCCACATATTCTAGACCTCTATTATATCCTTCTGCAAAACCATAATTTTTCTGTAATTCAATAACTTGAATCTCAGGGTGCCATTCTTGGATGTATGAAACAGACTCGTCGTTTGAAGCATTATCGATCACAGCTATGTTCAGCGGATTCTTCGAGGAGTATAGCACTTGGGGTAAGTAAGACTCCAATAACTCTTCTCCATTGTAATTAAGGATCGCAATACAAACTTTATCCTTGTTGTTGTTTTCTTTTGGCTGTTCAGCAAATTTATTGAGTACAGCTTCCTTATCTTTTGAAAGTTGGTATTTTAATGCATTGAGCGAATCAAATTTTTCATCTCCTCTGATATGGAATAAGAAATTTACAGCAATGGTTTTATCATATATTGAATCATTAAAATCAAATAAATTGACTTCAATCTTGAGTTTGGGTTCATTTCCTTCCAAGGTTGGTCGTGTTCCAATATAAAGCATTCCTCTTTTTTCTAATCCTTCTATTTGACAGATTACGCCATACACTCCATTAGCAGGAATCAATTTATCTTCTTCGAAGACAGCGATGTTTGCGGTAGGATAACCAATGGATTGACCTATTTTGTCACCATGTACAACCTTACCTTTTAGAGAATACGAATGATTTGAAAATTGATTGGCTTCTTCTATATTACCCGACTTTAGTGCAGTTCGAACTTTGGTAGAACTTATGGTAATGTCCTCTAATTCTTGCTTTTTTATTTGAATAACATCGAAGTCATATTCTTCTGCATACTCTTGTAGTAAAAGGATGTTGCCTTCTCGATTTAATCCAAAGCGATGATCATAGCCAATGACAATATATTTTGGTGAAAACAATCCAATGAGGAATTTTTCAATGTACTCCCTTGGATTTTGCTGCGAGAATTCAATAGAGAATGGAACAATGACTAAATTGTCAATACCGTATTTCTCACAAAGCGCAATTTTTTCCTCTAGACTATTCAATAGTTCTAATGAATTGTCCTTGGGGTAAATGACTTTTCTTGGGTGTGGGTCAAATGTAATAATGATACTCTCGCCTTCAATCTCTTTAGCGAGGTGATTGATTCTTTTAATTATCTTTTGGTGGCCTCGATGAACTCCATCAAACGAACCAATTGTGATAACTGCATTTTTGAAATCGGGAAGATCATTGATGTCCCTAAATATTCTCATAAAGTATAACCCATTTTTAGGAGTGCAAAGTTAGTTTTTTGACGTATAAAGTCTACTCGTGACACATTAATTTGCAGAAATAGAAAGAAATATCGACTAAAAATTCATGCAATTCATTTTATCCTTTCATTTTCAACTCCACCTCTTTGCATTAATTTATTAGGACGTCATTATATGAAGTACTTTTTTAATCAAATTAGCGACGAGTTCTTTGGGACGGTTACTGAACTTCTGATGTACTCTATTGGCCAATATCGCATTAATAGAGATGGCATGATGGCCCAAAATATTTGCTAATCCATACATGCCGGCAGTTTCCATTTCTAAGTTGGTGACCCGTAACCCATCACTAAGTTGTATTGCGGCCAAGTCATCCAAAAAGTGCGCAGATTTTGGAACAGCAATAACTGACCTCCCTTGAGGGCCATAGAATCCGGTTGCGGTTACTGTTATCCCTTGCATTCCTAAAGGAGAAAATAGCTTTACCAATTCAGGAGAGGCTTCAGTAGAGTAGGGAATGACATTGGGCAAACCGGTCAAAGCCTTTTTTACTTTTGTATTGAGTTCTTGCTCTCTGTCTGTATATTCAATATCATAGAAATGCATCAATCCATCTAAGCCAATAGACATGCTGCTGATCAAAATCATGTCTATATCTAGATCGGCATATAGTGAACCCGATGTTCCTATACGGTAGAACCGAAGTGTGGTGTGCTTTTCTTTTCTCAATCGAGTTTCAAAATCAATGTTCACCAAAGCGTCCAATTCAGTGAAAACGATATCGATGTTGTCTGTTCCAATTCCAGTTGAAATAACCGTGAGTCGCTTGTTACCAATCCACCCTGTTACAGTTTTGAATTCTCTTTTAGAAATATTGATATCCACTCGTTCAAAATGCTTGGCTACCTTGTCCACTCGATCAGGATCTCCCACAGTGATAATATCATGGGCAATGTCACCCGGTTTGAGTTTAAGATGATAAATGGACCCGTCTGGGTTAATAATCAATTCAGATTCTGCAATTTTATGAGTCATAATTCAAAATTAAGGATTAGTATTGGTAAAAGGAGGGGAAAGGAGGGGAAAGATTGGAAAGATTGGAGAGATTGGAGAGATTGGAGAGAATTTAAAGATTG
>JARGNR010000172.1:5962-7864 GCA_029212405.1 Saprospiraceae bacterium
GGAAAGATTGGAAAGATTGGAGAGATTGGAGAGATTGGAGAGAATTTAAAGATTGTGGATTACTTCATTGGATCGAAGTCTCGAGGAGAGGAGCGTATAATGCAGTTTTATAATTACATTTTGGCTGAAAAGCAAATTACAAGAAATGAACTTATTTATTCCTCTTGAGTTTGATTCAATATTCTATTTTTGCATCATAAAATAATAAAACGAGAGTTATGAAAAATATCATATTCCATTTATCAACGTGTAATACGTGCCAAAGAATTCTAGGAGAACTTGGTGGTTTAGAGGGGGTGGAGATTCAAAATGTGAAAGAAAAGCATATTACTGCTGAAGAGCTAGACTTTGCTAAGGAGAAAGTAGGAAGCTATGAAGGGCTTTTTAATAAACGTGCCATGAAATATAGAAGTATGGGCTTAAACAAGGAGGCATTGACAGAAGAGGAGTGGCGTAAACACATATTAGCTGAATATACATTTATGAAAAGGCCGTTGGCAATTATTAATGATGAAGTGTTTGCAGGGAATGCAAAGAAAACAGTAGCAGCATTAAAAGAGGCAGTAAATGGATGATCCAAAAAGAGAAGAGATCCAAGCATTTTTCATGGGTCTTCAAGATCGAATATGTGCTGGATTAGAAGAATTGGATGGGACAGGTACTTTTCATGAAGATAAATGGGAAAGACCGGAAGGTGGTGGTGGAAGATCACGTGTTATTGAAGGTCAAAAGATTGAAAAGGGAGGAGTGAACTTCAGTGCGGTGGAAGGGCATTTGCCAGAACGAATTTCAAAGGCACTGAATTTGGCACCGACTGATTTTTATGCCACCGGGGTAAGTATTGTTTTACATCCAAAGAACCCTCATGTACCAATCATCCACATGAATGTACGTTACTTTGAAACCAGTGTCGGCAAATATTGGTTTGGAGGAGGAATTGATGTTACTCCTCATTATATATATGATGAAGATGCTATCTTTTTTCACAAGTACTTGAAAGAAGTAGGAGATAAACATGATTCTGGATACTACCCACATCACAAAAAATGGGCGGATGATTATTTTTATATTCAACATAGAAAAGAAACAAGAGGAATAGGAGGGATCTTTTTTGACCGCTTAGAGGCAGATGAGACGCATACCAAGAGAGACCGATTTAATTACGTGAAAGATGTAGGGAATGCCTTTGTAACTATCTACAAAAAACTGGTTGATCAAAATCAGGGAAAAGAATTCTCAGAGCAAGAGAAAGATTGGCAATACCATCGGAGAGGGAGGTATGTAGAGTTCAATTTAGTTTGGGATAAAGGCACAAAATTCGGTTTGCAGACCAATGGAAGAATTGAATCTATCTTAATGAGTATGCCGCCTGAAGCAAAGTGGACATACAATCATGCAGTAGCAAAAGATAGTCCTGAACAACGTACTTTGGATCTTTTGATAAAGGGTATAGATTGGGCAAGCAAGTGAGACCAACAAAGAAGAATAAATATATGATTCAGGTGTACACTGCATTCGTCACCTCATCACATGTATATATAAAAGGACGTGTCTTGAAGAATCGATCTCCTGTGAGTTTCGATGGACAAGGACCGATGTCGTCCTTATTTAACACCATTCTGCGTGCGAATAGTAAGGAATTACCTTTTATTCCTGTAGATTGTACATTTGGAAATCATACGTTTAAAGAGGTAACAGATAAGGAAGGGTATTTTGAGATTTTCCACAATATTTCAGAATTTACATCGATTCCTAAAAAAGTTAAGCTGAATGCAGAATACAAAAACGGGTTGATTGAGACTGAAAAGGTCCTCCGGACTTATTTGTATGATGTTCCACATGGTATTGTATCCGATATAGATGACACTATTTTGGTTTCAAAAGTTAAGTCATTTTTTAAAT
>JARGNR010000023.1 GCA_029212405.1 Saprospiraceae bacterium
CTTGTCGTTTTCTATTCCCTATAAAATTACAGACTAAGTTATTAATTCCTGCAGAGTATCCCCAACATGGTATGGATAGAATCAAATAAATATTTCGTATTAAGTTTGAAATTTCTAATTCTCGACTTCCCATATTTTCAATTAGTGAAAAGAAGACGAACCAGGACCCGAGTCCTATAATTGATTGCCAGACGATTGGTGCAGAAATATCAAAGGTCTGTCGAACTAATTTCAGCTCAATTAATTTGGTATTGGTAATCCCATATTTTTTGTTGGCTTTATCTAAAAATAGATAAATAAAAAAGGCAATAAATGCTACTACCTCCGCTAATGTTGATGCCCATCCAGCTCCTGCAATTCCCATGGGCTCCAATCCAAATTTACCAAATATGAAAATGTAATTGAGGAATATATTAACAACAATAAGAATCAATGTATCATAAACAATGATTTTAGTTCTTGCAATTCCCGTATAAAAGGCAACAAAGGAAACGCCAACATAGCTAAAAAACACCCCGTAACTTCTAGGATAAATATATTCCAAGCATTTCTCATAAATCGCCTGATTGTCAACAAATAAGGAAAAAAACCAGCTCGAACCGAACATGAGAAATAGAAACATAAGCACCGCCAAGCCCAACTCGAATAAGACCAATGCTTTAAAGTAATCTCCCGCGCCGACAAAGGATTCTTCGCCCCTTCTTCTGGCAATTAGAATCTGTCCCCCTCTTGAAAATCCATATCCGATAGACGCAATTATCAAATAAAATACTCCTACTAGCCCAACTGCTGCAAAATCTGTATCACTAACATGATATAAAAAGACATTGTCAGAGAGTACAATAATGTTTTGAGCGGCACTCCCCAACATTATTGGAACAGAAATCGATAATATTTGCTTGTAAGAGGTATTTAGTCGCATCTTGTGACCCAATATAAAAAAGAGAATTAAAAAATTCGATAGGTATTCAATTTTATATACGAAACTTATAATTTTAGGCTTGAAATAATCCAATGTATGAAATTACTAGAAAATAAAAATGTTCCTTTTCCAACAGCAGAGAAGTCTCCATACTCATTGATAAAACATGAAGATGAACGCATTGATAATTACTATTGGATGAAATTGTCCGACGAACAGAAAAATTCAGACACCCCTGATGAACAAACTCAGAAAGTCGTTTCCTATTTAAATGCAGAAAATGACTACCGCATAAAAATGATGGATCATCTCCAGGATTTTGAAGCACATCTATTTGAAGAAATTAAAGGAAGGATAAAACAAGACGATAGTTCTGTTCCCTATAAATCAAACGGATATTATTATATCGCACGTTATGAAAAGGGAAAGGAATACCCCATTTATTCGAGAAAAAAAGATTCGCTTGATAATGTGGAGGAGATGCTCTTGGACGTAAATGTGCTCGCAGAACCCTATGATTATTATCACATATCTTCAAGAAGTGTAAGTCCTGATAATCAATTACTCGCTTATGGTGAAGATACCGTAAGTAGAAGGCAATATACCTTGCGGTTCAAAAACTTGGAAACAAACGAAATGCTTGATGATAAGGTTGAGAACACCACAGGTTCTGCCATTTGGGCCAATGATAATAATACGATTTTCTATACAAGAAAGGATGAATCTTTACGGTCTTTCAAGGTGTTTAAACATGTTCTAGGAACTTCTCAAGATCAGGATATCGAGGTATATCATGAACAAGATGACACGTTTAATGCATTTGTATACAAGACAAAATCTAAGAAATACATCGTTATTGGATCTTGGGCCACGCTCTCCCAGGAATTCTATATTTTGGATGCAAATACTCCAAATGGCGAATTGCAACTATTTCAAAAAAGGGAAAGAAATTTAGAATATTCTTTTGGTCACTATGATAACAAATGGTACATCAGAACCAATAAAGATGGTGCGTTCAATTTTAAAATCATGGTGACCGAAGAAGGTAACATGAATAAAGACTCTTGGAAAGATCTCATACCTCATAGAGAGGATGTATTTATTGAAGGCATCGAAATTTTTAAAAATTATTTAGTCATCAATGAAAGGATAAAAGGAATTAGTAGTATCCGTATACTTCCATGGCACGGTGATGATCACTATGTTGATTTCAATGAAGATGCATATACCGCAGAAACAAATATTAATCCTGAATTCGATACCCATATTTTAAGATTGTCTTTCACATCGATGACGACTCCAAATACCATTTATGATTATAATATGGAAACGAGGGAGCTCACACAAATGAAACAAGCCGAGGTTGTAGGTGACTTTCACCCTTCCAACTATATTTCAGAAAGAATTATGGTTGAAGCAAGAGATGGAAAGGAAATACCAGTCTCTATTGTATATCACAAATCATATAAAAAAGAAGGCAATGCTCCATTATTGTTATATGCATATGGTTCGTATGGACATAGCATTGATCCTTATTTCAGTTCAGTACGGCTTAGTTTATTGGACCGTGGATTTGCCTATGCCATAGCACATATCAGAGGAGGACAAGAGCTTGGAAGAAAATGGTATGAAGATGGTAAGTTCCTCAATAAGATGAATACGTTTACTGATTTCATAGATGTGGGAGATTATTTGGTTCAGCACCAATATGCCTCGAAAGACTTATTATTTGCAATGGGAGGAAGTGCAGGAGGTATGTTAATGGGTGGTATAGCGAATATGCGGCCAAAAATGTGGAAAGGTATAATTGCTGCGGTTCCATTTGTGGATGTCGTTACCACTATGTTGGATGATAGTATACCGTTGACAACAGGAGAATATGATGAATGGGGCAATCCAAATGATAAAGTCTTTTATGAGTATATGAAATCTTACTCTCCGTATGATAATGTCGAAACAAAAGAATATCCATCTATTTTAGTTACCACTGGTTATCATGACAGTCAAGTACAATATTGGGAACCAGCAAAATGGGTTGCAAAATTAAGAGACATGAAAACAGACGAAAACCCAATATTGATGTTTTGTAATATGGATACCGGGCATGGGGGTGCATCCGGTCGCTTTCAACGTTTCAAAGAAGTAGCCATGGAGTATGCTTACCTATTGGATTTGGCAGATAAGGTTGACGGATAATAATTGGCTTGTCCTATTCGAACACCTCAAACGAGATCAACAGGGTAATCTAAAATTACTTCCTATTTATGAAAATTGAAGTTGTGCAAGACTTCTATACGCACCACCTTGTACATCCATTAACTGTGCGTGTGTTCCGTTTTCTACAATTTCTCCATCTTCAAGCACATAGATTTGGTCCACATCACGAATAGTGGCCAGTCTGTGGGCAATAATAATTGAAGTTCGTCCTTCCATTAAAGCATCCAATGCTTCTTGTACCAGGCGTTCAGATTCAGCATCCAATGAAGAAGTAGCTTCATCCAACAATAATATTCTTGGATCCTTGAGAATAGCTCTTGCGATTGCAATTCGTTGTCTTTGGCCTCCAGATAGTTTTATTCCTCGCTCACCTACTATAGTTTCAAATCCATCTGGAAATGACTCTATAAATTCAAAGCTGTTGCTTTTTTTGGCAGCCTCGATCAATTCTTCTTCAGTGGCATTTGGATTTCCATACAATATATTCTCTTTTATGGTCCCTCCAAACAATATTACTTCTTGGGGAACGATGCCAATATTCTGTCTTAAATGAGTAATATTATAATCTTGGATAGACGTTCCATTTATTGTAATTTCACCACCATCCAGCGGATAGAATTTCATTAATAAGGAAACAATGGTTGATTTTCCACTACCACTTTGCCCTACTAAGGCAATCTTTTGTCCTTCCGCAATTTTTAGATCTACCCCTTTGAGAATCTCCATTTCTTTCCGTGTCGGGTATGAAAACTGAACATTTTTATAAACGATATCTCCTGCAAGAGAGATGTTATTTCCTTCTTTAGAATCTTTAAGATTTATTTCTCCTTCTGAATCTAAAATATTTTGCACACGTTCTGTGGCACCTACCGCACTCGCCAAGGTAGCATACAATGTACCAAAGCTGGCAATAGCTCCTCCCAAAATACCGGTATATATTATAAAAGAAAATAAATCTCCTACTTCCATGGTATCATTCTCCACCATAAGTGCACCCTGATAAAGAATATAGAAAATACCACCAAACAACACCGTAATGATAAATGAAAAGAACAGTCCTCTTACTTTGGCAAACTCCAATGAGATCTTCACAATTCTATCCACTGCCTTTCCATAACGTACTGACTCATACCATTCATTTGCAAAAGATTTCACAACCTGAAATGACTGCAAAGTTTCTTCCACAACAGTATTAGTTTTTGCCAATTCGTCTTGTCTCTTTTTCGATAACTTTCTGATGTACCTTCCAAAAAACATAGCTGAGACTACAATAATTGGAAAAGTAAGTAACATAATCAAAGACAATTTTGGCGTCCAAAAAGCAATAATTGCAATTCCTGAAATTAGAATAACCAATTGTCTCAAAAATTCAGCCAACGTCACCGAAAATGCACTTTGTAATTGTTCTACATCTGCAGTGATTCTACTTGTCAATTCACCTACCCTTCTTTGCTCAAAAAATGTAATAGACTGAGTCATTATCGTGTTGTATAAGTCCTTTCTCAGATCAGCCATCCCACGTTCCGAAACTGTAGTAAAAAATACAGTTCTGAAATAAGAAAACACACCTTGAATAACAAGTAGTATCAACATAATTTTTCCGAAATCTTGGATAGTTAAATCCAATTCGAATCTTGGAGTTCCAGAAGCAACATTTGCCATTTCACCTGGAATACCCATCAATACCATAAATACAAGACTACCTACAACAAGTAATACCATTCCAGCGATAAAATATCCAAGGTGGGGTCGTATATAACGGAATATCTTTAATGCTCCAGATAAGTTCTTTTGATTTAAAGCTACTTTATCAAGATCATAGTTTTTTCTATTTCTAGACAATGATTAAATTTTTATTGGTACGAAAATAACTAAGCTAGTTAAGAGTAAGGTAGATTAATACAGTTTAATATGTCTACGTATTTGCAAAAAAGTCTTTTATTTCAGTAGCGTCCCCTGGCTTTAGTCTTCCACTTAAAATCAATCTGAGTTCTCTTCTTCTCGAAGCTCCATCAAATCTTTTTTGTTCTTCTGAACTTACCGGTCTCAATGGTGGTACTTTACAAGGTTTTTTTGTTTCATTATCTAATGCTACGAAGGACAAATATGCATGATTAGATTGTCGTTCATTCCCTCCTATCATGTTTGCAGCATATACTTCCACATAAACCTCTAGAGAAGTGGTAAAAGCTCTTGTAGGATAGGCTTTTAAAGTAATCACATCTCCTACGCGAATCGCACTACTAAAAGAAACATGATCCACTGAAGCAGTAACAACATTTGAAGCACAATGTTTTGCAGCACAAATTCCTCCTGCAATATCCATCCAACGCATTAAATTACCTCCCATCAAATTGCCCAAGGGATTTGTGTCATTAGGCATTATCATCTCTGTCATAATTGTCAGAGATTCGCTTACTAATTTTTCTTTCATCCAAATTATAAATACTCAAATTTAAAAACGGTTGCAAAAATAGCCTTCAATCGCTCAAATACTTGCTTCATTTCCACTTTTTTTCCCAACTCAATCTGCATGGATGTGACGGATTTGTCGTTATCAGTTATGCCACAGGGTATTATGTTGTTAAAATAATTTACGTCTGTGTTTACATTCAAAGCAAAACCGTGCATGGTGACCCATCTACTCAAATGAACTCCAATGGCACAAATTTTTCTCTTTTTTTCTGAAGGAGATCCAGGTTTTATCCAAACTCCTGTATATCCTTCTTCTCGATATCCTTCCAATCCATAAGAAGCAAGAAGTTGGATGATACATTCTTCTAACAATCGGACGTACTTATGAACATCTGTAAAGAACTCATCTAAATCCAAAATCGGGTATCCTGTCAGTTGGCCAGGTCCATGATAGGTAATATCCCCTCCTCTGTTAATTTTAAAAAACTCAATTTCAGCTTGAGCTAATTGGTCATTTCCATATAGTAGATGGTCTTCAGAACCACTTTTTCCAAGTGTGTATACATGATTATGTTCACAAAATAATAGTCGGTTTACTTGAGATTTGGATCTTCTTTCTGTTTCTGTCAAATTTCTCCATGAAAGTTTATTCTTTATTAAATCTTCATGAATGACCGTCTGCTTATCCCATGCATCTTTGTATGCGATTCCTAGGTAAGATTCAAATTTAACTTTAGGTTTCACGACTTTCATTATTTTATAACAACAAAAATGCAAAAGAGATGCACCCTCTCAAGCATATCTCTTCACTTTATGTTTACTTCTTTGTATAAAATGTATTACGATCCAGAACGCATCTCATCAAAGATTTTGATCAATGAGCCCGCTTTTACTTGATCAGTAAGTTGCATGCCATTCAATAAAGCCAACTCTTTTAATTCAGTCCCACGCATGTTATAAGATGTCAAAGCAGTCTGAAGTGTTCCATTTTTCTTTACCGGTTTAATTCGTATTACCGTAGGCTTTTTATTCAATTTACTTTGATCTCTGAGCACATTAAAATTCTGCATTGTATTTTGGAAATTCCCAAAAAATCTGTTGAAATCTGTTTTATTACTCAATCCATGAAACTTATATATTCTTCCTTCATATTTGATCAAGTAGGTAAGAATTCTCAATGTTGTTGGTTGTGACTCATTCGCAGATGGTGCCGTTTGTTCTGATATCATTGCTACTGCATCCAGACCATTGACTCGAACATTTGACCGGTCTATCACTGTCAATTCATTTTTTTGAATCACATCATTGATCGCTGCAGTTAAATCTGTACCGCTGGCAAGATCCATGGTCATCATCCCTTTCCCATCATCTGATGACATTTGTACTTGAATAGGTAAATTATTGAGTCTCCATCCTTGAGGAATTGGAAATTGGAATTTTAATTCTGGATGGTAAAACATATTGTTTTCAACAAAGCCTTGCCTAGGGTCCTCACCGTACACAATCCCATCGATCATTCTCAGATAGGAATCTCTATTCACTTTATACTGTTGATTTGGATTTTCACTTTGCTTCTCATCTGCCATCTGTCTTACCTTATTGTACCGATCAGCAGGATCAGGATGGGTAGATAAAAAAGTAGGGATACTTTGTCCACTATCATCTCTCATTCTCTTTAGTGTGTTAAAGAAATCAGCCATTTCTTTGGCATCGTATCCGATTTGACTGCTGTAATCCACACCCAATCGATCTGATTCACTTTCATTATCCCTTCCAAACTTCAAAAATAATAATCCCATACCTTGGTTGGCTAGATCTGCAAAATTTCTAAAATCCTCAGATACTACAAGCCCCCCAATAAATACCAACTGTCCTAGCATTTGATTTGTGTATTGCTTGGCAGAATGCCGAGCTGTAATATGTCCTATTTCATGTCCTAAAACACCAGCAAATTCTGCTTCATTATTGAAATGAGCCATAATGCCACGTGTAAAATAGACAAAGCCACCAGGCACAGCAAATGCATTTACGACTGGAGAATCCACTACTTTAAATTCATAGGGTAAATTTGGACGGTGAGAAATGGCAGCCATTTCTTTCCCTTTCTTATCAATAAATGCTTGCAATGTTTCGTCTTGATACACCCCATACGTAGCCGTAACTTGGGGGTCATAGCTTTTTCCCATTTCAATTTCCTGCCCTTCTGACATGAGCATAAATTCTTTTTTTCCAGTTACAGGATTTCTACTGCAAGAAGAAATAACCAGAAAAATCAAAATAAAGGAGTAAACACTAAACCTTTGTACTATTTTCATATTCTATACTTTATATCGCTTATATGTTCAAATATACTGATATGACGCTGACTTGAAGTAGATAGGTATAAAATATTTGTTAATATTTTTATTTATTAACCTGCAGTCTATTCAGTAATTACCTTTCAGGAAAAATAATATATTTGTTCTAAACTTAACCCAATAAATTGAAGAAACACATACCTTCTGTCATTACTTGTATCAATCTAATTTGCGGTTTTTTCGCAATATTATTAGGAGATTTTTATATCAGCGGTTGGTTAATTTTTACTGGCATGTTCTTAGATGTAGGTGATGGGATTGCTGCACGGTTATTAAATGCCCAAAGTGAAGTGGGAAAAGAGCTAGACTCCATGGCAGACTTAATTACTTTTGGTGTTGCACCTGCATACCTATATTTCATTTTAGCTCCTGGGGATAAATGGTTTTATTACATTCCTGGAATTATTTACCTGTTGGGAAGTGCATTGAGATTAGCAATTTTTAATACCCTAGAATCAAAAAAGACATTTACTGGACTTGCCACACCAGCAGGGGCATTTTTCATGTTTGGAATTTTCATGTCATATCATGCAGAAGTCCCAATCATTATGAAAATTACTTCCGATGATATTGGCTACTTTATTATACCTGTATTCTTGGTAGTAATGATGTTGAGCAGACTTGAAATGTTTTCTCTGAAAAGTATGAAAACTCCTATTTGGAATAATCCATATCATGGAATTTCTTTCTTATCATTTCTAATAGTACTATTTTTGAATCCTCCGTTGGCACCATGTGCCGCTGTATTAAGTTATATCATTTTAGCATTAATAAGTGGAAGGAGTCTCTTAAAATTAACCAAATCAAAAAGTATAAAATGAAAAATTTTCTTACCATTGTTCTCTTTTCTCTTCTTATGATCGCTTGCAAAAGTAAAATTACTAATCAAGCAACAGGAGCTGCCTATAAAGATGTTGATGTAGCACAAGCCAAAATAATGATTCAAGAAGAAAAAAACCTGATCATTTTAGATGTCCGTACTCCTGAAGAAACAGCAAAAGGGATGATAGAAAATTCGATTGAAATTGATTATTTAGGGGATAGTTTTGATGCTGAAATATCAAAATTAGATAAATCCAAGCCATATTTAGTGTATTGTAGAAGTGGAGGAAGAAGCGTAAGCGCATCTGAGAAAATGATTGCTGCAGGTTTTACGGATGTAACAAATATGAAAGGAGGTTATAACGATTGGTCGAGTAAATAAACAAGCTTTAGTAAGCTTTAATCTTCTCGGACAACCAATTTAGAGATACTATGTCCACATCAGAATCAGTATGTCGAACAAACCATTTCTTAATTTTGGTTCTACTTTCTTTTTTTACTATTCGATTAGCTAGTCCTCGAATTAATCGAATGGAATTTAAATAGGACATTAATACATTTTCATTAAAAAAAGTGTTTCTAGATATAAATACTTCGAAGGCATGAATTTTGGCTAGTAGCAAATTGTAATACTCGTTATTGATTAAAAATAATTCGAATAAGGATCGGATGATATTAAAGCGTGTCTTTGGTTGATCAATGTCATGAATCGTATAATGGTTCAGTATAGAAAGTGCTTTATCAAATTCATTCTGAGCAATATAGATCAACGCTAAACTTTTATTGACGATTTCTTCCTCCTTTTCTGGGTCTAAAAAGCTGCGATAAGAAGATATAAATAGATTAGTCCACTTCATTTCATTTTCTCGACAGCCATATTCTACAATAGTATGAAATGTTAACTGATTCATTTTACTATTATTAACTAACAAACCATTATTGAGACCGTACTTGTACCACTTCAACCCACAACTACTAAAATCATCATTGCCTTTATTTACTTGACGATTTATAAAATCCAAACCACTCGTAAAAAGGATTTTTTTATCTTCATCTGATATACTAGGAACGAGTTCAAAAAATAAACTTTCGTACGTTATAAAATCTACATCTTCCTTTTCATTCAATAAATCTAACAAGTATCGATATAATTTATAAAGTGGAGGCTCAATAATATTAAACTTGCCTTGTTGCTCTGATAATGCACCTATAAAATTAAAATCATAGGGCCTATCCACCAATTTTTGATTACTTTTTAAGAGTGATACATATCTAAGTTTTGATTGAACGAAATGTTGATCTAAATTATCTAACATTTTCTCAAGGCAATCATTATTAGGACTAAACCTATTATTTAATGGGTGAAAATAGAGGTTACGATTCAGAGAGAATAATTCATAATGATCGGGGATTCCTGTCTCTTCAATTTCCTTAATTAATGCTTTTGTGCCTTTCTCAAAATAATCAAACGCATATCGTTCACCATATATTCAAAGGAATCTTTTTCTAAATCTAAAACCAACAGATACTCTTCTAAGACCTTCGTCATTTTGGTCATTAATGAAGCCAATGTGTCTGATTTATATCTTCGTTCAGGGAACAAATGTTTAAACACCTTTTTCTTGTCCATCTTATCATCATGAAAATCAGGATAATATTTCCGAAGTAGCACATATAGCTTGACAACATTCGCATTATTCTGGAAATAGATGGAGCGTATAAACTTATAAAAATGCCTGAATTCATCAGGCGTCAAAAGCTTGAGCAACCGAACTAGTTTACTTTGGTACATTGGGGCCAGGTAATTAATTTCTTAGGGTAATATTCTACTAAAGTTAAGCTAAATACTAAACAGATGCAATTCGGAGACAATATCACTCTCTATTTTTGTCTGCAGATTAACCTAAAAATCCAATCAAAAATGGATAATTCACGCTACATATAATGACTCAGACCAAAAAATATCAAATTTTCAAATATGTCTATAAAATGTACATAGTAAAAAACAGCATTTTGTATTTTATCATGCTGATATTGTATTATTTATACATTAATAATTATTAAATATTTTAAGTATTTTAACAATAATCCTTAAAAATTGTGCAAAGAAATTAAAAAGGATAGGAATATATTTGAAAGAACACTAAAGGACAAGATCAACCATGAGAACCATTTATATTATTTAAAAAAGATAAGATACATATTCGCATTATTGGTTTTGTACATAGACTGTTAAGATACCTAAAATAACCACCAAAAAAACCTAACCTACTATGTCAACCCCCTACAGCCCTGTGGAGCACACTGAGCTCAACTTTCATGCTACTGTGTTGCGTCAAGCAACATCTTCGCACATGTTAGAATTTACAGTACATTTTGCCAAACCCGATTTTTCAGATCCCAAATTCACGGAATTCAAAGAGACAAATCTCTTTACTTCAGTTCCATCAAAAAGGAAATATTTGAATCATAAGGAACTAGAAGAATTGGTTGGTACCAATCCTGATGACATTCAAAAAGTAACCCAATACTTTGCTCAATTTGGAATAAAAAAAGGCAAAGTCAATCGGATTGCTCGGACTGTTGCCTACAAAGGAAAAATTATAGATATTGACCTCGCTCTTAAAACACAAATAAATGTTTATCAAGGGGCAAATAAATATACATTCTTAAGCTATGAAGGTAGCCTTAGCCTTCCTTTAGAATTGAGCAAACTTGTTGGAAATATTTCGGGTATAACCGTCCCAATCAAAACGGAATATAGAAAGCCTACTCCAAGACCAGTTTCTTCTGATGCAGATGCACTAGAAAGTACAAAAACACCTCCTGTTTCGAAAGGATATACTGCACTTCAATTAGCAGAAGCCTATTCTTTTCCCACCAATTATACTGGTAAAGGGCAGTGTATTGCCATCATTGAGTTAGGCGGTCAATACAAAGAATCTGACGTCAACGCTTATTTCAAAATGATGGGTTTGCCAAAACCAAAAATTGAGATTGTTGGAACACCACTTAATACGGACAATGTACTGGATAATAGTGAAGTTACTTTGGATATCCAAGTTGCTGGAACCATCGCTCCGAACGCCAAAATAGTTGTTTACTATGGGCATACAATCTTGGAGGCCATGAAATTGATTATTCAGGACAAAAAGAACAAACCTTCTGTAGTGTCCATTAGCTGGGCTGGTTCTGAATTTAATTATTCGTCATTTCAAATCGCTGAATTAAACCAAGTATTTTATGAAGCCTCTTTGTTAGGTATGACTGTACTTGGCGCATCTGGAGATCATGGTGCTTACAATAGCCAAACATATTTGAATGTATCTATTCCATCATCCAGTCCATTAGTCATTGGTTGTGGAGGTACTCAACCCATTTTAAATGATGAAAATGAAATTCAATCCGACGCAGTTTGGAACCAGAATAATGGTCAAATTGGTTCAGGAGGTGGTTTCAGTCATCTTTACACAAAACCTGGCTACCAACAAATAGCAACAGCCTATTACCCCTACGTAAAATCTTACTATAGAGGTGTACCTGATATGGCAGCAAATGCCAGTGGTGAAAATGGTTATAAGGTCATTTTTTATGGAAAAGAAATGGCCATTGGGGGCACCAGTGCTTCTACTCCACTTCTCGCAGGACTCATCACATTAATGAATGAAGCTTTGGGATATAGATTGGGATTTATTAATCCATATTTATATCAATGTGCCGGAAGCGATATTTTCTTACCTATCGTACAAGGCAACAACGGCTATTATCCAGCTGCTCCATACTGGAATCCAGCTACTGGACTAGGCTCACCAAATGGAGAAAAGCTACTCCAATTCTTTCAAGAACTTCAATAATATTCATAGCGGTTTTCATTGATCAAGAAAGCCAAATCTAGAATATCCAAGACCGGTTTTTATTACATAACCTTAAAATTTTATTATGGCAACTTCAAAAAAACCTGAAAAGGAACCCGATAAGGTTCCCGACAAGGATGCAATTAAGGAAGAAGCGAAGGATTTCCAACATGGGTTGGACGTCTCTCCTTCTATGCCTTACTATTGTACTTGGCTCCCAGGCGCATGTCCCGAAGGGGATGAAGGCGTGGGAGATTCTCCGTTTACTAGACCACCATTGTGCCCACCACCTGGCGCTGGTCCAGCAACGATTGTTCCGACTTTCGTTCCGCCGTGTCCAACAATGCCAATGGTATGTGTACCCACTTTTAATCCACAGTGTCCAAAACAAGACGCTGTAGAGGGGCATGCAAATGCAATAGCACAAACACGGACTATTATTACTTGTACTGGTATTCCAATTGTGTGTGGTCAACATGAGCAAGCACAAACACTACTACCAACGACAACAGTTTACACCATTCCTTTATGTCCTCCTACTGTTAATCCAGTAGCTACTTGTATACCTAATACAACGGATTGTCCAGAAGGACAAGTAGCTGGCGTTTCTGCACCTCCAAATTGTCCAACGGTACAGCAATGTCCACCGACTTGGAATTGTGGTGGTGCACAGGCACAAACGTTTACTGCAACCACAACAGTTCAGACAGCAAATACACACTGTTTTATCTGCCCACCTCAAACTGTTGCTCAGGCTCAGGCTGTAGGTGGAGTAGGACAATCTGTAATCTATATTAACTGTCCGACGCAGCATGGACCAGCCACTGTTTGTGTGACTGCGCCTGTAAATACTTTGTATTCCGCGCCGCCTAACTGTCCTACGGTACAACAATGTCCACCAACTTGGAATTGTGCAACACAGCCACAAGCTGCTGGTACAATAGGTCAATCTGCAATTATACTTAATTGTCCAACGCAGCACGGACCAGCAACCGTTTGTGGAACTGGGCCAGTAAATACATTGTATTCTGCGCCACCTAACTGTCCTACGGTACAACAATGTCCACCAACTTGGAATTGCGGGACGCAACCACAGGCACAAATAACGTTGTTATCGGCACCTGCTGTTTGTCCAACGATACATACACATTGTTACATTTGCCCTCCGGGCGATACTGCACAAGCACAAACGGCTGGAACAATCGGACATTCTGTTATCAGACTTAATTGTCCGACTCAGCATGGACCAGCGACAGTATGTACGCCACAGCCACAAGCATTATTGACCGCTCCACCTAACTGTGGAGGTATTCAAACAAATGTTGGTACTATTGGACAAACCGGTTGGTACGGTTGTTTTCCTTCTGGAACTGCAACAACCACCGTTAACCCATGTGGAACTGGGACACAGCCACAAGCATTATTGACTGCCCCACCTAACTGTGGAGGGATTCAAACAAATGCGTGTACTATTGGACCAACTGGTTGGCAAGGTTGCTTTCCGTCTGGAACTGCAACAACCACCGTCAACCCGTGTGGAACTGGGACGAAACCGCAAATTACTTTGTTAACTGCACCTCCTAATTGTGGAGGGATTCAAACCAATGTTTGCCCTCCTGGAATTACCGGATGGCATGGTTGTTTTCCATCTGGAACTGCAACAACCACCGTTAACCCGTGTGGAACTGGGACGAAACCGCAAATTACTTTGTTAACTGCACCTCCTAATTGTGGAGGGATTCAAACCAATGTTTGCCCTCCTGGAATTACCGGATGGCATGGTTGTTTTCCATCTGGAACTGCAACAACCACCGTTAACCCGTGTGGAACTGGGACGAAACCGCAAATTACTTTGTTAACTGCTCCACCTAATTGTGGAGGTATTTATACCAATGTTTGTCCTCCTGGAATTACGGGATGGTATACCTGTACTCAGGCAGGGACTGGACCACAACCACAAGCTGTGGGAGATACTTGGAATAATGCGACTTGCCCTACCAAAGGCAATCCAACCTGTCCAGGAGGTCCTCAGATCACTTTGTTGACTGCTCCTCCTGCCTGCACAGGAATACCAACGAATGCCTGCACTATTGGGCAGACGGGATGGTATACCTGTACTCAAACAGGGACTGGACCACAACCACAAGGAGTGGGAGATACTTGGAATAATGCAACATGCCCTACCAAAGGGAATCCAACATGTCCAGGAGGTCCTCAGATCACTTTGTTAACTGCTCCACCTGCCTGCACGGGGATACCAACGAATGCCTGCACTATTGGGCAGACGGGATGGTATACTTGTACTCAAACAGGAACTGGACCACAGCCTGCTGCTATTACTGTAGCTACGGTTTGTACACAGGGAGGAACTGTCCATGATACATTGTTTACACAACCATTTGGACAATGTCCAGTTGGGACAAATGCAACCGTATGTACACAGTTTGGATGTCCACAGCCTACGATTACTAATCCAGTGGCTACTTGTCCCATTACCACAGTACAGGGAGGTGCACAAGCACAAACTGCAATTCGCACTTTTCCCGCCATATGCAATATGACTGGACCAGGACAATGTCCGCCATCATTTGGTTGTCCAGGAGGAATAGGTGCAAAGGCACAAGCTGTTCCGCAACCGACAACGACGACTACCTTCCCACCAATTTGTGGAGGTATCACTCGCAACGCAACGGTTTGTACAATAGCTACTACATGTACTCAAATTGCAACATGTCCAGGAGGTGCCGCTCAAGCGCAGGTTCCTCACTGTTATACTGTCGCAAATTGTGGTAATACATATGCTACGGTATGTACTATGTCGCCACAATGTACCCAGCATCCTGCAATTCCTGACGGAAATCAGGGGGCTCAAGCACAGACAGTGTCAGGACTTCGTCCTTCGATATGTTGTACACATGCACATGAGGTCTGTATTACGGCAGCACCACAAGCGCAATGGACACTACCCAATACCACGTGTGGAATTGGGCCAGTCACAACAACAGATCCAGGAACGATTCCTCAGGTAGCAAATGCAAACATGACGTTTGCACAAACCAATTGTGGAATTGGACCTGTTCAGCCACCGAGGACTTTAGCAACTGTATGTACGCAAATAGGTTGTCCTCAAATCACTTTGGTGACGTATCAAGGTTGCATTGGAGGAGGAGGAACTCAACCACAGGCTCAGGTCCAGTGGTCAAGGATTCCAGCTATTTGTGGGATAGTCCCCTTTACCATGGCACCTCCATGTGTAACTCAAGGAACGACTCTTCCTCCAACAAATATGCCCGGATGTCCTGTACCCACAACGTTTACACAACTAGGTTGTCGAACAGTAGGGGTTGCATGTCCGAATACCGCACCAGATACTTATGCTGGTTGTACCGCGCAAGCACAGACTTTGTTAACAACCACAACATTAATAACTACTGTTATTCGTTGATGACAATTAATTATTAAAGGATGGCAGTTTAGGCTGCCATCCAATTTTTATCAAAAAGAAATTAAATAATGAGACTTACTATTAAAAACATAAGTGCATTTCTGATGGAAAAAGGCTTATTGAAACCAAAATCCATAGTGGATGGAGATTTCATGGTTACCCAAACCCAGAATCGGAACGCCATATTTAAAATTCATATCAAGGATGACAAAAGTCTGTTCATTAAACAATTAGTAAGCTTTGACTCACAGAATACCTATTTTCTTCAAAAAGATGCGACCTGCTTATGGCTCATAAAAAATGAAAAGGTATTCGAAAATTTATCACAATATGTCCCTGAATATTATGGATATGATCCAGAAAAGCAGGTATTAATTGTAGAATATATCCCAGAAGCTAAGAATGTTGAAGAGGTGTATCAAGAGAAAAAAATGTTGGACCCCAAAATGCTTGATCAAGTGTCCAAAATTTTATCCTCTTATCACTTCAAATTGGAAGATAAAACACTAACAAATCGATCAGTTCAATTTTTTATGAAACAACTTCCTTGGACTTTTCAATTTGCAGCATCTTCAGGCGCTTATTCCAGTCAATTTTCAGCAATGAACCAGACTAATCCAGTTATGAATTATTTAAAAGATAATTCTGCCTTTTTATCCTTGATGAAGAACTATGTAAAAGATTACGAGTTTACCACACTCATTCATGGGGATATCAAATGGATGAATTTTATCCTTAAAAACTCTGGTGATGTTGATAGTCTTAAAATCATCGATTGGGAACTGGCTGATATTGGAGACCCTCTATGGGATATGGCTGGAGTTATCCAATCCCTATTTACCAGTAAAGTATTATTATCCATGACTGTCGCACCAGGAGTTTATCAAGGAGCATCAAGTCTAACTCAACAACAAATGACGCAAACACTGGAAGAGATCAATGTAATATGGTCATCCTACTGTAAGTATCAGAATTTTGATGATACGAAAAAACATGATGGTCTACTTAAAACACTACGTTTCGCGGGTATGCGTTTGGTTCAAACTGCATTTGAACATAATGTCTCTTCCCAACAACTTATGCCCAATACGATAAAATTATTACAGATCAGCCATTCTTTACTTCAGAGTGCTGATATCCTTGTCAATCAAATTATTAATTTAAAAACGCCAATATATGAATCCCACAACGCATGATCCGATTAAAGCTATTTCCAGAGCAGTAAGCATTGTTGATGATTTTTCATTTATTGTTTTTGATCAACAAATTCATGTTGCATATCAGCAACCCTACCAAAAATGGGACAAACCTCTTGACCATTTTGGACAAAATACTGGTGAAGAAAAGCAATTAAAAGTCAACTTGTCTAGTCAGTTAAGTTCTGTAATTTACAGTGCCTTTTATGTGACTGGAGAAGTGAATGAAGCTGGTCTCAACTATTGGAAAGGAGGACATTATTCTCCAAAGACGGACGCCAGTAAAAAATTTATAGAAGATCTTTCTAAACACAACCGTACACCAGAAGGATCCCACAAGTTTTGGAGGGTCTATGCATTGGATCAACAAGGGAATGCTTTTGTTGAAAAAAATGGAGAAGTTAGACAATTACTACCAAACAGCTATGAATATGTAAAGGAGGGTGAAACTCAATTACAGACTAATTCTATGGTTCACATAAAAAGGCCAAAAGAACACCGGGACTTACAACCTACATTTTATCATTTGAATAGTGAGGAGTTAATGCCACTAGGAGAAGAAATCGGTCGTTTTTACTGGAATATTGAGCCTGAAGGTGCAAAATATTTGGTGGAACATGTTTCAGAAATATTTAATCGGTATAAAGTTCCATTTATGTTTAAGTGTACGAACCATCCCGATTTATATTCTCGAACTGATGGTGCTGTTCTCTATATTTTACGAAAACAATATAGGATTGCAAGCAGATTAGTCAGGATGGTTGTACAAAAGATGAAACCTTATTTAAAAACTGAAGTTCCACTGTTTACCCGCAAATTGACAAATGGATTGTCTTATGCAGAAGATCCAGGCATGAACCAAAGTTTCGGAATGAGTCGATCAGAGTTGATTGCAAAAGGTATTGTTAATGCCTATTCACAACGACGTAATAATAAAACAGCACAATATAAAGAGATATTGAAAGCCTTTAAAGAAAATGGACTGGACTATAAACAGCCTTATTTAAGAGCAAACTCTCACTGGTCATACGATTTTGATTTTCTAAAATAAACTAAACCATTCATGTTAGCAACTACCCAAAATTCAACGCAACAACAAATAAAATTTAAAAATACAGCAGTAAGTATCGCCAACTACTTAGCCAAAGAGGCTATTTGGGATGGAGATCGCTGTAATTGGATCGGTCACTCTGTAGAAAATGTAAGCAACAAGTATCAAGTTGTTCGACAAAGTTTTTCCAGAGATTTTTACAGCGGCACGTCTGGAATTGCTTATTTTCTAGCTTCCCTTTTACGATTTCATGAAGATCCGATTATAGAAGAAGTATTAAATGGCTGTATGAACCAAGTACTTCAATTGAATGAAAAAACTGATCATTTAGCCTCAAATTTTGGTTTTCACGGTGGCCGAATGGGAATAGCCTTTTCCATCATAGAATCTGGCAAACTTAGAAAAAATCAAGCCTGGATCAATGAAGGTCTCGCCTTATTGGATAAAATCTGCCATTCCGAAATTCAAGAATATGAATTAGACATCATTTCTGGTGTGGCAGGAGCTATTCCAATATTGCTTAGATACCATAAGGAATTCAATAATCAACTTTATCTAGATACGGCGATTAGATGTGGACAATCCTTATTGGACAAAGCCACTAAAACCGAAACTAGCTGGGCTTGGCTTAGTCCTATGTCCAGTAAAGCATTAACGGGATATTCTCACGGAAATGCAGGTATTGCATTAGCTTTACTTGAACTCTATGCCTATACGCAAGAACCAAAATATTACACTGCAGCGATGTATGGTTTCAATTATGAACGTACCTTGTACAATCCAACTGTTCAAAACTGGCCAGACTTAAGGGAAATGGGAACTGGTCAAACACCTAGTACACCTACCTATGGAGAAGCTTGGTGTCATGGAGCTCCAGGTATAGCTCTATCTCGTCTCAGGGCATGGGAATTGAGTGGAGACAATACGTTTAAACAAGAAGCAGAAATCGCATTATCTACTACATATAAAGGGGTATATAACATGCTAACTCAACAATCAGAGCATGCAAATTTTTCTTTGTGTCATGGATTGGCAGGAAATGTAGATATTCTCTTTTCGGGGGCAGAAAAATTGTCTAATTCTTTGTATGTCCAGATTGCTCACCAAGCTGCAGAACTTGGAATTGAAAAATATGAAAAGACTGGACTCAATTGGCCAAGTGGAGTAAACGATCCATCCCAACTAACAAAAGGCATGGGAGAAACTCCAGGTTTTATGCTAGGACTTTCTGGTACAGGCTATTTTTATTTACGCCTTGCCTATCCAGGTCAAGTAGAAAGCCTATTAGTATTATAATTATAAAAGGAATTCAACAAAAAAGGATTTTGGATTTTACTTACGGCTATATTATGTAGGTTAAAGTAAAATTCAAAATCCAAACATTCTTGGTTGCAGCCCTTTATGAACCACTATAAGCTTAACGGATGACTGGCATAAGAAATTTAGCCAGCGACAAACTTCATTGATAAACTGTTGACACAATGTCTGGTATTTTTTGCAGTCAATCGTTCTCCTGTAAAAACATGTCCTAAATGCCCTTGACAATTGTTGCAAATGATTTCAACTCGTCTTCCATCTGCATCTGGTACTCTTTTAACAGCTCCATCAATTTCATCATCAAATGCAGGCCATCCACATCCTGAATTAAATTTACTTTCTGAAGTATATAAAGGGGTATTGCATTGTCTACAGATATATGTTCCTTTCACAAAGTGTTTATCAAATTCACCTGTAAAGGGTCTTTCAGTACCCTTATCAAGGATAACATACTTTTCTTCAGGACTCAGTTCATTATATTTATTATCAGACATATTCCTTTTTTAGTTTGTTTGCAAATTTCTGTCTTAATTTAGCCACTTTAGGGTTGATAACAACACTGCAGTAAGGAGCAGAATTATGAGCGTTAAAATAGTTTTGGTGGTAATTTTCAGCCACATAAAACTCAGAGGCTTTTGTAATTTCAGTTACAATAGGATCATTCCATATTTTGGTAGCGACATTCATTTTTGAAGCTTCCGCAGTCAAACGCTGACTTTCATCCGTATAAAATACAGCTGATCTGTATTGTGTTCCCCTATCTGCTCCTTGCCTGTTTAGTGTAGTTGGATCATGAGTGGTCCAGAATATCTCTAGTAAATCTTCAAATGAAATTATATCTTCGTCATATGAAAATCGGATGACCTCTGCATGGCCCGTAGTACCAGTACAAATATCTCTATATGTAGGATTTAATGTTTGTCCTCCGATATAACCAGATTCCACATCAGATACACCTTCTAACCTTTGGAAAACTGCCTCTACGCACCAAAAACAACCAGCTCCCAATATTGCTTTTTTCTTTTCTTTCATACGAGTGTAACAAAATTGATTTCTTGAAGTTTCAAAAGAAGCTAAAAATATCAATCTATTTGCCAATCAATCGGTTGTTCTCCCCTTTCTAATAAGACTCGATTTACGCCAGAAAAATGATTATTTCCAAAAAATGCATTTCCAGCAAGTGGGGAAGGATGAGCAGACTCAAATATATGATGTTTTGATGTATCAATAAGTTTCTTTTTAGATTTTGCAAAATTACCCCAAAGTAAAAAACAAACTCCTACTTTCTTTTGAGAAATTGTTGAAATTACTGCATCTGTGAAATACTGCCATCCAATTTTACTGTGTGATGCAGGATTACCTTCTTCTACCGTGAGTATGGCATTGGGCATAAATACACCTTGTCTAGCCCACTTTTCGAGATTCCCATGGTTAGGGATGGAACACCCTACATCATTTTGGATTTCTTTATAAATTCTAGTTAGTGATCTGGGAATCTTTATATCTGGTTTAACTGAAAAGCATAGTCCCATTGCTTGTCCTATGCCATGATAAGGATCTTGCCCTAAAATTACTACTCTTACTTCTGTGAAAGGAGTAAATTCAAAAGCAGCAAATATTTCATTGCTTGGTGGAAAAACATTCCTTTTTTTTGATTTACTAGATAAAATACCCTGCCTAATATCATTGAAATAAGGCTTATTAAATTCATCCCCTAAGGCAGCTTTCCAACTTGCTTCGATCTTTACTTTTGAATTCGACATTCAAAATACATTTATGAGAATTTCTTAGTTCGATCACATGCTCCATCACAATTTCCATATAAATTCAGTGAGTGATGTGTTATTTTAAACTGAAGAAGCTCTCCCATCATATCTTTGATTCCTTGTAATCTTGGGTCACAGAACTCCAATACTTTTCCACAATCCACACAAATAAGATGGTCATGTTGTTTGTAACCATATGATTTTTCATATTGCGCAAGGTTCTTCCCAAATTGATGTTTGGTAACTAAATCACAGGAGACCAATAACTCTAATGTATTGTATACAGTTGCTCTACTCACCCTATAATTTTGATTCTTCATGTGAATATAGAGTGCCTCTGCATCGAAGTGATCTGTTCTATTATATATTTCTTCAAGAATTGCATATCGCTCAGGTGTCTTTCTTGATCCCCCTTTTTCAAGATGTGCAGAAAAAATCTTTTTCACTTCTTCAATTAGTTTCTTCTTTTTCTCTTCTACGCTGCTATTATTCATGAATATCAAATTTGTCTTTTCTAGTTACTGTAGAAACTCCATCTAATCTTTCAATGGATTTTATAACTAAGTTCAATTGATCTTTATTAATTACGACTATGCTTATTTGACCTTTAAAAAA
Organism: Saprospiraceae bacterium; assembly: GCA_029212405.1. Lineage (GTDB taxonomy): Bacteria > Bacteroidota > Bacteroidia > Chitinophagales > Saprospiraceae > CAJXUU01. The sequence continues at coordinate 21,978 of JARGNR010000023.1, forward strand.
GCCTTCATGCCCGTCAATACTGAAAGATCTTATATTTACACCTAATTTGGTTGAGATTTCATTGGTTAAAGATTGAATAACACCAATACCACTGTCAACACCCGTTATCATTAAATCTACAACAAAATTGTTACTCACTATGTTTGCCCATTCTGCTTTTAATACCCTGTAGCCATAATTTGCTAATAAGTGTGTCGCATTAGAACAATTTTGTCTATGAATCTTTAATTCATTCATAGAATTGGTATATGCAAAAATATTATCTCCTTGTACGGGATTACAACAACTGGCCAACTCAAATTTGTATTGATCAACGGGTTCTCCATTAACCAAAATGTTGGATTTATTCTTGACCGTTTTCTTAGCTCTTTTCGCTTCTTTATGCTGCAACAACTCCGCTGCATTTTCTTCCTTCGCTACCTTTTTTACAATAAACTTATTATTTTCAGAAGGTATATGTTTAAAGTCAATGACTTTTACTTTTCCGGATGCAACTGCTATATAAAAGTCAGGGCGGTTTTTATATCCATAATGTTTGACCAAGAAATCTATGTTCTCCTCAGATAGGAGCTTCATATTCTTTAACTTTCTATCGATCCGTTCTTTGGCCAGTTCTCCTTGCTTTCGCTTTTCTTCCTTCATTGAAGATCGAACTTTGGATCTGGCTTTACCTGTCACCACCATTTTCAACCATTCCTCATTGGGCTTTTGGTTTTTGTTGGTAGTTACACTTACTTGATCGCCATTCTCCAACTTCTGCCCCATAGGCACCAACTTGTTATTCACCTTTATTGCGACAGCATGATATCCAATATCTGTATGAATTTCAAATGCAAAATCAAGTGCAGTTGCTCCTTTAGGTAAGATTTTCATATCCCCATTAGGCGTAAATACATACACTTCTTCGTTAAACAAGTTGGTCTTGAAATCCGTCATGAACTCCAACGCATCTGCATGCTGTGTATCTAAAATATCACGTACATTTTCAAGCCAAGTATCGTAGACAGAATGATCTCCTTTTACTCCTTTATATTTCCAATGCGCAGCAAATCCTCTCTCTGCAATCTCATCCATTCTTTCACTACGAATTTGGACTTCAACATATCTTCCTTCTGGACCAATCACGGTGGTGTGTAGAGATTCATATCCATTCCCTTTTGGGGAAGTAACCCAATCTTTTAGTCGTTCTGGAATTGGTCTATATACATCGGTAATCATAGAATATACTTGCCAACAAACACTTTTCTCATCTTCAATGGGTACATCCACTATAATACGAACGGCAAATAAATCATAGATTTCCTCAAAAGGAACTTGCTTAGTTTTAATTTTATTATAAATGGAATGTATCGCCTTAGATCTACCTAGTGTTCTGAAAGAAATGTTTGTATCTACTAATTTCTTCTCAATCGGTTTTAAGAATTCCTGTACATATTCCTGACGATTATCCTCACTTTCATTCAGTTTCGTTTTGATATCATTATAGGTCTCCGAATCTGAAATCTTCATGCAAATATCCTGAAACTCAGTTTTAATTTGATACAAACCTAATCTGTGTGCCAATGGAACAAAAATATAACTGGTTTCTGCTGATATTTTAAGTTGTTTGTGCTGTGGCATAGAACCTATGGTCCTGAGGTTGTGTAATCTATCAGCCATCTTGATTAAGACAACTCGCACATCTTCCACCAACGTACTCAAGACTTTTTTAAAATTTTCAGCTTGAGGGCTTTCTATTCCTTCTCCTGTATCCTTATTATATAACCCATCTATTTTGGTAAGACCATCCACAATTTTTCCAATCTTCGTACCAAATGTAGCGACAATTTCCTCTTGTGTAACTGGAGTATCTTCTACCACATCGTGCAAAATCGCACTGATCACTGCTGTAGGACCAAGTCCAATTTCTTGGTAACATATTCTCCCCACCTCTATAGGATGTAAAATGTATGGTTCTCCTGATTTTCTTCTCTGGTGTTTATGTGCATCGTTCGCAAGTTCGAACGCTTTTTGAAGATTCTCTTTATCATCATTCAACAAACTTTTGTCCATACTTTTCAGCAAACTATTGAATGCATCATGAATGACCTTTTGTTCTTCTTCCGTTATTGTAAGTACTTCTGCCATGGTTTGATTTATACCTTCAAATTGCAAGTTATTATAAATAAAATATAACTCCTATTTCAATATATAAATTCGCTAAATGTATAGAATAATTTTTCTTATTCACAGAAATAAATGATTATCTCAATTATTCACACGTCAATAAATATAAAAAGAGGCAGACTCCTTTGAGTCCCCCTCTTACTATTTACTACTAAAATCAAAACCTACTCTTTATAAGAACATTGCCACACTAAAAGTCAAGTAATTTAACTTTGACTCAATAGGCAATATCTTACCATTATATCTGTAATCATCACCAACTCTACTGAATGAATGTTCATACTTTAAGTTGACGCTGAAATGTTTGTTTAAGTCTATACCAACGAGCCCTTGAAATCCCATCTGTAACTCACGGCTACGATCAGTAATTTCATACGAGGTCAGCATATCTTCTGAACCATCTATCTGAAAATTAAAAATTGGACCTACTCCTATTTTCAAACTTCCAATTTTGACTCCACCCGCAATAGGAATGTGAACAGTAGAAGCCGTTTCTTCAATGTAGTTCATTGGCTCATCTATATTGAGATAATTCTTCACTCTGAGTGTGTACGCATTTTTGCGATAATGGCCTTCAGCCATAAAAAATAAATTTCCAACCTCATTATAAAGGCCTATTCCAATTGATGGTTGATTTTTGTGTTCTAGAAATGCAACTTCATACGCTTTTCTGCCTTCTTTTGTTCCTAACAAAGTAGATTCTGAACGGCCGACAGAAGCACCAAATGAACCAACAACTCCTAATCTTAGTTGAGAAAATGCAAATTGAGAAATAAAGATGAACACGGTAAATACTATTAATTTTTTCATGGGTAACTGTTTTGTATTCGTAATTGATAATTGATATTTAGAGATAGCAATCTCTTTAAGACCAATACATTAATGGCCTTTCTTATTCTAAATAATTTCGTTTTAGCTAAATTTTATGGTTTACACACTGCTGACGTAAATTGGACAGTGCTCTCCTTTTCTTTGGTCTTGTTTTTCTGACTTTGCAATTCCATTGTGCCAAAATCATAGCAACCCGTTTTAGATGATTGACATGAAGCGAGTGAAATAATAAATGCCAGAACAATTGTAATTTTTGTAATTTGTTTCATGATGCGTGTTTTTGTAATTTTGTAATAGCTCTTAATTAACGTTGTTTGTAGTATAATACCTTTTAGTACTAAAACGTAAACAAATTTTTAATTAAAATTTTCATAATTTTTATTATCTGTGATTATTTAATTGGTTTCGATATAGATATAATGCATTTTAATATGAAAATGTGACATGAAGTCTATTAAATAAATCATAAAATGTTTTAGCAGACATTTAAATTCACATATTACACGAGACAATTAGACACACAAGTATCTGTATATCAGCATTTTAATATATTTTTCGATCAATTCTTTTATATTTTAGACATATAAAAATATTGGATGTGTTCTAAATTATATATTTGCAAAAACAATTTACATTGATAAAAGCAACCAACATTCATAAGTCATACGGCGATCTACATGTTCTAAAAGGCATAGATCTAAGTGTCAATAAAGGTGAAATAATCAGTATAGTAGGAAAATCTGGTGCTGGTAAAAGTACACTACTACATATTTTGGGCACATTGGATCTTCCTGATAATGGAAGTCTTTCTCTTAACGGTACTGAAGTTTCCAACTTATCACAAAAGGAGCTTGCCAGATTTAGGAATAAAAACATTGGCTTCATTTTCCAATTCCACCATTTGTTAAATGAATTTACAGCGGAAGAAAATGTAGCCATTCCTGCATTTATTGCAGGTGAACCCAAGCAAAAATCTCTAAATCGAGCGAAAGAGCTTTTAGATTATCTCGGTCTTGCGGAAAGAATATCTCATAAACCCACTGAATTGTCAGGGGGCGAGCAACAACGTGTAGCAGTTGCTAGGGCCTTGATGAATGAACCTAATGTGGTATTTGCAGATGAACCCACGGGGAATTTGGACAAGGCCACAAGTAATGATTTGCACAATTTATTACTTCGTCTCAGAGATGAAATGAACCAGACTTTTGTTATTGTTACACACAATGAAGAATTAGCCAATTTAAGTGACCGAACCATCACTATGGAAGATGGATTAATCCGTTAAACATGGAAACAAAAAACGAAAAAACTAGTAATACAACACCTCCAGGCTCGGAAGACAATCTTTTTATTCTAAAGACCTATATCAGAAAATTTTTTAGAGACGCCTTGGATCTAGAAGAAGGCGTCGACAAAAGAGGGACGATCAATGAGATAAAGAATAAGAAATCCATGAGTGGTGCCAATGCATGGATGCTGATGTGTAGTATTGTGATCGCGTCCGTAGGTTTAAATATGAATTCTCCAGCAGTTATAATTGGAGCCATGCTTATTTCTCCACTGATGTCTCCCATTTTGGGGATTGGATTAGCCGTAGGCATCAACGACAAAGACACCTTAAAAAAGAGTTTAGCTCATTTTTCTATGGCTGTTATAATTGCATTGGTTACATCAACCATCTATTTTTGGCTTACTCCTTTAGGAGGCATTACAGAGCAAATTAGTGATAGAACTGCGCCCGGCCCTCTCGATATATTTATTGCTTTCTTTGGCGGGATAGCGGGAATCGTATCTATTGCCAGAAAAGACATATCAACTACATTGCCAGGTGTTGCCATTGCAACTGCATTGATGCCTCCGCTATGTGTCACTGGATTTGGAATAGCTACTTGGAATATGGAGATCGTTTTTTCTTCATTTTTTCTATTTTTTATTAATACGGTTTTTGTTTCTTTTGCAACATATATCATCGTCCATTTTTTATTGAAGTTTCCTCAAAAGGACTTCATGGATAAGACGGAAAAAAGAAAAAACAACTACTATATCTTAGGTTTTCTATTGGTCATAAGTGTTATTTCCTACTTCCCATTCAGTAGTCTTCTAGAAGATCGAAATAATAACAACAAAGTAGAACAGTTTATTGAAGAGGTCATCGCCGACCAAAGAAAATATCTTGACGACTATAGATTCACTTCTAGTGATGGTTCTAATTTATTGGTATTGAAAGTATATGGAGACTCGATCAGTATGGATAAAATAAATGAATATCAACTGGGATTAGAAAGAATTGGGTTGCGAAATACAAAAATTGAAATCATCCCTACTACTGAAATAACCATGGATGATTTGCTTGAAGTCGACAACAAGATCAAAGGAATGAAGGATTTGACATCCCAATTAGATATTGTAAAAAGTCAAAAAACAGAAACAGAGCAAGCCATCCAGGTTTTACAAGATAAACTCAATGAATACAAAATAGATTCTACGTCATTTAATCAGTTATGTCAAGAAATCAAAGTACTTCAAACGGATGTATCTGAGCTTACCATGGCAAGAGGAAGGATCAGTGATTTGGATTCCATCAACAACGACCAATCTGTAGTTCTAATCAAGTGGAATAATAAAACCCGAGATCAACTCGACCGAGAAAAGTATTTGCAAAACTATCTCAAAAAAAGGATGCAAAATGATGCGCTTAAGGTCGTCCATTATTATTTTGATTAATCTGGTAGATAATATTTGTTTTGAAAGTACTTAAACTAGGGAATCTTTTTAGAGTATTTTTATCAAATGGAATATTGAAACTTAATTTCAAATATATCTTTTGCTTGCTATGAAATATGTTAAGATTTTTGAGACGAATGATAGATATGAATTTTCGAAGGCAAAACAGCTTTTAGAAGAGCACAAAATTGAATTTCAAATATTGCATGAATACAGACTACACGATGCCAAAAATTTTGGTTCTCAACTAGAACCTGCTTTGATTAGGGTAATGGAAAAAGACAAAACTCAATCCATAGCATTATTAAAAGATAAAAGAATATTGAAAGCTGGAAAAAACAACCAAAAAGATGTCGACTCCCCATTTAAGAATAAATCTGTTTATTCCCCATTGTTATTTGCAAAAGAAATAGAATCGATTTTAGGCTGTACCATTCAATCTGTAAAGTATTTTCAATCCGACGAGTTCGACTTTGATAATTTACATTCAATTGATTCTGGTATTCTAATAGAAATTGATAATGGGATGAGTCTAACTTGGGTCTTTAAAGAAGAGGAAATTAATATTGAATCAGGCACTTATTTACCCGAAAGATACGCATTACACATCTCAAAAGAAGATTTTGATTCCAATGAATTCCTAGAAATCAATAATGTGTCGGTACATCCCAGATGGTCCATCCTTTGCGAAGAAAAAATAGAAGCCATTCACATTTACTCCCAAGAAATAGAGGATGACTTAATTATCACTGACATTAAAATCACAACAAAACACCATGCAGTAGCGATCTTATCCATTGTAGAGCCCATTGAAACAGACAACGAAATAGAATTTGATCTATCCGTTGGTGATGAATGGATGGTGGTTTTATTTGAAGAGGAAGATATAAAGGCTACGAAAAGATTTTAGTTGGGTTATACTCTATCCTGACTGAAAGCTTACCACTTACTCGTGTTCAATATAGCTTGAGGATAATCTTTCCCTAATGTTACATTGTATTCATTCAATTCCTCGTCAGAAAGTCTATCTAATGTGTGGATGCACGTATCAGGAATAGCACTTATTTCTGGCAACCAATATTTCACAAACTCTCCTTTAGGATCATATCTTTTGGCTTGTGAAATAATGTTAAAATATCGATCTTCTCGTGGATCTGTTCCTACTCCTGCGATATAGTTCCAATTTCCATAATTGCTACATGGATCATAATCAAGCAACATTGATTCAAAGTATTCCGCTCCCATCAGCCAATTTAGTTTTAAATCATTCACTAAAAAGCTTGCTACATTTTGTCTTCCTCTATTTGACATAAATCCAGTTGAATTGAGCTCTTTCATATTCGCATCAATGAATGGAATACCTGTCCTCCCTTCCGACCAAACTGAGAAAAGTGAGTCATCAATCGTCACATCAGTAATTCTGTCTTGTTTTATCCCTCCCAATTTAAATATCTCATTCCCATATTTCTTTCCAGTCAACCTAAAAAAGTCCCTCCATAATAATTCAAAAAACAACCAATACGTACTCTTATTTTTTACTCGTTCAGATTCATACTTTTTAAGTTCTGCATAAATCATTTTAGGGGATAAACACCCTTGCGACAACCAAGGAGAAAATTTCGAACTAAAATTTCTTCCCAATAATTCGTTGCGTGTTTCTTTATAATTCTTGATCAAATCTGTCTCCCACAAATAATAATTCAATTGTCTTAACGCTTCTGTTTCACCACCTTTCCAAACAAATCCTCCTTTTGAATTATCACCAAAATCGGTATGACCTAGATCTGGCATAGTGGGTACTTGCCCGTACTCAATTTCAATATCTTCTATCTTAGACATCTGCTCAGGAGAAGGGATTGGCTCACGAACAGGAATATATTTTTCTACCTCTTTTCTAAACTGGGTAAACATATCTGGAGTATGCGTAACCGGAAATGGCAAGTCCGCCGTATAATATAGCATTTTACCCCTAGAATATCGTAATTCCTGTCCTATCGCCCATAGATTATGTTCCATGGCATCTTGCACATCCACCTCTTCTTGAGTCCTTTCTCGATTGCAAAAAACCCAATTAGACTTAATCGACCTTGCAAGCTCTGGAATTTCTTCTTCGGGCTTACCTACTCTTACATATAGATCCGAACCCAACTTTTGCAAGTTGTTCTTTAAATCTTGAATTGATTCAATAATAAACTTGGTTCTAAATTTACCAACTTTAGGAAATCCAAATTTGGTTGTAGAAAAATATACGCGTGGATCAAAAATGTAAACAGGGACAATCTGCTCTGCCGATGTAATCGCATCATACAAAGCTTCATTATCATGCACTCTTAAATCATTTCTAAACCAAACTATTGCTTTTTTATTTACTCTTGACATATGTTCATTTCTATAGGTAGAACAATTACAAATCTAATTGGTTTTTTTAGTTAATGGAATCTTTTTAAAATTTTGCCATTCTTTTGTAAAATACATCTCAATACATAATAATGCTCATTAGATAACCTTATTTTTGCATAAAATTTCATATGAAAAATATCATTTGTCTCTTTTCATTTTGTTTTCTATTCCTTGCGTGTAAAGATACCACCAAAACGGCTAATCTTGAAGCTGAAGTGATTGCTATACACGATGAAGTCATGCCAAAAATGGGTGATATCCATCTTGCCAAGAAAAATCTTAGAAAAATTTTGACTTCAACAGAAAATGATAGTGTAAAAACCCAAGTTTTATCTATCATCACTGATTTGGAAAATGCAGATGAAGGAATGATGGAATGGATGGCCAATTGGAACGTTCCGGAAGATAACAACGAAAAAATCAACTACCTTGGTCAAGAAAAAATAAATATAACTAAGGTGAAAGATGATATGATATCAAGCTTGGAATTGGCTGCCAATTTTATAAATAAACACAACAACAAATGAAATACATTAACACTTTCGTATTCCTATCCCTTCTTCTATTGATATGTAGTTGTGGACAAAAGCAAACGGAGAGTCTTCCCATATTAGGTAAAAAGAAAATCGTAGAAGGAATAGAAGTAGATCACCAAATTCCAGATTGGACATTTCTTAATCAAGATAGTCTACCAGTAACCAATAAGGATCTAGCTGATGTCGTTTATGTTTCTGATTTTTTCTTTAGATCCTGTCCTACGATATGTCCTAAAACAATGAGAGAGATGAAACGGGTGTATACTGAATTTAAAGATAATCCACAAGTCAAACTCGTTTCGTTCACCATCGACCCTAAAAGAGATACTCCTTCCAAATTGAAACAATATGCATCCAATTTGCAAGTCAACGTCAATAAATGGTGGTTTCTGCAAGGAGATAAAGAAGAAACATATGATTTAGCATTGGATTACTTTAACACGGCATACGAAGATGAAGATGTCCCTGGAGGATTTAATCACTCTGGAAAATTAATCCTTACAGATAAAAATGGACATATTCGTTCGTTTTCGGAAGGTACAGACCCTGAAGAAACGCCAAAGCTGATCAACGATATAAAAACATTACTCAAAGAGTATAACACCAATGAAAAGTAATTTATATCTATTGTTTTTCGCACTCCTCTTCATTGCTCTGCACAGTTGTGACGATAAAACCTACAGTCAAGGAGAACGCTTATACTTAGCCCATTGTGGAAACTGTCATATGGAAGATGGGAAAGGTCTAGCAAAATTGATTCCTCCTTTGGCAGGATCTGATTATTTAAAATTGAATCCAGATAAAATACCTTGTATTTTACGACATGGTCAGAAAGGTGAAATTGTTGTGAACGGAGTTCAGTACAACCAAATAATGCCTGGTGAACAATACACGGAAATCCAAATCAACAATATGATCAATTACATCAATACGGCTTGGGGAAATGATTATCCAGTGACTACAATTACAGCTACAAAAAAGAGACTTGAGTTATGTAATCAGTAGGTCCATGAACCAAAGTCATTTGTAATTACCAGCTCTTTTTTATCATTCGCTTCTGTCCGTCCTATAATTTGTGCTTCGATATTAAACTCCTTCGCCAATGCAATCATTCCTTCCGCAGCTTCTTTACTAGGTGTGTACACTTCTAATCGATGGCCCATATTAAAAACCTGATACATCTCTTTATAATCCAGTCCTGATTCTTTTTTAATCATCTCAAAAAGTGGAGGAATTGGTAATAAATTGTCTTTAATAATTCGCAATTCTTTGTTCAAGAATTTCATCACCTTTGTTTGAGCGCCGCCTGTACAATGAATCATACCATTAACGTCAGCTCTATGATGATCAATTATTTTTTTGATGAGAGGTATATATGTTCGTGTAGGAGATAATACTAATTTCCCTGCATTCATTCCAGCAACACGGGTAGGATCTGTCAATTTCTTAGAACCCAAGTAAACGACTTCATCTGGTGTATTTGAATCGTAGCTATCTGGATATTTTTGCGCATACTCTTTGGTAAACACATCATGTCGGGCAGAAGTAAGTCCATTACTTCCCATCCCCCCGTTGTATTCGTCTTCATAGGTAGCTTGACCATAGGATGCAAATCCTACAATATAATCACCCGCCTGAATATCAATATCAATTATGTCAGACTTTTTCAGACGTGCAAATGCAGTATATCCTACATCAATTGTTCGTACAATATCCCCTACATCAGCTGTCTCTCCTCCTGCTAAAATCATATGCACACCTGCTTGCTCCATCTCATCTAAAAACGTTTGCGTATGATTGATAATCACATTCAAGACATCGCCAGGAATTAAGTTCTTATTTCTTCCTATCGTACTGGATAAAACGATATTTTCCACTGCACCGACACAAGCCATATCATCAATATTCATAACAATACTATCTTGCACAATTCCTTTCCAAACATTGATATCCCCAGTTTCTTTCCAATACATATAAGCTAGACTGGTTTTTGTACCAGCAGTATCTGCATGCATTATGTTACAGTAATCATCGTCACCAGCTGCATAGTCAGGCAGCACTTTACAAAATGCATTTGGAAATAATCCTTTATCCAAATTTTTGATGGCTTTATGCACATCATCTTTCGATGCTGAAACTCCTCTTAAATCATACCTCAATTTGTCACTCATACGTGTCTTGTTTTTACGCCCACAAAACTAACAGATTTATTAGATTAGTTGATAAACTTAGAACTTAAAAAAACGATTCTATTTCCATTACTTCTCCTGATTTCATAGAATTCAGATACATCTGCCCTACTCTTATTCTAACCAACCTTAATGTAGGGAATCCAACTGCGGCTGTCATTTTCCTTACTTGTCGAAATTTACCCTCTCGCAAAATAATAGAAATCCAAGACGTTGGTCCGTGTCTATCATCTCTAATTCTTCTTGCTCGTTCAGGAAATCCTGGATTATTAATTAATCGAACTTTACAAGGTTTCGTGGTATATGACTCTCCCTTATAAGTCAATTCAATCCCATCTTTTAAATCTTGTATTGCCTTATTGTCAATCAAACCATCAACTTGAGCATAATACTCTTTTTCGAATTTAAAACTGTTGACTTTCGCACTTTCTTTTCCATCTGTAGTCAATAAGAGCAACCCTTCTGAAGTTTCATCTAATCGCCCGACTGACATGATTCCTTCCGGAAAATCATACAATTCTCCTAGTAAACGCTTTTTGCCTTGTCTTTCTAATTTAAACTGGGATAGATATCCGTAAGGTTTGTGAATAATAAAATGTCTATGACTCATAAATCACAAAATACGATTCAAAATGAATTATCAAAATATACCTTAAAAGATGAATTTGATCGATAACATTATTTGATTGATCAGAAACGAATCTTACGAATTAAAATAAACTATTAAACATTTGATTAATCTTTCCATATTCTCCAAAAATGGAGTCTTGGATAATAAAATCTTGTTACCTTTGCACCGCTTTTCAAAAAAGAACATAAAAGAAAGAATCATATGGCACTTCAATGCGGAATAGTTGGTCTACCCAATGTAGGAAAATCTACCTTATTTAATGCACTTACATCAGCAAAGGCATTGGCGGCAAATTACCCATTTGCTACCAAAGATCCGAACCTTGGGATAATTACTGTTCCAGATGAGCGACTAGATAAGTTGGCAGAAATTGTAAATCCACAAAAAGTACAACCTACTACTGTGGAGATTTTAGATATTGCTGGACTAATCAAAGGAGCAAGTAAAGGAGAAGGACTTGGAAATCAATTTCTTGCCAATATCCGTGAAGTAGATGCAATTGTGCATGTTGTACGATGTTTTGAGGATGATAATGTTATTCACGTTGATGGAAGTGTTGATCCGTTAAGAGACAAAGCTATCATTGACATGGAATTGATTCTGAAAGATATGGATACCATGGAAAAACGCATGGAAAAGCTTAAAAAAGGAACCAAAGGAGGTGATAAAGAAGAATTGCGAAAACTTGAATTTGCTCAGGAGTTGTATAAACATCTTGAAGGTGAAAACCCAGCAAGGAGTTTTGATGTAGCCGACGGAATGGAAGAAGTGTATAAAGATTTATACTTATTGACTAGTAAGCCAATACTCTATGTCTGTAATGTAGACGAATCAAGTGTTTTAGAAGGAAATGCCATGACCAAGGCGTTCAAAGAAGAGGTCGCCTCAGAAAATGCGGAAGTGATCTTAATATCTGCGGGGATAGAAGCTGACATTGCTGAATTGGATACCAAAGAAGAAAGAATGGAGTTTGTCGAAGAAATGGGATTGACTGAACCTGGTGTTAATCGTGTTATAAAAGCATGTTACAAATTACTTAACCTTATTACTTACTTCACTGCAGGAGAGAAAGAGGTCAGAGCATGGACTATTGTGGATGGATGGAAAGCACCTGCAGCAGCAGGAGTGATTCATACCGATTTTGAGAAAGGATTTATTCGAGCAGAAGTGATCAAATACAATGACTATATCAGTCTAGGTTCAGAAGCAGCTGTCAAAGAAGCTGGAAAAATGGGCGTAGAAGGAAAAGAATATGTGGTGCATGATGGCGATATAATGCATTTCAGATTTAATGTCTAAAAAGCTATACTACATATTCAATAAACCGTTTAATGTACTAAGTCAATTTACGAAAGAGGTACCAGAACACATCACCTTACAGGATTTCTTAACTGTGCCAAAAGATGTTTATCCTGTTGGAAGACTCGACAAAGATAGTGAAGGTTTACTTATATTAACCAACGACAATCAATTCAAAACCAAACTATTAGACCCAAAGTTTAGAAACCAAAAAACCTATTGGGTGCAAGTAGAAGGATTAGTGTCTGACGAAGCAATTGCACAACTCTCACAAGGTGTTTCAATCAAAATTAAGAATGGATTCTATCCAACATTACCCGCTGATGTAAAAAAAATAAACGCCCCCAATGTTGAAAATAGAAATCCACCCGTGCGATATCGAGCCTCAATTCCAACATCCTGGATGGAAATCACCATTCATGAAGGCAAAAATCGACAAATCAGGAAAATGTGTGCCAAAGTCGGTTTTCCCTGTTTGAGATTGATTAGATGTCAAATTAAAAGGCTGTCTTTTGCTGATGTGCCGATTGGAACGTTTCGACCTTTAACCAATACTGAACTGAACTACCTCTCTAAATAGGTTAACATCAACTTACTTTTTTATCTCCATCTAAAGTTAAGAAAAAGTCAAATTCAATGCCTTTTCCGTTTGATGAACTAAATTGAACAGATCCGTTGATCGATTCCACTCGACTTTTTATACTTTTCATTCCAAATCCGTCAGAGGCTTTTTGATTGAGTTTATTAGGATCAATCCCTATTCCATCATCCTGATATTTAATTTTAAGTCCATCCGAACCTTTATGTAGATGGAGTTTAATACAACTTGCCTTGGCATGTTTTAGTGTATTGTTTGTGAGTTCTTGAAAAATACGGAATAAGGTCAATTCCTGAGATTTTGAAAGTTCCGGTGCCACATTATAAATAAAATCTGCCTCCAGTCCATCCATCTTTTGAATACGATGAAAAAGATCTGCTGTTGCCTGTATTAGTCCAAGGTGTTCCAAATTAGGTGGGTACATATTGTGAGAAATAGTTCGTATTTGATCAATCGCATTGTCAATCAAATCTGTTGAATCATTCTTGAGTTCTTTGAAATATTCTGGCGAAAGACTAGGATCAAGTTGGTGTAGATAAATCTTTGTAGCAGAGAGCACACTGCCCACAGCATCATGCAAATCAGAGGCAATCCTTTTTCTTTCGATCTCCTGCGTTTCAAAAGCTAATTCCACTAAGCTTCTTTGATAATCCGTTTCCAATTTCTGGACATCGTCTTGTTGCTTAAATAGTCTTCTTTGATAGACCATAAAAAACGAGATCACAGCCATTGCCAGTAAAAGCATTGCCAATATTCCACAAAGTATTAAAAAGACGGGCAAGCCTAATTCATTGGTCGAATCCATAGTGCAATCGAATAGGTTATATTCAAGATAATATTAAAGATAGCATGAATTCCCCAAAGTGTAAATAATGCCTGATTGGATGTTTTTACATAATTGGTAAATAAAAAAATCAAAAGGCTCCCAGAAAAATATAAAATCACCCCAATCCCAATCCATACCAATGGTTCATTGGTCAGTGATTTTATCTTCAACTCTTTTAAGGTTTTATAAAAAAAATAAATGGCAATATACACCAATAAAAAACTGGCTAAAGGTCTGGAATAGCTATTAAAATTAAATATCCCGTTGAGTAAGCTGGCATCTACCATGGCAAAAACCACAAAAAATAGAATCAAACCTCTCAAGAATTTCAACGAGTATGTGGGAGATAAACCAGTACTAAATATTGAAACCAATAAAGCAAATTGAAGTACAGTGAAAAGATGGACAACCGGTAGGCTATTGATTTCATACGAACTTAATATTGCAATTCCTATCTCACAACATAATGTAACAAGTACCAAGTACCCTATTTGTAACTGCGTATCTGTCAAGTTTCTATACTTGACCAAGAATATCACAAGAGGGATTATAACAGAAAACATTGAAGCATAAGACGTCCAATCTGCCCATTCTTCTACCATAAATCAGTCTTTTTACGTTAATTTCCTTGGCCACAAAAAGGAGGGCAAGGTCTTGATGTATCAAAATAAGCTGTCGAAGGATCCACAAGTGATTTAGCATTTGAATATTTTATCACTCTAATGATGGGCCTAAAGCTAAAAGGATGATAATTTGGAACTGTTAATCCTGCACCCATACTTAATACAAAATCTGCCTTAGACACTGAATTTAATTCCATAAAAATCCGATTGGTTTCGTCCACATCAAAATTATATTGTCTTACTCTTTTCAGAGCTGGTGGGCTGAAAAAAGTTTCAGAACTGTTGGACCCCGTGGAAGCATAATCTTCAGGAGCAAGGCATTCAAATGCTTCTACAATATCCTGATTGCTCAACGATTCCCATTTAAGCATAAACAACTGAGCAACTTTTGGCGATAGCTCTTCATTCTGATTTATGGTGGAATGTACAGTATTGTTTGCAATACCCAAATGGTGAAACAAATCAATGGGTTCAAGGTAGAAATAATAGACTTTTTGTTTATTCATACTTTTCTCCAAAATGACTTGTAATAAGGGAACAAATTGATTTACATTGGATTCGTCTTCACCGTCCGTTCCATTCCCTAAAACTATAGAAATGGTCTTCACGTTATTTCCATTTTTGTACGCATTAAGTTTTTTAATTAAAGGAACAAACGTAGGGTTTAATCGATAATTTAATGTTCGCTGAACACCATTTGGAGTTTCCCGAGAGAATAAATTATTTAATTCAGTTGACAAACATTTTTGCCATTGCAATCTTAGCTTATCGACGATGGCTTTATTAGGCAAAACTAGGTCGAAATTAGATAATTTGATTTTTTTGGATTTCATTGTATTTAGTTGTGAGTGAAATAATTTACCCCAATATAATTCATTCATTTTCAATACATTAAAAATATATTCTTTTTTATAAAAAATGGGTAATTCTGGGTGTTCAATACACGTATTTCTACGTATAAAAAAGTCGATTTATTGGAGTATAATTACTGTGTGAAAGATCAACACTTTATAAAATGAATAAAATAAAAATAATTATTGCGGACGATCAACTTCTGTTTTTGAAAGGATTAAGATTGCTTATAAATACATTTGAAAACATGACTTTGATAGGTGAAGCCAATAATGGACAAGAGTTATTAAATATTATGCAAGTCGATCCACCAGATGTGGTGTTACTGGATTTAAAAATGCCTGTAATGGATGGCATTCAAGCTACAAAACATATAAAGGAAGACTTTCCAGATGTCAAGATCATTTTGTTATCCATGTATAATGACGAAAGTATTATCAATCTTATTATGTCTCTTGGAGCCAATAGCTACTTATTAAAAAATGAAGATCCCAGTGTTCTTAAGATTGCAATTGAATCTGTGATGGACAAAGGTTTTTATTTTAATGAATATACATCAAAAGCTTTATTGCATGGATTAAAAGATCCAGCTGTACGAAAAGGGAAATCAAAACTTTTAGATGCCATTCAATTAACAAAAAGAGAGATAGAAGTCTTGGAACTCATATGTCAGGAGTATACTTCCAACGAAATTGCAAAAAAACTATTCTTAAGTGTTCGTACAGTTGAAGGGCATAGAAAAAGCTTATTGGAAAAAACAGATGCCCGAAACATCGCCGGTCTCGTATTGTATGCGATGAAAAATCAACTCATCCAAATTTAACACTTTATATACTTTTACTAAGTCTATAGGTAACAATATTCAAAATTAAAAACCTAGGAGATACAGTCTTAAATCCAAGCCATTTTGCATATACATTTGTAACGTATTCAAAACGTAATAATCGATGGTGTAGCTACTAACCGTTTATGATTGCGAAGGCGGATTCTGAAAAGCCCAAATCTAAATAGAGTAGGATATTTATTAAAAACAACATATAATGAGTGCATTAACAATTATTAAAGCAATTTATTCAGGGGCAAGCAATGGTGCTGATGTAACCGCAAAATGTCAATCAATTGTTGATACGGGAAATGATGACATCGCCGTAAACAACAATACTTTTGGAGACTCAGACCCAAACTACCATAAAGTCTTCTGGGGTAACTCAATTCAAAGGATGCAAAGAAGGTGATACTATTGACCTAGTTTAAAAAATTTAACTCCAAAAAACAAAGGTAAATTAGATTCAGTTGGCTCTTACCATAAAATGTAAGGGCCAATTTTATTTATTAGAACTTAGTTGCTAGACTTATTAATATTTTCCACCTCTAGTAAATTAACTGCATTATTTGATAAGCCATCAATATGCTTCATCATAAAATAAAAAAATGACTGGAGCATCCTCGATCAATAACCGATCCATTTGATGATACAATTCAAATCTTTCCTCTAAATCATCTGTTTGTATCACACGTTCATACATTTCATCAAATGCAGGATTGGAATAACGTGTATAATTGGGCGGTGCAGGATATTTACTATAAAACATACAGAGAAAGCTCTCCGCGTCTGGATAGTCTGCAATCCAACTGGCCCTAAAAAAAGGAATCGATGATTTCCGCATACCGTCTCTTAATATCGACGATTCTAAAACTTCAATATTAACTCTTACTCCAACTTCTTGCCATTGTCTTGCTACAAAGGTAGTCAAGTCCAAATAATCCTTATTGGTAAATAATTCAATAACAGGCATTGGATTCGTTGCAGTATAGCCGGCTTTTAGTATTAGAGCACGCGCAGAATCTGGATTGTACCTATACCCTACTACTTTTAATGGATCATACGAAGGTAAACCACTGGGAACAAATCCAGAAATAGCAGGCTTACCCACATTATTCCTCAATGCGGTCAACATTAATTTGCGATCTAGTGCTAGATTTAATGCCTGCCGTACTTCCTTGATCTTTAGAGGACTATTTTCAGGTTGACTTTCCATATTGATACCCAAGTATTCCGAATTCAAATAGGGCGCCTTAGCATAATTCAGCACCTCTTTTTTCGATTCCAATAAATCACCTTCGCGTGTCAACAGATCATGAATAAATGAAGATTCTAATCCACTAACAAAATCCAAATTCCCATTGAGTAGTTCTAAAAAAGCAATCTTCTTATCCGGAATAAATGTGGTCTTGATGCCATCCAAATTATGAGCAACCTTCCTGAAATAATTATCATTATTAATGAGAAATAAGGCTTGATTGTCTTCCCACCGCTTAAATTGAAATGGCCCTGTCCCAATTGGATGCTCTCTGAATTCACTTCCATAATACTCCACGCACTCTTTAGGAACAACACTGCAATACTGCATCGTCAAAATGCCAAGCATCGGCAGAAAAGGAGCATTTAATCGCATTTCAAATATCGTATCATTCACTGCTGTAAAGGCAGAAGCATCTGGTATTTTATCTGTAAACAACCAAGAGCCAGGAGAATTCACCTCAGGATCAATCAATCTGCTGAGACTATAAACCACATCAGTTGATGTTACTACCCTTTCTTCCGTAATACATTGATCTTGATGAAAATAGACGCGGTCATTTAAAATAAAACGATAGGTTAATCCATCCTCAGATACAGACCATTTTTTTGCAATTCCTGGTATAACATTCAACTCATCATCCAATCGCACCAATCCATCAAAAATGTGATGAGTAGCCCATATATTGTTTTGACTCTTTGCAAAGGCTGGATCTAATGACGTTATATTATTAATTTGATTGTATCTGAAAACATTGTATTCCTTAGATTGTTTTTCTTTACAACTAAAGAAAAGAATCGGGCCTATCAGCCAAAATAATATGGTTTTATAATCAAACATATCTAGTTTTAAAACTACACTTCATTACATTAGCGCACAAATTAGTAAAACATATGTCAAGTAAAGATCAAAATTTATCGTCGGGGTCAAATAAAGAAATGAATTCCGTGGAATCGTTTTCTTTCGCTATTGTGGTTTCAGAATGGAATGAGGCCATCACTTTTTCATTAAGAGATGCCTGCATAGAAACACTTTCCTCACATGGAGCAAAAGCAGAGAATATTCATATGCACTATGTCCCAGGTTCTTTTGAGTTGCCTCTTGGTGCTAGAATTGCCATGAGCTTGGATAAGATAGATGCTGTCATTTGCTTGGGTTGTGTAATCAAAGGCGAAACTGATCATGACAAATACATCAACAATGCTGTCGCTCAAGGAATAATGAATCTAAGTTTGACTGCGAAGAAACCCGTAATATTTGGCGTTTTGACGCCCAACACAAAAGAACAGGCTGAAGATAGAGCTGGAGGAAAATACGGAAATAAAGGTGTAGAAGCTGCAATAACAGCCATTAAAATGGTCCACCTCAACAATCCTGAAACTAATCTTAAAAAAGGAATTGGATTTTAGCATCCTTAGGCTTTTACCTTGAGGATAATTCATGCGGACAAATTCTATTATAATTTCAGAAGTTGTACCCAATAAATACCCTTATTTATATTACTTTAGCGAACTCGAAAGCAATCTTTATAGAGTTTTAACTTTTGTTTTTCAATTCTATATCATAAAATCAACCGAATGAAAAAACTTCTCCTCCTCATTGCACTATTTGGGTTTATATTTTTAGCCATTCTATTCAAGCCTTCTGAAAACAACACAGCAGAATTACAACCTCCTACTGACGGAACAATTGTATTGGCTGAAGGTGAAGATTTTCCTAAACGAAAAGAAAGAGAAGCTTGGTTTGAGCTTATGCACAAAGCCGCTGAAGGAGTAGATTGGAAAGCTATTGAAATAGAAAATCGAAAAGAACAAGCTGCGAGAAAGCTGCAAATGAGAAAAACCAATGGCTATGAGCGGAATACCAGCGAAATTGTAGCAGATGGAAATTTGAGAGGAAAATGGTTGGAGCGAGGAAGTAACAATAATGCAGGCTCCATGCTTACTGTAAATTATTTGGTAGAAGATGATATGTTGTACGGTCTATCCGATGGAGGGACACTTTGGAAAGGAGATCGATCCGGATTTAATTGGGAAGTAGTCAATCAAGATTTCAGATTTTCCAGTGATCTGGTAGAAGCGCGATATTTGGAAGATGGAACGTTAAGAGTCATTGCTGGATTGAATGGTGGCCCTGTATATTCTGATGATGGTGGAATTACATGGACTGAAGGGCAAGGACTCACAAAAGGTGGTGGTGCATTCATGAAAGATTTCGTTGAGACAGATAAAGGAGACATATTCATTTTGCAACGTTCGGGCAGCGGGGCTGATTATATTGTTTATCGATCTATTGATAATGGTACATCATGGTCAAAAGCAAAGACATTCTTTACTTCCGATAGGAGAAATTTGAACTTGGCATCTATCAGCAACACAGAGAAAGTAGTGGTAATTGAGCAAAAAAATATTGATCAATCAGCCATTCATATCTGGAATCCAGAAACTGAGGTTTTTGAAACGGTAGAATCCAATTCTCCAATTAGTTTTGAAAATAATCAGACGGCAAATTTGAATGCTACATTTTCGGACGATAGTTTGAGGTTGTATACGTTCAAATTCAAATTCCTCGATGATGATACTCGATATTCCGAATTTTCCGTGTCTCTAGATACTGGGGCTACTTGGACAACACTTACCAACTTACCGACTGATCCATGGTCCGTAGGAGTATATGTCTCTCCTTCTGACCACACAAAAATGATGTATGGAGAAGTCAACCCCTATAGATCTCAAAATGGAGGAAAGTTTTGGGGCAAGGTTAGCAATTGGGATGAATATTATAATGACATATTCACCAAATTGCATGCTGACATCATGGATATTAAAGAGTTTAAATTGGCAGACGGTACACCTGTCACCTTTGTTTGTAATCATGGAGGCGTAAGTCAAAGTTTTGACTATGGTGAAACATATGAAAACATTGGATTGATTTCATTAAATATTGGTCAATTCTACAGTGTGGCAACGCATCCTACTCAAAGAGAGTTTGTATTTGGTGGCACTCAAGATCAAGGATTTCAAAGAGGTAAAGTATTTGGTGATGATATTGCTTCTATGGATCAAGTAATCTCTGGAGACTATGGTCATATTGTATTTTCTGGAACTGATGACAATTTGTGGACCGTTTATCCGTGGGGCTGGGTAACCTACTACGAGAACCCATTAATACAAGGATATACTGCTTCTTTTGGTCTCGAACGGGGTTCTCACAATTTGCAGGCATGGATACCTCCTTTGGTAGCGCATCCAGATAAATCTAGAAACACCATCTTTATGGCAGGAGGTAGTTTAGATACTCCTGGCGCGAGTCATATTATACAACTAGATGTCAATGAAGTAGGAGAAATTGTACCTACACAATTGCCGTTTGACTTTACCGAGTTTGGTAATCAAATTTCTGCATTGGCTTTCAATCATTTTAATCATGATGAAATGTATGCATTGACCACAAATGGTATTTCTTATAAGTCTATAGATGCTGGACAGACATTTGAACGAAAAGAATTTGGATTCCCTGGTGGACATTATTTATATGGAAATTGTATCAGACCTAGTAAATTGGATCCTGAGGTTATCTATATATCAGGTAGTGGTTACTCTAGTCCAGGCGTTTTCAAGTCTATTGATGGAGGTGAAAGCTTTGTACCTATGTCCAACGGACTGCCGAGCACTATGGTATTTAGCCTTGCTCCGAATGAAGATGAATCCTTGATCTTTGCTGCGACAGAAGCTGGCCCTTATGTTTATGTTGAAGCCCTCGACGAATGGTTTGACTTAAGTGGTGTTGGTACCCCTAATCAACGTTACTGGAGTGTAGAATACTTGGAAGATAGTAAGACTGCTCGGTTTGGAACGTATGGAAGAGGAATCTGGGATTTTGAGTTTGAACAAAATATTGTGAGTGTTGAAGATGAATTGACGACCAACAATTTGAAATTCCGAACTTACCCTAACCCATTCACCAATAGAATTGTATTGAATAGTTCTTATGATGACCTAACAAATGTTTCCATTACAGATCAACAAGGAAGGTTGATGAAGAAATTTACAAATAAAAAGATAAAAAACTTGTCTTTAGATTTGTCAGATCTCAATAACGGTATTTATTTTGTTACTATTAGAATGAATAATAAATCGGTAACAGAAAAAATAGTGAAAAGCGAATGAGTGAATATACAATTTTAGGAATTGGATCGAGAGTAAAACATCCTGCATATGGAGATGGGGTTATTATTAATGTAGATATCGCAGCTTATAATGTATGCTTTATGCAATATGGGTTAAAACATGTTGGAAAAGAATATGCTGGTTGGGAAATAATAGAAGCAATTGAACACACCTCTGAAGTTTCATTTAGTGAGGCTGAAAAATCGCTCGCTAAAATTTTAAAAACGTGGCTAGGTGTTTCCGAAAGAGTGGAACTAGGAGACAAATGGGACAATGGATTGTTAATATTACAACCGGGAGACACCTCTTTAAAGTCCAAGGAAATGCCTATTGATACATTTTTCCATAAAATAGTGATGGTAAGAGATCGTCTAAGAGTTATGGAACAACGTATTAACAGTAGTAAATTGACAGACGAAGAAAAAGTGAATTTACAACAATATATTACTAGAATTTACGGTAGTCTGACCTCTTTTAATGTACTCTTTAAGTACAAAGAAGATCACTTAAAGGGAGATAGTTCGAAATAGAATTATCTTAGAGTCCTCATGAAGAAAAAAATTAATAGAAAGAAATTTCTCAAATCAGCTGCTATCCTTGGGATGGGAGCTGGTTTTTTAAGTTCTTGTTCCAATAAAGACACCAGCTCAGATATTGCTGCTCCATCCTTAATCACAACAAAGAAATACAAATGGAAAATGGTCACAACTTGGCCACCCAATTTCCCTGTTGTTGGTACTGGTGCCGTGAAATATTCAGAATGGGTCAATGAAATGACCAACGGACAAGTAGAAATCAAAGTGTACGGTGGTGGAACCCTTGTGCCAGCGCTGGAAGTGTTTGATGCAGTCACAAGTGGTGCATCTGAAATGGGCAGTGGCGCATCTTACTATTGGGCTGGAAAAAATCCATCTCTACAGTTTTTTACCACAGTTCCTTTTGGAATGAACGCACAGCAAATGAACAGTTGGTTGTATGCGGGAGGTGGAATGGAACTATGGAGGGAACTTTATGCAAAATACAATCTGGTCCCCTTTGCAGGAGGAAATACAGGTGTGCAAATGGCAGGTTGGTTCAATAAAGAGATCAACACACTTGAAGACTTCAAAGGTCTAAAAATGAGAATTCCAGGTCTCGGGGGTAAAGTTTTACAAGAAGTAGGTGGAACACCAGTATTATCTGCAGGCTCAGAAATTTATACCAATTTGGAAAGAGGTGTAATTGATGCAACAGAATGGATTGGTCCATATCATGACTACTTAATGGGTTTTCATGATATTGCAAAATATTACTATTCGCCTGGATGGCACGAAACAGGATCCAATCTAGAAATCATCATTAATAAAAGGCTATATGATGGTCTACCAAAATCAATTCAATCTATCCTTGAAGCGGCTGCATATAGATTAAATGCGTGGGCTTTAGCTGAATTTGAAGCGAAAAACAACGAATATTTACAAAAAATCATCAAAGAATCTGATGTTGAAATTCGCCAATTGAACTCTGAAGTATTAGAAGGCTTATTTCAAGTAAGAGAGAAGATTATCAATGATTTGGTGAATAAAGATGCAGATTCAAAAAGAGTATATGCCTCCTATTCCAAATTTCAAAAAGATATTACGGACTGGTCCAAATTTAGCGAAGGGTTGTACCACAAGGTAATGACAAGTCGTTCATAAATATCAATTCGATTACATGCTGTTTAATACGTCTATTTTAACAACAGAGTACTTCCCTCCGATTTCAACTTTTTGGGCGATGCTCAATTCCGAACATATCCGATTAGAGCATTGTGAAAATTATCAAAAAAAGAGCACACGGAATCGAGCAAAAATATTAGGAGCAAATGGCATCGAGGTATTAAGTATTCCTCTGCATAAAGGGAAGAATAACAAAATGCCAATCAAGGAAGTGAAAATTTCGTATGAAGATAAATGGCAATCAAAACATCTGCATAGCATACGGTCAGCTTATGGGAATGCTCCATATTTTGAATTTTACATTGATGACATCAAGGCAATTATCAATCGACAGTTCGATTCATTGATGGAATTAAATCAATCTCTCCTCTTGTTTTTTATTCGTGCCTTACAAATTGAGCTAAGTATTGCTCCAACAGAGAACTACCAAATGGAGTATAATCCCAATGATATTGATTTGAGAAACGTTAAATTTAATGCTGAAATTATGAATGGATATTCCCCTAAAATTTATAATCAAGTTTTTGAAGAAAAACATGGATTTGTTGGAGGCATTTCGATTTTGGACCTTTTAATGTGTAAAGGCCCAGAGAGTATTTTATATATTTGAATTTAGAAGTCGTTTTGATTCAAACTGAAAACAAAGCAATTGCATGCAAGATATTATTAATCCTACCATAAAAGATTTAAATAGTAAAACAGAAAATGCTATTCAACAATTATTTCAGTTGACTAAAGCTATCCAAAGTAAAGAACTCAGTGAAACGGTAAAAAATATACTAGATCGACTGAGTGCCCCATTTACATTTGTTATCGTTGGTGAAGTAAAAGCGGGTAAGAGTAGTTTTGTGAACGCATTGCTTGATGCAAAAAAAGATATTTGTAAGGTGGCTCCTTCTCCAATGACCGATACCATTCAGCTCATCACCTATGGGGAAGAAGAGAAAATTGAAGACGTAAATCCTCATTTTAAGAGAATCTTTCAACCCGTTGACATTTTGAAAGAAATCGCCATTGTAGATACACCCGGAACCAATACGATTGTCGATCATCATCAAGAAATCACAGAACGGTTTATTCCTCATTCGGATTTGATTGTTTTTGTATTCGAATCAAAAAATCCTTATCGACAATCTGCTTGGGAGTTTTTTGATTTCATCAATGAGGAGTGGCGCAGAAAAATAGTCTTTGTTCTTCAGCAAAAAGACCTAATGGAAGAAGATGATCTCGCTATTAACATCAATGGAGTCCGAGAAAATGCAATAAAGAAAGGGATTTCTGATCCCAATGTGTACGCCGTGTCTGCAAAAATGGAAATAGATGGGGATAAAGAAAACAGTGGTTTTAAAGCTATTCGAACTTTTATTGAAGAAAATATAATAAATGGAAAGGCTCCCTATCTAAAAATTGCGAACAACATCAATACTTCTTTTGCCATCAATGAGAAGATTGTAAAAAGTCTGGAACTTAGAGAAAAACAGTGGCAGCACGACCAAGCTTTTCGTAATGAAATAAAAACCACGCTAGATAATCAAGAATCTAAGACCAATAAGCAAATAGACAATCTTAAAACTAGTCTATTAGCATCTTACAACAAAATCACTCAAGAAAAAGCGGCTGAACTGGAAGATGGATTAGGTTTTCTATCCGTGATAAAGAGGTCGTTCAACTCTATTTTTGGGTCCGAACAAAACTTAAAAAATTGGCTTGACCAACAAGTAAAAGATTTTGAATATAAACTAAATACATCACTCAAGGAAAAACTTCACGATGGAATTATTGATGTAGCCGACAATATTCAAATCATGGGAAAACTGGTACATGCTAAAATAAAAGACAGCAAGACCATTCTAGAGGATAGTGATGAAATTTTTGCAGATATAGCAGAAAAAAGAGCGAATGTACTGATTGACTTGCAAAAGAGTTTCACTAATTTCTTGAATGACTCAGAGAATTTTTATGACGAGTCTATTAAAAACGAAGCCAAATCATTTGCCCCTAATTTGGCAACTGGTTCAGGAATGGCCATTGTAGGCGGAATCATTACGGCTATTTCCCAAAGTGCTGTATTTGATATTACTGGAGGAATTTTGGCCGCGGTAGGACTAACATTTGCAGGGGTGACCTTAGGTTTAAAAAAGAGGAAAGTCATACGAGGTTTTAAGAAAGAGATAAAAGAAGGTCACCAAAAGCTGGAATGGGAGGTGAGTGAAAAATTACGGACTTATACCAAAAGAATTAAAGATAAGATTGATCACAATTTCTATCAATTGGATTTATTATTAGCCCATGAAGAAAAAGTGTTACAAAATTTAAATACCATGAAAAAGGACATTCATAATAAACTTGAGCTGACAAAATCGGAGGTAGAGAAATTTATTTGAATATTATTTTGTTTATAAAAATACTCCTCGTACATATGAGGGAAGTTTAAACTAAAACTATAGAAAATGAAAACCACACTTATATTTTTCAGTATTTCGGATTTAAAAATCACCACTGCAAGACACATTTTAGCGGAAGCTGGTATCGAAACATTTGTTATCAACAAAAAAGATACTATTTACGCAGGTATATTAGGAGGAAAGGTTGAAGTTTATGTGCGTCAAGAAGACGAAGAAAAAGCAAATAAATTGCTCGTAGAAAATGAGATGTTTGATTAGAAAATGTACTTTTTAGCATTTGAAATGTTATCGGAAACATAATTCCTGATTTTAGCCTATAAAGTAGTTGGTTGCTTGAATTTAAGATAGCATATTTGCATCTTAAATCAGAATTGAGGTAAAATAGCTTGAAAGGAGTACAAAGAATAACACAATTATTACTAGTCATTGGAATAATTATATTCCTCAACGTCATAGCAAATTTCTTTTTTGGCGCTATTGATTTAACGGAA
Source organism: Saprospiraceae bacterium (assembly GCA_029212405.1). GTDB lineage: Bacteria > Bacteroidota > Bacteroidia > Chitinophagales > Saprospiraceae > CAJXUU01. The sequence goes on from JARGNR010000023.1 coordinate 48,499, forward strand.
GAAAAGAGGTATACCCTATCTCCATCTACACACAAAGTCGTAGAATCGTTAGATGACAATTTATTTGTAAAAATATTACTGGATGGAGAGTTGCCTCCAGGGTTCAAAAGGCTTCAAAACTCAACAAAAGAGTTATTAAATGAACTCCAAGATATCAACCCTGACATCCAATACATCTTTGAAGACCCTATGGAAGGCAGTGTTCAAGAAATCAAGGATAGAAGAGATCAATTGGCCAAAGACGGAGTGATCGGAGTCACACTCACCGTAAATGAAGGAAATGGAGTCTCGCAAAAAGCAATTTACCCATTTGCGCTTATTTCATATAAGGGAAGAACTTCGAAAATCAGTCTGCTCAAGGAACAAAACATTGGAGAGGATGATCAGGTCGTATTAAATAGAAGTATCGAGTTGCTAGAGTACAAGTTTGCAAATCAGATCCAAAAACTTACTCTTTCCAGAAGACAAAACATTGCATTTAGTACAGGTCATGGCGAGTTACCATTCGAACGAACGATCCGATTGCAAAGAGAGTTGGAAAACTTTTATAATGTAGGAAGATTAAATTTAGACAGTCTTGTTGTAATAGACAAGGAATTGGACTTATTGATTGTTCCTGCACCGAAAGAAAGCTTCGACGATAAAGCTAAATTCAAGCTGGATCAATACATTATGAATGGAGGCAAGGTCATTTGGTTGATCGAAAAAATGGACACTCATTTAGATAGCATCAATAAATATCGATTTTACGTTCCCAATGATATTATTACTGGTCTAGATGGTTTGCTATTTAAGTATGGTGCCAAGATACAGCCAAACTTAGTATTAGATTTGGAAGCAACAGCTATTCCTCAAGTGGTAGGTCAACAAGATGGCAAACCTCAAACGATGTTATTCAAGTGGTTTTATCATCCTTTGGCTATTGCCAACCGAAATCATCCTATTGGCAAAAATCTGGATAGGGTGAATATGTATTTCCCGAGTTCATTAGATACAGTGAAGACAAAATACCCCGTAACCAAAACTCCTATTTTAAGTACTTCGCCTTACTCGAGGTATCAACTCAACCCCGTTCGACTTAATTTTGAAATCCTCAAATATCCAGTAGAAGAAGACCAATTTAACAAAGGCAATCAAACATTAGGACTTTTATTGGAAGGAGAATTTGAGTCTGCGTACGCCAATAGGATCACACCAGGTTTCCAAGCTACTCTGGATCAATTAAATATTAAATTTCAACCGAAAAGTATACCCACTAAGCAAATCGTAATTTCTGATGTTGATTTCATGAAAAATAGAATAAATCTACGTACAAATACCGCTGACCCAATTGGATACAATGTTTGGGAGCAGAAAGTATATGATGGGAATAGAGATTTTATTTTGAATGCAATTGAATATCTTTTAGATGAGAGTGGTGTATTGGATTCACGATCCAAAGAGGTTAAGCTACGATTACTAGACGCAGTAAAGACAAAACAAGAAAGAAACAAGTGGCAGTTTATTAATATTGGATTACCCCTTGTATTTTTAGGACTTTTTGGTATTCTATTTAATTACATCAGAAAAAGAAAGTATTCTCGATGAAAGGGAATATTCATCTAGCGATTGTTTCAACACAATAATATATGAAAAGATTAGCAATTTTATTTGCCATATTAATATGCCTAGGAGGTATTGCATACTATGTCAATTCAAACTTTGGTTCAAAAAGCACAAGTATATCTTCTTCGGATAGAGAATTTGGACACCCAAGAGAAGATATAGGTAAAATCACCATTCAAAAAATAGGACAACCGGAACAAGTGTTCACTAGAGAAGGTGCAGATTGGTATATCAATGGAACCTATAAAGTGAGTCAATTTACCATGCCTTATCTCCTTCAATGTTTGAGTGATACAAAAATCCAAAATATACCGTCCAAAAAAGCTACGAAGGTTATTTTAGGAGAAATTGCTCGACTTGGCATTCAAGTCAAAGTTTATAACTTAAAAGGAGAAGAAGTCAAATCGTATAAAGTTGGATTAGAATCTGTCGATGATAGAGGAACTGTCTTTTTGATGGATGGGTCCGATCAACCCTATAATATGTATTTGAAAGGTTTTGATGGTACATTGAGAACCCGATTCTTTCAACCCATAGACAAATGGAGAGATAGAGAAGTTTGGCAATATAATCCAGCAGATATTACAGAGATCTCAGTAAAATATCACAAGAATCAAAAAGAGTCTTTCAAATTGACTGTGGATGGCAATAAAATAGATGTTAAACCGCTTAGCCAATTCATTCCTGCTTCAAAAAAAGCAATAGACCAAGATAAAGCAAAAGCCTACATTTCTGCCTTCACTAGAATCTATGCCGAAGATTATGACAATGAGAATGCACGAAGAGATTCCATATCTTCTGTCGTGCCATTTGTGACCGTAGCAGTCAAAGATAAAACTGGACATGTAAACCAAGTAGATCTATACCCATTCCGGGATTTCTTATTAAAAAATGTGAATACAAAAGACTTGCAAGACGCGGCAAAAATAGAACGTTTATTCCTTAATCATAGTAAGGGTGACTTTATGGTTACGCAGATGCGACTCATCAAAGAAGTGTTTAGACCGTATGACTTTTTCCTTAAAGACTAGGTGGTTTTTGAGAATTATAATTCATCACATTTGGTTTGATTTTCGTGCAGATAAAACCATTTAACATCTATCTTTGTTTGCACTTAAAATATAGCAACTATGAGGTATGGTCTTCTATTTATTTTCTTTGTATTCACTCTTTTATCTTGTGTAGAACCCATCAATAAATCCTATACAAAATTACCACCTGGTATATGGCGTGGAGTATTAAAATTGGACAACACACCAGTTGTAACAGATCCAGATGAAGAAGTAAGGTATAAAACTGATTATAGCGGAGAGTTACCATTCAACTTTGAAGTCATCTATACCGATGAAAACAATTTCTATGTAGAAATACACAATGCGGAGGAGCGTATTGCTGCATCAGACATTATCTATGGTAGAGATAAAGCCACCGCCAAGGATACGATTGTAATCAATTTCCCTGTATTTGACACCTATATAAAAGCCATTTACGAAGATGACCTAATGGAGGGAGAATGGTACGTTAATTATAGAAATAATTACCGAATACCTTTCAAAGCCTACTTTGGTCAAGCACATAGGTTTACGACACTTAAAAAGAAACCTATTCTTGACATCTCAGGAAAATGGGACGTAAAATTTGAAGTAGGCACTGAAGATGAATATCCTGCAATTGGAGAATTTGTACAGAAAGGAAATAAGGTCACAGGAACGTTCATGACAGAAACTGGAGACTATCGATATTTGGAAGGAACAGTGCAGAACAACAAGGTATACTTATCTACTTTTGATGCTGCGCATGCATTTTTATTTGAAGCAAAAATTCTAGAAGATAATACATTGATCGGATCCTTCCGTTCAGGAAAACACTATACTACGACTTGGGAAGCCACTAAAAATGAAAATGCTCAAATTGGGAATGCTTTTGAATTGACCACCTCTACTATTGAAAACAATCCATTCGATTTTACTTTTAATGATCTGAATGGGAATGCGACTTCTTTGAGTGACGATCAATTTAAGGATAAAATTAAACTCGTGAAGATTAGTGGTACATGGTGTCCCAATTGTAAAGATGAAACTCTTTTTTTGATGGACTACTTAAAAAATAATCCATCTGAAGACATTGAGGTGATAGAAGTTGCATTTGAAAGATACAAAGAAGAGTCCAAAGCAGTGGAGGTATTAAAAAGATACCAATCAAAAATGGACCTACCTTTTACTGTTTTGTATGGAGGATATGCAGACAAGTCAATTACATCCTCAAAATTTCCTCAAATTAGCAAAGTACTTTCCTACCCTACACTCATTTTTGTAGATAAGGAGAATAAGATTAGAAATATACATACAGGATTTGCAGGACCAGCAACCAGTGAATTCCCAGCTTTTGAAGAAAAATTTAATGCATTAATCTCTGAAATGAGATCTTAAAACCGATAGAAATGAATAATCCATTAGCAAAGACAGTATTAATAACAGGAGCCACCTCTGGTATAGGAAAGGCAACTGCAACATTATTTGCAAAAAGAGGATACAATGTTATTATTACAGGAAGAAGATTAGAAAAATTAGAAGCATTAAAGCAAAAATTTAAAAAGAAATATGCTGTTAAAGCAAGAGCACTTTGTTTTGATATTAGAGATAAAGACGCTACAAAAAAAGCATGGAATAGTTTAGAGCCCCATCTTCAAAAAATAGATATCCTTATCAACAATGCTGGACTTGCAAAAGGATTTGCCCCCATACATAAAGGCAAACTTGAGGATTGGGAACAAATGATTGATACCAATATTAAAGGACTGCTCTATATTACACGTCTTGTGAGTCCCAAAATGGTGAAAGCAAAAAAAGGGCACATTATCAATATATGTTCCACTGCAGGACATGGAGTCTATCTCAATGGAAATGTATATAGTGCCACCAAGTTTGCAGTAGACGCCTTGACGCAATCCATGCGTCTGGATTTACATAAACACGGAATCAGAGTAGGACAAATTTCTCCTGGGCACGTTGAAGAAACGGAATTTGCAAAGGTCAGATTTAGCGGTGACGAAAAAAAGGCTGCCATCTACAACGATTTTAATCCATTAACATCTCGAGATGTAGCGGACATTATCTTTTTCATGACCACTAGAAAATCACATGTCAACATTCAAGATTTATTGGTCATGGGTACACAACAGGCAAGTGCTTCTATTATCGACAGAAGTGGGAGAAAATAAGTTATTATCGAGAGCTAAATTGCCGCTTGCCTTTTTCGCTTTATGTACAAATCTCTAAATTATCGAAGTTTCATCAACCAAACAAATTCTAAGGTTTCATTAGAAATTCAAAACTATATTCTTAGAATGCTGTTTTTATTTAACCAAATTTCCTTTTCATTAAAATCAGATATTTAGGGTAAATAAAATAGGTTTTTGACTTGTAAGTCCTTTATATTTGTTTTTGTTAAGATCCTTTATCCTTTAATGAATAATTTCGTTTGAGTAATACTAATGCTGTGAATACTACTATATATAAATATCATCCAGATCAGGATGGGTTTTATGGCCCGTTTGGAGGAGCTTACATTCCAGAAATGTTGCATGCCAATGTTGCAGAACTGCAAGAAGTCTATCTTTCTATCATACAAGAACCCGGATTCAAGCAAGAATTTGATGAATTGTTGAGAGATTATGTTGGGAGACCATCTCCTTTGTATTTAGCAAAAAAGCTGTCCGCCAAATACAACGCCAACATTTATCTAAAACGAGAAGACCTCAATCATACTGGCGCCCATAAAATAAATAATACGATCGGTCAAATCCTACTGGCTAAACGACTAAAGAAGAAGAGAATAATTGCAGAAACGGGTGCGGGGCAGCATGGAGTTGCTACTGCCACTGTTTGTGCATTGATGGGCTTGGAGTGTTTTGTTTACATGGGAGCAGTCGACATTGAAAGACAAGCGCCAAATGTAGCAAGAATGAAAATGCTAGGCGCAACAGTGATTCCTGCAGTAAGTGGGAGTAAAACATTGAAAGATGCTACCAACGAAGCCATCCGTGATTGGATCAATAATGCAGAAAATACGCACTATATAATCGGCTCTGCTATTGGACCACATCCTTACCCTGATATGGTTACACGTTTTCAAAGTGTCATAAGTGAAGAAATAAAATGGCAACTCCAACAAAAAACAGGCAAAGATCATCCTGACTATTTGGTGGCTTGCGTAGGTGGTGGAAGTAATGCCGCAGGTGCATTCTATCATTATTTGCATGATGATCGTGTTCAACTTATTCTTGCCGAAGCCGCTGGTTTAGGTATTGACAGCGGAGAATCGGCAGCGACGAGTATATTAGGTACGGAAGGAATTATCCATGGCTGCATGACCCTATTGATGCAGACTGATGACGGTCAAATCGTAGAACCGTATTCTCTTTCCGCAGGATTGGATTATCCAGGTATCGGCCCTATGCACGCGCACCTCATTACAAGCAAAAGAGCAAAGGTTCATGCCGCTACCGATGATGAAGCTATGCAGGCAGTAATAGAACTTTCTAAAGAAGAAGGAATTATACCTGCTTTAGAAACAGCACATGCACTTGCGATTTTAGATCGACTTGATCTGTCAAAGGAAGATAATGTTGTGGTATGTTTATCAGGACGAGGGGATAAAGATTTAAATACATTCATAACATATCTTGAGGAAAGAAATGGGAAATAACAGCATACGAGAGAAAATAAGTGCAGCGAATGGGCGAGCTTTAAATGTGTATTTCACAGCAGGCTATCCGACTATAAAAAGTATTGCCGAGTTGATTCGTTCTTTAGAAGATGCAGGTGCAGATCTAATAGAATTGGGTATGCCCTACTCTGACCCATTGGCAGACGGTATCACCATTCAAAACAGCAGTAAAATTGCTCTTGAAAATGGGCTCAATTTAAAAATCCTTTTCGAACATATTGCAGAGGCGAGAAAAACGACATCCATCCCGATCATTATGATGGGTTACTTTAACCAACTTCTTCAATTTGGAGTTGAAGACTTTCTAAAACTCGCAGCGAATAATGGTGTTGCAGGAATGATTATTCCAGATTTACCTATGAACATTTATGAAAGAGACTATAAATCACTGTTTGAAAAGTACGATTTAAGTATATCATTTCTAATCAGTCCTATGACTTCGGACGAAAGAATCAAACAAGCAGATCGATTGAGTTCTGGCTTTATTTACGTAGTGAGTCAAAGTAGTATTACAGGTAAAAAAGGTGAGATTTCTGAAGCTCAAAAATCATATTTCGATCGAATCGAGTCCATGAATCTCAAAAGTCCACGATTGATTGGTTTTGGAATTCATGATCGCAAGAGTTTTGATACCGCTTGTACGTATAGCGACGGAGCTATTGTAGGAAGTGCATTTATAAGAGCCTTGGCCAATTCTGAAGATATTTCCAAAACCACCCATTCCTTTATTCAGACTATAAAATAACTATACGCATGATTATTCAATTAAAAAATTCTGTTTCTGATTATGAAGTTACTGCTATTAAGTCCAAAGACTTGGGTTACACATTTAATGATATACAAACCCAAGTAGCTAGGTATTTAATATGCATTGGAAAGAAAGAGATCGATTTACGAGAAATTGGTTTTTTAGATGGGGTTCAGGATGTGCATAAAGTAAGTGATGCGTATAAATTGACATCGACCAAATGGAAAGTGGGTAAGACATCTATAGATATTGGGGATGGAATAAAAATAGGAAACGGTGATTTTCAAATTATGGCCGGACCTTGTTCTATCGAATCTGAAGATCAAATAAGGTCTACCATTGCTCACCTGAAGCAAGCAGGAATAAAAATCATGAGAGGCGGTGTATACAAACCAAGATCTTCTCCATACAGCTTTCGAGGACTAGGAATGGATGGATTGAGATTATGGTATAAGCTAGCTAAAGAGAATGGTATTAAAATCGTTACTGAAGTCATGCAAGTTTCACAAATAGCAGAAATGCATGACTATGTTGACATATTTCAAGTGGGAGCAAGAAATAGTCAAAACTTCAACCTTTTGGATGAATTAGGAAAAGTAGACAAACCGGTTTTACTAAAAAGAGGGATGTCTGGTACTATAGAAGAACTTTTGCAGTCCGCAGAATATGTTTTTTCTAATGGAAATGAAAAAATTATTCTTTGTGAAAGAGGAATTCGTACGTATGAAAAAGCATATAGAAATACGATGGACATTAATGCAATCACCATTTTGAAAGATAAATCTCATCTTCCTGTTGTGGCGGACCCTTCACATGGAATCGGCGTGAGAAAATATGTAGACAAGATTGCCTTGGCCTCCATTATGGCTGGTGCTGATGGGGTGATTATGGAAGTGCATGAATGTCCTCAAAAAGCGTTCTCAGATGGCCAACAAACATTAGATTATAAACAATCTATTAAACTTATAGACAAAATGAATCAAGCGAGACTTCTTGTGGAAGCATAGTTGATTTTTCAATTTGGAATCATTTTTTTTTGAGTGCGCCAATTGGACAATTAGTAACAATTCACTTTTGTATATTTACGTTCTAATATAATTGATTAATTCACGATATGTCATTATCGTTACTATGATGGGGCTTACATAACCTTATCTTGGTACCTAGAAAGAATAAGAATGAAAAGATTTTTTACATGGATACTGCTCTTGGTTATTCACCAGACCTTATCCGGTCAAGTCATTAAAAATAGCTACATCGTTGATTTAAAAACCGATCAAACAGATGCTTTTTTACAAGATAAACGGATCACTTCAAACAGTCGAGTTGCAAAAACCAAGATATTAAGTTCTTCTTTGGACATTGTCCAAGTGATTGTAACAGAAGAAGAAGGAAGTAGGTCACTTGAACAATGGTTTGATAAAAACTCCAATGTTGAATCATGGTCCTATAATTATTATGTTCAGAAAAGGGAAGATCCCAATGATGAATATTTTGGTTTGCAATGGGGACTAGAATTAATAAGTGCACCTGATGCATGGGCGGTTACTACTGGAGGAACAGATAATTCAGGCAATGAGATTGTGATTGCTGTTCTTGATGACAGTTACGATCTTACGCACCCAGAATTGGAAGGCAGAATTTTCATTAATGAACAAGAGATTCCTGACGATGGGATTGATAATGACAACAATGGTTACATTGATGACTATCAAGGATGGAATACCACCGATGAAAATGACAATCATCCATTGACAGATAATCATGGAATTGCTGTTTCTGGAATAATAGGTGCAAAAACAGACAATGGATTGGGAATGGCTGGAATCAACTGGGATGTCAAAATTCTTATGATTTCTGGTATTGCGACTCAAGCAGAAGTCATCGGCGGCTATCAGTATGCATTAAATATGCGTAAACGGTACAATGAATCCAATGGAGCAGAAGGAGCGTATGTCGTCGTGACCAATTACTCTGCAGGAATAGATAATAAATTTGGTACAGATCCGCAATTTAAAAGTTGGTGTGACATGTATGATGCTATGGGAGATGTCGGCATTTTATCTTGCGGAGCAACAGCTAATAAAAATGTTGATGTGGATGCAGATGGAGATATGCCCACTACTTGTCCGAGTGAATTTTTAATATCTGTCACCAATATTGATAGTGACGATACAAAAGTGACCAATGCAGGATACGGCTTACTTAATATCGATGTAGGAGCACCAGGAAAGGGGACGTTGACATTGGATACGCAAGATGGATTTGATCAATCTTTCGGAGGAACGTCAGCTGCTACACCGCATGTTGCAGGGACAGTGGGCCTCTTGTATAGTGTTCCTTGTTCCGCTATCTCTGAATTGGCCATGGAAAATCCAAGACAAGCTGCTCAAGTAATTCGAGATGCGATTTATAATGGGGTCTCACTCAATTCAACATTGGATGGGCTTACAACAACTGGAGGAAGAATCGATATTTATGGTGCGATTGAGGTGCTCCAAGAAACTTGTGATGACTTAAACTTACCTTCACCCAAGGGAGACTTAGAAATCATAAAAATCGATCGCAGCAACATTTCATCATTTTTAATCGAATACCTGACACCGGATGAAATGGAGTATTCTATATTGGTAACGGACAGAATTGGAAGAACGATTCAACACCTAAATTTTACTCCTCCAACGATTGGCCGTAAGGTATTGCGCCTTGAAAATCTTGATCTCATCACTGGTATATATTTTATTTCTATATATAACGATAGCAATATCAGTACACAAAAGATATTTATTGAGTAAAAAGAAAAAATATTTTTTTTGCAGAAAATAGAATAATTCTTTCAAAATAAAATAATAAGTGTATCTTTGCGCTCTGATTCTAAAAGTGGCGCCATAGGAAGCATTAGAATTTACTTAAATTTTGGCTCCGTAGCTCAACTGGATAGAGTACCTGACTACGGATCAGGAGGTTGAAGGTTCGAACCCTTCCGGAGTCACAAAGAAATTAAAAATTAAAAAGATACAGCGATGTCTAGAGTTTGTCAATTAACAGGAAAAAGACCTATAACGGGGAATCACGTTTCTCACTCAAATAGAAAAACGAAAAGAAGATTCTTACCTAATCTCCAAACGAAGAAATTCTTTATACCAGAATTAAATCGATGGGTTACTTTAAAAGTATCTTCTCATGCATTGAGAACGATTAATAAATTAGGTCTTTACGAATACTTAAAGAAATTAGAGGCTAAAGGTGTTGACACAGGCGTAAAGCTTTAATACCCAATAGCTAAAACTTAAATACGGATAAAATGGCAAAGAAGTCAAAAGGTAATAGATTCCAAATAATTCTAGAGTGCACAGAGCACAAATCTTCTGGAATGCCTGGAACATCAAGATACGTTACACAAAAAAATAGAAAAAATACTCCTGATAGATTGGAACTAAAAAAGTACAATCCTATTTTAAAGAAGTATACTGTTCATAAAGAAATAAAATAATCATGGCTAAAGTATCGAAAAACTCGAGAGTAGGACAAAGAGCAGCTAACCAAGGAAGTGGTAGAGACATGGTAAAAGTTGTCAAGAGTATTAAGAACCCTGTTACAGGTAAATACTCATACAAAGAAGTAATGGTCCACAAAGACAAGGTAAAAGAATTCTTCGCTGAGAATAAATAATCGTTACCTTCTTTTAAAATATAAATCAAAGGCTTTTTCATATATGGAAAGGCCTTTTGGTGTTTATACTAAACATTACAAGCTACTACCCTAGTAGTGCTGAATATCAACACCTTAACCAAACAACACTTAACTTATGAGCTTTTTTAAGAAGTTTTTCACTAAAGAAAAAGAAGAAGATTTAAATAAAGGTCTCGAGAAAACAAAAACAAGTTTTTTTGGCCAAATAACCAAAGCTGTTGCTGGAAAATCAAAGGTGGATGAGGCATTCCTCGATGATTTGGAGCAGATACTGATCTCTTCTGATGTTGGCTTGGATACAACAATAAAGATTATAGACCGCCTAGAAGAGCGTGTTGCTAAAGATAAATACATCAACACTACAGAATTAAATGCCATTCTCAAAGATGAGATCATCAAAATTCTGACAGAGAATAAAACTGTTGATCTTGAGGATTATGAATTTGCCACCACCGATAAACCATTTATTACACTCGTAGTTGGAGTAAATGGAGTGGGAAAAACCACAACAATAGGCAAGATTGCTCATCAATATGTCAAAAGAGGCAAAAAGATCGTACTTGGCGCAGCAGACACCTTTAGAGCTGCCGCAGTAGATCAATTGGAAATCTGGTCTAAAAGAGCAGGTGCTGATTTTTATTCCAAAGGGATGAATACCGACCCCGCAGCAGTTGCCTACGAAACAGTCCAATATGCTCAAAATAATGACATAGATGGAGTCATCATAGATACTGCAGGAAGATTGCATACTAAAAGGCATTTGATGGAGGAGCTTACTAAAATAAAGAAATCCGTAGATAAAAAATACCCAGGTGCACCACATGAAGTGCTATTGGTCTTGGATGCCAGTACAGGTCAAAATGCAATAGAACAAGCAAAGAAATTTTCTGAGGCCACAGATGTAACGGCTATAGCTTTGACAAAACTGGATGGAACTGCCAAGGGTGGGATTGTTTTAGGTATTTCTGACCAATTTAAGATTCCGATCAAATACATTGGTGTGGGAGAAGGAATGGAGCATCTTCAAATCTTTAATAAAAAAGCGTTTGTTGATTCCCTCTTCAACTAGACTAAAAATTTAAAAAGCCTTTTTCAACATGAAGATCTTTAGGTATGATTTTCATTATCGTTGAACTATCTGGAATCTTTTCATGGACTTCTTTTAATTCTTGGGTTACCACTTTCATTACAATATCATAATCTCCTGTGATGTATGTACTCATGGCCGTAGAAAACACCTTAATCGTAGAATCTGATTTTAATCGTTTAATAAAATCAATAATGATACTCGTATAATTTTCAACTAAAGGATATAGTGAAATTTCAATTGTTACTTTCATGAAGATTTCTTTTTAAACGACCATTTAATTTTAAATCTTGAAACCATTTGACCATTTGTGTTGGTTCCTGTTGATATCATTATGAGTTCTTTGGGTACACCTGAAGCTTCTATTTCATCCAACGTTTCAATCAAAGCTCCTCCATCTTCACATGAAAACGTCACTTTGGTTTTTGCTGTCACCCCATATTCTGCTTCAAAGCCAATAACATACATAGACCACTTCCCTCGCCCACTTAACGCTTGCATACATAGTAATCCTGTTGAAAGTTCAGCTGCCCCAGCTTGTGCCGCAAAATACATAGATCCAAATGGATTTTGTGTTCTCCATGAAAAAGGAATCGTGACTTTGCATTGTTCATCTTCTAGGCTCAACAAACACACGCCCCACCAAGACAAGCTGGGCAATTTTAAAAAGCTAAACTTCAAAAAATTGAATGAGCTTGTAATTTTCTTTCTAAATGATAATGCTTCCTGATTCATAGTTCTTTACATATTCAGCACAATAATGACAATTATCACCTAATTATCACAGGCTTTTTCCTCTTTTTTACCAGAAGCTATATGAACGTGATACATATTCAATTCTAGTTCTCTATATTTGTCAATAGATAAAACACATTGAAATGAGATACTTTTTTACCTATATAGCACTAATTTGCCTCAACATTCAAAGTTTAGATGCTCAGATTCTTAATCGAATTCTAGATAGAACTCAAGACAAACTGAGTCGTGAAATAAGCAATAAGATCGTTGAGAAAATATCTGATGAAATCACTCGAGCTGCCATGAAACCTATTGATAAAGCGGTAGATGACATGTTTAGAGAAAAGTATACGCAAGACAGTATTGCAGGAAAAACAAATGCTAGAAACTACAACGATTATATTGCAACATTTGTCACACAAGTAGATTTGCCAGAACAATTTGAATTTGATCTTACCTTGAAGGCAGAGACCAAGGACTACGATGGTGAGAAGTCCAATATGGATATGTTACTTACAAAAGATGGTTCGTTAATCGGAATAGTTCAATATGAAGAAAACAAAAAAAATACCATAGTTATTGACATGAACAATGATATCATGGCTATTTATTCTGATGATAAAGATGGAAAAAAAGTGACTGCTGTTCCATCTATGTTGTCTATGGCTGCGAATATGAATTATACTCCTGTGGATGACGGAGATGATGATGAGAAATATGAAGTAACGATCAAGAAGTCAGGCAAAACAAAGAAAGTTGTGGGATATGCATGTGATGAATGGGAAATAGACGATGAGGCTACCACAACAAAATGTTTGATTGCCAATGAATTCCCCGTATCTTGGAAAGATTCATTTGGTCAATTTCTGAAACAAATGATGCCAACTACACAACGCCAAGAAATGCCTCAAGGAATGGTTCTGAAATCAGAAACCAAAACCAAGAAAAAGAATAAAAAGTCATCATTTGTTACTAAGAAAGTAATAGACGCTCCAACAGCAATTGTCAATTCGGAATATGAGCAAATATCCTATTCAACTGAAGAATAAATTGAATTTTAGTTTTATTAGGGATATTCCTAAGAAGCAATATCTCTTTGTTTATGGTAAATTGTAGTCAATAAAAAAAGAAGACCCAATACACCAGTTAATCAATTGGTGGTAGCCTCAATATTAAAGCATTTTACGAATGGACCTATGAAGGGTTATTCCTAAACTTCTTGTTTTTGTATGGTAGTCTACCCCTGAATAAGCCTCTATTAAAAAAGCCGATGAAAAATTTCATCGGCTTTTTTGTTTATCCTGTGGCTTTATCTTATCCTTTCACTTTCTTGCTATACGGTTCATTCATGTTATAAAACATAAATCCAATCGCATCAGAAGCCTCCTCAATTATTTTAGCCGTTGGTTTTCCAGCTCCGTGCCCTGCTGATTTTTCGATTCTAACTAGAACAGGTGCATCGCCATTATGCTTGCTTTGTAGTTCTGCCCCAAATTTAAATGAGTGAGCCGGTACTACTCTATCATCATGATCCGCTGTCATCACCATTGTTGCTGGATACGCGGTTTCTTTTACGTTATGCAATGGAGAATACTTGATCAGATATTCAAAATCTTCTGGATTGTCGGACCTTCCATAATCCGTCGCCCAAAAGTGTCCAATTGTAAATTCATGATATCTCAACATATCCAATACTCCAACTCTAGGAAAAGCAACCGCAAATAAATCTGGTCGTTGAGTCATCGATGCTCCAACCAAGAGTCCACCATTAGATCCTCCTTCTATTGCTAATTTTTCAGAGGATGTATAGTTATTCTCAATCAAAAACTCAGCCGCTCCGATAAAATCATCGAAAACATTTTGCTTCTGCCCTTTTGTACCAGCCTTATGCCACTCTTTACCAAATTCACCTCCTCCACGGATATTGGCTACAACATAAACCCCATCATTTTCTAATAATGGCAATCTAGTCAAAGAAAAAGAAGGAGTAATAGAAATATCAAATCCGCCATATCCATATAATAATGTAGGTCGCTTTCCATCCAATTTCAACCCCTTTCTCATTGTAATAAACATAGGTATTTTGGTTCCATCTTTACTAGTAAACCACTCTTGTTTAGTTTCATAACTGTCTGAATCAAAATCAACTGTAGGTTGTCTAAAAATCTCAGATTCCATGGTTTCAGTATTCAACATATATATAGTCGAAGGCCTGGTGAATGAAGTAAAAGAGTAGAATCCAATCTTATCAGATTTTTTGCCACTTACACCACCTCCTGAACCAATTCCCGGAAGCTTAAGATCTTGTAGGTATTTTCCATTTAGGTCGAAAACTTTCACTTGTGAACTCGCATTATGCATGTAAGAAGCAAACATTTTGTTCCCTACTATCGATATACCTCTCAATGGGTCATCTGATTCTGGTATAATCGTCTTCCAGTTCTCTTTCGAAGGATTCTTAGAATCAATGGAAATCACCTTTTGTTTAGGAGCATCATTATTTGTAGTAAATAAGAGTTCATCACCGTTATTATCAATAAATGAGTAATCCGAATCAAAACCTTCCACCACCTTAATAATCTTTTCTGCATCGTTATCTAAATCAATAAATGCAAGTTCATTTCCGCTTGTTGATTCTGACATATTTAAGATTAAAAACCGTTCATCTTCAGAGCTTTGAGCATATACATTGCGCATTGGATTTTCATTGTCAACATATATTAGCTTATCATTCGCTTGATCATCTCCAACTTTATGATAGTATAGAGAATGATGTGTATTACTGGCTGATAACTCATCTCCTTCCTTTGGTGTAGGAAAACGACTGTAGTAAAAACCATCCCCTTTCCATGAAAAGCCAGAAAACTTTATCCATTCAAGTCGATCTTCCATTACTTCCCCAGTAGATAGATCTTTGATAAAACCTGTTCTCCAATCCGAACCACCTTCTGAAACCATATACCCTAAATATTTACCACTTTCATCAAAAGACATCGATCCCAATGAAGAGGTTCCATCTTCAGAAAATTTATTGGGGTCAAGAACAACTTCACCTTCGTCTTTCATATTCTTTGCACCATACAAGACATATTGATTTTGCAGTCCATCATTTTTAAAGTAATAATAAGAATCACCCTCTTTAAATGGGGAACCATATTTCTCATAATCCCAAAGTTTTTCAAGTCGTTTTTTAATATATTCTCGATATTGAATATTATACAAAAAGTCTTGAGTTACCGAATTTTGACGATTTACCCAATCCATAGTCTCTTCACTATTGTCATCTTCCAACCATCTATATGGGTCTGCAATCTCAACTCCGTGATAATTATCTTTAACCTCTCCCGTCTTAGTCTCAGGATATGTGACTTCAATTTTTTCAAATTTCACTTCTTCTTTGTTTTCATTTTTACAGCTAAAAAAGAAACTAGCTGCGATTAGACATATGATGATTCTTTTCATTTATTAGATTTTTGAATGATTAAAAGTATATGGTTATATGTTTATCCGTTCTTATTTTTTTTTATTTCTTGAAAGGACATGTGAGCAAAACTGTTGAAATTCTAATATCAACCAATGAAACTCAAACTGACTGTTCATTCTCAACAAGAAATAAGGAAATGATTTTATTCTAATTCGATATCTTTAAACGCAAACATCATTTACGCTCAGTATGCTAAAGAATTTTGTTAATCTCATAGAATTCCCCATTGAAGTATAAATATAATAGAAATAAATATATATGTTTCTGTATCTTTGCAGAATACTGTTAAAAGCCATTTTGATACTAAAGCACCGTACATTGAAACACACTTTTATCATATTTATATTTTCTTTTTTTTTCGTTGGATCTACACAATGCCAGAAAATTCTAGAAACGAACTCTGGACAACGAATATTACTGGTTGAAGATGGGTCATGGAGAATATTAAATAAAACGGAATTATCAGGTTCCAAGGATGAAGAATTAGGAACCAGTCTTGATGTCTTCAAATCTCCTAAACAAGGAAAGTACCCAATAAATCCTGATCAAAGGGAGAAGGTGGTGAGTTTGTTGACTTCAATTAGAAGTGACGAAGCGCAACTATTGGTAAATATCGAGATGGCTAATCGTAAACTTCACCAAGTAAAATCCGAAAGAAAATTGGCTAAAAAGGCGAAAAATGATACCAAAAAACTAGAAAGTCAAATCGCAGATATCAATTTTGAAATTAAAAACTCAGAGAACTATTACAGAATTGCTTCTAACCTTATCGATGTCTCTTCTGAATTATTAGATGGCTCTATTAAAAACCCCGAAGACGTGCTTCAACACTTATTGACTGAGATCAACTCCTTTGACCCGGTAAATACAGGGATGGGAGGGCTGGATACAAAACAATCAGAAAATAGTACCCCAGATGTATCCGTAGAAAACAAATCTTTAAAGTATCCTACGGTTTTTAAATTGTCGGAACAGCGTAATGCTAAAGAAAATTATGAGTGTAAAATTGTATTTAATGGGTACGATGATAAAATAGGTGAAAATAGGAAAGAGGTAAAAACACAATCGTTTTTTAGTTATTCACAAGAAAAGATGAAACCCTACTTTAAGTCTGAAAATTTTCTTACTTGTGATGCTAATCTTTCTAAGGTTGGTAAAAAGTACTACCTCACACTGAAAATAAGAATTCGCTCAAAAGATGCATCTAAAACATATGGAGTTTTAAGGAGCAATGAAAACATTAAGATTGAACTCATCAATGGAAGAAAGATCTACGGAAAGAGTATAAATAAAGATAAAGGAACAATAGAATCATACACGGGCCATACACTATACACTGGAATTTATGAATTGGATAATTCTGATATTAAAGATTTAAAAAACAACTATTTAGATAACATTGGTGTTATTTGGTCCTCAGGTTATGAAGAATATGATATTTATAATGTAGATTTTTTAATCAATCAAATAGAGTGTCTTACGAAATAGATAATAAGAGAGTATTAGGTCTTGAGTTACCCACAGACCCGAGGTGGGTCAACATGGCAGAAATTAGCCTAGAAGATATATTAACGGATCATGCATTTTGCGAATTAAAGGCAGCATCACAGTGTATTTCACTGATCAGTTTATATCCTCATAAAAAGGAATTAGTAGAACAAGTATCACCTGTAGTTACAGAAGAATGGGGCCATTTTAGGATGGTACTTAAAGAACTCAATAATAGAGGTTTACAACTTGGTAATCAAAGAAAAGATTTATATGTAAACGAACTATTAAAATTTCAAAAGAAAGGGGGCAGCATTGACGATAGGCTCCTCGAAAAACTTATGACATTTGCCCTTATTGAAGCAAGAAGTTGCGAACGATTCAGACTACTCTCTCTTCATATTGCAGAAGATAAACTCAAAGAATTTTACCACAAATTTATGGTTTCTGAAGCGGGACACTACAAAATGTTCTTAGAACTTGCAAAACTATACTTTGGAGAAGAAAGGGCACTTCAAAGATGGCGAGAATATCTTGAGTACGAAGCTGAAGTAATGAAAGGCTTAGAAACCAGAGGCGATAGAATGCATTAATTGTTTGGAACAAAACATTATCATCCACTTTCAACTCAAAAAAAGACTACCCTTTTTAATAAGCCTTAATTCATAACTTATTAGCCTTCAAAATATTTAAACGCATTACTCCTGAAGGTCTCTAATTAAGTTCTATTATTCTTCTAATTGTTCTTCCGCCACCTGAGACGTTTCAAAAATGGATAATAAGGTCTCCAATTTCTCTTTTAATTCTTTACGGTGAACGATAAAATCCAAGAAACCATGATCCAATAAAAATTCAGAAGTTTGAAATCCTTCAGGCAAGTCCTTTTTTATGGTCTCCTTTATAACTCTAGGGCCAGCAAATCCAATCAATGCCTGCGGCTCAGCAAAATTAATATCGCCCAACATGGCATAAGAAGCTGTAACTCCTCCAGTCGTTGGGTCGGTCATAAAAGAAAGATAAGGAATTCCATTTCTAGACAATTGAGCCAGTTTTACGGATGTTTTAGCCATTTGCATTAGAGAAAAAGCAGATTCCATCATTCTAGCTCCCCCTGATTTGGATATAATCATCAATGGATACCTATATTTGATACAGTAATCTATGGCCCTAGCTATTTTTTCTCCAACAACGGACCCCATTGATCCTCCAATGAAAGAAAAGTCCATTGCAGCAATTACAAAATTTTTCCGACCACACTTCCCATGAGCCACAGATATCGAATCTTTTAACCCAGTTTTTGAATGTGCCGAAGCTAGACGCTCTTCATAGGTTTTCATATCTTTAAAACCTAAAATATCAGAAGAAACCAAATCTTCAAACAACAGGGTATATTTCCCGTCGAAAATTAGATCAAAATAATCATGTGAACCTATACGGACGTGATAATCACACTTCGGACAGATGTACAGATTTTCTTTTAATTCTTTTATTGTTGTTAATTCAGAACATTTTTTACACTTATGCCAAAGCCCGTCTGGTGCTTCTTTCTTAAATTTAGTGGCAGTCTGAATTCCGTCTTTTAGTCTTTTGAACCAACCCATAAAGATTTTTTATTAAATTTTGATGGTAGTTGTCCTGGGTAAATTTGCACAACAAAGGTAGAAAAAATAACCAGTCAACATAATCAAATATTGAAAGCAAAATTTTTTCTTGAACTTGTTATACTCCTTCCCATGATTAATAATATAATTATCTAATTTTAAGAATAAATTGACCGAAACTTTACCAATTAAGTGAATTTAAATTACAATTTATCCTTAAAAAAATAGAAATTAGGAGAACCATTAAATACCTTGGTCGAAACCTACGTGAAATCGTATAAAATTTTCCTATTTTTGGGGTTTTATTGATATTGATTAACAATCAAACTATTAAACATAATAGATGACAGAAATTAAACCAAAATCTTTTTGGAGTAAGCCTGAAGGAGTGACTGGAGCAATTGTATTGGGAGGGCTACTTTTGGGTGGTGGTTATCTGGCAATAACCTTTATAAATGCCATCTTAGCATTTTTTGCAACGACTGCTGGTTTAGTTGTAGGAATGTTGACATTAGGACTTATCATCTTTTTAGCCATTGATCCAAAATCACGAGCTCTTTTCTCCTATATGTATAAAAGTGCAATGAGATGGATCACAAGTCTGTTTATACAGATTAATCCGATCGCTATTCTGAAAAGCTACGTGGATGACTTGAAAGAAAATCTTCGTAAAATGAATCGACAGATCAGCAAGCTTAGAGGTCAGATGCATGTGCTAAAAGAAATGATCCTTAAAAATCAAAAGGAGATCAAGTCCAACATGGCACAAGCAAGCAAAGCAAAAGCTTCGAACAAGAATGCACAAATGATTCTTAAAAGTAGAAAAGCTGGACGTCTTAAAGATTCAAACATTAAACTAGAAGATCTGTATCGAAAAATGGAAGTGCTCTATCGGGTGCTTGGGAAAATGTATGAAAACAGTTCCATTTTAGTAGAAGATGTTCAAGATCAAGTCATGGTAAAAGAACAAGAACGAAAAGCACTCATGGCTGGTCACTCTGCGATGCGCTCTGCAATGAATGTTATAAAAGGTGATCGAGACAAGAAAGCCATGTTTGATGCAGCCTTGGAAGCGATTGCAGATGATGTTTCCAACAAAGTAGGGGAAATGGAGCAATTTATGGATATGTCAGAATCATTTATGAAATCCGTAGATCTTCAAAATGGCATTTTTGAGGAAGAAGGACTTAAAATGCTTGAAAAGTGGGAAGCTCAAAGCACTTCACTATTATTAGGCACGGCCAAAGAAGAGCTTATTTTACAAGCCAACAATGAAGAAGATATATTGGACTTGGAACATCCAGTCAAAGAACCAGAAGTTTTGGGAAGAGATAATCAATACAACGACTTTTTTGATTAATCTTTTCCACAGAATTAGAAATAAATAGAAATAATTAAATTAAAGACAAACGAATAAATATGGTTGCGGCAAGATTAACATCCTTTTCAAAATTTTTAATCACAGTACTGATACTGGCGTTGATTTATTTTGGAGGGAATTACGTATATAACAATACAGCATTTGGAAAAGATCTGCAAAAGACGGTCCAAAGCGCAAAAGAAGAACAATCACAAAAAGATAACCAAACCAAAACTGAAACGGCATCCAATGCTCCAAAAGGAGATTTCACAGCTGCAGTCGACGAAGATGGAAATAAAGTCCTCCGAGTTCAATTGGTTAGCTGGGGTGGATATGCACCTGGTTTGTATTTTAATGAAGGTGCAGCTGCAAATCTTAGAAGTCGATTTTTCCAAGATTACGGCTTCAAGGTAGATTTTAAACTCAATAATGATTTAGGTGGTGCAGTTGATGCATGGATTGCCGGGGAATACGATGTGCTTGTTCAAACAGCTGATGCATTCCCTTTGTATACAGCACCTGATGATTTCGCTTCTTTAAAACCAAGGGCATTTATGCAAGTAGATTGGTCTAGAGGTGGAGATGCAATTATTGTTAAAAGAGGTATAAAAAATGTAAATGAACTAAAAGGTAAAACCATCGCACTGGCTACACCTTCCCCAGCGCAGACTTTGTTGATTTCTTCCTTAGAAGCAGCTGGATTGTCTTACGATGATGTAACCGTACAAAGAACAAAAGATAACATTCAATCCGCAGAGTTTTTTAAATCAGACGACGTCGATGCTGCTGTAGTATGGAGTCCAGATGATATTTTCGCCACACAAGATGTTCC
This sequence comes from Saprospiraceae bacterium, assembly GCA_029212405.1. Taxonomy (GTDB): domain Bacteria; phylum Bacteroidota; class Bacteroidia; order Chitinophagales; family Saprospiraceae; genus CAJXUU01. The sequence continues at coordinate 69,863 of JARGNR010000023.1, forward strand.
TGGATCAAAGATATTGGTGACAACTAAAGAACAGTCGCACATCATAGCAGATATTATGTTTGCCAGTGATGATTTTATCCAAAACAATAAAAAAATGATCAACGAATTTTACGAAGGATGGATGAAAGGAGTTGCAGAACTTGAAATACCAGCGAACAGAAAAAAAGCAGGGAAATACTTGGCTGAATTAAATGGTGTCGGTGAAGAAGATGCAGAGGGAATGATGAGTGTTGTAAAATGGACTGGTCATGGTGACAATATGAATTTCTTTAAACAAAACAGATCATACAAAGGACAAACAGGTACCGACTTATATACCAAGATGGCTCAAAAATTTGTTGAAACAGGGGATGCAGATAAAGTTGCACCGAACTGGAGATCCGTGATTTATACTGGAGCAGTAATTGCCGCTAATGATAAATTGGTTGGTGAACAATTTGAGTCTGAAAAATCAAAAGTATTTAAACCATCTGCAGGAGACAAGACCGCACCTGCAATAAGTAATAAACCGGTAAGTATTTCCTTTGAAACTGGTGAATTTACCTTGGGTGAGAATGCAAAAACTATCATTGACTTACAGTTTGCTGAAACGGCAAAAATCTTTGGTAATTCAAAAATCAGAATAGAAGGGAATACGGATAATGTTGGAAATAAAGCTTCTAATATTACATTGTCTGAAAAGAGAGCCCAAGCGGTAGCTGACTATTTAAAGTCTCAATACCAGATGGACCCTAATCGATTTATTATTATAGGAAATGGTCCAGACAAACCAGTTCTAGGATGTGAAGGAAATCAAACTGAAGCTTGCAAGGCAAAAAATAGAAGAACAGACTTCTCGTTGATTGCAGACTAATCTATAACCACTTATAAAACCATCTTGTATGGATTGGATGTTCGAGCTGAGAGGGAAATTAACCAAACGACAGTCACTTGTTTTAGGACTCATTGGTGTAACTCTCTTTTTCGCAGTTTGGATTCTCCTGACCTATGGAGAAAATCCAATTCTACGCAGACAGATTCTTCCTGGACCTTTTAGCGTTTTTGCATCTTACCAAGATCTGTTAGCCGATAATGACTTAGTAGTCAATACAGCAAAAAGTATTGGATTAAATCTCTCTGGCTATATGTTAGCCTTATTGATTACGCTCCCCTTGGGTTTTGTAATTGGCTTGTTTCCACTTTTTAGAGGTCTATTTCAACGGTACATGGAAGCGATTCGTTTCGTACCATTAACGGCTACATTAGGATTATTTATTGTTTGGTTTGGAATTGGGGTATCGATGAAGTCTATGTTTATGGCCTTTGGTATTTTTATTTTCTTACTACCCGTTGTCGTCCAAAGAATTGATGAAGTCAAGTCTGTCTACCTCAAAACAGTCTACACCCTTGGGGCGACTAATTGGCAGACGATACGAACGGTATATATCCCATCTGTCATGTCCAGATTATGGGATGATATTAGAATTATGACAGCGATCTCCTGGACCTATATTGTATTCATTGAAGCCAATGGAAGTGAAGGAGGTATTGGTGACCTCCTAATGAGAGGGGCCAAAAGAAGAGGTAGATTTGACAAAGTATTTGCATTGCTTATTTTGATTATTTTGATTGGAGTATTTCAGGATAAGATATTTGCCTATATGGATCGCAAACTATTTCCTCATAAGTATCAAGCAAAAGGAAAATACGACCACAACTCAACAGACGATAAAAATACCATCTGGAGCAAAATAGTAGATTATTGTTGGCTAGCGCTAACTTGGATCTCACTTGGTTTATATGTGGTGTTTGCCCTTGATGAGTTTTTTGGCGTATTGGGAAATATTAACTTTCTAACTTATCTATTTGCAGACACCGTTTGGGTGATTCATTTTATCTTTTTATCCATGCTTTCGTATAAAATATATGGATTGATCAATTCTCAAAAAACAAAAGCAAATGGCGCAATATCAACATAAAGATCAAGTAGCTTTTGACAATATCATTGAGTTGAAAAATATCTCTCAGAGCTATGATGGTGGTAAAAACTGGATCATCCAAGGATTGGATTTCATTATTGAAGACAAACCTAACCAAGGACAATTTTCGGTTATTCTGGGAATGTCTGGAAGCGGAAAATCTACCTTACTTAGATATATCGCTGGACTTCAAACACCGAGCAAAGGTGAAGTACTTGTAAAAGGTCTGCCAGTCACTGATAAAAATCGGGTAAGCATGGTTTTTCAACAATACTCCTCCCTGCCTTGGATGACCGTCTTAGATAATGTAGGATTGGCATTGCGGTACCAAAACGTTTCCAAAAAGGACAGAGACGAGAAAGCAATGGAAATGATTCAACTGGTTGGATTAGATGGTCATGAAAATAAATATGCCCAATACCCTAGCCTTTCAGGAGGTCAACTCCAAAGGGTGGCGATCGCAAGAAGTCTTCTAGCCAATTCACAAATACTATTGATGGACGAACCGTTTGGAGCATTAGATATTAGAACTCGACTCCAAATGCAAGATTTACTCATTGGATTGTGGGAAAAATTCCAAAGCACAGTAATTTTTGTGACACATGATATTGCGGAAGCAGTCTATCTTGCAGATGATATATTTATTTTAAAGGCTCAACCTTCTACAATTGTCGAACATATAGATATAGATCTTCCATTAAAAAGAACAAGAGAAATAAAGCGAGATCCTAGATATACGGAATTGGTCCATCACGTAGAAGACACCATGCTTAGAGTTTCAGAAATGTAATTCTTTGAATCTTTTTTCATCCATTAATCTCTCCTATTCTCCATCAATCTCTTCCTTCCACATACATGTAAATTCCGAATTGATTTCCATTACTGGAGGTAATGTGGACAAAAATAGTTGGTGGAATTCACATTAAAAATCCTTAAATTCC
>JARGNR010000173.1 GCA_029212405.1 Saprospiraceae bacterium
ACACCTCGAAAGAAAAAAATAATATAACCCAGACACAGTTAAATGAACTATCCCACGTGGTGCATTCATAGAAGAAGTCCCATTGAACAAAAATAAAGCTCTCAAATCTCCCCAATCTTTCCAATCTGTCAAATCTTTCCCATCTTTTCTATCTTTCCCATCTCCCTACACGCCGCTAACGCTGCCTGTCCTGCCTAGCGGGATTCCTTCCTTTGTCGACTATCGTCGCCACTCTTCGAGATCAGTCAGTCTTAATCTTTCCAATCTCCCAAATCTCTCCCCCCATATCAATACGCAAGAATGAAATCAATTTTTTCTTTTAGGCGCTGAATAGGTAAGAAGATTTGTTCCAGTCCTTTGTCGAAGGGTACTGGAGTATCCAATGAAGCAACTCTACAAACGGGAGCATCCAAATGTTCAAAAAGATGTTCCGAAATGTAAGCGCTGATATCTCCAGCAATACCTCCAAACAATGTATCCTCGTGAAGTACGATTACTCGATTGGTCTTTTTGACGCTTTCTTCGATGGTTTTGTAGTCGATAGGACTCAAACTGACTAAATCAATGATGTCTATGCTGGTTTGAGATTCTTCTTGATATTTTTTGGCCCAGTGCACGCCCATACCATAGGTGATAATGGTCAAGTCCTCTCCTTCATTCACTTTTTTTGCTTTGCCGATTTCTACTTCATAAGAATCATTGGGAACTTCGCCTACTATATTTCGATATAGTCCTTTATGTTCAAAAAATAGAACTGGATTGGGATCATTGAAAGCTGCGATTAATAATCCTTTGGCATCATGGGGAGTGGATGGATAGACCACTTTCAATCCCGGTGTTTTGGTAAACCAGGCTTCATTGCTTTGAGAGTGAAATGGACCTGCTCCCATTCCTCCTCCAGTAGGCATACGGATGACTACATCTGCTTTATGACCCCATCGATAATGAATTTTTGCTAGGTTATTGACAATCTGGTTGAATCCACAACTCACAAAATCTGCAAATTGCATTTCCATCATCGCTTTATCGCCTTCCATCGTTAATCCTAGAGCGGCTCCGACGATGGCACTTTCACATAATGGTGTATTTCGTACTCGTTCTTTTCCAAACTCTGCTACAAACCCATCGGTCACTTTAAAAACCCCTCCATAATCTGCAATATCCTGTCCCATTAATACAAGATTTGGATGCATGCGCATGCTTTCCTGGAGTCCACTGGTAATGGCATCAATAAACCGCATCTCTTTTGTTACACTGGAGGCGGCGGTCAAATCTTGTTGATGAGGAGCGTACACGTCATTAATTTCGTCTGCAGCTGAGGAAGAAATAACTGGTTCTTCATAGGATGCAGCAAGTTCAGCATTGATTTCTTCCTTAATAGATTGGGTCCATTGATCTACCTCTTTTTTACTGATGACACCCGATTTGATGAGGTGTTTCTCAAATGTAGTGAGTGGATCTTTTTTCGCCCACATATCCATTAAATCTTGTGGAACATATTTGGTGCCCGAAGCTTCTTCATGCCCACGCATTCTGAAGGTTTTGCATTCTATAAGATACGGTTCCGGTGATTTTCTGATTTTTTTAGCAATCCGATCGATGGTCTCATAGACTTCTACCACATTGTTTCCATCTAGAATTTCGTGTCTCATTCCGTAACCCAATGCTCGATCTGCTAGATTTTCGCAGGCATATTGCTCATTGGTTGGCGTGGAAAGTCCATAGCCATTGTTTTCGATCACAAAGATGACAGGTAATTTCCAAACTGCGGCAACATTCAATGCTTCATGGAATTCACCCTGACTGGTTCCTCCTTCACCTGTAAAAGCCAAGGCAATTTTATTTCGATTATTCAGTTTGTGCGATAAGGCTACTCCATCTGCTAAGGACAACTGTGGTCCTAGGTGAGAAATCATACCTACGATATTATAGTCCGGAGCTCCAAAATGGAAGGATCGATCACGCCCCTTGGTAAACCCAGCCAATTTTCCCTGCCATTGACAAAAAAGGCGCTTCATCGGCACTTCGCGAGTCGTAAAAACACCAAGATTTCGGTGCATGGGAAAGATTTTTTCATCTGCTTGCAAGGCTGAAGTACATCCTACAGAAATGGCCTCCTGACCTATGCCCGCAAACCACTTAGAGATTTTTCCTTGACGCAACAAGATGAGCATTTTCTCTTCAATAAGTCGTGGCTTAAGCAAAGCTCGATACAATTCTATCTGCTTTTTTTTACTTAATCTTTTGGTATCGTATTTTACAGTCTTTTTCATTCACTTGGTATGAGAAGGCAAATATATAATAATGGGCATTACTAGTTTCATAATTATATCTTTCTTTATCTCTGGATTTGAATTTTTTAAACACCTAAATCATGAAGGGAGTAATCCTTTGGATAGGATTTTTTGTATTGTTCACTGGCCATCAAAACCTCTTCGGTCAGCACGGTGTGTCATTTGTATACGCCCCTTCCAAAGTAATCAAACATAGATCAAACCTTCTTTTTGATGTTCCGGATCGAACCCATGAGTTTAGAGTTGCCTATACGCTGCAAACTTCTGGTAACAAAAGATGGGAGCGGTATTGGGGCAAACCTAGAATTGTGCTCAATGGCTTATTTGTCAATTATGGAGACAAAGACGTCTTAGGAAATGCAGTTGCGATCTTGCCTGAATTACATTTTACGTTGAAACAATGGAATACATTAAGACTCAATCTTCAATTTGGAACAGGTATTGCACATCTAAACAAACCTTATAATGCAATTTCTAACCCCAACAACAATGCCATTGGCTCCTATTTGAATAACATCACCTCGCTTAAATTTGGTCTGGAATATCGCTGGAATGCACAATGGATGACCACGTTATCAACTGGGCTGGTCCACTTTTCGAATGGCCTAAGTTCGAGTCCCAACGCCGGAATAAATATTTATGGCCTATCGATTGGAGGAATTTATAATTTTGATAGGAAAAAAGATCAACACCTAGAAGAAGATCTTCTCACTCAAGATAGAGCAGGCCATCCGCTTACATATAAAAAATGGATTTTTGACATTCAATACCATTATGGATTTACGGAATACACGGTACCCGATGGTCCAAAATATGGAGTTCGTGCTTTATCGATTGGAGGAGGATACCGCTACACGGAATTCATGACGATCACGGCAGGTGCAGAATACGAATTCAATAATGCCCGTTATACATTTTTCAAGCGCAATTTTTATACGGAGGAAGAAGCATTGGATCAAGCTCGAAGTACGATTGTCTATGCCGAGCATGAATTACGATTTGGGCGAGTATTTAATCGATTTAGGCTGGGATTCTACCTTCCCTACCCGATTCAAAATTCCCGAACCTTATACACCAAAGTAGTCACTGGGCTCTATTTGCCAGAGGTCAGGGGACATGTAAGACCGTATATAGGGGTGGTTTTAAAGACCCATACGGCGGTGGCGGATTATTTGGGTATTTTATTTGGAGTTTCCATCTAATTGGTGTGGTGAAAAATGGGCTAGAAGTATTTGTTTACAAGCTATTTACACATTTGGGAATTTATATATAATGATTTGCGTTGAAGGAAATCTAACTCTTGCGAGAAAAAAATATCAAAAAGAGTAGTAAAAAAAAGTAAAAGTTATAAATTTGCACTCGCTTAGGCAAAAATTGACCCATGGTGTAATTGGTAACACAGCAGTTTTTGGTTCTGCCATTCTAGGTTCAAGTCCTAGTGGGTCAACAAAGAGTAGTTTTTACTACTCTTTTTTTTGTCAATTATTTCTCATTATCAACATGTTATATATTTAGTTTACGTACATTTGTAAAAGAATGTATGATAAAACCGTGACCCATTCCGTGACCCGAATCATACTTTCATAAAGTATTTCCGAAATATTAATCAAAAGTGATTCTCTATGGAAAAAGTAAAATTCTATTTAAAAAAGGTTGAAACTGGAAAAATAGCTCCTATTTTTCTTCGATTTCACATCAACGGCAAACCATTCCAATATGGTTCTAGAAAAAATATTATCCCTGAATTATGGAATAATGACACTTTTAGACCCATTACAACAAAATCTATCATATCAAAATACGAATCCAAGTATTCTAATTTAAGATTAGAATTAGACAATGTTAAAATACATCTGGACAATCTGGAAAGATCTGTATTGAAGCATTTAAAAAATATGTCTTTAGAATCCAGCTCTATTTCTGGTCCAGAACTTCGAAGATTACTCAATAAGGAATATAACTTCTATTCAGGACCAGAACCAAAAGAAAAGATCAAACTTGATTTTGAACCCTTCTTAGATCAATTCATTCAGGATATCACAAAAGGAAATCGATTAATTCAAAATGGAAAGAGTAAAGGGAAAAGATATAGTCAAGGAACAATAAAGGCCTACGAGAATCTAAAACATAGACTTAACCAGTACAAAAAGACCAGGGGAAAGAAGAAACTTCACTATCATCATTTTGATATTGACTGGTACAATGATTATATATCGTATGCCAATGATAAAAACTATCATTTGAATAGTACAGGCAATACCATAAAGAATCTAAAATCTATATTGAACCTGTCACATGATGAAGGGCAACATAATGAAAGAGCATACAAAGTAAGGGCGTTCAAAAAATTAACCTCTGAATCAACTGCAGTATATCTGAATGAAAAAGAAGTAGACGCTTTACGCCAATTAGATTTATCCTCTACGAGACATTTAGAACGCATTAGAGACATTTTCTTAATTGGTTGTTATACTGGTCTCAGATATTCTGATTATTCCCGTATTAAGCCTATACACGTGAAAGATAAGGGAACGCACAAAGTAATTGATATGATCACCCATAAGACAAAAGAAAGAGTCATCATACCGATTAGGCACCAATTAGAATTAATTCTATCAAAGTATAATTATAACACTCCTCGAAATCATTCGCAGAAGGTCAACCAAAACATTAAAATCATTGCTCAAAAAGCTAAGATTAATTCTAAGATTGAAGTTGAAAAGGTCATAAAAGGAAAAACTGTTATCCAACAAATACCAAAGTTTAAAATGATCACTACGCATACAGCACGTAGAACATGTCTTTCTCTTATGTATCTGGCAAACATACCCACTATTGATATAATGAAGATATCCGGTCATAAGACTGAAAAACAACTATTAACCTATATCAGAGTATCTAAAGAAGAAACATCTGACAGACTAGCAATGCATCCTTTCTTTTCTGGATCTAAAATGAAAGTGATATGAAGGTAGATAATCCTACTACAAGAGCATTTAATGTAATTGAAATACATTTGGAAAACTTAAAGAAATACACGATAATATTATACACATATACTGTCAATAGAGGTTTAGTTGACATACAAAATGTAAGATATAATAAGGTAAACGATTACATCAATGGAATATCAAACGATATATCAAAATCAGAAGAAAAACATGTTTCACAAACTGGTAATAACATGTATACTAAAATAGACAAGTTTGTTCCTTTCCCATTTGATGAATTAAACGAATTTTACACAGGGATAAAAAAGTCTTATACTATGGTTGAAAATATAATACGCCCTGTATATGATAGTATCTTAAAAAATAGATTAGATCTTTATCAAAAGTCAATAGGTTCGATAAAAGAAAAGTTTTCCTTAATTGAAACCATTACAAAAGGAAAAGAAAAGCAAGCACCTTATAATGATATTTTATTCTTTTTTGACCAATTAAAAAATGAAGTGGAAAGATTTTATGAATTATTGTTTCCAACTAATGGAAGTAATGACCTCATTGATATTTCAGAAATATCAGATACTGGTGTATTAAAGTTCCATCTTTTTCAAGAATTAGGTCTATTTGATTTTCTAGTTTCTGAGTATAACTTTAAAAATAAAGACACAAAGAAACTAAGAAAAGTAATTGAAAAATTAATTGGAGTAAATGCCATTTATCAAAAAGAAATCCTAAATAATAAATCAAAAATTAAGAACCATACTAAAATGGAAGTGCAATTTATTATTGATCTATTACAATCATAATCAACTCATTACAAGTTTCTGTAAAAATCGAAACTGAGTTTCGCTTTTAGTTTCTCAATTACCATATCAACTTTGTCACATAAATACAAAATTAAGTTATGGCACGACAAATTGTTATTGAAGAAACTACAGTAGATAAACTTGTAGACCTCATTTGTGAAAAGGTAGTATCTAATTTAGAGCTGGTATTAGACAGAAGGTCAAAGCAACCAATTTTAGATAAAGAGTATTGCACAATAAAAGATGTATGTTCTCTTCTAAATGTCACTAGACAAACCGTCCATCTATGGGTAAAAAAAGGCCTATTAGAAAACATTAAGTTGGGTTCAAGGTCAACAAGGTTTAAGACCAGTGATGTGTTAGAGTTATTGAAGAAATCAGAACGCAAACGTTTGTAATCTGGTCCCATTATTCAAACGTGAATAATTAAGGAAAATAAATGGTAGACTTTGTCAAAATCAAAATTCCGTCTAAGTATTTAAACCATTTTATGGGGCTTCAAATACTAAACTTCTACAATCCGAATGAGGTGCTTTGTACAAAAGGTGAAATCATTTTAAAAAAGAAGTCTAAGACTAAATTTATAGCCCTCAGAGCCGATTATAATAATCTTACTATAGATATAACCTCAAAGAAAAATATTATCCTTCATGGCTCATTACACAAGTTCTGGACCAATGGAATTAATCACAATGATTTTGATGTAAATCAAATATTCAAATGCCTTCTCAAACTAGAACATGAATTGCAAATTGATTTGTCCTTATGTCTGGTCCAAAATTTAGAAATCTCTATAAACCTTTACAATTTACCTTTATCAACTTATGCTGTTATTTGTGGAATGATAGGTACAAAAGTACAACGATCTAAACATGGTCTGGTCCCATTTACCCATAGAGATATAGGAAATAAGGAAGGCTATTACATTCGATCGAAGAGGGCTCAATACGAATTCAAAATTTATGATAAAGCATTAGAGTCAAATTTATCGTATCAAATTTTTAGATATGAATTGAAAATGAACAAAGGGGAATGTATAAGACGATTTACAGGTGTTTCTACTCTTTATGACCTCATTGATCCAGAATGTCAAAAGAAGATAAAGGAGACACTTATTAAGAACTGGTCCACTATTCTATTATATGATGTATCCTTACCTTCGAAAGGAAAACATGCACAATACAAAAACTATCATTTCTGGAATGATCTATCACTTAATAAAAGATCTTTCTACTATCATCGTCTTAGGCTTTTAAAGGCATCCAAAGAGTCAGGATCAAATATTCATGAAGTAATATCACAAATGTTAAAAGAAAAATTGGACCAGTTGACAACGTTTAAAAAAGAATAGATGTTGGACCAGTTGACACTTATAATACTATGTCATCAACACAATATA
>JARGNR010000174.1 GCA_029212405.1 Saprospiraceae bacterium
ACCGAAATTCCAGCTGACCACAAATCTGTTTTCAAAATAATTGAAGCCGCTTTTCAAACAATGGAGATCAGCGACCATAAAGAGCAATTTTTGGTTGAAAGATTACGAAAGTCTGATGCATTTATCCCTGAATTGTCTACCGTTGCAGAATTAAATGACGTAATCGTTGGTCATATCCTTTTGACAAAAATTAAAATCAAAAATGTAAATACATCTTTTGATTCACTAGCTTTAGCTCACGTTTCTGTTCATCCTGATTTTCAAAACAAAGGCATAGGGAGTGCCTTAATTAAAGAAGCGCATAAACGCGCAAAAGCATTAGGTTTTCAGTCAATTATACTTGTAGGGCATGCTGATTATTATCCACGTTTTGGATATGAATTGACTAGCAAATATGGAATAAAGTTGCCTTTTCCTGCTCCTGAAGAAAGTTGTATGATCATTGAATTGAATGAAAATGGATTGAAGGATGTAAGCGGTACTGTCGAATATTCTAAACCATTTTTTGAGTAGATATCATGATGATTATTCAATTAATCCCTATCATGTCGAATATAAAAGCCATGGAACACTTTTCTAAATCTTTTAAATACACTAAAAATGAATACCCACCTTAAAATTAAACACATCAACCATTTGAGAACTGGACTAAATGGCGTCAAAATTTCAGATTATTTTGTCCAAGAAATGGTTATAAGTGATTTTATGGTGTTAAAAAAAGATGGTGAGAAAACACAGAATTTTCTCCTATTAAACGAGACTATAGATAATCTTCCGATTATTATTCTTACTCCAAAATCTGCAGTAGGGAATAATACTCAACGTGAGCATACCTGTCCTTTCAGTAAAATGACTGCCAATTCTAACAATAAGGAAGTCAACACAAAAGTCATCCCACTCAATGTTCCAAAAGTCAACTCCAAAAAGACATTCAACTCATTTAGCTTCATTGACAAACAATTCGAACTTAAAAAAATAAATTCCTTTCTTTATAGAACCCATATCGTCTTAGAAGATAATTTAGATAATTATCAATTCAGCGTAGAAGTGTTGGCGGAACAGTTACACTTGAGTAGAATGCAAGTTCATCGTAAACTTAAAACGTATACAAATCGGTCAGCAAGCAATTATATCCGTTCTTATAGACTGTACAAATCAAAATCACTTTTAAACGATCAGGATAGGACGATTAGCGAAATCGCTTGGGAAGTTGGCTTTAATATTGTCAATTACTACAGTAAAAGCTTTACTAAGGAGTTTGGTATGTCCCCCACTGAGTATCGAGATAGCCAAGTCACCAATCAAGTGGCCTATTAAAGTGATCGTCTGTCTTTCTTTGTTGTCTAATCACTTGTGATTCCATTACACCGCTTATCCATATTGTCTTGAGAAAAGAAGAAAAACGTTCCATTAAAAAATCGTGATCGTGCAAAAAGCCAAATTTCCATATGGCTTTTATCAAACTTCTCCTTATCTTTTGCCGAAATTACAAGTAGATTATGATAAGGATAACGATAATACTAATTACTCTTTGCTTTATTTTTCAAATAGGCATGGCTCAAGATCCTTCGGTCAGTGGGAATATTTGGATAGATCTTGATATCACCCAAATGTATTCTCCGGATGACGGTGGTATCGAAGGCGTAAAAGTATATCTGAGAGATTTTGATACGGATGAAATAATAGACTCTACCCTCTCAATAGGCGATGAATTCAACTTCCCTTCGAATACCGACATCGTTCTCACAGCGGGCAACTATTATCTACAAATCCCAACATCAGAATTTTCAAATGGTGCTCCACTTAATGGTCTTTTCTCATGCCCCGTGGACAACAATGCCAATGACGGAGTAGATAATGATGATAACGGAATTGGGATAGATGACAAACCTTTGAATACAACTCCTTTTCCATTGAACAACGCACATGTCGATTATGTAGATTTTTGTTTTTTTCTGCCTTGTAGTGAAGAGAATCTTCTTGCCGCACCTGCATGTGACCAAATACAGGAAATGAATATTATCTGTGATATCTCTGTTTTATCTACATTTTGCAATATAATGCCCACAGATAATAGTCCAGGCAATCAACCTACCCCACTTTGCCCTGATGGAGGTGTCCCGAACAATATAAGTTGGTTTGCTTTCACCGCTTATGATGGAAATTATGAAATCGTATTAAGCCCATTTTATTGTACAGGTTCTTCAACGGGGAACCCAGGTGTACAAATGGGGCTCTATACGGATTGCACGTTTACGGAATCTGTCTTTTGTAGTCCAGAATGTAGCACCGACCCTGTTACCATAGAATCATCACTACTTGAACCTGGACAGATATATTACTTCTTTATAGATGGTTGCGATGGTACCGTATGTAGCTATGAAATTGATATAAACGGAAATCCACTTCCTCCTAATTTTGTACCAGACGATATTTGCCTTAATAATAATGGAATTTTTGTATGCGATGATATAGAACTATTTGAGGATGACACTTTTAATATAGAGGTTATTGGGATTGAAGAAGACTTAACCTACACTTGGCAGATAGCTACATTGTCCGGAGGCCCGTATACTGGTGATACCAATCCGTCAACGATGGAAAACAACATTGATTTATCCTTTTCAAATGAAGGTGAATACACCGTATGTTTAACAAGTATTGAGAATGAATCTTGTGCCCAAAGTTGGTTCGGAAATTTATGCAGAACAGTGATTATAAATACGAATGAATGCCAGGAAGATACCATTCCACCAGTTGTACAATCAGTCCTATTGTCTTCGGCCGTTTTAGATGATAATGACGAAGTAAAAATCTACGCCAAAGACTTTATCCTTTTTGCTGAGGATAATTGTACTCCGAATGAATCACTGGTCTATGCCTTCAATCCTCAAGGCCCCGACTTTGATGAATATTATGATGCGAATGTTAACTCCAGTTATCAATACCTCGATTGCTGTAGTGTGGTCAACAGTCCAGTACAGATAGAAGTCTATGTGATTGACTTAGATGGAAATTCAAGTGCGGACACCATACCCACAACAGTAATTACCCCTTCTGGAGGTGGGTGTGAAGGATGTGAAAATGATACCATTTCACCTGAAATGGTTACGATTCCAAATCTCACCTGGGTATTCCCTCCGGATAGTAGCCAAATTGAAGTTTGGGCATCAGATTTTATAGTCTCAGCTATGGATAATTGTACGGGGCCATCCAATATAAAATACAGTTTTACGGCAACATCCCCTTTTGATGATCCATCGTCTAGTGTTCTGGTAATCTTGTGCGATGAAGTAACTGGGAATCCGGCAACACAATTTCCACTTGCCATTTATGCATGGGATAAAAATGGAAATTTTGTAATGGATTCTTCCCTTTTAATCGTGCAGCCTCAAATGGAAATGGACTGTGATGCATTTGCAAAAGAAATAAACGGAACTATTCTAAATCTTGATAATTCCCCTATTGAGGGAGCGATCGTATATTTAGAATCTGTGAGTGGTCAGATCATTGATAGCGCAATGACAGATGAAAATGGTAGCTACTCATTTTTTGCAATACCTGCACAAAAACTGCTGCGTATAGAATATGAAACTGCCGAGCCTCCTGAGATATCGTTTTTGGATTTAATAGACATCCAGCAGTATATGCTGGGCTTGCTCCATTTTTCAACACCTGAAATCTTAGCTTCTGATATTAATGGAGATGGAAAAATAAGAGTCAATGATTTGCGTATACTTAGAAAAATATTACTGGGAGTCATTCCATCCGATGAATATCTCGAAAACACCTGGAAATTTTCAACCCAAAATAGTGAGTTGATTTCATCTGGAAATAATGTATTCCCGGTAGAACAGACGATGATGCCCGCTATTATTGGGTATCGAGTGGGTGATGTTCGATAGACTAAGAAAAGCGCATAAGGTGATTCACCGTTGACTAGCTACCTCTATCTAAAGCTTTCTTATTTTTATCGCATATATAGAAAGGAATATTGAATAGAAGTCTTCCTTCAATTCCGACGACAAAAAGTAAGCATGGTGAATAGAAGCAATCTTTACCAACCATTTACATATAATAATTTTAAAAATGTATTAACTTGCATAAAGGAGAATTAGTCCTTTGTTAAAATAACTATGCATAACTTTTACATACCGCAATCTGATTTACTTAGTGACAATGTCATTAGTATAAACACATTGAAGGAATTTAAGGACAATTTGACGTATTATGCCTTCCCTCCAAAAGGAGATACCATAGGTTTTTTTGAGGAGTCTGATATTCTCATTAATGACAATGAGATCATCATATCAAAAAACAAGAAATCAACGCCTAAAACAATCTTTATTGGAAAACATGCTCGGTTGTTAAAAATTCGATATAAAACGCACGTCAAAAAAATATCAGTTCATTTCAAAGAATTCACTATTAACCATTTTTTCAAGAATTATTTTGAATTGTTTGGGAATAATGAAAAAATCAAAGTCATAGAATCAAAAAAACTTGGTATTGACTCTTCGGCATTATTTAATCCCACGAATCAAGAAGATTTTTCATATCTCGAGAATTATTTAAAGAACAATTTCAAAATCACCCCTGCAGTTAAGGTGAGGAGAATTATTTCTCTAATAGAAGATCACCCAACGATCTCCATTAGTGAAATATCCAATACCGTATATTTGACTGAAAGGACCATAAATCGGCACTTTCATAAATATATGGGATGCAGTGTGGCTGATTATAAGCGCATTGTACGATTTAATAAAATTGTATCCGATAAGCTATCAAACACGGGTAAAAAACTAAAAGACCTCTCTATCGAAGAAGAATTCTATGACTACTCTCATCTCCATAAATTCATAAAGAATATTACCAATAGTTGTCCTAGAAAATTTTTTAGTCAAATTCAAAATTTAGGTATGGGCGATCGTATATACATCAAACCATAATTGTCTGATTTTTACATTTTTTTGGTCTTCTTAATTTCTAATTTTGTTTTACAAATGGTTGTGCTTTCAATTTTTCATGCATATTAGGATCATGAATTGAATAGGGAATACATTTGTTTGTCCAGCATGTTTAATCCTAATATTTGGCGCATTGACCAGATGGCACACTCAAAATAGTGACACACCTCAGTTATCGATAATCTCTTTACACTATATTCAATTGATCACCCTTACGGATCAGTAATTTCCCAATTGTTAGGTGAAGAAACTGATTCGGAAGGCGGTGGTCGTATAGATAATGAAAAAATAATAGGGAATAATTAATAATGAAAACCATCCTTTTCTAATAGCTCACTTTTAACAAATCATTACTTAATCAATCATTATATCAACACTTTTCATTCCCTACTTTACACCTAAATTGGTCAAAAGAAAATGACCCAAATATGAGAATAACATTAAAAGAGATCACATCCTCTTGTCTATTCATCTAACAAATCGTAACACTTAAATCATTTTTCTAAAATTACATAAAAAAATGGGACCTCTTAACCTCTTTTCTTTAACTAATAGTAAATAGAATCCGCCTGTTTGATTTATGAAAAGCCCAAAAAGAAATAGCATCCCATTACTATTTTCAGGAATGTCATGAGATGATTCGACTTTGTTTGTGATTATTGCATATTTTCACAACTAATTCTAATTATTAATATTTAGTGAACATGAATCAAATTATATCTACACTTACCTTTTATCTCATTAGTTCATTGGCGATTATATATGCTCAATGTCCTGAAATCATATGGCAAGATGAATTTGAAAAGAACACCTTAGATGAGACAAAATGGTCTTTTCAAAATGGTGATGGATGTGATATTGGACTTTGTGGTTGGGGAAATAATGAACTACAGTGGTATCAACCTAAAAATGCAGTCGTATCGGATGGCTCATTAAAAATTTTGGCAAGGAAAGAAAAGGTAGGAAAAAGTCAATATACCTCAGCTAAACTTAGGACAAAAGGAAAAGCCGACTGGACCTATGGGAGATTCGAAGCTTCTATAAAATTACCAAAGGGAAGAGGTTTGTGGCCTGCATTCTGGCTTTTACCCACCGATGAAGTATATGGTGGATGGCCTCGCAGTGGTGAAATTGATATAGTAGAGCTCATCGGCGATAAGATGGATGAAATTCATGGTAGCATGCATTTCGGTAAAGTATGGCCAAACAATTCCAATGTTCAGGCAAGCTATCACCTCAACAAAGGGGAATTCAGTGATGAATTTCATACTTTTGCAATAGAATGGGAAGAAGGTGAAATTCGATGGTTATTGGATGATCATTTATATTCTACCCAACGTTCTGAAGATATTGCTCCACTCAAATGGCCTTTTGATCAGAATTTTCATATTGTACTCAATATAGCTGTAGGAGGAACCTGGCCTGGAAATCCAGATGAGACCACCTCTTTCCCTCAGGCAATGGAAGTAGAATACATTCGAGTATTTGATGGATTTTTCCCAAGTATCTCAGGTAAATCTCAAGTAGATAAAAATTCAAAAGAAATAACTTACGCCATTCATAATGTTCCCAAAGGAGCATCCATTCAATGGGAAATTCCTGCAGGAGCTGAATTGATATCAGGGAAAGGTACAGAGAAGATTATTGTGAATTGGGGAGAAACAGGAGGAGACATCAAAGCCACCATCAATGATGCATGCAATTCCAAAGAAATCACCATCAATGTAATGACGTTAGAACCAGAGGTAAAAATACCCGTGGTGAAAGTTAAATCCATAGAAAATTTTGACACTTCAAATGGGCAAATGAAGAAGATTTCTTCGGCAGGCATCTATGTAGATAAAGTAAAAAATCCTCGCCCTGTTGATTTCAATACTAAAGATTTGGTTGCAAAATATACGCGAAATCCTGACAGTAGGTATGACGTATTTGTGTGTACGATTTCAGATCTGAATATTCAGGAATTCATTGATGGAAAGAAAAAGTTCTTTATTGATATTTATACCGATGCGCCCGCAGGCACAGAAATTCTTTTTCAGAGCGAAAACAACAAGGTGGCCAATGGAGGCAACTACCCTACCGGAAGACACAGCAGGTTCAGTGCCTTGACTACCAAACAAAATGAGTGGGAACGATTGGAACTTGAATTCCAAAACCAGCCAGATAATTCTGTAAATTCAGAGGACGTCAATCAGTATTTATTTCTATTTGCCCCTAACTCCAATACAAACTATACATTCTATATGGATAATTTTGATATTTATGTTCCAGATGAATCTGGGAATTAAATATTAAAAATGAATAATTAAGAATAGAAAATGGCAAGAGACTTCAACAAATAGGAAAAATATGTTCTTTGCATTTTAATGTGAATTCCACCAACTATTTTTGTCCACATTACCGAAGAATTAATTTTTAGAAAGGGATATTCCGAGGAAGCAATATCCCTTTATTTATAGTAAACTGGGATGTTTTA
>JARGNR010000024.1:0-71218 GCA_029212405.1 Saprospiraceae bacterium
GATGCTCAGACATTAGATATCACCGTTGCTTCAATTTCTCTAGGGAACCCACATTTTGTATTGATAGAAGACGATGGAACAAATGGCTGTAACAGTACACCATTAATCGGATGTAATACCACAGGAAGTATTGTTGGGCAAGTGGCTTCTCCAAATACAACGTACTATATTGGAGTTGCTTCTGGAAATGGAGTAGATGGTACGTTTACTGTGACCGTTACTGCACAGAACCCTCCTTCAAATGATCTTTGTACGAATGCACTAGATATTTCCTTGGCTTCACTTGATCCTGCGAATGTAGGAGTAAGCGGGACTACAACATGTGCTACGAATGATGCCAATGACTTTTGTGCCTTGGTTTCTGAGGACCATGTAGTGTACTACGAATACACAGTAGATCCAGCGATTTTAACCAATAGAGATGTAATCATAAATATTGTTGGTGATGCGGTAGGAGGTAATGCAGCAACCAATTTGATTTTTGGATTATTTGAAGATTGTTTTGGAACCGCATATACAAATCCAGTATTTTCTGGCGATAATTGCGATGCGCTAAGTGGTCAAGTTACCTATAAGTGTGTAGAGCCGGGAACAGTATTGACCATTGCGGTAGGTTCACCCACTGGAGGCGAAGGAGATTTTACCATTACGATTACAGAAGATGCAACAGGTCTAGCGGTCAATGATGCATGTGCAAATGCTACTCCTCTTTCAGCAGGAATGGCATGTGTCGCAACAGTAGAAACTGTACCCAATAACGGTGGATGTCCAGAAACAGATAATTTAGGAACAACTTGTTTGTTTTCTTCTGATAAGACTGTTTGGCATACCATTACTTTACCAGCAGGCGCCGATGAAATTGAATTTACAGCTTTAGGAGTAGGTGTTCAGTTGGCGTTGTTTGAAAATACGTGTGTTCCATTGACACTTCTTGGAGGAGATTGCTTTACAGGAGACAATACATTTACAGGATTAACTCCTGGAGGTACTTATTTATTAGCGGCGAGTTTAACAGGAGCGATTGAAGGAGACATGACATTTACTTGGACTCCAATTATTCCTATTGCTAACGATGATTGTGATTTAATAAATAACCCAGCATTGGTCAATGCAACTACTTTAAATGGAACAACGGGTTGTGCAGACAGTGATCT
This sequence comes from Saprospiraceae bacterium, assembly GCA_029212405.1. Classification (GTDB taxonomy): domain Bacteria; phylum Bacteroidota; class Bacteroidia; order Chitinophagales; family Saprospiraceae; genus CAJXUU01. The sequence continues at coordinate 1,155 of JARGNR010000024.1, forward strand.
GAACTTTTGTAGTACGGGGACTGATGGTCATGATGTATTCTATACCTATACCAATAACACTGGTGCAAATACAAATATTACGATAACTATAAATGGAAATATTCTTACTACAGGAACAGCAACAACGGATGTATCTGTTGGAATATATGAAGATTGTTTAACAACCATGTTTGCACCTAATGAATGTAATACGTTAGGTACTGCCTTTACCGTGGATTGTGTATTGCCATTACAACAATTGGTATTTATTATAGGTAGCCCTGACGGTTCAGAAGGAGATTTTGATATTACTTTGACAGAAGATAATTCTGGAATAGCAGCAAACGATGATTGTTCTGGAGCAATTCCATTGTCAGTGGGAACAACTTGTGAAACTACTACAGAATCTGTAACCAACGTAAATGCGTGTCCTGAAGCAACTGGCTTAGGCGTTGTATCTTGCGATTTAACAGCCGATGCTGTTGCATGGTACACATTGACAATGCCGGCAGGAGCAACGGAATTAGAATTTTCAGGATTAGGTGCAAATGTACAGTTGTCTTTATTTGACAATGTTTGTCCAAACCCAACTGTCATCACTTCTGTAGGTGGCAATACATGTATCACTGCTGACGATGAATTCACTGGGCTTACGGGAGGAAATACATACTTAGTTGCTGTGAGTTTAGCTTCTCAAGCACAAGGAGCAATTGATTTTAGTTGGACACCAGGTATCGTCGTAGCCAATGATGATTGCGATGCAATGAACAATCCTGCTCTTACCAACGCTACACCAGTAGATGGTACAACGGCGTGTGCTGATGGAGATTTGGATTTTTGTGGATTAACAACGGCAACTTCACACGGTGTATTTTATACGTATACAAATAGTACAGGAACTAATGTAGATTTGGATATTACGGTAACGGCGAATACTTCTACTACAGGTGTTGCAATGACAGGCTTAGAAATATCCATTTGGGAAGATTGTACAGGAACATTATATCAACCCGAAGATTGTGGAGCTGCTTTAAATGCAGCCTACAATGTAGATTGTATTTCTCCAGGAGATCAAATCATAATATATATAGCGAGCAATGATACAGAAGAAGGAGATTTCTCTATTTCTGTTACAGAAGATACCACTCAACCTACCGATGGAAACGACAATTGTGTAGATGCACATTCTATTGATTCAGATATATTGGGTACATGCCAGTTTTATACAATAAATGGTTCTACTGCAGAAGCGTGTCCAGAAGATACTGATTTTGGAGGTTGTTCATATACACAAGATGCTACTGTATGGTATTCATTTACAACACCAACTACAACAAATCCATTAACTGTAGAAATTCAAAATATTATTGGAGTTTCTGGTGCGTATGCTACAATATTTAATAATGATTGTGCTGCACCTGTACCTGTTGGTGGTTGTAATACGGGTACTGGTCCATTTGGACCATTTATGGTGATGTCAAATACTACGTACTTGATTGCAGTAGGAGATGGTGCTGAAGGAGCGCACTCTTTCCAAATACAAATAAATGAATTGCCTGCCAATGATGATCCTTGTGATGCAGAGATGGTTGCAGGTACAGCAGGAGATATGAATATTACTGTTTCAGGTACTACAGTTTGTGCGACGCAGGATTATGCGGAGCCTTCATGTGGAGCTGACAATGAAAATTCAGTTTGGTATGAATATACGGTGCCTTCAGATGCTACTGGGTTTGAAATTACATTAACTGGAACAGGAGGGACACCCTCTACAAGTGTAGCCGTAGGCGCATATAGTACTACAGCATGTGGAGGTGGTACACCAACCTTATTGGATGCCAATGTGGGAGTGGAATGTGACACGGAAAACAACTCTCTATCTTTCCAATGCCTTATGCCAGGAACAACAGTGTTTGTTTATGTAAGTACTTCGGACATAAACTCAGGAACATTTGATATTACGTTTGATCCTTTGGTACCAGATCCAACCTGTATCGACAACGATTTATGTGCAGATGCTGATGTAGCTGCATTTAGTTCTTTGGTTACAGATGGAGGTCAGGTATGTATTGACGATTGTAATGCTGGAGCTTGTCCGGAAGGGTTCAGTTCAGGAGCATGTGATTATAGTATGTGGCCAACTGTATTTTATTCAGTTACAACAGATGCTTTAGCAATAGATGCGACGATGGCTGTAAGTCTTGCAGGAATAAATACTACTACTGCGGATCCAATTTTCTCTGTATATACGAGTTGTGGAGCAGGTGCAGTAGATCCTGTTTCAGAATGTGTTGAATCAGGAACATTGACAGGCTTGGACATCATGCCAAGTACAACATATATTATTGCTGTTGCATTAGAAGATGCAGCAGGTGGAGATTTCCAATTGTGTGTAACCGTTTCTACTACATGTAACGACGATCCTTGTACACCATTCGAATTGACTCCAGAAGTAATGCCTACAGAATGTACAACAACAGTAGGATCAACTAATGAAACATTTACGTATGATGATGGAGGATGTCCTGATGTGACAGCTTCAGAAGCTACGGTGTATTTTACATATATTCCTTCAGAAGGAGTGTCAGAAGCTACGATTACATTTACCAATGATCCTGTAGATGGGATTACAGGAAACATGATTTTCACAGTAGTTGATTACGATGTGAATACGTGTGACATGGAACAGACGACCATACTTGGTCAAGAGTGTGGACCTGCAGGAGGCATTATGCCAATCACAATTACTTGTCCTACATTTAACGAACCAATATTGATTCAGATTGGATCGACAACGGCAGGAGCTGGAGAGTTTGATATTATAGTGAATGAAACACTTTCTGTTATTCCAAATGAAATTTGTTCTACTCCAGATGTGACAGCCTTCACAGCTCAAGCAGAATGTGAATGGATGGATGCGCAGGCAAACACACTCGGAGCATGTCCAGAATCATTTGATTTTACATCCGATTGTGGGTTTGATGATTTCCCTGTGGTATGGTTTCAAGCAACAGCACCAGCTGGAGCAACGGGCTTAGATATTAGAGTTTTAGGAGCTGCTGCAGGTACACCTTTCATCGGAGTTTTTGATAGTAACCTTGACTGTGATGATGTAATAAATAGTCAATTGTTAGGTTGTCAAACTGGAACATTTGCAGACTTAGACGCTGCAGGTGAAACGCTAATAGATGTATTGCCAGGGGATGTGATTTTATTTGGAATTGGAACAAATGAACCACTAGGAAGTGCAACCATAGATTTTTCAATAAAATGGAATGTACCACCAGTGAACGATGAGTGTGATATGGCCATTACATTGTCAGATAATACTCCAGAAGATGGTTCAACCGCATGTGCAACACAAGAAAATCCATTTTTTGCAAGTACGGCTTGTGATGTTGTGAATCAAGAAAATACAGTTTGGTATGAAATTACTGTGCCAGCAGGATCAAAAGGATTTACTGTACAGGCTACGGCTACCGCAATGAACGGATTTACTGATCCATTGAATGTTGTAGTATTTGAAACAGCATCACCAGCGTGTGATATCAGTGGCAACTCATTTGTAGATGATGTTTGTATAAATTCTGGTGTAATTGACGAAACATTTGAATGTATAGGTGAAGGAACATATATCATAAGAATTTCAACTTCTGCAGCAAATGAGGGAGACTTCCAGTTGATTGTAGATATTTTAGATATAGAGCAACCAAATGATGAGTGTTCTTCTCCTGCTCCAATAGATCCAATATTGGAATGTGTATGGATGGACGAAACTGCTACTACAACGGGTGCATGTCCAGAATCCTTTGATTTTATGCCAGGATGTGGATTAGACGATTTTCCGGTTGTATGGTATGAAGCAACAGCGCCTGCTGGAGCAACCAGTATGGATTTACGAGTTACTGCTGCTGGATCAGGAACACCATTTATTGCAGCGTTTGAAGGAAACCCTATTTCATGTGATCCACCAGACATGGTTGCTTTAACCAACTGTCTTGTAGATTTATTTGATGACTTGGTAATGGCAGGCGAGACACTTGTTCCTGTCAACCCAGGTGATGTCATTTTAATTGCAGTTGGAACAGATGATCCAGCAGGAACTACCATAGATTTTGGAATTAAATTTATTGTAGCACCGCCAAACGACGAATGTGTTGATGCGGAAGTATTATCAAATGGACTTTCTGTGATGGGAACCACAACGTGTGCAACTGCAGAAAATCCACTTCAAGTGAGTACTGCATGTTCTGTGGATAATCAAGAAAATACCGTTTGGTATGAATTTACGGTTCCAGAAGGAGTAAATGGATTTGATGTGACGGTAACGGCTACGGCTACCGATGGCTTCATGGGAGATTTGAATATTGTTGTATTTGAAAGTACGGCAGTAGGGTGTGTTGCAGACAACTCAACCTTTGTGGATGATGTTTGTACAACCTCAGGTATGCTCGTTGAAGATTTTGAATGTATAGGACCAGGAACATATGTAATCCGAATATCTACTTCAGAATTAAATGAAGGAGACTTTGATATCATTATCAATGAATATACTTCGCCTGTTGTCAATGATTTGTGTAGTAATCCTACGCTTATCGATGTCAATGTAGAGTGTGAATGGATAGGTGCAGAGGCGAATACTGTAGATGCATGTCCAGAGCAGTTTGATTTTGCTTCAGATTGTGGATTTGATGATTTCCCAGTAGTTTGGTATGAAATCAACGTAACCAATGATGATGCAACAGAAATTCAAATTAATTTAATTTCTTCCATTACGGGTGATGCGTTCTATTCAGTATTTAACGGAAATCAAATAGATTGTGATGACTTAACAGGTGAATCAATATCTGGATTCTGTGAGAATACGTTAGGTCAAAATACAGTAACAATAGATATTGAAGCCAATATGCCACAAACCTACCTTATTGGAATTGGTGCAGATGCCCCTGAAGGTTCAGCTAGTATTCAATTTGAAGTAAAAGTTGTAGTACCACCATCGAACGATGATCCGTGTACCCCTGAGGTGATTACAACTGTGGGAGATATCAACACTACTGTTCCTGGAACAACCATTTGTGCAACCTTAGATTTTGCAGATACAAATTGCGGTGCAACCCAATATGAGAATACAGTGTGGTATGAATATGCAATACCCACAGGTACAACAGGATTTATTGCGACCCTAACCAGTACAGGAACTGGACAAGATTTTGCACTTGGAGCATATGAATTCCTTACAGGATGTACCAATGTTCCAACAGCTTTAGATCCTGAAGTCACACCAGAGTGTGAATCAGAAGATGGAGATGAATTAAAATATACCTGCTTGGATGAAGGAACTGTAGTATATATTATGGTGAGTACTGCCGATGCAGAAGCGGGAGATTTTGAATTGACAATTGACCCAATCACACCAGATCCATTATGTATTGATAATGATTTATGTGATATGGCAGACGATGCTTCTACCATAGCTACTCCAATTACAGATGGAGGTCAGGTGTGTGTATCGGATTGTAACTTCGAAGCTTGTCCATGGGACTTTAATGCAGGAGCATGTATGTTTACAGAATTCCCAACTGTATTTTATACTGTAACTACAGATGCGAATGCAGAAGATGCAACGATGACTACCATATTATCCAGTGCAGATGGTAATCCATTCTTCTCTATTATTGAGTTAGATTGTAATAACCCAGCAGCTGTGACAGCAGAATCATTCTGTGTAGAAGGTGATGGAGCAGCAGCCAACTTAGCAAATATGGAAGTAGATGCCAATACAACTTATCTTATTGTTGTGGCATTGGATGAAATTGATGCAGAGGGTGGAGATTTTGAATTGTGTGTGAATGTGACTACAAGTTGTAATGATGATCCATGTTCTCCTTATCCATTAGTTGATGGTGATGGTGTAAATACAATTGCTTTAGATTGTGATAACAATATTGGTTCAACCGATGAGCCATTTGATTACGTTTCTGGAGATTGTGATGATCCATTATTATTTGCCAGTACTGTATATTTCTCTTATACGGTTCCAGATAATATTTCTTCTTTCACATTATTCTATACCAATGATCCAGTAAATGGAATCCTGAATTCAGTAGGGATCAATATTATGGTTTATGATGCTGCCAATTGTGCTTTCCAACAAGTAGAAGTAGTAGATCAACAATGTATCCAACCAGGAAATGTTGAACCAATGGAAGTTGATTGTCCAACATCTGGAGATACCTATCTGATTCAGATTACCTCAGCGGCAGGTGATGAAGGAGAGTTTGATATTTTGATTACTGAAACCATTCAAGATGATCCGTGTGCAGCGAATGACGATTGTGATTTTGCTATGGAATTGGATGTCAGTGAAACATGTGTTTGGTTAGAGTTCCCAGACTGTAACATTCAAGCTTGTCCTGAAGAGTTTGTAGATCCAGGAATGGAATGTGCATTTGATGCAAGTGCTGTAGTATGGTATACATTTACTACTCCACCAAACGCAGCTTCAGCTGGTATTGAGTTAGTACCAGGAACAGTAACTGACCCAACTTGGGGATTATTTACTGATAATGGATGCGCAGTTCCTCCAACTGCAGTTACGGCGGATGTTATTTGTGTGACTACAGGAGGTGGTGGTACAGCTATTGAAGAAGACATTCCAATAGAAGAAAATACAACATACTATATAGCGGTAGGTTCAGAGACAAACATTGAGGGTGATTTTACCCTTAACATCAAAATTGATGTGCCTCCGGAAAATGATGATCCTTGTATCAATGATGACAATCCTCCTTTTGATTTATCTGGAGGTGGATCACATAATGGTACGACATGTTGTGCAAGAGGGCCGAAAGATGCAAATCCAGACGGATCAGCAGCTGACTTTGAAAATGTAGATTGTAGTGCTGCTACAGAAGATGCAGCAGTATGGTATATTTTTACACCAAATGAGGCAGATGATGGGTATAATATTATCCTCGAGCCAGGTGATATTGAAGGACCTACTTCATTAGAGGTGTACACAGGTACTCCAGATGGTGGATGTACAGGTGGATTAACGTTAATAGCGTCTTCGTGTAATAGTAATAGTGCGGATATAAAATTAGGAAACTGTTTTACTCCAGGTGAAGTATTATTTGTGAAAGTTACTTCTGATGATGCGGATGAAAATTGTGGTACGTTTATTTTAACAATAAATCCGGCATCTTGTGGACCAATGGCTGATGATTGTATAGATACAGCAATGGAAACGCCAATAATGCCGATCACAAACCCAGAATTCACATTAGATTATTTCTGTGTTCCAGGTTGTTTAGATTATGCTTGTCCTGAGGATGATGCTATGGGAGGATGTGGAGATTTTGTTCAAGCTCCAACGGTTTGGTTCCAGGTGACAACGGATGATATTGCCGCACAGATGTTTACCACAGTAGAAGCAAATGGTAACTGGACTCCAGTATGGTCGATTTGGTCAGGAACTTCTTGTGATGATTTAGAAATTGTAAACTTTGGTGGAGCTCCTCCTTGTAGTAATGGTGATAATACACCAGAATTGCATCAAGTAGGTGTTTTCGATGATGTACCAAACTATTGGATCGCAATTACGGCAACGGATATTCCACCAGAAGGAATCGATGATGGTTCTTTTGAATTGTGTGTTGCAACAACAATTAATGCGATTATATGTCTTGGAGAAGAAATTGGAGATTGTGATGATCCAACCTTGGTCATGGAAATTATCGATAGAGAAATTGATGATCAACCATTGGAAGGACCATTCTGTCAAGGGGAAGAAGTTACGGTTAATATTAGCTTCTTTTATGATGCTTCTGAATCGGGTGCCGATTGGTTGATAGGGATTGTACCTATTTTTGGAAATGGGTGGGACCTTGAGAATTTTGACTATGCTGCGAATGCTCCTGTAGGAAATGGAACTACTGCAGAATGGTATGAAACGGATGGAGATTGTGCTCCTATAATTCAAGAACCAAATCCTATCCTCTGTACATTTGTTAATGCAGACGGACAACTTACTTTATGTAATCAATTATGTGATCCTTGTACGGATTGCCCTCAACAAGGGATGCAAGAAGGTGATCCTCTGCCGAGCGGTTATTTCTGGGTTTCAAATGGAGGAAATGCAGGTTGTGACAATGATTGTTCACCTGGTGAAGGATGGGGAATCGGATCAGTTCAATCGCAGATTGATTGGACGTTTACCCTGACGGTCAAAGAATTTGATAATTTTGATGATTGCTTTGAAAATAAGGATCTAAGTATATCCTTTCAGACCTTTTCGGATGGGGTAGCAGGATGTTGGGAAGATCCAGTAGGTGAATGTATATTGGATAGAGCAATGTTTAGTCCACCATGGGAAATTGAATGTGAAGCACCACCAGCTGTTGAAGGTCCAGATGATGAATTGTGTCATGATGGTGTTACGGATATATTCGTTCAGACGGTAGATGGTTCCACAACTACAGTAATTGTAGAAGTGGAAGATAATCCATTTGTAACAGGTGAAAATAATTATACATTTAATGGTGGTACAGGAACCATAATGGATGACCTTTTGAATTTGACAAATGATATTCAGATTGTTATTTATAATGTGTATTCTGAAGATTTAACGCTTCCATGTCCTGGGCCAGTGAATCAAATAGAAGTTACTATTTATCCAGAATTAGTGGCTGAGTTTGATCCAACATTTGTTTGTGAAGGAGATTGTGCAGATATCACACCGAATGTTTTTGGTGGAATAGGTGTACCATATACCTATAACTGGAGTACAGGCGAAACCACCCCTTCTATTAATGTATGCCCAGTTGTTCCTACTACTTATTTTGTAACGGTAGAAGACGCATTGGGTTGTATGGATGTGGCAGAAGTACAAGTGGATGTAAAACCTCCAGTGGAGGTATCACTCCCTGAAAGTATTGAAGTATGTAAAGACGATAACTTTGATCCATTCAATCCAGATTATATTGTTTGTTTGGATTTCTTGAGTGGTTCATCCCCTTTTGCAGTAACGTGGGATGCACCCATTGGATTAGTAGGTACTTCAGGTGGATTTGCAGGAGAATGTTTTATTATTAATGAATTGGCTTCTTCTGAATTTGGAGGTCCGCTGGGTAATGGAGTATATACGTTAACTGCAAACGTTATTGATTTCTTTGGATGTATGGGCACCACAGAAATGACCGTATCTATTACAGGTGAATTAATCTTAGTAGTGGATTATGCAGATTTGCAATGTGGAGAAACAGAAGTTGATATAACCGCAACTGGATTTGATGCTGCTGGAAATGAAGTAACAAATTTCTTCCTTTATGGAGGATGTCCTGATGATGGGCTAGGAGACTTTTTAGAAGAATCATTTAGTAATTCAGGAGTAGTTACTTTCCCTACACAAGATTTATTAGCCTATACATGTTATACTATTGTTGCTCAAACTGATGCAGGATGTCAAACGACTCAGGACATCACTATTCCACTTACGGAAGGAATTCCGATTGTAATAACTGGTACTCCTGAAGTTTGTATTGGAGAGGAAGCAACAATTACAATAACAAATGCAAGTGATTATGATACATTTGTATGGACACCAGATATTGGAAATACAAGTTCAGTATCATTTACACCTGATAGTACATTTACGTATTTTGTTGAGGCTACAGACGCAACAGGTTGTGTTGCCCAAGAAGTTTTTACAGTTACTGTAAATGATCTGCCTTCGATTTCAATTGCAGGTACGACCACGTTCTGTGAAGGTGGTACAGCTTCTGTCACAGCAAGTGGAGGAGTCATGTACGATTGGACTTCAACAATAGCAGGATTCCCAATATCAGGTCCTACAATTTCTGTTGGTGAACCGGGTGAAGTAACATTGGTCATGACCGATGACAATGGATGTTCTTCAGATACTACGTTTACGTTTACACAGGAAGATGTAATTACGATCTCATTAGGAGATGTGAATATTTGTGATGGAATGGGTGATACTGTTTTTATCAGTAACGATTTTGTTAATATAGAGTGGTTTGATGCTACACCAACCTTAGTAAGTGACACCAATTTTTATGTCATTACTGGAGCAGGTTCCTTTACCGTGCAAGCGTTAGATGGAACTACAGGATGTGATGCTTCTGGATCATTTGAGGTTATGGATTTCATGACGCCAATGATTTCAGTTTCTGATACAGTGGAAGTATGTAGAATTGATAGTGGAATTGATTCATTGTGTGTGAATTTTAATGCACAAGTATCAGGCTCTAGTGGGTCATGGACTCAAATTGACCCTATTCCTAACTTTACAGTTGATCTATCTGATTTAAGCAATGTTTGTTTCGAAAATGCTCAAACAGGATGTTATGCCTTTATGTTCTCTACAAATTCGGCAGAGGATCCATGTGAAGATGTGATGGATACAATGATTGTTTGCGTAAATGCATGTCCTTGTCCTAGTCCAGCAACACAACCTATAGATACACTGTGTAATATTGGAACAACAAATTTAGAGTTTGCGGAGGTCACTACCGATCCAGGAACATGGAGCGTTGAATCAGGACCAGCAACTCAGGATTTAACTGGAATATTGACAGGAACAATCTTTAACGCCTCTGGCATATTAGCTGGAGATTATGTGGTGAGGTTTACACTCGATAATCCAGGTTCACCTCCAGAATGTGAATTGTTCTCAGAACAAACCATAACTGTATTTGAAGCACCTGTGATCAACACGGTTAACGGTGTCATGTGTAATATTGATAATGGTTCTGATCCAACTGTTTTGGATTTATATACATTATTGACTAATGCAGATGCGACCGATGGCGGTACTTGGATGCAAACAGATGGTCCAATGGTTACCATTACAGGTGGTTCCACGATAATGAGTTCAGATTTATCAACGTTTCCTGTAACATTAGAATTTACATACACTTCAGGTGTAGAAGCGGGTTCGCCTTGTCCACCAGATGAAGTGACCGTGGAAGTGTTAATAAGAGATTGTAATTGTCCATTTGTAGATGTACTTCCAGATACATTATGTAATAATGGAGCATTAATAAATTTAAATGATTTATTGGTTAATCCAGATGGACTAGCAGGAACGTGGTCTACTACAGGTACTTTGGTTGGTACTAATATGTTTGATCCAAGTGGATTGCCTTCTGGATTATATACGATTACTTATACCTTGGCAACAAGCCCAGGACCAAATTGTGACTTAGAATACTCGGATGATATATTAATACGAAGACAATCAGTAGCTGTACCAAGAATGGACGAACCTCCTTGTTCAGTAGATACAGGAAATGGACCTACGACGAGCAATCTTTATGATTGGTTAGAAGCAGGATATTCCTCTGGAACTTGGGTTCAGACAGGCGGCACTCCAAATTTACCATTTACGGATAATGGCTTGGATATGGCTATGGTTGACTTTGTAAATCAGCCTATTGGGTCGATGTTTACCTTTACATTTACAACCAATGATGCTGAGGATCCATGTACAAATATTGCCGTGGAAGTAATTATTGAAGTGGTTGATTGTAATTGTCCACCAATTGTTCTTGATCCAGCACCAGACATTTGTAACGATATGGGTATGATTGACCTATGTGAATTAGCAGAGGGCTCAGATCCTGGAACATTTACTGTAACCAGTATTGGAGGAACGGACTTTTCTGATCGGATTGATGGATGTATTTTTGATGGTTCTGGATTGAATCCAGGAGAATTTGTACTTACGTTTACATTGGATCAATTGGTAACAGGAATTTGCGACCAATTCTTACAAGTTAACTTTAACGTCATTCAATACTTGAGTGCTGATCCTATAGAGGCAGATGAAGTTTGTAATGATCCTGATGGAAATGGTATTACTACACTTGATTTCACTGCCTTGGTTACCAATGCAAGTATTGGAACATGGGAAGATACAGATGGAACAGGAGTAGCTATTGGTACATTGACAGAACTGCAAAGTGTTAGTTTCATTGGAGTACCAGCAGGGACGTACACATTTACCTACACAATAGATAATGCAGAGCCTTGTGAAGATGTAGTGTTGACGATTATTATATCTGTTACGGATGATTGTAATTGTCCTCCAATAGACCCACTGAATCCAGATGAAATCTGTAGTACGGACGGGCCAGTTGATCTGACACAATATGACGATCCGAATAATGCAGGATTGTGGAGTAGTGCAGAATTGACGATTGAAAATGGAGTTTCTTTGATCATCGATGGAGTTGATGCTGGAACGTATACATTGACGTATACCATTTTAGATCCTTTGCCAGATTGTCCAGTTTCTGCGGATGTGACTATAATGATTGGAACACCAGGAAATTCAGGTGTTGCATCAGAAGCTGTACGATTCTGTGAAGGAGTTGTAGAGATCGTTGATCTTGCGTCACTTCTTACAGATGCAGATAACGGAGGCACATGGACGGAGACATCGTCTACGGCTAGTGGAACCTTTGATGCAGGAGCGGCAACAGTATCAACAAATGGAGTTGCAGCAGGAACATATACCTTTGCATATACGATCAGTAATAATGAACCTTGTCCAGAAGTAAGTTCGGAAGTTACTGTCATCATTGATCCGAACCCTGTAGCTGATGCAGGCAGTGAGAAGTTCATTGATTGTGAGAATACCACCGCGGACATAGGAGGAGATAATACTTCTACAGGGGATGAACTTACCTATACATGGGTAAATACTTCCACAGGAGAAGATGTAGGAACTACTGCAAGTATTAATGTATCAAATGCAGGAATTTACGAACTGACTGTTATTAATACTGAAACGGGTTGCATGGATGTAAGTACTGTAGAAGTAATTAAATCTGATGATTTACCTACCATGACCGTTACACCAATGAATATTACTTGTTTTGGTGATGATAATGGAGGCGTAACTCTTTCGGATCAAACGGGTGGTGATGGAGATTATTCCTATTCATTGAACAATGGAGCATTTGTTTCTGACCCGAATTCATTTGGAAATTTACCTGCAGATGATTATACAATAGTTATTGCAGATGGAAACGGTTGTATGCAATCGTATTCCTTTACGATTACTGAACCAGCACCTGTAGTTGTAGACGCAGGACCAGATATTATTTTTGGAGATATTGGGGAGACATTTGAATTGTCAATCGAACCATTTGATACTTCTACCGTGACTTCTATTGTATGGAGCTTATCGGAGAGTGGTGACACTATATGTAGTGGTTTTGACTGTACGACAATTTTTGTAAGTCCTACTGAGCTGACTACAAATTATTACGTAGAAGTCATGAATGAAAACGGATGTGTTGCATTTGATGAAGTACAGATTCAATTGGAAGTAATAACTGATGTGATATTCCCTAATATTATCACGCCAAATGGTGACAACTCAAATGATGTATTCTATATCAAGAGTAAGGATGTTGAAACAGTCATTAGCATGAAGGTATTTGATAGATGGGGAGAAAAGTTATTCGACGCAGAAAACTTCCCACCAAGAGATCCACAATTTGGATGGGACGGTAAGTTTAATGGAAGGAATGTGGTATCTGGAGTTTATGTATTTATCGCAGAAGTGAAGTATTTTAATAAAAATGAAACTGAAACATTTAAAGGAGATGTGACGGTTACGGATTCAGAGTAACTGTTATTAGAATGATATTTAAAGTGGAATCGGTTAAAAAATCGATTCCACTTTTTTATTAGAATGATATAGAATTGGAAAATATTTTTGAGCGGAAATAATGGCAAGATAAACACATTTGATTTTTTATAATCAGTCACTATGATTCTGTAATTTTAGGATTGAAATAATTCAATTTTATATCGGGATCATCATTAGAATTTCATTATATTTGAATATTCGATATCGTTCCCTCCACAAAAAGTATAATTCAAACACCTTTAAATGTGAGATACCTCACTCTTAAATATTGCCTTATTTTTGTATGCTTAATGTTATCCATCATGGAAGGCAAAGGGCAGTGTGCGTTTGAAGGTGACGTCATAATAGCAGATCTTGATACTACTTCGATTGCAATAATTGTATCTGGAGCCGACTCGAACGATTTAGCCATTAACAATTCACTTAAGGCAGTTACCGTTCATTTCAAACATCAGTTTATAGGAGATATGCGTATTGAACTGGTTTCACCCAGTGGTCAAAAGGTAATGTTAGTAGGCCCTACAGCAACGCTTTCTCCCAGTACATCTTTAGTTTTTGGGTGGAATGTTCAGTTTTTTGCAAGTAGTTTAGAAGCTTTTCCAGATTCAGGATACGAAGATGTTTGGGATAATTTACAAACTTGGTTTGGATTTAAAACCTATGTTGGAAAGTATTATCCTCATCAGGGAATGTTGGAAGATTTTAATGAAGGACCAGTAAATGGAGAGTGGACCTTTAATATCATTGATGAAGTACAATTTGGGACAGGGCATGTCTATTGTTTGGACTTGACTTTTTGTGAAGAGGACAGTATTATCAAAGAAACTTGCTCATTAGTCAATCACACACTATCTGAAAATGCAGTTATTGCATGTGAAAATGCACCTGAATTGAACCTAGAAATAGATCCGGAGACAGATGAATCAATTAACACAGATGTCTATGGATATGGGTATGCATTGTTCCAAAACAATATATTTGAGGGCTTCATGATCGAACCTGATCTTACATCGATTGAAGAAGGAACCTATACACTGTGCGGCATTCAATATTATTTAGAAGACCTCTCTGTATTTGAAAATATTGAACTAGGAGAAACAAAAGCTGAAATTGAATCTATGATGATCAATAATGTGATTTGTGCTAGTTTTTCAGAAGATTGTATTGAAGTTATTATTGAACATAAAGCAGATGTAATAACGGAAACTAGAAATATTTGCCTAGGAGACTCTGTTGTTATAAATAATATCGCTTATAGTGAAACAGGAATTTTTGAGATACTCACCGTATCAGAACCATGTGATAGCATAAGTATTCTGGATTTGACGGTTAATGATGTGGAGGTCTTAATAGATGCAGAAAATTTGCAATTGACATGTGAAGTAACTAGCATTCAATTAGATGCAAGTTTGACCTCGATACCCAATGGTGCTGCGATAGAATGGTTGACTGTTGATGGAAATATTGTGACAGATGAAAACGCCCTCATTGTGGATGTAGACCGTGGAGGTCTCTATACATTCGAAGTAAGTATAGGGGGTTGTATATTTAGTAAAGATATAGAGATAGTAGAAACGGATGATTTTGTAGAAGTGGACTTAAGTACAAACGTTCTTACTTGCATACTGGATAGTACGTTTATTGATTTGACAGTCAGTGATACTATTGATACAATCGCATGGTCTGGCCCCTTTGAGTTCAGTACATTAAATGAAGATATTCGAGTCGGAGCAGGTGGAGTGTATACGGTAAATTTTGTTACAATTCATGGATGTGAAGTGGAACAAGAAATTGAAGTCGTAGAAAATATTGAATATCCCGATGTTGAGATAATGGGTGATATCTTGACGTGTACCAATACTGAAGTCGTTCTTTCAACATTCCCTGCGGATGTGCTAGGATCTACTTTTCAATGGTTTGATGAGCAAGGCCAATTGTCAAACGATACTTTTTTAGTTGTCAGTACTGCAGGGCTTTATTCTCTAGCTGTGACCACTGAATTGGGATGTGAGGATACACTATTCTTTGAAGTAATTTCAGAAATACAGGAAATAGAGGCTACATTGATATCAAATGATGTGGACTGTACCAATACCTTTGTGACGCTTGCTTATTCATCGAACATTCCAGGATTAAATCCGTTGTGGACGTTGCCAAATCAAGAGTTAGTTATTGATTCTTCTTTTATTTCCAATCAAATTGGTGAATATTCTTTGACTTTAGACGATGGTAATGGATGTATACTTGATACAACTCTCATGGTAGCGTTGGATAGCGTGGTGCCTGAAGTTTCCATTTTTGACGCTTCTTTCTTTTGTGGAGCGGATAGTATCCAATTGACTGCACAAACCAATTTTAGTGATGTTTCATATGTATGGACCAGACCAGATGGAATTGAAGATACAAGTGCTTCTCCAATTATTTTTTCACCTGGTGAATATTGGCTGGAAGTATGCAGGCCCAATGGGTGTTGTGCTAGAGATACCATAGATGTAGGCGTTGACAATACTGTTCCTTCGTTGACTTTTGAGTTTGATGATTTAAATTGTAATAATGATACGGTATATATCATTCCTTCAGATACTTCATCATTTGTTCTAGAGTGGAGTTTAAATGGAAACATAATTGCATTTGATTCTTCAATAATTCAAGTTACTTCTCCCGGTTTTTATGAGGTACTTGTAATCAATGAGGTAAACGGTTGTACTTCAAAATATTCTTTTGATATAGATAGTGATTTTACAAATGAAATAGAAAGTCTGCAAGCAGCTACGTTGAACTGTGCTATTACGGAAGTCCAAATATTTGTAACCGCAAGTAGGGAATTTGAAAATTTTAGTTGGGATGGCCCTGGATTGATAGATAGTGCATTAGAGCCTATGGTGAATTTACCTGGTGAATATATATTGGATTATGAATTTACGAATGGTTGTACAGGATCAGATACCATCATCGTCATAAAAGAAGGAGAACTTCCAAATCTGCAGGCCGACGATAAAACGATAACATGCAATGAAGATGAAGTCACCTTGAATGTTGAATATTCGTCTAGTAGTATTGCATTGAGTTGGACTGGGCCTAATTTTACAGGTATTGGAGAATCTGTTCAAGTTTCTGAACCTGGTATATACACCGTTATTGGCGTAGCGGCAGGGTCATGTAGGGATACATTAGAAATTGAATTATTTGCAGATACACTTTCTCCGATTATTTCAATTGTAGAAGATGGCGAGATTACCTGTTCAGATTCTATTGTTCAAATAATAGCAACTGTAGATGCAAATACTGCCTCATATGAACTTACTGGGCCTGATATTTCAGATCCATTAGATTTAGATTTCGAGATAGAAATAGCAGGAATATACACGATTGAAGCTGTAGGTTTCAACGGTTGCGTTTCTACCAGGAGTGTTGAAGTTCAACAAAGTACTGACTTTCCTGAGTACTCCATTGACTTGGATTCGTTGACCTGCATACATAATGAAGTCACCGTAGGATTTAGTGCTACGGACCCGAACCTAAATGTTGACTGGCAAGGACCTATTTCGGTGATAGATGATACATATACATTTACAACCAATGAAGCGGGCATTTATACATTTGCAGTTACAAATGCAAATGGATGTATTGTGGAGGATTCATTTTTTGTTTTTCTAGATACTTTCCCTCCTGATAGTGAAATTGAATTGAGCTCCCATATAAATTGTATCAATGATGAAGCAACATTATCCTTTTCTAATTTTGATGATGATTGGGGAATCAATTGGACAGGTCCTGGAGTTCAAGATGCTTCTGCTCCTGAATTTCAGACTGGAGAAGTAGGAATGTATACATTGCAGCTTACCGCATCGAATGGATGTGTTACGGAAGATATGCTTCTATTGGAATATGATACCTTGTCTCCTCAAATTGAAATATTAGGCGATCCAATCAATTGTGCAGCGGGGAAAACATTTTTAAGAGTGGATTCGGACCTCACAATTTCAGAATATTTTTGGTCTGGTCCCAATTTATTTGATAGCAAGGAAGCTGAGCCTTTAATCTTTGAAGAAGGAATATATGCTGTTACTGTGATCTCTGAAAATGGATGCAGTAGTTCGGACTCTATTTTAGTAGAGGATGAAAGAATATTTCCAGAAATCGAAGTAGAGAACTTCTACCTTCCATGCGATGGGGCACCAGAAAAGGTATTTACAACATTAATTTCTGAAGGCGCAATTGTGAAATGGTATGGTCCAAATGAGTACTTTTTTGATGGAGATACAGCAATGGTTGTAGATCCCGGAGAATATATAGGAATAGCTTTTAATGCCGAAGGATGTACAACTTCTGATACATTTCAAGTAATTGATGAGCCTATTTTGCCAGAATTCAATGGTTTTGCGGAGTTATTGCTCTGTTTTGGTCCTATCCCTATTACTGCTATGGATGTAGAAGACGATAGATCTCTTTATTGGAATGGACCGAATGGATTCTATTCTGAAGAAAACCCAGCTATGGTAGACGAACCAGGACTGTACAAATTGGTGGTCACATCCAGCAGAGGGTGTGTAGATTCTATGGAGGTTGAAGTCATAGATGGAAGACTTTATCCTGATGCTATTGCCTCCTTAAACGACCCTTTCCAATGTGATAATCTTGAAGTGCACTTATCAGGGGCAGGTTCTTCTGCGGGAACGAACTTTTCAGTAAGTTGGACAACGGAGGATGGGAATATTATAGAGGGTGAAAATAGCCTAAGTCCTAAAATCAATGAAGAAGGAATTTATATTTTAGCTATTACAGATAATACGATTGGGTGTATTAGTTATGATACACTGGACGTACAAATTCAAGAGCAAAGCTTACAAGGACCTGATTTTGATGTGGTAGAACCGACCTGTTTCAACTTTGGTAATGCAGAAATAAATATCACTGCGTTTAATGGTGGATTTTCGCCCTTTACCATTTTTGTAGATGAAGAGAATTATGGAGAGCGGACAAACATTCAGTATTTGACAAGCGGAGAACATATGCTTACGATTGTAGATAGCTTGGGATGTTTTCATGATACCTTAGTCTTTATTCCTGATGATGGTCTGCTTACGGTTGAGCTTCCAGCAGATACGACACTATGCTTTGGAGACTCTATCGTCATTGAAGCACTAATCAACTTTCCATCAGACTCGATTCAATCCATTCAATGGTCTGATAATGTTCCATGTATTGATTGTACATCGTTTACAATGTTATTAAATGAGGATGAAATAATTATAGTCGAGGTTACGGATATTAATGGTTGTATGGTAGAGGCTATATTTAATCTTGAAGTAGATCGACCCAATAATCTTCCATTTCCTCAAATCTTTAGCCCCAATCAAGACAATATCAATGATGTCTTTTATTTGCCAATGACAAAAGGGATAGAATCAATAGACTATATCAAAATATATGATAATTGGGGAGGACTATTGTTTGTGAAGGAACAGATGGTCCCAGGAGATGAAAGTCAGGGATGGCAGGGTACGATTGATGGAAAAAATGTAGAGCAAGGTGTTTATTTAGTGGAGGCTCTAGTGACCTTAGTTGATGGTAGTAAAGTGACGTATATTGGAGATTTAACCCTCATCAGATAAATGAAATAACAGTCTGAAGATTTACGTCAAACAATCAAATAAACGCATATTTCAAAGAAACTACAAGAGACTACTATTTGACTTTACGCAATTCAATTGTCTCTTATATCTTCATCCATTTTTTTATTATCCTTTTTTCTCCAGAAGTCACCTTTATAAAAAAGAGCCCAGTTGGAATATCTTGAGTATCAATCGTATAGGTAGAGCCACTTTTAGGTAGAAAAATCGGCGCGTTAATACTTCTTCCATCATTACTAAGTATTTCAATGTACACATCTTCAGTTAATGGAATTTCGAAATTGATTATCAAATCATTAATTGAGGGATTTGGATATATAGTTAATGAATTTGGATCAAAAGACTCTGTGGAAGCAACTTCACATTCAGTTGTTACATCGTAAATTAGAGAGTCTATAAACGTCTCGCCTTGACATATAAATCCTGAAATGTATTGGTAGGCAAAACAATCCTTTAATCCGGTTATAGTTATTTCATTTGTAGCGGATATTACTGTATCAAAGTCTGTAGCAAGGTCTTCTTTGTACAAGATAAGATACGATTCAACTTGTTCATTTTGAGCAGATTCAAACGTTAATGAGTTAAAATCTATATCTGTTACTGAAGTATTGAATTCTGATGGACATCCTGTGTTATCTAAAATAGTTACACAGTATTCTTCAATTTCTCCGTAGACAAAGCCAGACTCGTCGCATGGGCCGTTCAATACATCGAATCGCATGATAATTCGCATTCTTGAAATTCCTACGATCGCTTCTTCTGGGATTGTAAATGTTCCACTTATTGCCTCTGTAGTAGATTCATTACTAATAAAAATACTCTCGCTCTCTTCAAATTCTCCATTCTGATTATAATCTATGTACGCAGAAAAGAACTCTGGAAATTCATTACCAGAATAACCAGGTACAAGGTTCAAAAGATATTCCTTATTTTTTAAAAGTTGGATATCAAATTGTCCTAAAAAGTTTCCATATCCAAGGTCACTTACACCTGAAATATTTTGGAAAACACTTTCAATTTCAACACTTTCGATCCATTCATCTGAGATATTCTTCTCATCAAAAGCACAAAATTCCCTTGTACATTCTCCACAATTTCCATTCACATAAAATATTTCAGTGAATTCTGATTCAGTCCCTACATTTTCACATTCTGATTTTATTCGTATTTCGTAAAACTCACATTCCATTATATCATTCAGTTGAAATGAATTTTCCTCACCTAATTCTACTGTAATCCATGAGGTATCAAGAATATTTTTCCATTCCGCAATGAAATTTGTAGCAGCTAACAACTCGTCCCACTCTACAATGGCAGTTTCTCCCTCCAATGTTACATTGAAAACATTAGGAATTTCACAGCAACCATCCGTTTCAAATACTCTTGAATAGGTATATTCAGCATCTGGATTACTAGGACAGATTGTCTTAGTCTGATACTCATATGAAGAACATGCATTCAAATTGGTAAATTCAAAACCTCCTATCACATTTTCTACTTCTATCCAATCCGTATCATTTATATCTTTATAGCGTATTGAAGTAGAGCCAATATTTCCATTATCATACCAAGTCAAAACGCCCATTTTATCAGTTATCTCACCTACTTCGCCTCCAAAAGCTTCGGTACAGTCACCGCACATAGACACCATGTTTTCTACCGACTTAAAAGCATTAAGCTTTCCACCAGTTGTTGTTCTGCCAAGCAATGTTTGGTTGGGGGTCACTCCGTGCAAAATACAATCCTTAACCACTAAGGCAGCTTGTGCAGGATTTGATTTTGCCAGGGCAGTAAATGATTCACAATCTGTTGAGTACAATAAAGCAGCTGTCCCAGCTACATGAGGGGTAGCCCCAGACGTTCCACCAAATCCTCCGTAGGCACTACTTGTTAATGTATAAGCTTGAGCTCCGTAAGCACCAATGTCTATAGTCCGAAGTCCATATCCAGCACCATTCACCTTTTCATCTTGTCTATTCATATTGGTTACAGAGACTAAATAGTTGCTTTCACAAGCGGTTGGCAAATCACCTTCTTCATCTACATTGGTATTTCCATTGATAGTGGCTCCAAAATTTAATATTCCAACTTCACCTAACATATTATAAAATTCACACCAAATTGGTGCATCTTCCGGATCTCCAAAATCGATTCCCCAACTGGCATTTGTACTTACTACAAAAGCACCTTTTTCTCCATTGGTTTCGTTGTAAAGTTTTCTCATCATATATGGGTAAGCATAAGAAGCAAGTGCCGTGGCTTCAGGACTTCCACCTCGCACAATCATGAGTTTTACATCCCAATTAACACCAGCAACTCCAATTTCATTATTTCCTTTGGCACCTACAATTCCTGCAACTGGTGTGCCATGACTTCCATCTACATATACATTGTCTGAGTTATTATATGCATTCCATCCCCGAATATCATCAACATACCCATTTCCATCATCATCAATTCCATTGTCCGGTATTTCTTGATAATTGATCCATAGGTTATTTCCCAAATCTGGATGTTCAGGGTTGATGCCGTCATCAATTATGCAAACAACAATGGTGTCCCCATCGGTTGTCAATCCCCCAGTTGTAATATCCCAAGCTAGATCCATCTCTATGTCGGCTCCTACTACTCCGCCGGATTGACCTGTATTGATATATTGCCACTGATTAGCAAAATTTGGATCATTGGGAATTGCTCTGAGTTGGGTGATATGATTCTGCTGAGCCAATAGCACGTTTTTATTTTTAGCTAATGAAGTAAGGAATTTCAATTCATTTACTTCGTTGGGATTAGTTTGGACGACCCATAAATTCATTGGTTCTTTCATGATTTGTCTCGCTTTCAAAGAAGACCGTAAAGTGGGGTCGGCGGATAATTCTTTTAACAAGCTGGAAATATTTTGGTCATTTTTTACTTTAATAATGACTTCACCTAAAACATGGTCGAGTTGCTGAGCACTCAATGTGTTGATACTAAACAGACATAGAATAGTAGAAAGAAAATAGAATTTTATAGTACGCATGTTGTGAGGTTTTTCAATTTGCTAAAGCAAATGGTATAAACGATTACGAAATATATTAATATCAAAGTGAAAATGTGGTCAATTGTTTTAATAGAATTAAAAAAGTAGGTCTTCTATGACACTTTATGCAATATTTTTGAATAAATCAGTGCCCAATAAATCGTAATTTATAAACACATGAAATAAAATCATCATATATTATCATCACGTTTACAATATTATTACATATATTTGCTAGACTAATATTTTAAGGTCTGCAAATTTGAATATCATGAACATAAAACTACGTTTTTCGTATTTGATGATTTTGCTTGTTTTGTCGAGCATGACGCTTTCTGCTCAAAAAATACTGCATAAAGCAAATAAACAATACGAATTAAAACATTATCATGAAGCTATAGATTCCTATAAAAAGATGCTGGATAAATATCCAGACAACTTAGAAGCGCAATCTAATCTGGCGGAATGTTATAGAATGACCAATCAATTGGCATTGGCAGAGGAAGCCTATGCTCAAATAATGCCCGAAGAGTTTTTGGACCCGATCCACATTCGAAATTATGGAATCACTTTGATGAAGATGGCTAAGTACAATGCCGCTCATTATCAATTTGAATTGTATAAAATATACAATCCGCAGGATGCGCAGCATTATCAATTGTCCTGTGAATTTGCCCACCATCTATATAGAACTGAAAATGTATTTGATGTTGAACTTGTCAATGTAAATACATCAAATTCAGATTTTGGTGTTGCCTTTATGGACGATGAATTGGTCTTTTCCTCATTCAGAAATGATGTTGAATTGTCTGATGATGCGAAAAAGAAAGGTCAAGATTTAGCGGGAAACATGTTGTATGTCGCAGATTTAGATGAAAACTTGAGAGCGAGTGGTGTTCGTTTTTTACGGTCTGGAATCGCGGAAAAAAAGAACATTGGACCCATTAGTTTCGCTACGGGGGCTAAAAAATGCGCGTTCACGAGAAATAGAATTCAGGATGGAGGTGCACATGTAACAGGTGACGATAGTTATCACAGTATTTACATAGCAGATCTAAATAATGATGGATCATGGACCAATGAGCGCCCTTTTAGATATAATGAATTTGGAACTTCTACAGGATTCCCTTGTCTGGCATTCGACGGATCAGCCTTATACTTTTCCAGCAATCGAGTAGGTGGATATGGGGGATATGATATTTTCGTGAGTTATTGGAAGGATGGTGTATGGACATACCCTGAAAACCTAGGAGAAGATATTAACACACCGGGAAATGAAATTACTCCGTTTTTCACAGATGAAGACTTATATTTTGCTTCAGATTACCATCATGGAATGGGAGGCTACGATATTTTTCATTCGCTGGTAAAAGGAGGAAAGTGGACACACCCAGAAAATATGGCCAATGGTATAAATTCTCCAGGAGATGATTACTACCCTGTGATTAAAAAAGGAACGGAAGGAATTTTCTTTAGTTCAAATAGATTGGGTGGAAAAGGAATGGATGATATTTATCTTGGTATTCAGAGAGAGTTTGAAGATGCACTTGCGAATGTGGGTGGTGTTCCAGAGGCAGTTTCTCTTGCAGAAATGAATAGTACAATAGAAGAAGTCATCTCAAGTAATGGAGAGGCTAGGGCTGTTGCCAATACCGAGTCTGTTGAAGTGAAAGTTGTAAACCCTACCTATACTGATACAAAGCTAGAAGATCCGAAAAAGAAAAGTGATGTTATCGATTATGAGAGTGTGATGAAAGAAGAGGAAGAGTTATCTACTTGGGGCATTGCTCGACCTAACGAGGGAGATGTAGTATCCAATGAAAAGAGAGAATTGATAGAATCGGCTCCATTAGCTTCGATTGATTTTACGGAACGTTTTGTTCAAGAGAATACTCAATTGAGATTCTATCCGTTCGCTATGACGATAACTTCAGCTCCAGAAAATGACTTTTTAGTGAATTTTATCATAGAAGAAGAAACAAATGAACAGGCAACAGAAGAGAAATCAATTGAAATAGTTGAAAGTGTTGAAACTGTCAATACAGATGATAGTTTTCAGGTAGAAATTGGAAAGCCAGCGCTGGTAGAAGTTGATGAAATTCCTGAGTCCTACAAATTGCCTGACTATAAAGCAATTTCAGCAAAAAAAGCACCATTGAATTTGGATCTTGGAGGAGCAAGAAGAGTAGCTCTAGGTGAAATTTTACCTGCATCTAATGTCTACTTCATTCAGCTAGCAGCATTGAGCAAGTCAAGTGGAAATGTCAATAAATTTAAGGCACTATCTCAATATGGAAACTTATACAAAGTTTTCAAATCAACGACGACAAAAATTAAGTTGGGATATTTCCTTGATAAATCTGAAGCGAGTAATGTTTTGAAAAATGTAAAAGCTAGAGGATATAAAGATGCGTTCATTACTAAAGATGATTTGAGTGCATTGCAATTGGAGTTAATTGTGGCAAATGATAGTCAAAAGACTTCATATACGACATATGATGCACCAGGAACAAAGAAAAAGGGCCGTACTCAAACTAGCATTGACAATGATGAATATTCTTTGCACAATACAGCAAGGAACAGTTACAAGATCCGATTAGCCTCCTATGAAGACCCAATTTGGTTTGATATTGAAAAGGCTAAAAAACTTGGGAAAATTGAACAGTGGACTAAAGGTTCTTGGACTATCTTTATTCTTGGTGGATACAACACGTATGAAGATGCTGAAAAGACGAGGATTATGGCTGTAAATAAAGGATTTACCGATGCTGAAATTGTTATTGATAATAATGGCATACTGCAGCGATTAAAACAAAATTAATATACGTACCCTTCATACTTTAATTAAAGCCTTGTGATTCAACTCACAGGGCTTTAATTTTTTCAATTGATAGCATCTAAAAGATATTCAGCGGAAATTTATTTTTCCTTTCCTACAATTTCAATATTTTCTTCGGGTATTAAATCCTGACCAGCAAATTTCATGACCACTTGAGAGAGGGTAAGAATATCATTTTCACAATAGGTCACAATTCGGTCCAAATCGTTGTCTTTCCAATAGACTTGACCTACCATACTTCCTTTCATATCGTCTTGTGGTGCAGGTATTCCAAGAACAGTGGACAATAAAGCAAGGGAGGTATAGCTCTTGAATGCTCCAAACTTCCACAATTCTAATGTGTCAATTAGGTGTTTGACCTGCCATGGTTTTTTGCCTGAAAGAGATAATATTTTAGGTAAACCAAACCCATTGATTATATTCCTTTTGCAAATGAACGGGATGTCAAATTCTTTAATGTTATGTCCACACAAGAAGAATTGATTTAAATCATCATAATGTTCATTCAGCATAGCATTGAAAGAAGATAATAATTCTTTCTCTTCTCCTTGAAACGTTTTAATTCGTAATAATGGTGGCTTTCCTCTTTTCATCGTCAAATAGCCTACAGAAATACAGACGATCTTCGAAAACTCTGCATAGATGCCTGCTTTTTGTAAATACAGATCGGATGTTTTCTTAGAATTTAGTTTAATGTTGGGATCATTTAATAATTGTTTACTTTTGTGCCACCATAGATGCTGAAGAGGTTCAGGTAGATCTGAAAAATTGGAAGTTAGTGATACTGTTTCAACATCAAGAAACAGTACATTTTTCAATGTTTTTTTCTGGATTATCATATTTATCAGGGTTTTCTACTAATTGGTCATACCCGTGGATTCTACCAATTCCATAAGAAATGATAAAATCGAAGAATAAAAACGGATATTTGTATCGTTATTGCATCATATAACACCATTTGGAATTAAAAAAATTCCTTAAATATTAATAAACTCAAATAATATCTAAATCAAATAGTATGAAATCTAAAAATAATTTAGCTGCATGGGCCATTATTGCCATCATTGCATTAATTGGATTGAATGGATATCAGTGGTTTACCAATTCACAATTGAAAAGTCAAAACATAAGACAAAGTTCGGAACTCGTTGAACTTGAAAAAGTACAGGCTGAATTGGATCAAGATTATAATAATGCATTGGAGAGTCTCGAACACATGAGAGGCGACAATAAAGAATTAAACAACTTGATAGAAAGTCAAAAGACAGAATTGCGTTCTCAAAAAGATAAAATCAATAACCTGATTTGGACAAAAAGAGAATTGAAAAAAGCAAAAGAGGAAATAGCTAATATGAATTCACGTGCAGCACAGTATGTAGCTGAAGTGACTCAACTAAGAGAAGAGAATGAACTACTAGCTGCTAGTAATTCTGAGCTTACTCAACAAAACGCAACCTTGAGCATGCAATATCAGAATGAACAAAGGGCTAGAGAAGAAATTGAAGAAGCGCGAGCTGTATTAGCTTCGGAAAGAGAAAGATTGGCGAAGACCAATGAAGAGTTGGACGTGAAAGTAGATATGGCCAATGCAATCAAGATAAACTTCATGAAAGTGCAAGGGTACCAAAAGAAAAAAGATGGCAAGCTTAAAAAGAAGAAAAAAGCAAAAGATATCAATGTAATTGAAGTATGTTTTACAACGGAAACAAACATGGTGACTGCACCTGGAGCCAAGGAGTTTCAAGTAAGATTGATTGATCCATTAGGAGAGACCATTGCAAGAGAAGATATGGGGTCTGGAATATTAACTAATAAACTAGATAATACCCAAGTTCGTTATACTGCATCTGGAGTAGTAGATTATAATAATGAAGATACAGAAGGTTGCGTACGATGGAGTTTCTCTGATCGACTTCCAAAAGGAGAGTACGACGTAGAAATTTATAACAATGGGTTTAATGTAGGGAACGGTACCTATAAAATGAAATAAATATACACATCCATAGTATATTAAAAGAGGCTGCTTTGATAAAGGCAGTCTCTTTTTTTATGTAGGAAAAAGAGTATGATTTCCATTCTGATTTGGTAGGTAATATTAGTACATTTTTAAATTATGTAAGGTTTATATCTATCTGTTAGTGCATTAGATTGATTTTTCAGATATTAGCTTCTTATTGAACAAAACCTACAACTTAATAAGTATGACGAAGATAAAGTTTGGAACAGATGGCTGGAGAGCAATTATTGCAAAAGAGTATACAACTGATAATGTTGCAAGAGTAGCAGAAGCTACCGCAAAGTGGATGATCGAAAGAGGGATGAAAAAAGTAGTCATTGGTTACGACTGTAGGTTTGGAGGAACAATGTTTACTGATGTGGCAACTCAAGTGTTTGGGAAACATGGACTTCATATTGTCAGATCGACTGGGTTTGTTTCTACTCCTATGATTTCATTGGTTGTTGTGAAAGAAAATGCAGGTATGGGGGTTGTAATAACAGCTAGCCATAATCCAGCTAGTTACAATGGATACAAACTGAAATCTGCTTATGGTGGTCCTACGATTCCTAAAGATATTCAGGATGTGGAGGATATGATTGCAGACACTGCACCACAAGATCTTCCCACGATAGAAGCCTTAGAAGAAAATGGACAGATCACCACTGTAGATATGGAACAAATGTATCTAGACCATATATACGAGCACTTTGATTTAGATTTGATCAAAACATCGGGTGTTAATTTGGCCTACGATGCTATGTACGGAGCTGGACAAAATGTAATCAAGAGAATCTTTCCCGATGCACATTTATTGCATTGTGCCTATAACCCTTCTTTTATGGGGCAAGCACCGGAACCCATTGCTCGGAATTTGAAACAAATTGCAGAGGATTTGGCGAATAATGAAGCGTTGAATCTAGGATTGGCAAATGATGGAGATGCAGATCGTATTGGTATGTTTGATGGAGATGGAAATTTTGTGGATTCCCACCATATCCTTTTGTTATTGTTGTATTACTTGCACGAGCATAAAGGAATGAATGGAAAAGTGATCATAACATTCTCTGTAACCGATAAAATGAGAAAACTTGCTGAATTGTATGGTTTGGAATGTGAAGTGACCAAGATAGGGTTTAAATACATTGCCGAGATCATGACAGAAGAAGATGTGTTGGTGGGTGGTGAAGAGTCTGGAGGTTTGGCGGTTAAGGGTCATATTCCTGAGAGGGATGGAATCTGGATCGGTTTGGTTATTATGGAATTTATGGCTAAGACGGGTAAATCAATCAATGAATTGATTCAGGATGTATACGATAAGGTGGGGGAATTTGCAACGGATCGAGATGATTTACATATTGATAATGAAAAGAAATGGGCCATCATGGATAAGTGCAAAAATGGAGAAATCACTAAAATTGGCGATCGTCTTGTTATTCGTACAGAATCAGTTGATGGATATAAATTTTATTTATCAGAGGATGATTGGGTAATGATACGTCCTTCTGGAACAGAACCTGTCCTACGTGTTTATTCTCAATCATCTAATGCTGAAGGAGCAAGAGCAATATTAGATGCCGCTCATGTAACTTTAAAGTAAATAGAATACATTTTCTAGATCTTTGCAAAATCCTTAATAGGAGAAAGGTATATTGAATTTGACACAAACTTGCTTTAAATGAGCATGTGATGGTTAATCATAAGGCCATATCAGTAAAACTAAAGAGTGATGGTTTTAGTAAGCTTATAAGAATAGATTTAAATATGCACAGGAGTTAATTCCCAAGGTTCTCCTTGGTTTTGATAGAACCAATTACTAAAGTTTAAATTCTAGAATTAGACATCAAATTGAGTAAGAGTTCTGAACTTTTCAATCCGCTGTACAATTTGATCATTGGACAAGTCACGTAGTCGTTCGATACTAAATTCTTCTACACAGAATGAAGCCATACAAGATCCATAGATCAATGCACGCTTTAAGTTTTCAAAAGAGGTATCCTCGGTATGTGCTAAATATCCAATAAATCCTCCTGCAAACGTATCACCTGCACCAGTAGGATCAAAAACTTGAGCTAGTGGAAGAGCAGGGGCTGAGAATATTTTACCTTCTGAGAAGAGTAGTGCTCCATGTTCTCCTTTTTTAATGACAATATGCTTTGGGCCCATTTTGTGAATTTTCTCAGCTGCATTTACCAAGGAGTATTCACCTGATAATTGTCTAGCTTCTTCATCATTAATGGTAATCACATCGATTTTTGAGATGGCCTCTAATAAACTATCCATGGCTACATCCATCCAAAAATTCATGGTGTCCAATACAATCAGTTCTTGGCTTCCATCTAATTGATTCATGACTTGAATCTGAATGTCGGGAGTTAAATTTCCAAGCAGCACATACTTGCTGTCTTTATAGGCCTCAGGAAGAGTGGGATTGAAATCATCCAAGACATTCAAATCTGTGACAAGTGTGTCTCTTTGATTCATATTCTCATGATACTTTCCAGCCCAGAAAAACGTAAGTCCATCTTGTTTAATTTGTAATCCGGTCATATCCACGCCTCTGTTTTCTAGCGATTTGATTTCTTCGGTAGGGAAATCAACTCCTACAATAGAACACAATCGAATGTTGTCAGTAAAGTAAGATGCAGCATAACTGGCATAAGTGCATGCTCCTCCGATTACTTTATCTGCTTTTCCAAATGGAGTTTCAATATCATCAAATGCTACGGTTCCTATGGTAAGTAAGCTCATAATTGTTGTTTAAAAAAAAACAGTCAATTGAAAAGTCAATGACTATGGATAGATTTAAATTACGGCGCAAAAGTAATTAAATTTTATTTAATCTATAAGCGATTGATTTTGATTGATGTTAAGGCAATTGTATGCAGGATATGAAGTGAACAAGGTGAGAATCAATCTTGGAGGAAAGACTTTAGGTAGAACTATAAGACGGATTATGTATTTCGATGAATGAATCTTGCCTAACTTCTTGAATCTCTTAAAAAAGATTGCTATTCTTGTCGCATGATGAATTGGATCAATTGTATTTCAGCAAGGCGCACAGGGTATACATATACGACTTCGGCAAACATTCGATCGGATTACCAGAGAGATTATGATCGATTAATATTCTCATCCGCCTTTCGTCGTTTACAAAATAAGACACAGGTATTTCCACTTCCTGGAAGTAGTACATTTGTTCATAATCGGTTGACTCATTCCTTGGAGGTTGCATCAGTTGGCCGTTCTTTGGGCTCTGAAGTAGGTGCATTTATTGCGCAAGAAATGGAAGTCGATGAACTGTCTACTCAATTCTATCATCATGACCTGAAAGGAGTTATTGGAGCGGGTTGCTTAGCTCATGATGTAGGAAACCCTGCTTTTGGTCACAGTGGTGAGAAAGCTATTTCAAATTATTTTATTCAAAACGCCGATGCTCACATAGGAACCAGTTCTTTGAGGTCTTATTTTTCGGATAAAGAATGGTCAGATTTAACAGATTTTGAAGGGAATGCCAATGCATTGAGAGTATTAACCCATCATTTCAAAGGCAAAATGTCTGGAGGGTTGAGTTTGACGTATACTACTTTAGCATCCATTTTAAAGTATCCATGTGAATCGGTTGCACGAACAAAAACGAAAAAGCACAGGAAGAAGTATGGATTTTTTCAGTCCGATAAATCAATATTCAATGAAATAGCAAAGGATACGCACATGTATCAAGAAAGTGCTGAGCCTCTTAGTTTTTTCCGACACCCATTTGTCTATCTAGTTGAAGCTGCGGATGATATTTGTTATCAGATAATAGATATGGAAGATGCACATCGTCTTAAAATCATCTCTAGAGCGGAAGTGGAACATGCGTTTCTTCAGGTAATTGCAGAGGCGGATAGACCAGAAAATGATTTGGATAAGATCAAGAATACGTTGAGCCAATTAGGAGATGATAACGAGTCTGTTGCATATTTAAGGGCAAAAAGTATCAATACATTAGTAATGGAGAGTGCGGATGTATTTAAAGCCAATGCGGATAAAATTATTGCGGGCGCATATACATCCACATTGATGGATGATGTAGAAGAGAAGTGTGAAAGTTTGAAGGCGATACGAAACATGTCCATACATAAAATATACAACCATCACTCCGTAATAAAAGTAGAGTTGGCAGGGTATAAAGTAATGTCTGGTTTGTTAGAAACCTTTGTACCTGGGATTATCAATCCTAATCCTTCACAAATAGAAGAGAAAAGTTTAGTTCTTTTGCCAGAACAGTTTAGGACCAATAGTTCTGCAACTCCATATGAAAAAGTGTTGGGAGTAATTGATTTTGTGTCGGGAATGACCGATGACTATGCTATTGAAATGTATCGAAATATTATGGGTATTGAGATAGCGATGCATTCAGCGTGACCTCCTGTTTTGGCGTATTGTTGTATATTACATTTTTAAGGGGTACCCACTATAAAAATTGATTTGTCAGAAATGAAGTTTTTCATCTACAGTAAATTATTAAAAGAGAACGATAAGCAATATGTTCAGGACTTGCTTGATGTAATGAATGAGCAAAATATTGAATATGCAGTGCTAGGAAGTTATGCTGTACAGCTAAAAGATCAAGGAGTCATATCTCGAGAATTGAAGCTTGTTGATAATTATGAAGAATTGAAAGCCTTCCAACCGGATTTGGTCATGACTTTGGGTGGAGATGGGACGATTTTGAGTGCCATAGAAATTGTAAGAGATTCTGGTTTTCCTATTATGGGAGTAAATCTTGGCAGATTGGGATTTTTATCTTCTATTGAAAAGGTAAAAATTAAGGAAGTGGTAATAGCGGTTGTACGAGGGGACTTTTACACAGAACCAAGGGCGATGTTGAGTTTGGATTGTAATTTACCTATTTTCGAAAACCTCCCTTATGCATTGAATGATTTTACATTACATAAGCGAGATACTTCATCCATGGTCACTATTCATACTTATGTAAACGATCGATTTTTGAATAGCTATTGGGCAGATGGTATCGTGGTTTCTACTGCTACAGGAAGTACAGGATATTCTTTAAGTTGTGGTGGACCTATCATATTTCCGACAAGTGGTAACATTGTAATTACCCCTGTCGCTCCTCATAATTTAAATGTGCGGCCTATTGTATTGTCAGAAAATTCTAAGATCTCATTTGAGATAGAGGGTCGATCAGAGAATTTTTTATGCACACTGGATTCTCGTTATGAAACGATCACTTCAGAGCATAGAATCAATATTCAGAAATCAGATTTTAACATCCATTTGGCCCATCCGAATGATATTACATTTATGAAGACGATTCGAAATAAATTGATGTGGGGGCTGGATAAACGGAATCATTAGAGGGAAATAAAAAGAGGCTACCTTAATTAAAAGATAACCTCTTTGTATGATTTAAAATCGATGGTCGATTACTCAGCGATCAATTCAATATTCATTTTAGCGGCAACTTCTTTGTGAAATTGTAAAACAACTTCATAGGTTCCTACCTCTTTAATATTTTCATCTAAAATAATTTTCTTTCTTTCTACTTCAGACTCAAATTGTTCTACGAGAGCGTTGGCTATTTGCAAATTCGTTACACTACCGAAGATTTTACCAGAAGTACCAGCTTTTACACCAATCTTAATTGTTTGACCTTCTAGTTTCTCTGCCATTGCTTTATAATCGTCAATTTTCGCAGATTCTTTTGCTTCGATATCGGCAAGTATTTTTTCTAATTTGCCTTTATTTGTAGCATTAGCGATTACAGCCATGCCTTGTGGGATAAGGTAATTTCTTCCATATCCATTTTTTACTGTCACAACATCGTGTTTGTAACCCAACTTATCTACATCTTTTAATAATATGATTTCCATTGTTGTTAAATTTTTAAAAAGTGGACAAAATTACTTCAAAAGGTCGGCAACGTAAGGAAGCATTGCCAAGTGTCTAGCTCTTTTTACAGCTACAGCCACTTTCTTTTGGTACTTCAATGAGTTACCTGTAATTCTTCTTGGAAGAATTTTTCCTTGCTCATTAATAAATTGAAGCAAAAAGTCCGGATCTCTATAATCGATGTGTCTGATTCCGAATTTTCTGAATCTACAGTATTTTTTTCTTTGAGAACCAATATTAGGATTGCTCAAAAATTTTATATCATCTCTTGATGCCATTTTCTTTTAATTTTAGTGGTGATTAAATTACTCCTCTTCTGATGCTGCAGGTGCTGGTGCAGGAGCAGGTTCTGGTTTTGGAGTAGGTTTTGGAGCTGCTTTTGCTTTCGGTGCTTCTGACTTTCTAGCTTCTTTAATCTCCTCTTTTACTTTATCTCTTTTTTTACCAATAAGACCGTTTCTTTTGTCTTCATTGTACTTGATTCCGTATCTGTCTAATCTGACATTAAGAAACCTTAAGATTCTTTCATCTCTTTTTAATGAAAGCTCCATTTTTGGTAAAAATGATCCACTAGGTGTATTGTATTCAATCACATAGTAAATACCACTTGTTCTTTTTTTAATTGGGTATGCCAATTGCTTAAGGCCCAGGTCGTCTACATTTACGATAGAAGCTCCGTTGTCTTTGATCAGATCTTCATATGCCTTTGCTGTCGATTTAATTTCATCGCCTGACAGAACGGGATCGACGATGAAAGTCACTTCATATTGTATCATATACAGAAGTTATAATTTTATGATTAATTAATAAATTTCCTTAAAGGGCTGCAAAAGTAATAATAATAGTTGAAACTACCAAGGGGGAAGGCTTCTGTTGGATTAAGCCTATTTTCTGGTCTCTAGAATATAGAATTAAAAATCTGTTATTTGTGCTTTAATAATTCGTAGGCTAAGTTATTAATACCATACAAGAATTATGAAATGAAGTACCAAAATATTTCAGCATATCTTTTTCTGTCGATTATTCTATGCATTCTTTTTAGAAGGTAGCTTGAATTGACTTTAAAATAAAAAATTACTTTTGCAGCCCTTTTATTGATAAGTAAATCAATCATGTATCAGAGTAAGTCCTACACGATCATCATTAACCTAGAATTTAATGAGCTCCTACAACGATATATTCCCGAACCCTACATTGTACAATTAGAAGCAGATGGGACCTTAGGAAGAATGAAGGCCCGGGCAACCTCCGTTACAGTGCCTACCTATGCGATTGCGCTTCCACAAGATCAAATTGATGGTATTCTGCATCGTGCCAATACCTTAAGTTTGGCAGAATTGGAAAATAAATACTGCACCAAGAAAAGGAATCAAAATACATTGATCAAGCTTTTTCAAATTAATGACATAAAAAGTGTTATTCTAAAGTTTTATGATCGAAAAATTCATGAATTCTGCTTGGTGCTCAAGGATTGGAATATTCCAATGATAATAGGTGTTGAGAGAAAGGCGAGACTCGAGGATTTGAAAATTAATCATGCTGCACATTCTGCTGAACCCATTCTTAGATTTGAGAAAACTAATCTTGGAATCAAATACTCATTAAAAATTAATGATGGCAAAATTCCATGGTCTCCTTTTCGAAAAGATGTTCATATACTGTCGAATGACAATTCTTGGATTGTGGCAGATTATACATTAATGCACGTTAAGACGATCAATGGTAATAAATTAAAACCCTTTCTCAAGAATGACAATATTTTTATCAAAAACGAAATGGTCTATACCTATTTCGAGAAGTTTATTCTAAATGTTGCACAAAAAACAGAGATAGAGGCGGAAGGGTTCGATGTAGTACAGTACGACGAGATTGAAAACTGCCGACTGAGCACCACCTATGATTTTGTAAATGAGGAATTGGTACTAGATATTCACTTTGACTATCATCAATCTTCATTCCTTTATAGTTCTCAAGCAAAGAATAAGACTAGGATTAATGTCACTGACGATAAAAAGATCTCAATTATCCAGGTAAAAAGGCATCCGAAGAAGGAAGAAGAATGGATCCAACACTTACTGCAAATGGGACTAGAATTGAACCTTTCAAAACGGTTCAAGATTCCCCAAGAGGATGATTCTTATAAAATGATCCAGTTTATTATACAAAATAAAGCAGAGCTGAAATCAAAAGGTTTTAAAATTGATCGACCCACAATTGATGGGCATACCATCTCATTGGATAAACAATCCATCCACCTTAAGTCAAATTCAGAAAGTGATTGGTTTGACATACATGGGGTAGTAGAAATCGGCTCTGATCGGATTCCTTTTGCTCAATTGTTAGAATCAATTAAAGATGGAAACCGTTTTTATAAATTACCAGACGGTAGGTACTTTGTAATACCGCAGACATGGATGACAAAGTATGAGGAGATTGCAAAATTTGGAGAACAGCAAGGAGGTAAGGTACGAATCCGGAAGTCACAATATACGTTTATAGATGACTTAGAAGAATTCGAAGGGGTAGTAAGAAAGGATATTATAATTGATGCTGACATAGATTATAGTCCATCCATCCATCTCAATGCTTCGTTGAGGCCTTATCAGTTGGAGGGGGTGAAATGGTTAATAGCCCATCAGCAAAATTCGTTAGGTGCATGTTTGGCGGATGATATGGGCCTGGGTAAAACGTTGCAGACGATAGCTGTATTATCTTATACAAAAGATAGGCTAAAAAGGGATATAAAATCATCTCCTCAACAAATGACATTGTTTGGAGCTTCCATGATCGAAGAGATCAATCCTTTGAGGGCGTTGATTATCCTTCCCTCTTCTTTAGTATTCAACTGGTTTAAAGAGATAAAAAAATTCAATAGTACTTTACATACTGCTCGATTTGTGGGTGCCCAACGAAAAAAACTTAATGATACGCTCGACAAATTTGATATTGTATTGACCACCTATCATACGGTCTTAAGGGATGTAGAATTATTGAAATCGATTCAATGGGAATACATTGTTTTAGATGAAAGTCAAATGATCAAGAATAAAGAATCGAAAATGTTTAAGTGCATCAATGAGTTGGATAGCAAGCACAAAATATCCCTATCAGGTACACCGATTGAAAATTCATTATCTGATTTGTGGTCTCAAATGGAATTTATTAATCCTAAGATGCTTGGCGATTTTGCTTTTTTCAAGACCAATTACCTGATTCCTATTGAAAAATATAGAGACGAAGATGCTTTGTCCCAACTGGCCAAAATGGTAAAGCCATTTATTCTTCGAAGAACCAAAGAGGAAGTGGCCAAAGACTTGCCTCCATTAGTGGAAACGGTGGAGTATATTAACTTGCAGCAAGCACAAAAAGACGTGTATGACAAAGTAAAAAGTGCCACTCGGAATTACTTATTGGGATTAGATAATGCGGATAGGACATATAAGTTTCATGTTTTTGCAGCATTGACAAAATTGCGTCAGATCTCCAATAATCCTATTATGGTGGATGAATCGTATGATGGAGGGTCTGAGAAAATGGACTATATTTTAACAAAGATGGAAACAGTATTTAAATCAGGACATAAGGTTTTGGTTTTTAGTTCGTTTACAAAGTTGATCAAATTGTATACAGAGCAATGTGTGGCAAACAATTGGAGCTATGTTACCTTGACAGGAAGTCATTCACAAAGACAAAGAGAAACAGCAGTTGCAGATTTTCAATCTAAAAAAGAAGTACAGTTTTTCTTTATTTCATTGAAGGCTGGGGGAGTTGGTTTAAATCTAACAGCTGCAGACTATGTTTTTATTCTGGATCCATGGTGGAATCCATTTGCAGAAAAACAAGCCATAGCCAGAGCGCATCGGATAGGGCAAGATAAATCTGTTAATGTGATTCGATTCATAGCGAAAGGTACCATTGAAGAAAAGATTTTGGCTTTACAAGAAAGGAAAAAGATCATCTCTGACGATGTAATTAATTTTAAGGAGGAGCGTATAAATTTGGATCGTTTGGATTTGGAATTTGTGTTGAATTAATTTTTTCTACGCGTTTTTCTGCTGTCGATGTCTCTTAGTACTTTCGAAATGGTTTAACCATTCACTCATGTTAATAACCACACAATCATTTATCCTACTTTAAGTCAAGGACTACTTTATCTTTGTATATTAGTTAATCTTGAATAGTGTAAATTTAGCTATGTGGTGTCGGTCCATTTTTCCATTACTAATAGTTTTATGGTGTAACAATGCACTATTAGGACAGTGGAATGGTATACGAATGACAGATGTGGGATTATCAGACCAACTCAGTATGCAGGTCAATGCAATTGCTCAAGATAGTCTTGGCTATTTATATTTTGGCGGTAATCAAGGGCTCAAAAGATATGATGGAAATTCAATAAAACATTATGCTGCTTTATACGGAGATAGTTCTTCCATAAGTACAGGTGAAGTCCTCGACATGAAATTTGATAAATTGGGAGATTTGTGGCTGACCATGCGCTATGGAGGGCTCAATCGGTTTTCACCACGCAATCAATCATTCAAAAAATATACCCTTCCGAATTTACCTCCAGAATTGGAAAATAACTGTCATGGAATATTGATAGATGAGAAGGAGGATATTTGGATAGGAAGTGGACAGATTCGTTTATATCAAGTAGATAAAGAAGCAGATACATTAATTACGTTTATTCCATCATGGCTGGAAGAGGATTTGACGGAACGTTATATCATCAATACCATTCTTCAGGATGTCCATAATAAAGATCTATTGTGGTTAAGTATTACAGATTACGATGACTATGGAGACAGGTTATTTGAGAAAAATGGTGGATATGGAGTAGTATCCTTCAATCGGAAAACTAAGAAATTTGAAAGACACCCTATCCAAGGAAGATTAGGCCATCAGTTAAAGAATGGTACCCTATTATCAACCTACTCTCTAAACCATATTTTACATTGGAATCCAAAAACGGGAGAAGGAGAGTTGGTAAGAGTAAAATCACCGACTCGACCTGATAGAGATTTCATTACACGTAAAATTATTTCGAAGGGAGATAACTTATGGGTCAGTAATGTGGAGAATATTTATGAGTATTCACCAGAAAATAAGCCAAAATTAATTTACGAATCTGATGAAGGAGCGCCTTACATAAACACGATGTTTGAAGACAGAGATGGAAATATATGGGTTGGAACCGCACAAGGAGCGTTGGTGTACAACCCAAAATTTAATAAGATAAAAAGCTTTTCGCTCAATGCTTTTCAGGATTATCGAAGGATATATCCAGGGCGATTGGGCTATGATCCTATCCATCAATGTGTTTTATTTTCCCATAATTCGGAAATGAGTAGAGGGAGGATATATAGACTCTTTTTGGATCAAACAAAAGAAGTTGATTTTATTGATCGAAAGAGAAGCGTCAACGGATTGGGAGTATATGACCATTATTTATACGAAGCACATAGAAATGGAGTAAAAGTAACAGACCTAAAGAAAGGACTCCAATATGAAAATTTGATGTTGGACGATCAAAATTTGCCTGCTTTGTGGAATTTAAATGTTAGTGAGGGAGGAGTTATGAGCATGGTTGCGGCACATCACTTCTTTTGGAAGAAATCTCCTAATGCACCCATTGA
Organism: Saprospiraceae bacterium; assembly: GCA_029212405.1. Taxonomy (GTDB): domain Bacteria; phylum Bacteroidota; class Bacteroidia; order Chitinophagales; family Saprospiraceae; genus CAJXUU01. The sequence continues at coordinate 39,848 of JARGNR010000024.1, forward strand.
AATTTTGGAAATCAATGATTTTGAAAACTCCTTTGGAAGAGAATTTAATGAAATATTTGAAGGGATGGAATATTACAGTGAGCAAGAAGCTCTAGTATTTTCCATGGCTATTTATGTGGTTGACTTGGAGAATGGAAAGGCCAAAAAGCTTACGATTGATTCCACTTTCAATCCTAGGAACGATGAGATTTTTGACGTTAAAGTAGATAGTAAAGGATTTATTTGGGCTGCGGGCAAAGATTATTTGGGGAAATTTGAGAGAAAGAATGATCATTTAGAACTAGTAGATCGATATACAATATCTGATGGTTTAGCGATGACACAGGTAACAGAATTATTTGTAGATTATAAAGATCGAATTTGGTGTTTTATGGCCAATGGAGTCAGTGCAATAGACCAAGAAGTTCGAGATGTTAGATCATATGGATTGAAAGATGGCTTAATTCAATTCTTTAATGACCCAAGACAAGTTATTGATCTGCCTGATAATAATATAGTTTCTGTGAATGGTAATGCTATAATAATGTTTCACCCCGATACATTATGGCAGGCAAAAAGTGTCGAAACGACAAGGGTTACCATAGATCATATTAAAGTAGATGGATTACCATCAGATTTAGGTTTATCCAGTTCAATAATTGAAATTCCATACGACAGTAAAAGTATCGATATTAGTTTTCAAGGTATTTATTTTCCATCTGCAAAAGGACTGCAATATTCGTATCGATTAAGAGGGTTGGATGATAAATGGGTAGATATTGGTGATAATCGACAAGTGATACTAACAGGGCTTTCATCTGGGAATTATACGTTTGAAGTCAAAGTAGGACAACCCGAAACGACATCAACAATTACAGCATTGAATCTTATCGTAGCAACTCCATTTTATACATCTTGGTGGTTCATCTTGTTGATGGCTTTGTTGTTAATGGCTTTGATTTATACGCTTTATTTTTTCCGGATTCAACAAATAAAGAAGGAAACACAAGACCAAATTGCCGTTGATAAAAAAATTGCTGAACTGGAACTTTCAGCACTGCGAGCTCAGATGAATCCACACTTTATGTTTAATAGTTTGAATTCTATTAAAAACTTTATTCTATCGTCCAGGCCCTTAGAGGCATCAGAATACTTGTCCAATTTTGCACATTTGATACGCATGATTTTGCAGAATTCCAAGAAGAGTACCATTTCCATAGAAGAAGAATTGGAAACGCTTGAGCTGTATGTAGAGTTGGAACAAATGCGTTTTGATAAGGCGTTTACATTTGAATGTATCGATAATGATGAACTTCCATTGGACCAAATTAGGATTCCTCCCATGATTTTACAACCCTACATTGAAAACGCAATATGGCATGGATTAATGCATAAAGAAGGGAACCGAAAATTGGAACTTAGATTTGAGAAGATTGATGAAAAATACATTCGGTGTATTATAGAAGATAATGGGGTTGGACGTAAAGCAGCCAATGAAAGAAAGGATGCTTCTATGCAACGTTACAAGAGTATGGGAATGGGGATTACAAAAGAGAGAGTTGATATAATTAACAAAATGAGTCAAATGGGAATCGAGATTTCCATTGTGGATAGAGTGAATGATAAAGATGAGCCATTGGGAACTCAGGTGCGTTTAAAAATTCCAGTTGTTTCAGTGTTTTAATGAGGCTTAAAAAAAAATAGAATATGTTAAGGACAATAATCATAGATGACGAGCGAAGCAGTTTAGAATCATTAGAATTTGAATTGACAAATTACTGTGATGATGTAACCGTTGTGGCCAAATATAATGATCCACTTTTAGCCATTAATGAAATACACAAACACACTCCCGATCTTCTATTTTTAGACATTGAAATGCCTGGTTTGAATGGTTTTGAATTCTTGCAAAAACTGGACAATCGGAATTTTGATGTTGTGTTTGTGACCGCCTACGATCAGTTTGCGATTCGTGCTTTTGAGTTTAATGCGATAGGGTATATTATGAAACCTGTGCGAAAAAATAAATTAATTCAAGCAGTCAATAAGGTTCGTTCGAACAGGGATCACCAATTTGACAATCAAAAACTATCGGCTTTAATTCAAAATATTCATGTTCAGGGAGCTGGACAACTGGATCGAGTAGCACTTCCCACGGGTGAGGGGTATTCATTGGTTAAAGTGGATGACATCACCTACTTGCAAGCGGAAAGCAATTATACTTGGGTATTTATAGCTGATGGGAGTAAGTATTTGGTGGCCAAAACATTAAAAGATGTCACAACTTTGATAAATAGAACCCAGTTTTTTAGAGCCCATAAAAGCTACTTTGTCAACCTCAATCATGTTCAGCGGTATATACGAGGTCAAGGAGGGTATCTGGTGATGGTCTCAGGAGAACAAATACCAGTTTCGCGGTCCCAAAGAAATGATTTATTAATCAAGTTGCAAGGCATCTAATCTCGGTGTTTTCAATAAATATTACCATTTACTCAATTTAATTGCACAACACACATTTCTGCTTTTATTGTACTTGTTTTGCCTCTACATTTGAGGAAAATATGAATTAATGAAACAGATAATTTTCTATTGCATTTTACTTTTGCCATTGAATTTACTCGCTCAAGAAAATGTTGGTATTGGAACGGATAATCCACAAGGTAAGCTTCATTTGGAGACAAATTCAGGTGTGTCCATTCCTCAGTTGAGGCTTACAGAAACGGGCTTTGATTATGCTCGAATTAAATTTGAAAACGATCAAAATCCTGGTGTGTATTGGGATATTGCTGGTCTGGCGGACTCAATTGCACAAAATTCAAAATTAAATTTTTATTTCAAAAGCCCAGAAGCAACAGGAGACCGATTGACCATATTAGGCAATGGAAACATTGGAATAAGTAAAACTTCTCCGGAGGCAAGACTAGATATTAAAGGAGGAAGTTGGAATTTGGAGGGAGGAAGTACAGGTGATTTAAGGATTGGAACATCGACCTACAATATGCGTTTTGGAGTCGCTACTGGCGGCGGTGGAGCTGGAATAGGAAGAATCTTCACGGGACAAGGCGTTAATAATTTGATTTTTGGTACGAATGACACAAGGAGAATGGTGATTCATGAATCTGGTAATATAGGAATAGGGCTGGATAATCCTGTTGCCAAATTGCATGTCAACGGGGATATGAGAGTAAATAATCTAGCGGGATCTGGAGATCGGAATGTTATGGTTGATAGCAATGGAAAATTCAAAATAGGAGGTTCTGGAGCGGGGGATACGGATTGGACAGAGACAGGTACACTGGTATATACAACAAAGACGGCACGTCTTTTAACCACTACAACTCAAGGTCCAGTGACAAATACATTTTACATAGATATGAATTCTGGAGGTATTGATAGATGGTCAACTTTGGGTAGTAGTGCTCCATATGGTTCTACTTTAAATCTTCAAGGTTCAAGTTCTGGTGATCTATTTATGGTTGAAGGAGGTGGAAATGTAGGAATAGGCGGTCCTGCTAATTCTAAGTTGACGGTCACTGGAAATGATAATAATGGAACTACAGCGTCATTGGAGATTAAGACTATTTCTGGAACAATGTTAGTAGATGACAATGAATTGGATGTGCTGGGACAAGGCCGGAAACTTCACATAAATGCCAATTCTGACAATCCTGTTACTATTGGGACCTATTACATTCCATCGGATTATTTGCTTGCTGTAGATGGAAAAATTATCGCAGAAGAAGTGAGGGTACAAATGTCTGGAGATTGGCCGGATTATGTTTTTAAAGAAGACTATCATTTGAAGTCATTAAAAGAGGTAGAAAGTCACATTGAAAATCATGGACACCTGCCTGGGATACCTTCGGCTATAGAAGTAGAAAAAGAAGGATTAACACTTGGAGAAATGCAGCGAAAGATGATGGAAAAAATTGAAGAGTTGACATTGTATGTAATTGAATTAGATAAGGAGAATGCATTGTTGAAAAAAGAATTGCAGGCTATAAAAAAATCAATAAAGTAAACATTTCAGACGCTTAAATCTAAAGAAAATGAGAATTCTAATATGTATTATATTGTTGACCTTTGGTTTTCAGGCGAATGGGCAAACATGGAGGGATATAGTAAATGCTACAGATGATTTTAAAGTTGCATGTGAAAATGCCGAAGCATATTTTGATCAAAGAGGGACAGGGAGAGGTTCAGGTTATAAACAGTATCGCAGATGGAAATTTGAGATGGAAAAACGAGTTAGTAGGGATAATAAAATGAAAAACTTTGGGGTATTGGATTTTAAGGAGTACAAAAAAACGCAGAAGAAATTAGCCAGTCAGAATACAAGAGTCAATAGCGATTGGGAAAGTATAGGTCCCTTTGACTACGAGGGGGCCAATAGTGGTGGGACTGGAGGAATAGGCAGAACTACTTGTACTGCTTTCCATCCCACAAATACCAACATATGGTATGTAGGGACTGCGGCAGGAGGGTTGTGGAAAACAACAGATGCGGGAAATACATGGTCACCTATGACAGACGATTTTGCTTCCATTGGGATATCTGCTGTAGTAGTGAATCAAGATAATCCAGATATTATTTATATTCTTACTGGAGATGGCAGAGCAGGAGATACTCGGTCCATTGGAGTTATAAAAACGGAAGACGGGGGGGCACATTGGGAGTTTACGGATATAGAGCTGAATATAGAGGATAAAAAGTATGGAATGGCTATGATAGCACATCCTACCAATCCAGAGATCTTATATGTAGGGATTAATGGAGATGGATTGTATAAAACAGAAAATGGAGGTACCAGTTTTAGTTTAGTGGAACCTCTAGCTAATCAAATATTTGATATTGAATTTATTCCAGGAAGTCAGGATACCATGCTAATGAGTTCAAATAGTGGGTTGTATAGATCAGAAAATGCAGGGGATAGTTGGGCGCCAATAAGCAGTTCAGTTTTTCCTACTTCATTTGATCGTTTTGACATAGCCGTAAGCCCTTCTGCTCCCAATTATGTGTACCTTCTATTCAATGGAGATACTGGGGTGAATGGTACATTTAGAGGATGCTTTATGTCTCTTGACTATGGGCAAAACTTTTTTATGCGATCAAATTCACCTAATATATTAGGGTGGGATGATAACGGCAATGATTCTGGAGACCAAGGAGCTAGGGATTTGGGTTTGGTAGTAGACCCTGCCAATCACTTGAGATTATTTGCTGGAGGAGTAAGTGCATGGAGATCTGAAGATGGTGGAGCTTCTTGGACCCGAATTACAAAAAGGAAGCCGGATGCGACTACTACGCCCTATATGCATGCTGATCAGCAAAATTTTTATTACGTTAATGGAAAATTGATTGCGAATAATGACGGAGGTATATATTATTCTATTGATAATGGAAATAGCTGGACCGAAGTTTCTCCTGGCTTATGCATAAGTCAATTTTATGAAATCGATGTCTATGCCAATGAATACATTGGCGGATTGCAGGATAATGGTACACTAAAAGATCAATTTGATGATGGAGAGGTTGCCAAAATACAAGGAGGTGATGGGTTTGGTTGCACTTGGCATACTGGAGATCATAGTATAAAATATATCTCTACTCAAGCGGGAGTAACACGTAGGCAAGCGGGAACAAATATTACGATTAAAGAAGATAATTTTTGGTATGCAGAAATTGAGATGCACACTACAGATCCTGATTACTTTTTTGTTGACAGTAAAAATAAATTGTATCGAGCACATGAAGTTACCTTGCTTAATTACGACTTTGAGGATCTTGGTACGGGGCAAGTCGCAATGGATGGAGATATTTTAAGTTTTTCTCAAGCGATCATTGATGATGATGTTATGTATGTGGTCTCTAGTGACACCTTATTAAAAACAACAAATTTGAGTGCCTCCTCTCCTGTATGGAATGTATGTAGTACGATTCCTTCTGGGGATGCGACATATTCTGATGTAGTAGTGGACCCCTATAATGTAGATAGAGTTTGGGTATCCTGTTCTTCGTATGAAGATGGAATGAAAATCTTTGAATCAATTGATGGAGGAGATTCGTGGACGAATATCAGTGGTAGCTTAGAAAATGTAGCTGTGAGGAATATGATATATCACAACGGAGCATACCCAGGTTTATATATAGGGACCACGATTGGTGTAAATTATAAAGGAAATACAATGAGTGATTGGATTCCTTTTTCCAATTACTTGCCAAATACGAATGTAGAAGATATTGAAATAGATGGAGGGTATCTTACCATTGGGACACATGGAAGAGGTATATGGAGAGCTCCATTGTACAATGCTTGTCCTTATAGTTTGAACCTTACCAATGGGAATGATCCAAGTAATGCATTGGCTATAGGTAGGCAAGATTATCATGTTCTTAATTCACTTACCTCAACTAGAGAGATACAAGGTGTACATGCAGAGGTGTATTATTCCACAGAAAATTACATAGACCTCAAACCTGGATTCATTGCTAAATCCTATACATTTTTAGAAGCTAAAGTCGATGGATGTCCAGATTGAGGAGAAGGAATTTTGGAAAACATCTAAAGATTATTGAACCCTTAAAGGAATATTGGAGGTTTCTAGATCGAAGGACAGATGTTACGGTTAAGTTCATTCACAATAAAGAAATGGAATCCACCAAAAAAAGTGATACTATCAAAAATTCAACATCTAAAATGTGGCTGATTAACAGGATGAAAGTGTCTGATCAAGTGGTCGTTTGGATAAGCATAAGATCAAATAGTTTCCACCGTGTATGAGTTTGATTTAAACCTAAAACTAGAAAGGCAGCAACAATCAATTTGTTACTGCCTTATCATTTATTCTGTTATAATTACCCAGCTGCAGCTTCAGCGACTGGCATCAACGCATAGACCACGCCACCTACCAGGGTAATCGCTAATACCCAATAAACTGCACCCGTCAAGATCCAAGCAATAGGTTTCTTTTCGAATAATCCTTTACTGATCAAAACTGGGGCAACAAAGAAGATAGCTGGAGTAAATCCATGATATAAACCATGAACAAACTGACTCATTCCTTCTTGTGTATGGGAAGCATATCGTCCAATGGCCCAAGAAATGACCAGTGCCATAAGTAAGGCCCCTATCATGACCATTGGATTTGCACTTTTCATATCTTCCTCCGTAAGGCCAGCACCTTCCATCCAACTTTTTCCTAATACTTTTGGATGAAACCAAATTGTTCCTAAAATCATAACTGATGCCGCTCCTGCAATGATTGCAACATAATTCATAATGCGTGTTTTAAATTAAAGAATTAAATAAGTTAATTACTCTCTAATTTAAAATATATTATGGATAATAGTGAAATATGTAATCAATAGTTTTGTAATTTACATAGGTAGTAATGCTATGACTAAGGTTGTGTGTAGGAAAAGTGTTGGGTTGGAGTGAGAAATTAATCTACCATTTCAAGATAATTTCCCCATACCCATCCTTCTTTGTCCGCATATTTGATTTTACACCATTTACCGGTTTGGCCTTCCAAGACTAAAATTTCTTCGTCAAAATATAGAATTTTCACAGCGCTGCTGTCTGGAATTTTGATGACTACATCCGAAGCCAAATTAGGTTCAGATCTCAAGTTTAAAGAATTAGCAGTGGTGTTGACAATTGCTGTTCGATACGGGCTTTTGTTTTTCAATTCGACCAATTCTGAAGAAAGTGAATCTATTTTGAGATCGCGAATATCGATCATAGATTTAAGCTCTGTTCTACTTTTACTAGGAGACTCTGTACCAACCACCCAATAATAGACTTGTGATAAAAATTCTGTAGGACTTTTACCTTGGATACTTGATCCTATGAGCCACAACAATACAAGGACAAATCCAAGTGGAAGTATCCATTTATTCGTGTCTGGTCCTTTTTTATTACGTCTATTCTTTCGCCTGTACCCCATATTAAGTGAAATGCGTAGAGATGCATGTCAATTGTGCGGCGAAGATACTATACTTTTGCCAATTCTCCTTTTAAATAATCGATTACATCCACTTCAATACTATCTACTCCATGCATTTCCGACATATACCAACTTACCCAGTCTCCAAGATTAACAAAGTACATCATTTTTTCAGGTAGTGACTTCCCTTTTGAGTATACCTCAATGACATCTCCTGCTAGTTTTGAGATAATGGTTTTATTAATGTCAATTCGAGTCGCATTTCTTTTGAAATCATCTTTATTCCTTAGGTATAGGACTGCAATATCACTTCTCTTAGCTTTCCACCCCACTAATTCATTGTGATTCATCTCTGGAATAACATGATGCCAGCACAATAACTTTGCATTTTCATTGATTTGTTGACGCAATCGTACGGCCACACTCTCCATTCTATCCGTTGTATATATAACAGGAGTCTTGCCATACAGTTTAGTAGCTATTTTTTTGGCCTCTGCTTTAATGTCATCTTGATCATACTTAATGACATCAATTGAAGTTTTTATTTGCGCTGAAATGGTTGCACTTATAAATCCCAATTTTTCCAAGACATAAATTTGTTGAACTAAAGAGAACCCCAAACACGCTCTTGGTGAAGGCCAATCTCCTGGAACTTGAATATAGTCATATCCTGCCTCTTTAGCTCTTGCGATAACCTTTCCACCTGAAGCAATACATATAATTTTTGCTCCTGTTTTCTCCAGTAGATCAAATGCGGTTAGTGTTTCTTCTGTATTTCCAGAATAGGATGAGATTATTGCTATAGTATTTTCATCTATGTAGGAAGGGATGGAGTATCCCTTACCAATTAGATAAGGTACTTTGCATTCATCTTTTATCATTTCAGCGACGAAATCTCCACCAATACCTGATCCTCCAAGACCAGCGACATATATTTTATTTATTGGCTGAGTAGGTGCCGTTACGGTTGCTGCTTTCCCAATTTCCAATGCCTCTTTCAATTGAGCTGGAAATCTATCGATCAATGTATCCATCATATCTTTTCGTATTTTTAAGTTATAGTAAGAATGTCAATCTGCACGAGAATACCAATCACTCCATTCTTTAGCGCAAAAATATATATTCTTTTTATAATACGTTAAACTTATTGTTAATTCTACACTAAGAAAATGGCATACCATAATGATTTAGGCAAAAAAGGTGAGGAAATTGCGGTGAATTTCCTTAAAAACAAGGGGTATTCAATATTGGAGGTCAATTGGAGATACAGAAAGTCTGAAATTGATATAATAGCAAAAGATCAAGAAGTCCTCGTTTTTATTGAAGTGAAATCAAGATCAAATGACCTGTATGGACGTCCAGAATCTTTTGTTGACCAAAGAAAACAAAATTTGATTGTGGATGGGGCAACGGCCTATATGGAAAAAATTAATCATGATTGGGAAGTTAGATTTGATATTGTTGCCGTATTTTTTCACAACGAAGTGTATCAATCTGTGGATCATTTCAAAGATGCTTTTTTTCCAGGCTTTTAGTGACTAGGTGTTACCGCTTTATTCTATGTACCACTGCGGCTCTCGCTTACTTGTCCCAATACCCAAAGCAATAATAAATAACTTAGAATTCTGGTTAAATTAGTACACAATTTGACTCGGGAAAGTATGATGATATTTTAGTTAATTTCCACTTAACTCACACATTTTTAAAATTTTACTTATTAAATAAAAATTTAATGTATATATTTACATTACGGTTTGTTCGTAAGCTGCGCTTATGACAATTCCGTTTTTGAATTAAAATAGAAAACTACAATCCAATGGCAAAAATATTAATCGTTGACGACGATAAGGGAATTCGTAACACCCTGCGAGAAATACTACAGTTCGAAAAATATAAGGTTGATGAAGCAACTGATGGACTTGACTGTTTAGTGAAAATTAAGCAGAATAAGTATGATGTAATCGTTATGGATATCAAGATGCCAAAAATGGATGGCATGGAAGCTATAGAACGAGTACAAATCTTAAGTCCAGATACTCCAGTAGTTATGATTTCTGGTCACGGAAACATTGATACAGCTGTGGAGGCAGTAAAAAAAGGTGCATTTGATTTCATCTCGAAACCGCCGGATTTGAATCGATTATTGATTACTATTCGAAATGCGATGGACAAATCAGAGTTGATCGTTGAAAAGAAAACCCTGCAAAAGAAAGTTTCTAAGAAAAATGTGCAAGAAATAATAGGGAAGAGTGATGCCATTTCAATTATCAAAAAGACTATTGAAAGAGTTGGGCCTACCGATGCTCGAGTTTTAGTTACTGGGCCTAATGGTTCTGGTAAAGAATTGGTCGCTAGATGGTTGCATGAAAACAGTTCAAGGAAGGATAATAATATCATTGAAGTTAATTGTGCGGCAATTCCTTCAGAATTGATAGAAAGTGAATTATTTGGTCATGAAAAAGGATCATTTACTTCGGCACATAAACAAAGAATTGGAAAATTCGAATTGGCTAATAATGGAACATTATTTTTGGATGAGATAGGTGATATGAGTCTATCTGCTCAAGCTAAGGTTTTACGTGCATTGCAAGAAAGTAGAATTACAAGAGTCGGTGGCGATAAAGAAATTCAAGTAAATGTAAGAGTAGTAGCTGCAACGAATAAAGATTTGGAAGCGGAGATACGTAAAGGTAAATTCAGAGAAGATCTTTACCATAGACTTGCAGTGATTCCAATAAAGGTTCCTGGTTTGAATGATCGAAGAGATGATATTCCAATGTTAGTAGAACACTTTACGACTTCTATTTGCAAAGAGTACAATACTCCTGTAAAAAAGGTAGAAGGTCTTGCAATTAAAGAACTACAAAAAGTAAATTGGACTGGAAATATTAGAGAGTTGAGAAATGTTGTGGAACGACTTATCATTCTTAGCGGAAAAACGATCACTAAATCTGATGTTATTAAGAATGTTACGTCTGCAGACACGGAAAGACATAACTATAGCGAATTATTTGATCGGTTTGATAATGTGGAGAGTTTACGAGCTTATATCACAGTGGAATATGAAAAACATATGGGGATTTTGATGTGATGAATTTTACATACAATGAAAATTTAAGCCCATTTCTGACCAGCAGAAATGGGCTTTTTTTGTCTCCTTAATTCATTAAGCTACATTTTTTGCATTAGAATTAGAATTGCTTGTCATTTGAAACACTAAAACTGAGGATGTTAATTTGGACTATCTAACTATTTATTATATTGAATACGACTAAACTAAATACTTTATATCATGAAAAACTTTTTAATCTACCTTTTTATTTTTTTATCCACTTACTCATTCGCACAAGAATATCCAAAAATGGTTGTCGAAGGGGCAACATGGATGTATATTGAAAAACAAGGGGGACCTCCTGATTTTTTTGCCTATCATATAAAAGGCGATACCATAATAAATGGTTTGACCTATTCTATTTTGAATGATCAAGAAGTAGAGTTGGATTCTTTTGGATTTTTAAATTTGACCTCTTCGGGATCTCCAGCAGCTTTTATGAGAGAAGATACAACAACAAAACAGGTGTTTGCAATAATTGAGGATGAGAGTATTCTAGAATTTGGAATTGATCAATTTGAGTTTTCATATGGGCCAGGCGCTTTTGAAGGGGAATATTTGTTATACGATTTTGGAAAAGAGGAAGGAGAGACATTGAATAATCCAGCATCATTTTTCATATCAGAAATTATTGAGGATGAAATGTTTGGGTATGATGTCCGAAAATTTAAACTGACACAAGCACAACCTGTTTATGAGATCTTTGGAGATGAAAATGGGTTATTTTTTCCACATCAATTATTTTTTAATGGTGGAGCAGGGATTGATCTTGTTCAATATTGTGTGACCAATAACTATGAATGCTCAGTTTTTATTGAGACGAATTCTGTTCATGATTTGTTGAGTTCGGATTTTGTAGTTTATCCAAACCCAACAACTGAATATATTAGTATAAATGTACCTAAAGAGAAAATTCAGACCTTGAATTTTTTTGCACTTGATGGAAGATTATTGTTGGCGGTAAATCGTATAGATGCACATCATATTGATATCGATTTGAATACAATAGATTATAATGGACCTATACAGATTGTAGGATCTACCGATAAATCAAAGTTTTCTTGTAGAGTTTTAAAATTTTGATCTCAACAGCAAAATAGAAAACCAGCAAAAGTTTAGACATGAAAAAATCCCCTTGATCCGAAGACCAAGGGGGTACATTGCTGTGCTGATAGCAATAATACTTACCTCGTTGGTGATGATATTAACACTCATGACACTCACACCATATTAAAAGGGTAAATATTTTAGGCTAAATAAGCTGTCATAGTCTATTTAGCAAGGATACTGACTCATCGTGATGGTCGGCCGAAGGGTCTACGGCTAATTCGGTCAATAAATTTTTTGCTTCTTTATATTTTTTAGTTTTTAATAATAGTAGTGCTTTGTACCATTTGGCGTGATCAGTAAAATAGTAATCATTGAGATCAATAATCTGATCAAAATAGAGTGTGGAGATCTCAAATTTATCAATCTCTAAAGCCCCAATTCCAGCGAGTAAAAGTAAATCAATGTCACCACCATTTGCTAGTGGTTGAACAATATTGAGGGCAGTTGTATAGTCTTTACTTCTATAAGCTGTCAGAAATGATACAAGGTCTGATCCTAAGGCATCTTGATTGCATCTTGATTGTATAGAAGGTGTATATTCCTCAAAATAATTGTCATATAGAGATGTCTTAGACATCCAAGGCCATCCAAAGAAAGTATTATTATTAAAGAGGATGGAAATCGTACTTACTAGAAGTCCTAGTAATAGAATCCAAAAAGTAGTTTTAAAACAGGTGTTCACCTTCTTTGAAACAGTAGATTCTACACTACAAATTTGCTTTATAGTCTGACAGAGATTATTATCTTGGTGTGACTCAAATGCAATAGTAAAATCTACATTCATCTAAATTTTATTTGTGATGATTAAAAATTAGTACATGAATAGAGTTGGTTGATTTTGATCAAATGTAAATCTCAAAATCTATCATCGAGTTCTATTTTCGGAGAGATTAAAAATTAAAAAATCTTTTTCCAACCGAACGTACATATCTGAATACCTTGAAAGAATAAAAAGTAATCTAAGAAATTACCTTTTCTTTAAATATACTTTTAGAAGTACGTATAGTAGTCAGAATAAGAGGAAGTTATGTCCTCTTTTTTTTATTTCGTACAATAATAAAAATTATAAATAATGTGGCGAATAATAGGATGAATACAAGTGAGGTATAATTAGAAAAATCAATTGGGTTGTCATTGCCAATGTGAATCAAAGCAGCCCAATAATAAGGGTGTGATCGTAGTTTATCCGCTTTTTTAAGGTAGTCTAATTTTGAGAGTCTTAGGGCCTCAGATTTAGATTTTCCCTTTTTTAAATGATGATACATCCCAGTCACAATTTCTGAAGAAGAGTAGTCATCTATAGACCATAGACTTGATTGCAAACCTTTTACTCCAGCCTCAAAAAATCCTCTTGAAAGTCCAATAACTCCTTCACCGTCCTGAATTAATCCAGATGCAGTATTACAAGCACTCAGAACAACGAGTTCTGGTCTAGAATTGAGATTTTGAATATCGTAATTCGTCAACGCTCCATCAGAAAAATATATTTGACTCAGCATTGGGTCTTCTTCATTGAGGCAGGCATGAGTTGCCAAGTGAACGATTTGATGACTTGAAAAATTCTGTTTTAGGTTTTCTCTATTGGCTTGATCATTATCCAAGAAGGTACCTTTAAATTGTTCTTTTAGAAAGTCGAATTCTTTTTGGGTATTAGGCAAGTCTCCAAGTACTTGATAATTACAGCTCCGTTGGTCCGTGGACAGTCCTGAGAATGCTGGTGTCAAACAGAGTACAGTAGGGTTGGAAAGGTGCACTTCACTTTGATTTTTAAAGTATTGATTCGCCGAATAATTATAAGAAACGGTACTGGATTCAAGCACCATATTTTCAGCATCAACATTTAAGGCATCAAATGGGACTTTATTGAGAATTCCATCAGGAATAATTATGATTTTTGATGGATGAGCTTGATAATTAGAATTGTCAGTAATTAGTAGCTTTCCTAATGTATTGGATAAATCAAAAAGTCTTGTATTCCTTCCTCCAGGTTTTTGTGAAATGGCTAGATAAAATTCTGAAACATCTTCCAATAATCTTTGTAAAGGAATTGTTCGGACAACTACCTCATTTGCGCTGATAGAAAGTACATACAATTCATTTTCCGTTTGAAAATACTCTAATAAGAGATGATCTGCTTGTAGTGTTTGTTGAATCTTTTGGTAGGTAACTTGCGTAGATAGTGAATTTTTGAAGGCATAGAATTCAGGATAATTTGTTTCTAGTTTTTGTTCATAAAGTGTCAACGAATTTTGAAGTTCGAAAAGTTTATTTTTAATGGATGCAAGATTTTCAGCATTTTGCTCGACTTTCTGTGATTCTTCAGCTACAAGTTTGGAATAAAATGAGATGTTATTGCGAATATCTATTCCTTGATTTACTAATGAATCTGGAAGTGAAGAAGAAAGTAAAATATATTTAGTGCTTACATTTTGAAAAAGAATTTCAGCTTTATTTTTCTCAATGATATTAAACATATTTTCTAATACAGAAGCATCGTTTGACGTTACATATGCTGAATAATTTGCGTTCAACGCATCTTCATATACAGTGGAGGCAATTTCAGCGACTTTATATTTTGACCCTTCATTTAAGAAATCAGTTTTCATCTTATCCAAAAGGTCAATTGCTGTATTAAAGGCAGCGATACTTGAATTCAGTACATTGGAGTCGTTGTTTTCGTCATAAAGCGTGTAGAGCGTATTTGCTTTTTTAGCCAACAGCTGTAAGGATTGAGTCCCTTGAGAAATCTTTGAAATATCAGGATTGTCAGAAAAATTTTCACTCAAGTTCCCATCAAAATATCGAAGTCCATTTTGATATTCTTGTAGTGCGTTTTCTAGTTCATTTTTTGCCACATAGTAATCACCATAGATCATATAAATTCGAGCTTGCTCAGGATGTGTGCGATTTCCTTTATACTGTTCGTTGACATGTTCCAATGCAAGCTTTATGATCGTATCTGTTGACGGAATAGTATTACTCTTTAATGCAAGAGACATGGATAACTCATAAAATCTAAATCGATTGAAGCTTTCATTTTTGACTAGAGGTTCCAAAAGATTTAATGATTTTCTAGCATTTTCAAAATCGCGTTGAAAAAGATACACGTCTACCATTCTGCCTAAACAATTAATTCGAGAACGGATCCCATCCTTTTCGTTATATTGCTTAGATTTTTCTAAATAAGTAAGACTTTCTGAATAGTCTTTAATGGCCAAATCATATTCTTTCAAATCTTTGTACATCAAGCCTCTAATCTGAAGCGCTCTGAACATTCTATTGTTTTTATCTCTTTTTTTTGTAAACAATGAATCTGGAGCGTTTTTGAATAAATCAAATGACTTTGTGGAGTATAATATGGTATTTTCAGAATCTCCAAACACTCTAAAACCTGCCGCTAATTCAAGATAGGAAATTCCCATTTGAACATCATTGGCACCATTATTTAATTCGAGTTCAATATATTGTTTATTGATTTTATTGGCTTCTATCAGATTACCTTTTTGCCTTTGTACATCTTGCATTAATTGATAGGCTGTTATAACATCATTCATGTATAAGCCAGATGTATCTTGAGCAATTTGAAATGCTGCTTCAATGGCCTCAAAAGATTCGATTTGTTTACCTAGAGCACCATTGTAATGACTGAGGTAAATATTGGAGAATAATTCAACATCTCGATTTCCTTCAACGATTGCTAAGGAGTTTAACCGTTGAAACATTGAAAGCATACCTTTTTCATCCGGAAATTCTTTTATCCCAAAAATACTATCCCTTAGAGCAATTGCTTCAGAGTTTTGTGATTGAATGGAGACCGTAAAGAAAAGTGATATAAGTAGTATAAACCCATATCTATATGTTATTTGTTGCGGCGTTTTCATATATAAAATTAATGAAAATTAATTGGAGTAAAATTCCATATCGGATTTAATAGTTGGTATTCATTGAAAATCTATTTGTTTTCATTTTAAATATAAAATGATTGCACTCACGCAAAGATGAATGCAATCATAAAATATAATTCTTAGTGTTTATAAATTTTGAACGTTTTAATTTGTCCCTCTTCTACATATCGAACAAAGTAAATACCATTTTGGATTACTAAATTTGAAATGTAATTTTGTATTGGAATTGTAGAATCTACATTTTTCAAAACTTTAATTTGATTTCCATGCAGGTCATAGAGGATATAATCTAAATATTTGAGATCACTGTTGGATTCTTTTTTTTCAAATTCGATGTTTCGTGTTGAATTCTCGGAATCTAGATTTGATTTCAATCCACCACCATTATTACTCCCGTCATTTTGTCGTGGCGGTAGTTCCATCTGAGTTGGATCTGAATCGGGGCAACATTTTGTGATAAGTAGATCAAATAATGAACCATTGCTAAAATAATTTACATAATTCCCATTTGCATCTTCGCATAAGATTTCAAATTGTATAGAATTAATATCTCCATTGCACATGTTATGTATTACAACACCAGGAAAAAGAATTTCAAATCTGAATAGATATTCATCTTCAGATGAGTTATAATAATAATTTGATAAAGCTATTGTTTCATAGTCTAAACCAGGGAGTTGATATCCCACATTGAGGTCACAACCATCCATATCTGCAAGATCTTTTATTACCACATAAAATTCGACCAGACTTGCATCGCTTTCATAATTGATGTCGCAGTCGCCGTTATTCCCGCCCCCATCTTCTTTTCGAACTTCTGGGAGGTTTTCTTGGCTAAAAGAAATTGTTGTTATGGTTAGTGTAAAAAATAGAAATAAAGATTTAAGTAATACTTGTGAAAAATTATTCATGCTGCTTTTGTTATGATTAATTAAATAAGTCGTGTTGATTACATGTGTATTCAATACGTTTTTTTAAGATTGGATTGAATGGGGGCGAGGAGTATAGCCTAAATGGAATTTCTTATGGAATTATGGTGTGAAAATGGAAATCGTTTCTTCACACGGATATGAAGAAATCTACGTAGCAAAGGCATGTTGAGCCCCTGCTACGTAGAAAGAAACTTTAGTTTTTATATACTTTTTCTGTGTATACTTGTCCATCTTTAAAATACTTGATAAAATAGAGTCCATTTTTTATTTGTACCCCAGTAATTAGTCGTTTCAGAGAAATCCCTTTTGGTGTATTTTTCAATGCATGGATGAAATTTCCATGGATATCATAAATGTAAAAGTCATTGGACGTTTGATCTAAATCATTTGATTTTTTTAAGCCTTGTTTTCCAAGACTGCTCGTTTCCTCAATAGATGGGTTAGTGTTTAGTTTTCCATTATCATTTGTATGTTGCGGATGACTAGGTCCTGATGGAATGGGGACAATTTCAGGGCAACAATTACTAAGAGAAATATCAAAGGTGGTATCGTCTCCAAAAAAGTTGGAATAGTTGCCAAATTCATCGACACATAGAATGTCTATTTGTACGGATTTTAATTTATTGCTGCACATTGCAGTAATAATATTCTCGGGGAAGGTGATTTTGAACCCCATAATATATTTGCCTTCCTCATCGATTGTATAATCATTGTTCAGGTCTATGGTCTCATAGTTTGATGCATACAGGGCATAGCCTACAGCAAAATTGCAGTCTAAAAGATTTTGAAAATCTGTTACTACAACACTAAAATATACTGTACTATTTCCGCCTTCATTGAGGTCACATTCACCATTGTTGCCGCCACCGTCTTCTTTACGGACTTCAGGAAGCCCATTGAAGGCATATGAATTAAAGGATATTGAAAGGGTGAAGAATACGAATAGTAGTTTAAGAATAGAGGGTGATTGAAGTTTCATAAAATTGAGTTTGTAAGTATTTATGCATTATTAATCATACATGAATACCCGATTAGAATAATTGGTAATCAAAAAGAAAAAATTTACTGAAATTTATATGTAGAGGGTGTAATTTGATATCAATGTGAAAATAAATTTGATCTTTCTTACGCAAAAGTAATAGGGGAAAGAAGATTTTCAAAATTTATGGACATCTCATTGGGGACATCCTATCAAGTTAATTTAATTTTGGTTGCTATTTTAAGCAGTTCTTCGATTATTACATGCTATGATTAACTGAGATAAAAGGGTTGATAGAAATTTTAGAAATGGGATGACTATTTATTTGATTTTTAAAATGCAACGGATTTTAAGTAGTGTGACTTTGTCTATAGGAAATAGACTTGGAAAATGTAGATAACTATTAGTGGCTTTATAAAGAAAACCCCTTAGCCTAGTAGACTAAGGGGGTACATTGCTGTGCTGATAGCAATAATACTTACCTCGTTTTGCGTTGACAAAACAAACTCTTGACACTCACAGCATCTAAATAGAAGGGTAAATATTTTACGCTAAATAATTCTCTTAAAATTTATTTAGCAATGACACTGATTCATCGTGATGATCTGCTTTAGGGTCTTCAGCTAACTCTTTTATTAGGGCTTTTGCCGCTGTAAATTTTTCAGTTTTAATTAGCAATAATGCTTTGTACCATTTTGCATGATCTGAATAGTAGTAATCTTGTGATTCTATTATTTGGTCAAAATAGGTAATGGATTGGGTATATTTTTCGAGCTCTAAAGCACTTATGCCCGCTAGCAACAAAGTATTATTGTCAGCATATTTTATCAAGGGCTCGATTATGGAAAGTGATTTGTCATATTCTTGATTTCTATAGGCTGTTATAAAAGAAGCCATAACAGGGTCAATGGTGATTTCATCGCTTCTTGTTTCTGAAGAAGGGCTATAGATTTCATAGTGGCTTGCATAAAGCATTGCACCATCAATGGAGTCAATAGGGTTAGAGGAATTGGTGATAAATATGAAATAAGAAGCTAGCAATACTCCTATTAAAACGGCTGCTGCTGTAAATTTATACAGACTAAATGTTCGAGTTGGAGTTTTAATTTCTTCTTGATGAATTTGGTCGAGAATACTTCTTAAGTCTTGATCTTGATTAAAGTCAAATCCTTTGATAATATCTTCTCTCATCTGAATTTCAAGTTGTGTAGTTGGTTGCTCCATAATGTGATTTTCTAATTTTGTCTTTTCTTCTGCAGATAAGGTTCCCAAAACGGATTTGTCCATGAGTATGTCTAATTCTTCCTTGTTCATAACACATATGTTTTAGTAACTATTCTTGAGGTTTTTATAATAGGTTTCAGAGTTATTTAAAATAGCCCTGATTTTTTTAAGGCATCTAACTTTTTGGTTCTTTGCAATTTGCTCACTTGAAAAACCTTGGGTTTCAGCAATTTTTCTCATGCTCATTTTTTCATAATAGAAAGCCTTGAGTAAATTTTTACATCGATCACCTGCTTCTCTTAATAATTTACCAATCATTTGTTGATTTTCAGTAAACTCTAGGTCCAACTGGGCGCTTCCTTGATTTGAAAAAGAATCTTTTTCATCTTCAATGGGCGAAGTAGAAATTCTATTGTCTCTAAGTTTTTTAAGCCAAAGGTTTCGAGCTATGCTATACATGTAGGTGGATAATTTACCACTGAGTTGGAAGGATTCCTTTTTCAGATTTTTGTAAAACACCACAACACTATCTTGAAAAATATCCTTAGCATCATCTTTGGTCCCGCTATTTTTTAGAATATAATTTTCAACCATGTAATAATTATTCTTATAAAGAATTTTCAAAGCTTTAGTTCCACCTTTGAGATTATTGTTCGTAAGTATAGTAACGATCTCCTGGTCAGTCATAAAATGAAAGATTATCGATTTTCAGCACAAAATGTATTAATAGATACCAATTAAAATCATAAAGTAATCAAAGGAAGAAAAAGTTTTAAAATGTCTATTAACCCAGAGTGATGTATCTCTCAATAGGAAAAGTAAACAGACTTACTTCGTCATATTTCTACTTTTTGATCTTTTATAAAAAGCCTCTAATGTGTGTAAAAGTAGCGATATTACTAATAAAACAAAAAGGTTTCAATGTTTGCTGCAACAACGTTGGATATTAGTACGTATATGAATCTTAATTGCTAGATTGATTCCACATTTGTCACTTTTTTCTATTTATCAATTGAAAATAGATGATTTTAATCCAAAGAACTCGATTGCTGAAAACAATATCCGTTAAATAACAGAGGCTGCCTCATAGCGAGACAGCCTCTTGTATATTTTATAATTCAATTCAGAATGACTTGAATCATTCAATTTCTCTAGAATCTATTGTTTAAAAACTTTTTTTGTTTTTGGTGTTGTGCCTTCCATATATCTTAAAAAGTAGATGCCAGAGCGAATGTCAAGATTAGAAATATGATCTTGAATATTTTTGAGTGAAGTCAAGTTATTTAACTGAGCGACTTGATTTCCATACATATCAAAGAGGAAGTAGGTGGTTTTAGTTGGCACAATTATTTCTACTTTCTCGCTTATTGAGTTTTCCAAATTAAAAACACTAGGAGACAAATCATCTAGCATTTTATTGTTAGAATCAATGATAATTCCTGGATCCGTGAGGAATTGTCCAGGACAACAAAGGTAAAGTACCCATGGATCAAATGTAAATGAAGGATCTAATAACGTATAAACTCCTCCACTTAAACAATAGAGATTGACTTCAAAACTTTGACCACCAGTGAAGGGTTGGTCATCACATAGATCCCCAAAATCGTCAGCATCTAATATTAGTTCAAAATTATATGAGAGCTCACCACTCATTAGAACTTGTGCTGTGTTAGGACTAATATACTCTGTGTCTTGTCCTGGAATAGTATATCCAAATTGAAGATTACAAGGAAGTGTCAGAGTAGAAGGAAACACTATTGAGAATTCTATTGTATAAGGTACATCATCAATGCTGAGACAGTCCGCACCATCAGTATTCCCACCATCGTCTTCAGGTATAACAATATCAGGTAAATTTGATCCACTTCTACCGCTTTGGCTAAATGAGAATGTGGTTATTGAAAAGAAAACCAGTATAAAAAATGATCTGAGTATTAAACTTGTTAAATTATTCATAGCTTGTATCGTAAGTATTATTTAGATAGATAATTGATCATATTTAATGAACAATTATAAAAAGTAAAGAATTGATTATGAAGAACCGTAACTAAATCTAAACTTAAGTGTTAGTCACGATTCTTTGTCCGATAAAATTAATGTTTGAACACTTTCTTTGTTCTTATTTGAGTACCATCCAGATACCTGACAAAGTAAACTCCAGACTGAATTGAAAGTCTCGCTATTACATTTTGAAGAGAAGCTTCAGATGGACTGAATTGAATTTTATCTACTTGATTACCGTACATGTCAAATAGGAAATAGGTAACTTCTTGTTGGATAGGTGCAGTGTTATCTTCCATTAAATCACTATCCAAAGTAAAAATATCTTTATTTGTTCCAGCATTTAATCTATTATTCAAATTATCATCGTTTCCAGGAGATGTTAAATCTGTACCACTACAGCAAAGATTAATTTCAAATGTGCCAGTAGGAATAAATTCATCATACAATACATAGTCTCCGTTGTTAGGACAATAGAAATTGTATTCAAAACTAGTCAAATCAGTATCTTTCAATTTAGCATCACACATGGCTGCTGCATCAGCAGGTGTGATTGTCAATTCAAAAAGGTAAACAATATCTCCGTTTGGAAATCCTTCTCCAGAGATTGGGCTAATGTACTCAATGTCTGAATCTGGAATCGTATATCCAAAAACAATTGGACATACAAGAGTTTGTGTAGCATAGTTGATAGTAACAGTAAACTGAAATGTATAGTCCGATCCATTTAGTGAAATACAATCACCATGTGTGCCTCCCCCATCATCTTCAGTTCTTACATCTGGTAAACCTGACCCTCCTCTAGGATTTTGACTAAAAGAGTAAGTGGTTACTGAAAAGAATAAAAATAAAAAGGAAAATCTTAAAATGTAGGGCGTAAAATTTATCATAAGTTTTAATTTTTAAGGATACATTAAATCTGTGTTATTGTGATTATTGCTCCTGTTGAATGAGTAGTAAATAAGTTGAAAAAATGTATTAGAAATCGAGGCTACTTATTTTTAGAAATAGTAGTCCCGATTCCGTATTTGATTAAATTAATGTTTGAAAACCTTTTGTGTTCTTATTTGAGTACCGTCCAAATACCTGACAAAGTAGACTCCAGACCGAATTGAAAGCCTCGCTATTATGTTTTGAATAGAAGTCCCAGTAGAATTATTTTGAAATTTGTCTACTTGATTACCGTACATGTCATATAGATAATAGGTAATTGCTTGTTGATTTGTAATTTGATCTTCTTCAATTGAATGGATATCAAGCGTAAATACATCTGTTATTGTACCAGAATTCAATCTATTATTCAAATTGTCATCATTGCCAGAAGAAGTCAAATCTTCATCGCTGCAGCATAAATTAACACCAAAAATGCCATTGGGTATAAATGGATCATATAATTCATAGTCTCCATTATTTGCACAATAAAAGTTGTATTCAAAAGTTGTTGGATCTTCATCTTTTAATCTAGCAGCACACATGGCTGCAGCATCTGCAGGTGTGATTGTCAATTCAAAATTGTAAACAACGTCTCCGTTGGCATATGCTTGGCCATAAATTGGATTGAGGTATTGGATGTCTGATCCAGGAATGGTGTATCCAAAAACTATGGGACAGACCTGAGTTTGATTGGTATAGTTTATAGTAACTGTAAATTCTAAAGTGTAGTCCGATCCGTTTAATGTAATACAATCACTATGAGAACCACCTCCATCGTCTTCAGTTCTGTTAACATCAGGTAAATTTGACCCACCTCTACCATTTTGGCCAAATGAATAGGCTGCTAAAGAAAAGAATAAAAATAAAAAGGAAATTCTAAGAATGTAAGGCGTAAAATTTGTCATATGTATTAGGTTGTAAGTATTAATGCATAAAATGTCAAGCATGTATACCTATTTGTACAATATGGTAATCACTCAGAATAAAAAAATACTAAACCAAAATCAATAAAAAGTGTCAAATTGGCTCTAGCTCGTGTTTATATTCAATTTTACCGTGCATCAAATTTAGATTTCTGGATATAGTTTTCCAAACATTCCCTATTTTCTATTCATTTTCAAAGACTTATAATCCTAAAAAGCCCTAAAATGTAAAGTACTTTACATTTTAGGGCTTTTTATACTCGAAGCAATAGTTTGTCCTTACAACACTTTCTTCGTTCATTTTGCTCCAAATGATGTCAAGGGCTAATGGATTACTATATATTATTTTACCACAGAGCTTCCAGCTGGGGATATAATGAGCATCGGTTTTGTGAGCAAATAATTATTTGCCGCATTGTAAGTTCCTGTCATGAGGACTACCGTATTTTCTGATCCAGAGGTAGATGCATTTTGCCCTTCTTCAATGGTGTCGTAGGGCTGAAAGGCCGTTCCTGTTTCAAAAATACTATTGCTTACATTACTGACATGAACGGTGTTGTTTCCATAAAAAGTATTGATTGCATTTTCCAAATTATCGTATTGAAATGAAATTCCTGCATTTTCATCATCAGCAGTGCATCCACCACCATCACACCCACCATTATTATGAATACCATAGGTGAATTCTAAGTTTCCCATTCTTTGGATAGCAGAACCTGAATTACCTCCTTCTGTATCAGTTTCATATTTTATAAGGACTCCTCCATTGGATAATTCCTCCACTCCGTTGTTTGGTCCATTGTGGCTTTGCTGAACAAAATTTCTATTAAGTTGACTTGAATTCATAGTGTCTCGGCCATATCCAACAATCTGAATATTTTGAGATGTATTAGGACTCAAGTTTGTCAAATAGTAGAAATCTTCTTGAGCTTCAAATGGAGAAAGCCCCGTTTCAGCATTATTATTTACTTGGAAGAGTGTCCATTCCCTACCACAAGAACTTGTTGCATAATCCTCCCACTGTACGGATGCAATGTTCATAGGGTACTGATCTTCAGGCAAAGCCAAATTCAAGCTTCCATCATTATTTGAAAGTGGAACATTAAATTCAATGAATGCATTTGTAGATAAATTGTATGTTCCATCATCGGTGACACAATGACCAGACATTGCCAATAGACCATTACTTAATAATTGAGCGGTACATAAGCTACCGACCCTTTTTCTACCACTTTTGGGGTCATTGCTCAAAACTCTATCATCTGTATCACCGCATTGACTCCTGGGACTAACAATTGGCGATGAAATAAATTGATTTATATGTATCGAAAAATGTTTATTCCTAGTTTCTAACACAAATGTATAATTCCCTTCTGGTAGAACACAGGAATAATTGTTGTAGGCTTTAAGTGTTTCTTTATGTAATGTCAGAGAATACTCAGGTCGATTTTGATTTTTAATTTTAAATATGAAAGATGTATTTAAATCACTTGGTATCATCCTTATCTGAAAATTTCCTTCTGCTATTTTGGTGGTTTTAAAATTCATTTCCATGTTTCCTGTAAGCCTATAATCTATGACCTGTTCTTGTTGAATTTGGCCAAAAGCAATATTTGTAAATAATACAAAAAGGATTAGTTGCTGTCTCATAGTTCTATTATTGTAGGTTTACTAATACCAATACAAAACCATTATCATCAATCCCTGTCATCGCTTTTCCGATAATTGCCCCTTGAGCATTTTGATAGTTTTTTACTTTCATGGCATATCCATACGTAGTGGAAGTCGTCAGTAAATCACCAGGTCTAATTTCCCCTCCTTCTTCATTGGCATACACATAGACTCTTCCGGTGAGCGCAATGGGATAATCGCCATCAGCAATACTTTCAGCTTGACCCATGAATAGCCCAGTTTCAACTCCATTGGCGCCAGAAATGATTCCAGCCACTTTTTTATCATACGCTTCCTTGGTAATGGTCAGTTTGCCCGTACTATTGGGATCAATCGAAACCACCATCCCAGGTAAAGGGGTGATCACTTCATCCAAAATGTCAAAGTGTTCAGCAAAGTCCGATCCTCCTACAATTTGAAGTTCATCTACCACGATTCTAGAGTCCCCAGAATTACCCCAGTTGGCATTGATCCGAATGGTAGGATCTGTAGTGTTGACCCCATCATACATATAGATTTGAGAATAGGCACTGCTACTTGTCTGCGCATCGATTTTAATGGTCCGATTTCCATCTTCATTAAACATTTCAATTACACCATGGCTAGGTGCACCGGAACTCCCTAATTCTGGACGAATGTTCACTCTACGATCAGCGAGTAAGGTTTCACCGTTTTTGTAGATAACAAAGGCATCATTTTGGTTGCTGGAGGAAGTTCCATTTCCCACCACAAAAAGTTGATCATCATCGTCCCATCCTGTAGCGCTGTTTACTGACGATGGGATTATATTATACCTACCAAAAACTGTCTCATATGCTGATTGAGCATAAGTAGCTCGACCAGCTGCAAATGAATTGTACCCGTTGGCCCGGGTAGTGTGTCCGAATGCATTACCATAATCTCCATTCGCTAAGGCATCTCTCCCTATAGCCACACTACCTGTTCCATCTGCTTCACTATCAAAACCGATGGCGGTAGAGTAATTGCCATGCGCCTCACTACTAAAACCAAGAGCAACAGAATACGACCCTGTAGCTTGGCTACTCAATCCTCCAGCAAAAGAGTATTCATTGGAAGCTTTTGTATTTCTTCCAAAGGCAAAAGAATAATACCCTAAGGAGTCTACATTCCAATTTTTAGAAGTTCCAATTTCACCTACTCGCATGGCTGCACGTTCTGGTGAGAAAAATGCCATCTTCCCACTGTTGAATCCCTCCGATGGGATTTGATCCGCATTGAGTATAAAATCACCATTTTTCATTATCGTAACTGCATTATTTCGTTCTGTATCGGATTCTCCATTCCCCACCACAAAAATTCTATTTTCTCCTTCGTTCACCAGAGCAGCTTCTGTATAATCCGTATTGAATCTACCTACGACAAACTCCGATGAACTTCTCGCCAATGTATTCCTTCCAAATGCAGCAGAAAATGGCCCTATAGCTTCAGTCTCTGTATTAAATGCTGCCGATGAAGTTCCTCGAGCCGATGTCCTCCATCCCGATGCAATGGATCGATCGCCACTTGCAGTCGTATTGAATCCTGTTGCAAAAGACCAAATGCCCAAAGAATCTGTAGACCAAGCTTTTGAAAGGGATAATCGTCCTGCTCTGAATGCAGCCCTGGATTCATCGAAAAAGAATAGTGCCTCTGAATGATCTTGTCCGTTTGCAGGAAGTGCATCATCTCCGAAAATGAAATCATCGGTTGCATTATTTCCAGTATTTCGAACTACGCCCCCATTATTTTCGAATGCACCATTCCCACTGAGACTTTTCCACTCTGTCCCGTCATACCCTTCAAAATCATTACTTTCAAAACGAATAGAACCAGCATTGTCCGAAGTGGTTGTTCCTATTTTAATTGCTCCACTGACTTCCAGTTGTTCTGAAGGACTGGCAGTTCCTATTCCCACATTCCCATCACTGGCCACATGATTAATAATGACATCACCACTTTGACCTCTCAAATACAAGTCGCCAATCGATTTTATTTCACTATCTGCACCTGCATTTCTGAACAATAGATTTTTAGTACCGTCGGGAGATTGCAGTAATAAAGTATCTCCTACAACGTGAAAATCTGCTGTGGGTGAAGAAGTCTGGATACCCACGCGTCCGAGGTAGTATACTGTCGAGCCATTTTCTGTCCAGGGTCCAGCGGCACCACCACTCGTCAAACTTTTCCAGGTGGTACCATCATAGCCGAGGAAATCACCGGATTCATATTTGACCGTACCTTCACCGCTGGAGCCATTGGCAGTAGTTGAAAGTTTAATAGCTCCTTCCACTTCTAATTTTTCTGATGGGACAGTGGTACCAATTCCTACATTCCCATCTGTAGCCACATGATTCATAATAATATCATTTCCTTGAGACCGGAGATATAAATCTCCCAATGACTTTAGTTCACCATCGGCTCCTCCAACTCGTAACATTACTTTTTTTGTTCCATTAGGAGATTCCAGTAAGATGATATCTCCTACAACGTGGAGTACTTCATCAGGTGAATTGGTATTGATACCGACTTTGTCGGATTGTGCTTTTAATAGGCTTACAGTAAGCACCATTACCAAAAAACTTAAGATTAACTTTTTCATATTGTTTGACTATTTCAATTTCTTAATGAGATTTTTGATTTCTTCTATCTCCTCTTCTAATTTTAAAATTCTATCCGCTTGACCATCTATTATTTCTTGTTGTTCTTGGATGGCTTTGATGGATATGAAATTCAAAAGGGAAGATTGGAGTACTAAAAATTCGGAAGCTTTCCCATTTTCATGTTCTCCTTGTAGTTCTACGAGATCGGGAAATACCTCTTGCACCTCTTGTGCAATCATTCCAATCGTGGGATTAAGGGCTGTTTTATACTTAAACCTCTTAGGTTGTAATTGTAATACACGGTCCAAAACAGGCTCTAGATCGAAAATATTTTCTTTTAATTTTCTATCTGAACCTACTCCCCAATTGTAGGAAGATCCACTAAGGAATGCATAGTTCCCACCTTCTTTTCCTATCCTGTAAGAGTCAAATCCATTAGGTTTTCCTTGTCTCCATACCGTGCCATTATTTTCTACATAGATTTGATAATTGCCACCAGTAACTTCTTTGACGTGTAACTCATTGGTCGGATTGGTGGTACCTATTCCAACATAGTTTTCAGCAGTAATATTGACCTTTGATTGTCCATTGACACTTAGATTTAAATCTTGTCCATTGGTGTTTATACCTGCACCATTGCCCGATGAGCCAGTTGTAATTGAAGTGCTATTTGAATTGCTTTGATCTGTTGCCTTGATGACAACTGGACCATTATCATGGATATCCAGATCATACAGAGGCGATTCATTATTGATTCCAACGTTTCCATTGGCCAAGATGGTTAGTTTGGGATCACTAGAAATACTGAAATTCAAATTGCCGTTTAAGGGAGTATGATTGATGCCCCCTGCAGTAAACAGCGTAGTTCCAATGATGCCATTATGCGCCTCGAACCCAGCCGATACATTGTCAACGGCATAATATCCGTTCGACTGCGGAAGGAAAAATCCTCCACTTTGAAAGCTGGCAAAATTTCCACCATTGTTGGAGGAAAACGTAAGTCCATCCGACTTGAGGATTGAGGTGAAATTGCCATTTTTAACTTTTGCACCTACACCATCGTACTGTGCATATCCATTCACGACGGTCCAAATATTGTCACCTGAATTGCCAGGAGGGCCTTGTGGACCTTGCGGACCTTGTTCCCCTTGCGCTCCTTGTGGGCCCTGCTCTCCTTGTGGACCTCGTTTAGTGAATCCAAGGGCATAAACAGAAGCATTCAATGATCCTTCTCCATCTATAAATTCAACGGTATATGTTCTGATAGAACCACTCTGTTGCGTGGTTGTTATTTCAAAGAATCCAAATTTGGTTGGGTCATCTTTTTGTCGGACGAAAAGTTCATCATGAGGTTCTACGGATTTCAACCAAGCCGAAAGATTGATGTCTTCAAGATCCGTTGTATTGATTTGAATACTGGTGACATTCGAAAATGAAGTAGAATTTGTTTTGAAAGTTCCACTGGATTGAGCATTTTGATTGTTGTATTCCCAGTTTCTTGCCATTCCATCAAATCCATCAATTCCATCCATTCCCGTGTTTCCTTGGTCTCCCTTTTCTCCCTTCTCTCCTTTGTCCCCTTTCTCTCCTTTTGGGCCTTTGATTTCTCCAATATCATCAAAATTACTCCCGTTCCAAACGTGCCCATGACCATCATTTTGACTTATAAACATATCTCCAATATTCCCCG
The DNA here is from genome assembly GCA_029212405.1 of Saprospiraceae bacterium. GTDB lineage: Bacteria > Bacteroidota > Bacteroidia > Chitinophagales > Saprospiraceae > CAJXUU01. The sequence continues at coordinate 68,853 of JARGNR010000024.1, forward strand.
TATAAGGATTTGGAAGATTGCCAATTGTTTGAACGGATCCAACAATAGTAACTCCAGCACCATCCTGTCCTGGAAATCCCTGTTCACCCTGGTCTCCTTTTATTCCTTGCTCACCTTGATCTCCTTTGGGGCCAGGTTCGCCTTGCGCTCCCTTCTCTCCTTTATCCCCTGGATCTCCTTTCGGACCTGGCTCTCCTTGTTCCCCCTGAGGACCGGGTTCCCCTTGCTCTCCTTTGTCCCCTTTGTCTCCTTTGGGACCTGGTTCGCCGCTGGTGGCATTAGCGGCATCCAGCGCGTACATCGCATAGGGAACCGAAAGTAATTTACTACTGCCTGCGCTTAAAAAATTTTGACCACCATTAGGATCAATTCTTGTTTTGATGTTGTATTCAGATGTTCCCCATTCAATTGCAGCGAAATCACCATTTAATACCTCTCCTTGCCCGATGATTACATTGAACACCCCTCTACTGGTTGTATTTACGGTATGCGTTTCCCGATAGGGTGTATTGCCGGTATTCGCATTGACGATGGAGATTTCTAGACTAATGATCTGATCTAGATAGGGGTTGTCATCCTGGTCTCGGGCAACTCCTTGATAGTTGAATCCTGATGGGACGTTTTGAGCCATTGACATCGGAATGGATAAAGTAGTAATAAGGAGGATGCAGATAAAATTTTTCATGTTCGGGTATTTTAGATTTTAATGATTTTGTGGATTTCGAAAAGGGTGTTGGTCCAATTGCATTGAATCATATATGGACCAGGGTGAAGCTCATCGATTTGAATAGAAGAGCCTACGTCTGTGATACGCATCATTTTTGTTCCTAGAAGGTCATAGATGTCTATCGATTGGATGTTTTGTATATCACCCTTGAGATGCAAGGTTCCATAATTAGGATTGGGATAAACGGTTAGTTTTTGCTTCGAATCAGGGGCGTATACTGAGGTGAATAATTCTTCCCCCTGGTGGAAACCTTCGCTGACGGTTATGTCATTGGATTTATGCTGTACAGCGATTTCACCAATGGACCAATCCACTTTAATTTCATTCGAAAATGAAACGCTTCCACCGCTAGCAATTAGCGCTGGTGAAATGGATTGACTGAAGCATATTTGACCGAGGGCCAAAGTCAAAAATAGTGGTAAGAGTGTTTTCATAAGATCTGTAATTCTGGTTAAAAAAAGAAGTTGATTAAGGTATGTAAGGCAACGGTGTTTTCACTTTTGTTTCTTATTCATCTCGGGTCACCCTTTTGATCAGAAGTTGGAGCATCTCTTTTTTCTTACTTCTGGAAACGGGGATTTCTTGGCCGTTCTGAAGGAGTACATAGCAGTTTTGAGCCTTGGTGATTTTAATAATCTTAAAGAGGTTTACGATGTAGCTTTTATGACATCGATAAAATAAAGTTGGGCTCAGAGTAGCTTCAATTTCTTTCAGAGATAGTGTTATGAAGTGTTTTTCATGGCTGTTGTGGACATAGGCATAGATGTTTTCAGATTTTACAAAACTGATTTCGTTCTCTGGGATAAGCAAGAGTCCATCATTGGATGGGAATGCTATTTTTCTTATAAATAAAGGGTTGTTCATGTGTGTTGCTTCCGTATTCTATTGGAAAATGAAATTGGATTGAACGTAAAAGCTAGGATAAAAATATGGGTTGGAATACTCCTCGTTTCAGGAAATTGGTGAATGGTAGTGGGGTGCTGGTGAATGGGTTTTTTAGGGGTCTTTGGGATTAAATGCGAAAATCGAATCGTTCAGAAATATGAATCAATTCTGAACGATTCGAGTAGAAATACTAATTGATTTGTATCGTTTTGAAATTGTTTTTCTTGTCTTTCTCTGGAGTAAGTGAGTAGATGAATGCAGAAGCTTCTGAGTCACTGCGCAATCCATCTGATGTGGCCACAAATGTAATTTTAAAAATCATATTTGTTTTTGTACCTAAATTAGGAAGGTCGAAGCGCACACAACCATCTATTTGATCCTTGTTTTCTGCATTTTTTGCCGCTTGTGTTTTATTTCCCAGTACTTGGAATGCCATGTTTTCATGTCCTTTAGGAAGGGTGACTGCTGTAACGCGGCTATTTCTAGGAAGACAGATGATTAGTTTTGGGCATCGTGCATCATCATCGTTATCAGATTTGATATTGATGTACAGAATATAATAGCCTCCGCTTTTGGTAACAGAGAAAGTTTCAATTCTTGAATCAGCTTGCCAGATTTCTTGTGAGGTCATAATTTATTTTTTTAATGAATAATGAATTAAGACTCAAAAATGAGGGAGGGAAGGGCGGTATTCTTGAAAATAGAGGTGTATGGTAGAGAGAATTAAGTGTATTGCACGATGTAAGGTTGTAAT
>JARGNR010000024.1:71228-71702 GCA_029212405.1 Saprospiraceae bacterium
AGGTGAAGCGCTATAGAAATGAGGTGTTTAACCTAATTGAATAGGTAGTTGACCTTGTAGACTTTATAAAAAATGATTATTCAAGTATGTAGTGTTAAAGTTTTGGCGGAGTAGAAATGAAACCTTATTTTAGGTTCGAATTTATTAAAGGGTTAAGTTATTGGTGAATGGTTGCTATTACGAGGTGAACGGTTATGTGAATCTGTGAAGGTGAAGTAATTTTGTATCAATTCATTTATTTATTTAACCCAGAGGTGTTTAAAGGTTGTTTTGACTTTTTAAATGACTCTAAAAAATCGCAAAAAATGCAGTATAAGATTGATTTAAAAAAAACTGATTTTCTTAGTAAGCTTGCTAATTCTTCTCGACACTCTGAGAGCACAACAAGTTCAGGAAGTGAAGCTCTTGAAAGTGCCTCCAGTAAGATTGATAGTATCGTTTTATATAATAATCCACTCAATTCAACCGATGACT
>JARGNR010000175.1 GCA_029212405.1 Saprospiraceae bacterium
AAATTTAATTCCCAAACTTCTTGTTTTTTATGTTAGTCTACTCCTGAATATGCCTGGATAGATCTATTCATTTTCAAAAAACACAAGGGATTAAAACAAAAATCACCTTGCTTTATGCGAAGGTGATTTCTATTTCATAATAGCGTAGAATGGTTATTTATTTACTATTCCACCACTTACTTTTTCGCCATTTTTGTATTCATATTCTAGCGTTACATTGCCCTCCTCATCATAGTATTTGAAGGCACCATGTTGCTTACCATTTTTGAAATTGATCTCTTGTTGAATCTTTCCGTTATTAAAATACTTCTTCGTTGGACCATCATATTGTCCATTCTTATAGGATATTTCTTGTAACGGCCGGCCATTTTTATACGTACCAGCAATTCCATCCAGAATATTATTTCTGTAGGATGTTCTTTTTTCTATTTGGCCTCTTGTATTAAATGACAGTTCATCTCCGTTTTTTAAACCATCAATATAATTGGCAACAAATCGTATTTTCCCATCCACATCGTATTGTGTCCATTGTCCACTTTTTCTGCCATTGATCACATACCCACTTTCAACTTTATTTCCATTGGCATCAAACTTCTCTGCAACTGAAGCGTTGGTACCTTTTAATTGATTTACTGTGTACCCTTGAAGATCTGCGGATACTGGAACAGCCGTATCTCCGCCGCAAGCGACCAAGAAAAGTGAAACAATTAGTGCTAAACAAAAACTATTTTGAAATTTCATAGGACTTAGTATTTGTGATTATATAAAAAATTGATTAACGAGATCACAAATTTACTATTGCAAATAAAATTACCAAAGATTATATGGCAAAAAATCAAATGTGTAATATTGCACCATATTACTACTTTGAATCAAATCAATAGGATACAAACCTTCATTCAATAAGATGACAAATAAAGAAATAGCAAGATTTTTCAACAAATTGGCAAAGATTATGGAGCTTCATAAGGAGAATCCATTTAAAATCCGTTCGTATTCAAATGCCTACCTCTCTCTAAGAAAGATAGAAAAACCATTTACAGAAACTTCGAAAGAGGAGATTGCTGGAATTAGAGGTGTAGGAAAAGCTATTGCTGATAAAATCCATGAGTTAATAGAAACCGGGAACTTAAGTGCCTACCAAAAATATGAAGCGATCACCCCTCCGGGAGTCATCGAAATGCTTGGAATCAAGGGATTTGGTCCTAAAAAGATTCAAGTCATTTGGAAAGAGTTGGAAATCGAGACTATTGGAGAATTATTATACGCCTGCAATGAAAATCGTTTAATTGATTTGAAGGGTTTTGGCTTGAAGACCCAAGCAACTCTGAAGAAACAATTGGAGTATTATATTGATAGTCGAGGTAAATACCATTATGATAGTGTAGCTGGTTCAGCGGCTGAATTGGAAGAAAAAATCAATAGAGCGTTTCCTGATGACAAAAGTGAATTAGTGGGATTGGTCAAGCGTATGATGCCAGAAGTAAAAGGGATTGAGATACTAACAACTGCCGATGAGCAAGAGATTATAGAGGCAATTGATGGTCTAGGGATGAACGAAGATGGTACATTATTGCAATACAATACCTACCCTGTGTTTTTCAACAAAGTGGATTCAACTTCTTTCGGTACGGAAGCATTTAAACAAAATTCAAGTGAAGATTTCATAGAGTGTTTTGAAACCATACCAGTAAGTACGGACGAACAATCATTATTTGATGCTTTGCAAATGGCTTATGTCCACCCTGAATATAGAGAATCTTCCATTGCCTACGAACAGTCCAAAAGTAATACATTACCTACATTGATAGAAACCTCTGATATTAAAGGAGTTGTCCACAACCACTCCACGTACAGTGATGGTTTGCATTCAGTGGACGAAATGGCAATGGAATGTATGCGTTTGGGTTACGAATACTTTGTTATTTCCGATCATAGCAAGGCGGCTTTCTATGCCAATGGGTTGAGTGAAGATCGAGTAATACAACAAATGGATGAAATAGACCAGCTCAATGCAGGTTATAAAGACTTTCGCATTTTTAAAAGTATAGAATGTGATATTCTGAATGATGGTTCAATGGATTATGGAGATGATTTTCTAAAAGAATTCGAAATTGTTATTGCATCTATTCACAGCAACTTGAAAATGGATATGCAAAAAGCAAACAATAGATTGCTCAGAGCCATCGAAAATCCACGCACGCATATTTTAGGTCATCCAACATCTCGACTTTTATTGGCACGTGAAGGATACCCTATAGACCATGCTTTGATTATTGATGCATGTGCTGCGAATAATATGGTGATCGAATTGAATGCCAATCCTGCACGACTGGATTTGGACTGGTCCTGGATTCCCTATGCATTAGAAAAAGGAGTGAAAATATCCATCAATCCAGATGCACACAGTAAGGACCAAATCAGATATATAGAAGCTGGAGTATGTGCCGCACGAAAAGGTGGATTAACTAAGGAGATGTGTCTGAATGCAATGAATAGAGTTGAATTTGGCAAGTGGGTGGATTCGCTCCAAGACTAAGGTGCAATTCTTCCTTTAAGGCTATTTCCGACCTTAAATTTAACTGAAGTTATGATTTATATTGCTACAGGTAAACGTATTGATTTGAGGGTATTGACTGTGGAAGATGCAGATTGGTTCTTTGAATTAAATGAAGATCCACAAGTGCTGCTCTATACTGGTGACCATCCTTTCAAAAGCAGAGAAGAATCCAAACGCTTTTTAGCTGCTTACAATCAATATAGCTTATACAAAATGGGAAGATGTGCCATCATTCGGAAATCAGATAGCAAAGTTTTGGGATGGTGCGGCTTGAAATATCATGATGCAGATAACTATGTAGAACTGGGTTTTCGACTATTCCGAAAGTATTGGGGACAAGGGTATGCCACTGAAGCAGCAAAACTTTCTATAGATTATGCTTTTCACCAATTAAATCTGCATGAATTAATCGGTCGTGTTGATGAAAGAAACCTAGGATCAATTCGAGTATTAGAGAAATCTGGAATGACCCTACATTCCTCCATTTCTACAACTGGTTCTACCCTTTTGATTTATAAATTAACCAATCCGAATTAACACCATCTTTCATATTTAAATTCTTCAATGCCATCAATGCGATCAAAGAGCAGCCTTTAAGCATAAAACTTTCCACTATTTTCAAGAACAAATCATTTAAAAACCTACCTTTGCGGCTTCAAAAAAAATTCCCGCATGATTTCAGCGAATAATATCACTTTACAGTTTGGAAAAAGAGTACTATTTGAAGATGTAAATATTACCTTTTCCGGCGACAATTGTTTCGGAGTGATTGGTGCCAATGGAGCAGGTAAATCTACCTTTCTCAAAATACTTTCTGGTGAAATAGACCCAAATTTAGGTTCTGTAAACCTGGAACCTGGAAAAAGAATGGCTGTACTCAAACAAAATCATTATGAATATGATGAAGTGACAGTTCTGAATACGGTTTTGATGGGGCATAAGAAATTATGGGACATCATGGTGGAGAAAGATGCGGTCTATGCAAAACCTGACTTTTCAGACGAAGATGGAATTCGCGCCAGTGAACTCGAAGCTGAATTTGCAGAAATGGATGGATGGAATGCTGAACCAGATGCTGCGGCCTTGCTCAGCGGTATGCGTATCCATGAAGATGACCATTACAAACTGATGAAGGATTTGGATGGAAATCAAAAAGTAAGGATCTTATTGGCACAAGCATTGTTTGGGTCCCCAGACATTCTTATCTTGGATGAGCCAACCAATGACTTGGATATTCATACCATCAGCTGGTTAGAAGACTTTCTACTGGATTTTAAAAATACGGTGATTGTTGTATCTCACGACAGGCACTTTCTAGATACGGTGTGTACCCATATTGTTGATATAGATTTTGGTAAGATCAACTTATTCTCTGGGAATTATACATTCTGGTATGAGAGTTCACAATTGGCTCTAAAACAAAAACAGTCTGCAAACAAAAAAGCTGAGGACAAACGAAAAGAATTACAAGCCTTTATTGATCGATTTAGTGCCAATGCATCCAAATCAAAGCAAGCTACAGCTAGAAAGAAGATGTTGGAAAAGATCAATGTTGAAGACATTCAACCTTCCAGCAGAAAATATCCGGGGATCATCTTTAACCAGAGTAGAGAAGTGGGAGATCAAATCTTAACTGTACGAAATCTGAGTAAAACTGTAGATGGAGAAGTATATTTTAAGGACCTCAATTTTGATATCAATAGAGGTGATAAAGTATCTTTCTTAGGGGACAATAGTCTTGCCGTTCACGCTCTATTTGAAATCCTTGCAGGAAATATGGAACCGGATACGGGTACTTTTTCATTTGGACAAACAGTAACTACCTCCTATTTACCCAATGAAAATGCGGAATATTTCACAGCTGATTTGGATTTAATGGACTGGTTGAGACAATACTCCACCGAAAAGGATGAAATGTATATTCGAGGCTTTTTGGGTAAAATGCTTTTTTCAGGTGAGGAGGTGTTCAAAAAATCAAATGTACTTTCTGGAGGAGAAAAAGTGAGATGTATGTTGAGCCGAATGATGTTGGCTGAGGGAAATGTATTGATGTTGAATGAACCAACCAATCACCTCGATCTGGAAACAATTACTGCGCTGAATAATTCTTTGATGAATTTTAAAGGGAATATTCTGTTTTCATCTCATGACCATACATTCACACAATCTGTAGCCAATAGAATCATAGAAATTGGACCAAAAGGATTTGTAGACAGTCTGAAAGAATTCGATGAATACATCAAAGACGAAGGGATACAAGCCCAACGTGCCAACATTGTTTAGATGAAATATGACTAGGTAAAATGAGGAAATGCGATGTCTTATTCCTGAATTTTACTACGTATTAAATCAAAACAAGGTGTTAACAATCACATTTTGAGAAAGATATTGATATAAATAAGTCATATTTGTTCTAATTATTTACTTTTGCCAAAAGTCAAGGATAAAACATGAGTAAGAAGAAAGTTACTAGAAAGACTACTATAAAGCCTACAAAAAGCACAATAGTAAAATCAAAGAGTGGAGCAAGTAGTGAAATCAACCCAGTTTCCACTAGCACTAATTCAAATTCGTCTTCTGCCGATTTGTTATTTGGGAAGACAAATTATATGTATATCCTTGGAGGTATTGGACTAATGGTTATTGGTTTTGTGCTTATGTCTGGAGGAAGTATGCCGGATCCCAATACTTGGGACGAAAGCATTATCTATAGTACCAGAAGGACATTGATCGCTCCGATTTTCATTTTGGCTGGCTTGGTCGTACAAGTGTTGGCTATTTTCAAAAAATCCAATTAGAGCATTACGCTTATTAAGACATCACTTTTCTAAGATTTCTATCTTTTTATGATTGACATTTTACGATCCATTGTATTAGGAATAATTCAAGGACTTACAGAGTTTTTACCTGTCTCTAGCAGTGGCCACTTAGAATTGGCAAAATTTATATTAGGAGATGAAGCAGTCGGCGAAGAATCGTTATTTATGACGGTCATCCTTCATTTTGCAACTGCGCTGAGTACCATCGTCATTTTCAGGAAATTCATTTGGGATATTATTTTATCTGCATTTTCAAAAAGTGGAAAGTATAGCCGAAATTTCATCGTTCAAATCATAATTTCTATGATTCCTGCTGCTTTTGTTGGAGTCTTCATGGATGACTTAATTGAGCAAATGTTCAATAAGAATATTTTGTTGGTTTGCAGTATGTTGATTATCACAGGACTTTTATTATATGTAGCAGATCGAGCCAAAAACACCAATAAAAAAGTAGGCCCCGTGGAATCCATTATTATTGGGGTATCACAAGCCATTGCTATATTGCCTGGCATCAGTAGATCAGGAGCCACCATTTCTACCAGTGTTTTATTGGGTATTGACCGAGAAGAAGCTGCTAGATTTTCATTTTTAATGGTTGTACCGCTGATTTTTGGCAAAATTGCCAAGGACTTATTAGACGATTCTTTTTCTATGTCTGCTATTAATGCAGTAGAAGTAGGATCTGGATTTATAGCTGCTTTTATTACAGGTTTAATCGCTTGTACATGGATGATTGCGTTAGTGAAAAAAAGTCAACTAAAGTATTTTAGCTATTATTGTTTCGCAGTTGCATTAATTGGCTTTATTTATATCGCATTTACTTAATCCACAAAGGGAACGACTTATTAAAGAATTACCTAAGATACTATCTGAAAACATCATCGGGAAAAACAACCTTCCCCCACAAGCTGCTTTTAAAGAAGGTCTTGTTCTATTAATCGACAAGCCAATGGACTGGACATCTTTTGATGTGGTAAATAAATTACGCTTTTCAGTTAAACATAAATTAGGTATTAAAAAAATAAAGGTAGGTCATGCGGGCACACTTGATCCTATGGCCACAGGACTGCTCATTGTCTGTGTAGGAAAATACACAAAAACGATTGAGTCGCTGACTGGAATGGACAAAACCTATTCTACCACATTAAAATTGGGTGCTTCTACTCCCAGTTATGATGCTGAAAGCGAAGAAGATGGCACATATCCTTATGAACACATAACTCCTGAATTAATCGAAGAAACACTTGATTCGTTCAGAGGAGAAATAGAGCAACTTCCTCCCATGTTTTCTGCCGTCAAAATCAAGGGTCAAAAACTATATACCTTGGCCAGAAAAGGGATCAGTGTAGAACGTAAAGCTAGAAAAATCAATATTCATACGTGCAAAGTCACTCGATTTGAACCACCCGCATTGGATTTATTTATTCATTGTACGAAAGGAACATACATTCGAACGATTGGGCATGATTTAGGTCAGGCATTAGGTTCTGGTGCCTATTTGACGGCGTTGAGAAGAGACTCCATTGGTGAGTACAGTGTGAAAGACGCCTTATCTATTCAGGAATGTGTCGACTGGATCAATAGTGCGAAAAGTCTGGATGAAATTGTTTAGGATTTGAAGTCTCCTCAGGCTTGCATTACTCAAACTTTCCAATCTTTCCAATCTTTTTCCATCTCCCTACACGCCGCTAACGCTGCCTGTTCCGCCTTGCGGGATTCCTTCCTTTGTCGACTATCGTCGCCACTCTTCGAGATCAGTCAGTCTTAATCTTTCAAATCTTTCCAATCTTCCCAATCTCTAAAATCTCTCCAATCTCTCCAATCTCTCCAATCTCTAAAATTCCCTATTTCCTTCGGATGTAAATTTGTTTTTTCACTAGTGCGACTACATTATCTTCTTTGTCTTTGACTTGGGCGACAAAATCGAATGTTT
>JARGNR010000025.1:0-24176 GCA_029212405.1 Saprospiraceae bacterium
TAAGTATATAGGAATATCCTTAATTAAACACGACATGATATCCTCTTCGAATATACTTTTTAACATTGAGCCAGAAAGCAATAAAGAGATAAATAACTAGCGGAGAACCCAGTGTACCAAAACTTAAATAAATGAAATACAAACGTACTCTGGAAATCTGAATCCCCATCTTATTTCCGAGGTAATGGCATACTCCGAAACCTTGTTTTTCTATTATGTCTTTTAAGCTTTTCACAATGGCAATATATACATATATATGAAACTAAATAGAACGAAAAGCCATTTAGTTCACCTTATACATTGAAAAAACGAAGAAAAACGATAAATTATTCGGAAAAATACGCTTCTGAGCAAATATTTTTAATCCTTGATTTTAATCTCTTTGGTAGCTACCGTAGAGATCAAACCTCGATTGATGGTTTTTAATTCTAGTGTATACTTTCCAGGCTTATCAAAGGTATATGGAAATTCATCAGCTGTAATGATTACTCTTTCTCCATTGCCCATATCCATCACATATCGAGCGGCTTTTCTGTCCTTTTTGAATTTAAAATTCAACATTTGGCCAATTTTTTTCTTGCCTTCGATTTTAATATAGTCCTTGAATTTTGCACCACCGTCAATTGCTTTTGTATCAAAATCAGAAACGGAAGCTGCCACCATAGAAAGGTTATGGTAATTTGGACTGTTGTTGTTGTTATTTGAGCTATTCGTAAACACGTAAAGTGAACCGATAATACCAAGAATGGCAATCAATATCAATAAGAGTTTTTCAATTAACTTTGAAGATAAACCTTCTGATTGAGGTAAGAAAGTTGCTTTTGGAAGATCAATACTTGTGTATTCATTCATTCTCATAAAATCGGATTTGGATGATAAAATTCATTACGTAATTAAAATTTGGGGTTTCAATTACACCTCAAAAATAGATGAAATATGATGATAAAAAAAGAAAAATATAAAAAAATGTTAATAATATACCATATATAAAGACTTGTAATAGATTGACTAACAAATATTTATATAGAACCAATTGATTATATGACAGATATATAATCAATTTTTATATATAGTAAAAAATTAAATTTGAAATAGATTTTTATCTTGGAATGTGAAACGATATAAATATCAATAAAAATGAAAACAGAAGACCTTAAATCCTATTTTGATGCCAACAAAGAATTGTGGAATAATAAGATAGATACTCACATAAATTCAGCGTTTTATGACAACGCCTCTTTTTTGGAAGGAAGGAATACTCTCAATCCATTTGAAATGGAATATCTAGGTGATGTATCAGGGAAAAAGATTTTGCATATTCAATGCCATTTTGGACAAGATAGTATTTCATTGGCAAGAATGGGCGCGAAAGTAACAGCCACTGACATTTCAAATAAGGCATTGGAAAAAGCAAGGTTGTTTAATACCCAATGTGGTACAGATGTTACATTTATTGAAACCGATACATATCACATTAATAATCACGTCACAGATACTTTTGATATCATATTTATGTCCTATGGTGTAAAATGTTGGTTGCCTGACATGCATAAATTGGCATCCATAGTCAACTCCCGACTGAAGCCAGGAGGTAAAGTGATCAGTGTTGAGTTCCATCCTGTTTTAGATATGTTTGATTATCCAACACAAAAAATACAGTACAGCTATCACAATGTGCATGTATATGAAGAGGAATTAGAAGGCACCTATGCTGATCAACATTCTGAGCTCAAAGGAAAAGAATACTTTTGGCAACATAGTTTGGATGAAGTGATCACGCCGTATATCCAACTTGGAATGCGAATGTCTGCTTTTAAAGAATATTATCATTCCCCATACAATGCGTTTGAAAATGTAAAAGAAATAGAAAAAGGGAAATATGTATACGGCGATTTCCCCTACCCCATCCCTCATGTGTATTTGACAGAATTCACAAAAGAATGAGCTGTCATTGGTAGGACATCTAAGAAATATCCATCTTTTTATATTGACTTTGTTTAATTCGCTTCATCTTTTAAAATTATTGGACTCTTTGATTTTTCGATACATTTTGATTTTTCTTATCGCTTTTCTACCATTTGGTTTGAATGCACAAATGGTGCAAATCACGTGTATCCTTGCCGATTCTGAATCTCACTTACCTATTCAAGATGCACATCTATTTTTCAATAATTCAAGTTTTGGAAATGTGAGCAATCAAGAAGGTAGAATTTCTCTGGAAATCCCTCAAGGTCTTCGCGAAGATGTGGTCATTTCTCATATTAGCTATGATCCAAAGATTATTCAATCTGCTTCATACAGGACACTCCAAAAAAAAGACACCATATTTCTATCACCCAATGGCATCCAAATTGAAGAAATAGTCATTGCAAAGAAGAGATCTAAAAAGTGGAAAAAAAATCTTAAAAAATTCACTAAGGCTTTTTTGGGAAATGATAAAATCGCTTCAAAATGCAAGATTCTTAATCCAGAAGTATTACGTTTTGACGACCGTAATGATCAATTCAAAACGACTGCTATTGATTTGATTGAAATCCAAAATGATCACTTAGGTTATCGTATTTATTTTTTATTGGACAATCTTAATATTGACAAAAATGGATCAATAAAATATATTGGCAATGCAAACTTCATTGATATTTCCACCTCAAAAAATAGAAAGAAAATTACTAAAAATCGAATCACAGCCTTTGAAAAAAGTCCTTCTCATTTTTTTCAACATCTAATTCAAGATAATCTTAAAAAAGGGAAATACAATGTTACCATTGCAAAGTATGCACAAGGTACTTTTAATGAAGTGAGACAACCTGAATATAATGAGATGGTCTATTATGATAGCACTTCACAAAATTATTTTGTCAGCTTTCAGGAGTTTTTACAAATTGAACACTTGGGTATAAAAGAGTATAAAAATGGGAAATACGGTATAAGTGCTGGTCAGCTAGAAAGTAGACGATTCAATACACGTGAAGAAGGACCTACAACAAAAAGCTTCCATCCAAAATCATGGTTGTACAAAATTATGCCTCAACTGATCGTTGATAAGTATGGAAATATTAAAAATCAAAGAGCTGTTCAAGAATATGGATACTGGGCCATGCAGCGGATGGCCCACAAACTACCCTTGGATTATAATATCGACTTTGAAGATTTTGGCGAATTCCAACTTACAACTAAAACTCAAAATGAAAATACAAGGGGAGAGCAACCCAATGAACAAAAAGAACCTAGTTCGTTGTCCCATATACAGTCCATTCTGAGTGGCAACAATTCAACTGCGATGCAAACACTTTCTTTTATGGATAGCCATTGGAAGGACAGCTTTGCCCCCCCTTTATTGGATGTATTGCGTATAGTAGGTGATTCAAAAATAAAACAAAGAATTTTGGATCTTTTGAGTCGTCGATACCAGATCAACAACTACTACGAAGGATTACAGTGGTTGTGGGAACAAGAAGAAATATTTGACTCCTTGTATGCAGAAACTAAAGCTGAAATTTATCAATTGATAGATCCTAAATTTTCGATCTATTTTAAAAACAGGCAATCCTCAGCAACAATCAACATGGATGAAATAGTATGGGGAGGTGTAAAACAAGATGGAATTCCTCCTTTGAGAAATCCTTCCATGATAGTGGCCACTGAGGCCACCTATTTATCAGATAGTGATATTGTATTTGGAATTGCGATCAACGGAGATCAAAGAGCGTACCCAAAACGGATCTTAGCTTGGCATGAGTTCTTTGTGGATACTATTGGAGGTCGATCAATAGCTGGGGTGTATTGTACGTTGTGTGGAACCATGATTGCCTATGATATGAACCATAAAGGAACCTTTTATGATTTGGGGACCAGTGGTTTTTTGTATCGATCCAATAAACTAATGTATGATGCCCGCACCCAATCGTTGTGGTCCACTATTGAAGGAAGGCCTGTGCTTGGTCCTTTAACCTGTGAAAATATAACGTTGCAGGCTTATCCTACAATTACTACAACTTGGGGAGAATGGAAACGACAGTACCCAACAACAAAAGTACTCTCTTTGGATACGGGTCATTCCAGAAATTATAATGAAGGAGAAGCGTACAAGGACTACTTTGCTACGGACAAATTAATGTTTCCCGTTCCCGAAGTGGATAGGAGATTGAGAAATAAGGATGAAGTATTGATTATACGTACTGATAATTTCGAGGAGGACCCATTGGCCATTTCTATTCAGTATCTGCGAGAAAAACCAATCGTCATGGGCAAAATTGCCGGCACTTCCCTTGTGGTGATTTCAAAAAAAGATGATTGGGTGCGCGTTTATGAAGCAGATACTATTCAATTTGAATCTTATCAGAACAATAGGTTAATTGATCAAGATGGAAATTATTGGACTGTGCAAGCGGCCTATTTACAAGGTCCAGATGGAAGGCAGTTAAAAAGAATTTCATCACACCGTTCTTTTTGGTTTGCATGGTACAATGCGTATCCAACTACTCGGCTGCTACACTAAAGATGTTTGATTCGACTATTCTTTCTGATTGCCATGCATACATTCTTTAATTATCATTTTTAAAACCAATCAATGCATAGACCTGGCTTATAAAATATGTAAATTGAGCTAAATTTTTAGTTATGACCGCATCTACACACCATATGATCCAAGAGACGCCAAAAGAAGAGATCAATCGAATTTTTGAGATTCAAAAGTCCAATCAATTTGAAGTAGCCAATACCACTGTGAAGCAACGAATTGCAAAGTTGAAAAAATTGCATAAAGCTGTTTTGAAATATAGATCTGCAATCAAGGAGGCGATGTATAATGACTTCAAAAAACATCCAAGTGAAGTAGATTTGATTGAAATTTATCCTGTGACAAGTGAGATCAAACATACCATCAGCCATCTGCGCCAATGGATGGATAAACACGAAGTTTCCACCCCTCTGGCACTCATGGGATCCAGTTCTTATGTTCACTACGAACCCAAAGGCGTCGTATTAATAATTTCTCCATGGAATTTCCCTATCAACCTGACATTTGCCCCATTGGTTTCTGCTATTGCAGCTGGAAATACTGTCATACTAAAACCCTCAGAACATACCGCTCATTCTGCAGCCATTATGCATACCATTGTCGAAGAAGTTTTTGATCCAAAAGAGGTGGCATTGGTACAAGGAGGGATTCAAACCGCACAAAATTTGCTTGCACTTCCATTTAATCACATATTTTTTACGGGAGCACCTTCTATCGGAAAAATTGTAATGACTGCTGCAGCAAAACACTTGACATCTGTCACCTTAGAGTTAGGGGGAAAGTCGCCTACCATCGTAGATCAGACTGCCGACATTGATATGGCTGCTAGAAGAACAGCATGGGGTAAGTTTTTGAATACTGGACAAATTTGTATTGCCCCAGATTACATCTTTGTTCATGAAAGCAAAAAGAAAGCTTTTCTTGAAAGTTTAAAAAAGTATTTGAAAGCATTTTATGGGGACGATCCTTCCAAAGAGGGCAGTTATGCACGCATGGTAAATAGTAGTCATTGTACTCGAGTGAAAAATTATATTGATCAAGCAAGAGAACAGGGAGCAGAAATCGTATATGGAGGAGAAACAGATGAAGCCTCCGCATATATTTCACCTACGATTCTAACCAATGTTCCCATGGATTCTGATGTAATGAAGGAAGAGGTTTTTGGGCCTGTACTTCCAGTTCATGGTTTTACTGACTTAGAAGAGGTTCTAAAAGAAATAAACGCTAGAGAGAAACCTCTGGCATTGTATATATATAGCAAGAATAAGTCAACTCAAAACTACATTATTCAAAATACGCGAGCTGGTGGAACATGCATCAATCACAATGGTGTACATTTCTACAATGCAAATCTTCCATTTGGAGGTTCGAACAACAGTGGAATAGGGAAAAGTCACGGATGGTATGGGTTTGAAGCTTTTTCAAATCCTAGAGCCATTTTAAAGCAACACCTTCCAAATGCATTGGAAAAATTGATGCCGCCCTACAATGATTTCAAACAAAAATTAATCGATCTGACCATCAAATGGTTCTAACGAATGATGTCAGTCGATTTAAGTATTCGTATATTTGTACTTTATTCACTTTAAATATAAAACAATGAAAAATATTTTATCAGCGCTATTGTTGAGTGTATTCTTTTTAATGTCTTGTGGCGATGATGCCGTAGATTGTAACAACACCAATTTCGTAACGGAAGTAAATGCTTCAATTGAAGCGTATAATGCAGCAGTTACAGCTTATACCAATGATCCAACTTCTGATAATTGCGAAGCAATCAAAACAGCAGCACAAGATTATTTAGATGCAGTTCAACAATTTGAAGATTGTACAGATATCACAGATTACCAAGCACAGGTAACTGCAGCACAAGATGCAATCAATAGTATAAACTGCTAGACGATTTACATACGATTCAAGAGGTAAGTTATGCTTATCTTCTGTAGAGGTCAATGGATGCAACACACAGTCATTCATTGACCTCTTTTTATTTCCTTCCTAAATCAAGGTAGAATTCTCCTTTTTAATAAAATGCTTTTGTGATTATAATCTCTGCAGATAATTGTCCTATATTAAGGTCAAAATACATCAAATGAAACGGAGGGACATACTCAAATATACGGCATTGATGACCGGTGCGGCATTGAGCACACCACTTATATTATCTCTAGAAAGCTGCAACGCAAAACAGCCTATTGACTCTTCTCACAATACGCTTCATTTTTTTACCGCAGATCAAATGAAAAGCCTGAAACATATGGTGGATGCGATTCTACCCAAATCGGATAGTCCATCAGGCTCAGAAGTAAATGTCCATTATATGATTGATGAAATGGTGGGAACGGTATACTCAAAAAAGGATAAAACAGACTATCAGGTCAATTTTCATCAATTAGAGGATTATTTAAAGAAAGAAGCCGAGAATAGTCACTTTTATGACCTGGCACAAAATCAACAAAAAGTCATTTTAGAAAAATTGTTAGCAACAGAAGCAGAGACATTACTAGGAGCAAAATCAGGTTTTTTAGCTCTCAGACAGCAATCTATTGCCTACTACCTAAGTACAGAAGAAGTGGCCACAAAACATCTAAATTATTTAGCAGTACCCGGAACATATCAAGGCTGTATCAGTCTGGAAAGTGTAGGTGGAAAAGCATGGGCAATATGAGTTTTAATCAAAAAGGAAAAGAGACACACACCTACGATGCAATCGTTGTAGGTTCAGGAATAAGTGGAGGATTTGCAGCTATGGAATTGTGCAAGAAAGGGCATAAAACTCTAATGCTAGAGCGTGGTAGAATGGTGAAACATGGCGAATACCCGACTGCCAATCTAGATTCATGGGAAATCAAAAACCAGAACAAAGTCACTTCTGAAGAAATTGCTGCTCATTATTACAAACAAAATAGACTCAGTTGGTGGGTTCATGAAGACAATAAACATTGGATTGCGAAAGACGATGAATATCCTTATGATGAAGTCAATCGTTTTGATTGGATCCGTGGACATCATGTGGGAGGTAGATCGATTATGTGGGGAAGACACTGTTATCGGTGGAGTGACATTGATTTTGAAGCCAACATGAAAGATGGAATTGCAGTAGACTGGCCAATCCGCTATAAAGATATTGAGCCATGGTATGATTATGTAGAAACATTTGTGGGGGTTAGTGGTCAAAAAGAAGGACTCAAACAAGTCCCAGATGGCAAGTTTTTGCCTCCGATGGAATTGAATTGTGCGGAACAGTTCTTTCGTGAAGAAGTCGCTAAAAAATATCCCAAACGGGTAGTCACCCCAGGAAGAACTGCTAATTTAACTCAATACAATCCTGAGGTTCATTTAGGAACGCGCGGCCAATGTCAAACAAGAGATCGTTGCTGGCGAGGATGTCCATTCGGTGGATATTTTAGCAGCCTTTCTGCCACCATTCCAGTAGCTGCTCAAACAGGCAATCTCACTTTACGAGCAGATAGTATTGTAACTGAAATCATGTTTGACACAAATACTAGAAAGGCAACTGGAGTACGCGTAAAAGATGCCCAAACTGGTGAAATAGTAGAATACTTTGCACGCATTATTTTTTGTAATGCCAGTACGGTGGGCACAACTGCCATATTACTAAATAGTCGTTCGGATGAATTTCCTGATGGATTGGGGAATAGTTCTGGAGAATTGGGTCATAACCTCATGGATCACCATTATGGTATGGGCGCATCAGCTACCTTACCAGGATTTGAAGACAAGTATTATAAGGGCAGGAAACCACTTGGATTCTATATCCCAAGATTTAGAAATATAGATGCTGAGACAAAACGATCTGATTATATCCGTGGATTTGGATACCAAGGAAGAGCGGCACGATATGCTGGTGGTGATGGAACTGAAATAGGAGTGGATTTGAAGAATTCTATCTTCCAACCAGGACCTTACAGAATTGGTATGACTTGTTTTGGAGAGCTATTGCCGTATCATGAAAACAAGATGTATTTGAATTTTGAAAAGAAAGATAAATATGGAATGCCCATTATTACATTTGATGCCAAACTCAGAGAAAATGAAATGGCGATGAGAGCAGATGGTATTGCGTGCGCAGCAGAAATGTTGGAAGCGGCAGGATGTATTGACATTTCTACGTATGATGAAGCGACTGCAGTAGGCGCAGCCATTCATGAAATGGGTACAGCTAGAATGGGTAGAGATCCAAACACAAGTGTGTTAAATAAATGGAACCAAATGCACGATGTCCAAAATGTATTTATTACTGATGGTTCTTGCATGACCAGTTCTGCCACTCAAAACCCAAGTATCACCTATATGGCGTTGACGGCTAGAGCAGTGGATTATGCACATAAGCTGACTGATAAAGGCGTTTTGTAATTAAATTACATTGATATGAGTCCTAAGAAAATATATCCAGCCAAAGAGCTATTTGATTCTTTTGCTGATCTATATCAGGAGAAGTATATGGATGTCACAAAATATCACGACTCCTTAAATCTGTTTTGCCAATTTCTACCACATGAAAACGCAAACATTCTAGAATTGGCATGTGGCCCTGGCAACATTACAAAATATCTTTTCTCGTGTCTCCCAAACTTGAAAATATTTGCTACCGACATATCTGAAAAAATGCTTCACTTAGCTAAGATCAACAACCCAAAAGCAGATTGTGCAATGTTGGATTGCCGAAATATCAGATCGCTCGATTCGACGTATGATGCTGTCATATGTGGATTTGGCCTTCCCTATTTAACCAAGGAGGAAGCATTGAATTTAATTGATGATGCCACTCATTTACTTAACCCAGAAGGACTAATTTATCTGAGTACCATGGAAGATGAATACATCAAATCAGGATTTCAAGGTTCCAGCCAAAATCCAGATGAAGGATTAAATATGTATTTTCACGAGGCAGAATATTTATCAAATAAAATAGAATCAAGTGGAATGAAGATTTTGCATATTTCCCGTATAACCTATTTGGGTCCACAAGGAAAAGATGTTACCGACTTAATTCTAATTGCCAAAAAACGCCATAAATAAATTTTTAATCTACTCCTATGAGAATCTTATTTTTTCTATTCTGTATCGTCTGCTTTTGTAATTGTAGCCCGTCCAAATCACCAAAAGAAAAGAAGGAAAACGCTGTAAAGGTAAAGACGGAGAGTCCGAATTGGTTATTGGGTAATTGGAAGAGAGTGGGAGAAAAAGAAGGACAACAAACGTATGAAAACTGGACACTTGTTCAGCCAGATAAATATAAAGGAGTGGGTTGCACGGTAAAAGGAAAAGATACCATTTGGCGAGAAGACATAGTACTAGAGAAAGAGGCAGATATTTGGGCATTTAAAGTAAAAACTCAAGGAGAAACAACCGCTACTCACTTCAAGGTCACTAAATTAACTCCCACTAGTTTTATTTGTGAAAACCCCGAAAATGAGTTTCCAAAAAAAATTGAATACCGCTTTGATGGTCAAAATATCCAAGCAGAAATTTCTGGAGGAGGCCCCACAATTCCTTTCAATTTTGTCCGTATGAAAAACGAGGAAAATTGATTCTTTTCTTTCCTATATTTTAAGCTGATTCTTTCTTTCTAAACTTTAAATGATCAATTGTAGGCACGAAAACTTGACTTTATAGATACCAATCGGTATCTTCGCATTGTGAGAGATCCAGAAAATACTAGAAAGCAGATTATTCGATCAGCAAGTGTCCTTTTTAATACGAAGGGATACAAGGCTACGTCAATCAGCGACATTACATCTCTAGCAGGACTCACAAAAGGAGCGATTTATAAGCACTTCAAAGATAAATCGGCATTGGAGAAAGTGTGTTTAACAGAGATGACTGGAAAGGTTTTGAATACAATAACACAAGGCATTAAAAGTGCAAATGATGCCCAATCCAAGTTGTTCACTATTTTGGATTACTTTGCAAAGTATGGAGACAAACCACCATTTAAAGGAGGATGTCCTTTGATGAATGCCTCTATTGAAGTAGATGATTCCGACCCAGTATTAAAGAAAGTAGTAAGTTCCATTATGACCAGTATTGTGACTGGAATTTCAAGAGTCATTCAAAATGGAATTGATCGTCAGCAAATCGATCCAAATGTAAATCCTACAGAATATGCCACTATCATATATAGCGCAATTGAAGGGGGTGTTATGATGATGAAGGTCCATGAAAATGACTTCCATCTACAATCGGTTATTCGATTTCTCAAAAATGATATTCAACAAAAAACATTGTAAAAAAATTTAGATACAAAGATACCGATCGGTATCCAAAATACTACCTATGAAAAATATACTTTTAAAACTTATCAGCATCTACTTAAACACAATAAATCGCCTATCGAATTCCATTGGAGGACGACATGCTTTTTTCATTTTCTGTTATCCATTCAAAGCAAAAATCACAAAACGACAACAAGCATTTTTAGATACTGCACATCAATTTAAGTTGCCGTTGGATAATTTTGAAATACAATGCTACCGATGGGGAAACGGACCCAAGAATATACTCTTTGTTCACGGATGGCAAAGCAATACTTACCGATGGAAAAAATACATTGATTCTCTTCCAAAAGACCAATTTACCATCTATTCATTTGATGCTCCTGGTCATGGAAATTCAGGCAGTAGGATTGGCAACGTTCCTCTCTTTGAAAAAGCAATACAAAAAATTATGGACCATATTGGAAAGGCTGAAAGTATCATTTCTCACTCAATTGGAAGCTTCAGCTCTTTATATTACATCCATCAGCACCCTCAACTCCAACCTAAAAAATTAGTTACACTAGCCACTCCTGACAGCATTGATGACTTTTTAGAATATTACTTCCATACGCTAAAACTTTCCCATACCACCATCAAGAATTTTAAGACCTATTTTGAAAAATATACACAAAAGGACTCTTCATTCTTTCGACTCGAAAACCTGGTACAATCAAATCGATCTTCTGGATTAATTATTCATGATGAAGAGGATAAGGCGGTAACTGTTGAGTACTCAAAAAAATTACACTCCTTATGGCCCTATTCAAAACTAGTGATTACAAATGGGCTGGGGCACAAACTAAAAAATGAAAACATTGTCCAAATGGTGAATCGTTTTGTGAGTGCCCCAACCCCTATAAATTGATCGCAATTGATAATAGTATTATGGATTGGACATGCATGCAATGGACTACTTAGGTTGGTCCATTGTTGCCAATTCAGTGTAAATTTCATTTAGTTTTTCAACAGCATTACTATCGCTTCCTTTTAGTCGAATCACTTCTTCATACTGTTCTTTGGCATCTTCCCACCTAGACAAGTTCATTAATATTTCGCCATAACTGTCACGTACATTTGGATTGTATGGAAACAAATATCTGTTTAATAAAAAAACAAATTCTGCTTTCTTCAATGCACCCTGTGCTTTTAATACATATCCAAAGGCATTTAATTCGCTGAAAGTAGATATCTCCCTCCTTATCTTTTTGTAGCTTTCATTCAGTGTATTCTTGGTAAATAATGAATCCGCAGGGATTTCCAATAATAAATCATTCAGAATGGATACACCTTGATACCTTTCTTCGTATGGGTTCCCTTTTGCGATTTGCAACATATCTGTATCCAAATTAAAAATTGTTCGTTCCACTATTCTGCCAATTTCTTCCCCTTCCTTTTCAAAAATAAATGTTGGTACTTTATGTATATTTAGTCCATGAGTCTCATTATTAGGACCTTGTTTGTAGTACTCATCTTTATTATGTAGTGCGATAAATTGGAGGTTTTCTATATCCAATCCCATACTCTCCCAAGTCTTTACAAATTTTGGTACTAAAAATTTTGTATCGCCACACCAAGTCCCAATAAAAATTTTCACTCCGACATCCGCAAATAATTTGCCATCTTCTTCCGTCAAGGTACTGCTGTAATCCTCACTACTTTTTTGATACCAATCATGATATGGCTCAGCAAACAACTCTTCTAAATTACATGTACCCCATAAATGCATATTGCCCTTTTCATCCTTATACTGTTGACCAAGCAACTGTACTGAAAATAATATGCTACAGACAAATAAAATGTTCTTTCTCATAGTTTTAAGTTTTAATTGAATTATGGTTCAAACATAGGAATCCATGAAATAGGCCTGTGTTAAAAGGATGAAAATGCATTGTTAATCAATTGAAAATAAAATGGTAATGAAATTATAATGGCATTAATAAAACAGTACTCATATTCTGGATATAGAATTCAATGAGCCAACTCTATTCATTACCAAGAAAAAAAATCATATTTGCATTATAACGATCATTCCCCTAACTAACTTTGATCAATATTCATGGAAAGAATCAGTATTTTTGACATCTACAAAATTGGTGTAGGCCCGTCTTCATCTCACACTTTGGGCCCTTGGAAAGCGGCACTTGACTTCACTAAAAAACTAGCACATAAATCATTTGATACAATTGATATTCATCTATTTGGATCTTTGTCCAAAACTGGAGTGGGACACGGTACAGATATCGCTGTTCAGTTAGGTTTAGCCGGCTACAATCCCGTCACCATTCCCACAGAAGAAATCGGTTTTTATGTTCAACAAATTGACAGTTTAAAAACTCTTTCTGTCAATGAAACATCTATAAAATTTGATCCTAGTGAGAACATAATATTTCATGGAGTTTCTCTTCCAGAGCATCCAAACACGTTGATCTTCAAAGCGTATGCGTACGAGGCACTTGTTTTAGAGACTACCTACTATTCTGTGGGTGGCGGATTTATTGAAGAAAAAGGAATGGAGTCTGTTGACCATAGAGAAAGAATTCTCCCCTATCCTATTGATTTGGGGCAGGATTTATTGGACTACACCACTGCCAATCAAGTTTCGATCTCTGAAATTGTCCATCAAAATGAGTTACAATTTCAATCCGAGGATGAAATCGTAGAAAGGATAGAACAAATCTATAATACCATGGTGGAATGTGTATACAAAGGTTGTAATTCTGAAGGGGTGCTACCTGGTGGGTTAAATGTAAAAAGAAGAGCAAAAAAAATTTGTCAATCTCTACTAAAAGATGAGTCCTATTCGAATGCAAAGGAATGGATGGAAGCCATTCGTCGACAGCCGAATGATTTTAACACCATCAACAAATGGATCAGTTGCTTTGCATTAGCGGTTAATGAAGAAAATGCCTCTTTGGGTAGAGTAGTTACTTCACCAACCAACGGAGCGGCAGGAGTTATCCCAGCGGTCCTCTTATACTATTATTTTTTCTGTGACTACCAAGGCAAGGAAGATTTACAAAAATTCATGTACACTTCGGGCGAAATTGGATGTATATTCAAAAAAGGAGCTACTATTTCGGCTGCAGTCGGTGGTTGTCAAGCAGAAATTGGAGTATCCTCCGCAATGGCGGCAGGTGGACTTACCGAATTGCTCGGTGGTACACCTCAACAAGTTTTAATGGCTGCTGAAATAGCGATGGAGCATCATTTAGGATTAACTTGTGACCCAATCGGAGGCTTGGTTCAAATTCCTTGTATCGAACGAAATACAATGGGTGCGATGAAGGCGATTACTGCTAGTAATTTGGCATTGACTGGGAATCCACACGATGCCATCGTAGGATTTGATTTAGTTGTAAAGACCATGTGGGATACTGCACAGGATATGAATGGAAAATACAAAGAAACAGCTGAAGGTGGACTGGCTTTTAATTTGCCAGTAGCTTTTCCAAGCTGTTGATTTACCAATCCTATGCAGCATCAGTTTTACATGGATTTATTCAAAATGGGAGCTATACTATACAAGGAATCTTTCCCTTAATTGTTCAATTCGCACTGAAATAAATCACTGTAAAAGCTAAGCTCTGGGATGATTAGTTGGAAAATATGGTACGCTTATCAACTGGTAATTTATACCTTGGATCTTCCAGTACATTCACATCGATGATAGCTTTCGCATTATCCAATAATCGAACGCAGTCTTTGCTCAAATGCTTGAGATGCACTTTTTTCCCTACTTTATGATATCGCTCAGTAATTTTATTTAAGGCTTCAATCGCTGACATATCCGCAACTCTACTTTCTGCAAAATCAATGATAATTTCTTCTGGATCGTTTTGCACATCAAACTTTGATGCAAATGTGGTAGCAGAACCAAAAAATAACGGGCCATAAATTTCATAATGTTTTACACCATCTTCATCGATACTTTTTCTAGCTCTAATCCGTTTTGCATTCTCCCAAGAATAGGCCAATGCTGAAATAATCACACCCAATAAAACAGCAACTGCAAGGTTGTGCGTTATCGCCGTAATTAAGGTCACCAAAACCATAACCACTACATCCGATGTTGGCATTTTACGAAATGTCTTGAAACTCGCCCACTCAAATGTACCGATGGCAACCATAAACATCAATCCTACTAAAGCAGCCATTGGCAATCGCTCTATTAAGCTTGATCCAAACATGATGAATACCAATAACATGACCGCAGCAGTTATCCCAGACAATCTTGCCCTCGCTCCCGCTGACGTGTTGATCAAACTTTGTCCAATCATCGCACAACCACCCATTCCTGAAAGAAATCCAGATAATATATTTGCACTTCCTTGGGCAATGCATTCTTTATTTCCACTTCCTCTTGTATCCGTGATTTCATCAATAATATTCAAAGTCAACAAACTTTCTATTAATCCTACTCCAGCAACAATTGCTGCATAAGGCAAAATAATAAACAACGTTTCCAATGAAAATTGAATTTGAGGAATAGACAACGGAGGAAATCCACCTTTAATACTCTCTCCATCTTTCATCGTATCTGCCACAGTGAGTGTATCAATATCAAGCCCCAACACCAACGCTGAAACCACAATAATTGCCACTAATGAAGAAGGAATTGATTTTGTTAGTTTTGGAAGTCCCCAAATAATCAACATGGTCAATAAAGTGAGGCCAAGCATAATCATAAAAGGATTTGTGGGTAATAACTGTACTCCCCCTTTTTGATAAAAATTGGGGAACTGCGCCATGAAAATAATTATAGCTAAACCATTGACAAAACCAAACATGACAGGATGAGGCACCAACCGAATAAACTTACCCAATCTTAAAACTCCTGCTCCAATTTGAAATAATCCAGCTAAGATCACCGTAGCAAATACATAATTCAAGATTTCGTCAGGAGTTATACCTGGAAATGCGTCCTTCAATTTGACGATCAATCCTATAAATATCACGGCAACTGCACCAGTTGCACCTGAGATCATACCTGGTCGACCTCCAAGAATAGCGGTTACCAAACAAAGAATAAATGCTGCGTATAAACCTGTGAGGGGAGAAAAACCTGGAATTAAAGCAAAGGCAATTGCCTCGGGCACCAAAGCCAAGGCCACAGTAAGACCAGATAAAATTTCAATTTTATAATCTACTTTTTGAGAAAAATCAAATAGGTTGATGTACTTCTTCATATTCCTTACAGTTTGTTACACCGATCTATGGGCGAAAACTAATTAAAAAAGAGCACGAAATTATATTTTGAAAAACGAATAAACTAATAAGAAGTCAAGAATCTTTTATTCGTTATAAATTGACATTCAAAATAATATTCCGACCAAAATGGAAATATATCTGATTTTGAACTTCTAGTCGTCCGATTAAGAAATTTCCCTACGAACTTTTAATAAATTGACAAATAAAAAAAGTGTGAAGTATTTGACCAAGTCATTAAAAATCAAGCAAATGAGTTGAATTATTGTAGCTAATGATTGTATTTCAAACGATTATTTAACCATTTTTTAAAAAGACACTATCTTTATTTTTGAAAATACCAAATATGAATATCATGGTATTGACAAGGAAAAGAAATAGTTTCCTTCTATTTTTTTTTATAAACCCAATGGCAGAAAGAGAACAGTTCTATGGTAAACGCTATTAAACAAATGAGAAAAATCAACTCTACGATTATTCGAAAATGAAATGGATTGTAAATTTGCTAATGATGTTCCTCTTATTGATTAATTCAATCCTCCAAATAATATGATACGACCCGCTACCGCTGAAGATGCAATCCAAATCACAGACATTTATAATTATTACATCCAACACACAACGGTCACCTTCGAAAAAACTCCTGTTGCTGTACAAGAAATGGAAGATCGAATCATAAAAACGCAGATTAAGTACCCTTGGTTGGTGTGTCAAACAGACAATCTGATATCCGGATATGCCTATGCCACAGATTGGAAACCTAGAGGAGCTTATCGTCATTCTGTAGAATCTACTGTCTATTTAAGAAATGGTTGTAGTGGACAGGGGATCGGGTCACTGTTGTATACTGATTTGATCCAAAGACTAAAAAAACAAAAGGTCCATACTGTTATAGGAGGGATTGCTCAACCCAATGAGGGTAGCATTGCCTTACACGAAAAATTTGGATTCAAAAAGGTCGCCCATTTTAAAGAAGTAGGATACAAGTTTGATTCGTGGGTAGACGTTGCTTATTGGCAATTGATTCTTTAAGTAACATTTGTAACTTATGTTCACTAAATAATTCCTAATTTTAGGCATAATTTATACGATGAAAAAGCTGCTACTACTTTACTTCCTTTTCGGATGTTTTACTAATTCATTCAGTCAATCGATTACAGGAAAAGTTACAAACATTTTTGGAGAACCTTTGGCAGGAGCTAATGTCAAATGGAAGGGACAAGATACCGGAACAGCCACGGATGATACAGGGACTTATGAGATTCCAGACATAAAAGGTGAAAATAGAATGTTGGTTTTCTCCTACTTAGGATTCAAGACGGATTCCATTCATGTCCGAGACCTCCTCGAATGGAACATTCAACTCATCGAAGACAATACACTGACTACAGTTGATATTTCGGCCAAGAAACAAGCGACTCGATTTGCAGATGGAGTAATCAAAGCGGAAGTTATAGGAACAAGAGAATTAGAAAGAGCGGCATGTTGTAGTCTAGCTGGATGTTTCAATACAAATGCAAGTGTTGATGCTGCCACAACCAATGTAGTTACAGATGCTAAAGAGTTGAGAATTTTGGGACTTTCTGGTGTCTACAATCAAATTTTGATCGACGGCATGCCTCTGGTTCAGGGAACTTCTTACACTTTTGGTTCATCCAGCATTCCTGGAACAATGATAGAAGAAATATTTGTTTCAAAAGGGGCCAATTCTGTAGTGCAAGGGTACGAAAGTATCACCGGACAAATCAATATCATGCCGAAGTCTCCAGAAAAATCAGAGATTCTATTTCTAAATGCATTGGCCAATTCATTTGGAGAATCGCAATACAATGTCAATTACATGCACAAAAAGTCAAACTGGAGTAACTTCACAAATGTGCATGCCACGCTGCCTGCAGGAACTGTGGATAGTGACAACGATGGGTTTCAGGATGTAGCACAAGTTTCAAGAGTTTCATTGTTTAATAAATGGATGTATGACAATCCAGAAAATCAGAAACTGCGCGCCCAAATTGGTGTTCGCTTTTGGAATGAAAATAGAATTGGAGGACAAACAGAATATGAACAAGATATACATAGAGGAAGTGGTGAGATTTATGGCCAACAAATCGATTTGACTCAGTTTGACGTATATACCAAGGTCAATTATAAATTGGGACCACTGACTTCTATCATTTGGGAAAGCTCCGCTTTTCACCATGACCAAGAAAGCATTTACGGTCAAAAGATATACCAAGCCAATCAAAGAAACATCTACTCCAACTTTGTTCTGGATCACAATTTTGGTGCGAATCAACACAATTGGAAAACAGGTATTAGCATACGAGAAAATAATTTGACTGAAAATATTTCATTTATTGAAAACCCGTTGAATTTATCCTATGCAGGTGAATACCTCAACGATTATACTATTCCAGGTTTATTTAGTGAGGCGATATTCTACATAGACAACTTCACAATTATGGGAGGAATCCGAGCAGATAAACATGGTCAATTTGGTTGGAAAATTACACCTAGAATGTTGATTCGTGCTGAGGTCAACGAGAATACAGACCTTCGAATTACGGCAGGTAAGGGCTTTAGAAGAGTGCATCCGTTTTCAGAGCAAGTGATGATGCTGGCTAGTAATCGGGACATAACTTTTGAGGACGTATTAGCCCCTGAGGAAGCGATAAATCTGGGTGTGAACTTGATCCAAAAATTCAAAATTGGAAACATTCCTTCTTCGTTGGTTGTAGATGGATACCTGACCTTTTTTCAGAATCAAGTCTTTCCTGATTTTGATCGAGAAGTAGGTCAAATATTCATCAACAATTTTTCAGATAAAAGTTATTCTAGAAATATTCAGGTTGAAAATAAATGGGAATTCTCACCTCAAATTGATTTTAAATGGGCATATAATTATCAATGGACAGCTAGAGAAATCGAAGGTAAAATGATCCGACTTCCCCTGATTCCCTTGCACAATGTGTTGAGCCAGCTTTCTGTAAGTACGAAAGACAATTCATGGCAAACAGATTTTACATTTAAATGGATCGGGAGTAAACAACTTCCTAATACGGAAGAATATCCTGTCCAATATCAACAGGAAGAGGTTTCTCCATCTTACAGTCGGATAGATATTCAATTGACCAAAAGATGGAGTAAATTTGAATTGTATGCAGGTATTGAGAACATTACCAATTTCAGACAAAATTTTCCAATTCTGGGTAGCGACGATCCATTTGGCCCCTTCTTTGACTCCTCTTTTAATTGGGGACCTACCAAAGGAAGGGAATTTTACTTGGGATTCAGATATAAAATTAGACAGTAGAACAATTTATCCCCGTTTTATATGATTATCCAATCTCTTTCAACAACTGCACTGGAATCCATTGTCGACTGTTTGGAAATATCGTTTGAAAACTATTTTGTAAAAATGCCTTCGGAAGTTGACTTTTGGCGCAAAAGATTTAAAGCGGCAAGAGTAGATTATAATTTGTCATTTGGTGCCTTTGAAAATGGACGTTTGATTGGTTTTATTATTCATGGAATTGACCAACATTCCGATCAAAAAACTGCATTCAACACAGGAACTGGAGTTATTGAGGCATATAGAGGTCGGAAGTTGGTAGATCAGATGTATGCATATGCCTTGCCTATTTTAAGAAAAGAAAATGTCACCAAATGCATGTTAGAGGTAATTGATCAAAATCATCGAGCAATAAAAGTGTATGAACGAATCGGATTTATCAAAGATCGTTTTTTGCACTGTTATAAGGGAGACTTGGTGTCTTCTAACAACCAGTCCTCTATTGATGAAATAAAACTCGATTCACTGGAGGCTTCGATATACAAATTTCAATCGCATTATTCATGGGACAATACTTTGAAAGCGATTCATGCAAATCCAAAACTATTTCAAGCCTTTTCCGTGAAAAATTCTTTGGACCAGCCCATAGGATACTTCATCATTAATATCCTTACTAAAGCGTTGATTCAAATAGAGGCTCTTGAAAAGCATAACTGGCATCGGGT
Organism: Saprospiraceae bacterium; assembly: GCA_029212405.1. GTDB lineage: Bacteria > Bacteroidota > Bacteroidia > Chitinophagales > Saprospiraceae > CAJXUU01. The sequence goes on from JARGNR010000025.1 coordinate 20,023, forward strand.
GATTGATGCTGTTCAACTCTTCGTACCATCCATAAAACTCAATAATGTAGATAGCCGCCGGAAAGTACTTAATGAAGCTTTACAAACAGGAGGTCTTGATAATTATTTAAATCAATTTGAGATGAATATGGAGATTTAACATAAATCCGTTGATCCAAAAGGAGTAATCTGATGTTACGTATTTACTACGTAGTTTTTATTATAAAAAGATCTTTTTGTATGATGAAGAAGCCCATTGTTGGAATTATTGGAGGAGGCTTGTCAGGGTTGGTTACTGCATATTACCTCAAAAAGTCAGGTATTAATGCATCCATTCTTGAAGCTAGAAATCGGCTTGGTGGAAGAGTACATACCCATTATTCAGAAGAGGAAGCCCCAGTAGAATTAGGGGCAACCTGGCTTGGTAAAAAACATGTTCATTTAATTCAACTACTGGAGGAACTACACCTCCCTATTTACGAGCAGTTCATGGGAGATTTAGCCATTTATGAACCCATTTCAACCAGTCCTCCACAACTTGTCCAAATGCCGTACAATCCTGACCCAACCTATAGAATTAAGGGAGGAACATCTGTACTCATACAAGAGATTAAAAATGCACTAGATAATACTGCTATTCATCTTCATACATCTGTGAAGTCTATAAACAAAAGGAACGAAAAAATTGAAGTCCAAACCAATGGATTAATGAGAACATACGATGCGGTAGTGGTGACCCTTCCACCCAAACTGTGGATGGATACTATTTCATTTACACCAGCATTACCAGATCCACTTGTAGACATTGCACAACAGACACATACTTGGATGAGTGAATCTATAAAGGTGGCGTTGACGTATAAAAAACCGTTTTGGAAAACAACTCAATCAATTGGCAGCATTTTTAGCAACACAAGTCTCATTTCTGAAATGTACGATCACAGCAACTTTGAAGAAAATGCGTATGCCTTAAAAGGGTTTATTGGAGGAGGTTATGCAAATACCACATTAGAGGAACGAAAGAAGAGGATTCTGGAGCAATTGAGTAGGTACTTTGGAGACCAGGTGCATGACTATATCAATTATCATGAAGCCATCTGGAAACATGAGCAGTACACCCACTCTGATTATGATGGATTTATACTTCCACATCAAAATAATGGACATTCCATCTTTAAAGAAGTACAATGGAATGGAAGTTTGTATATAGGTGGATCTGAAACCGCATCAGCGCATCCTGGATATTTGGATGGTGCAGTAGAAAGTGGGAAGAGTATTGCAAAAAAAATAATCCAGAACACACAATCTGTTAACTCCGATATTTAGAATATAAAAAGCCCTTGCATAATTAAAATCAAGCAAGGGCCAATCAACTTATGTTAATAAATACTCTATGGAAGTTGTGCTATTAAATGTACAAAGTTATTCAAGAAGTCTTCGTTTTGCGGATACAGTACGACTTGAGTCAACAATGCATTTCTATCGTCAAAAGGGTTATCAAATTTTGTCTTTCCATTCATATCAAAGTCACCTTGAAGATACCCTATAGCAAGATCAAAGCTCAATTCTCGCATGGGATTCAATTCCAAATCAAAACCTGCCACCTCTTTGTGAATCACTGTCAAATCATCATCTTTTCCTCTATATACGATTTTTCCATTTGCATCCAGGTCCCCTCCCCACAATTCTCTCAATTCATATCCTTCAATAGTAACTGTATTCATTGCCAAACCAGCGTAGTTGAATTCATTACTTGAATTCGCAAAGTCAAATACATCTAGGTTTAAATCAGAGAAGTCTACTAAGGATTCCATTGTTTCTGGAGTTAAAGGAAATTTAGTCATTACTCCCAAATGATTTCTATGTCGAACGACTACAAAATAGCTATCTACTGTTACATCAGGAAAAAACAGACCGCTTGTACCATCTAAATCTACAATATCTCCATCACGCTGAACTAATCCAGATCTTGTTGCTACCACACTCGTATAATCATTTTTATCTCTTAATTCAACAAATACCCAATCCACGATTGCATTCTCTCCGGTTACTGCAAATACAGTAAAAGGGTCACTGATTGCTTTGTACTGTGGATAGGTTCCACATGCCACATGAGTATAACTATTTGTGATATCAATACTGATGTATGCATTTACATCATGTACCGTCTGATAAATATCATCATCTGGTATCAGACGAGTATTGTTAAAAGGGTTGTCTCTGAGATCATCCCGCATCAATGGTCGGTCATGTGACGTTCCAGTTTCTACGCTGTTCATCAGTGCTCCTTGAAGGTATGCTCTAGCATTGACTGTGACTCCTTGTGCAGAAGTACTTGTGCTTGCAAACATTGAAACAACCAAAAGAAGAAAGATGAATTTGGACATTTGAATTGATGATTTCATTTAATTATAAATTTTATGATTTACTGATTTCGTTTTCATTTTTATGCACTAAAAAGTTAGACGCTTTTTAGCTTAAGACTAAAATCATTCACATGAATCATCACTTAACCAAAAGGGTTAATGAATAGGTTGGTACATATTATGAATTACAAATATATAAATTATATTGATATATTGAGTAATACATATGAAAGAAATATGCTATTTGATTATTATTTGACAAAAAAATTAGTCGCGTAAATAATTTTTATTTTTTCTATTGTATTTTCTATTAAGGTAATTTTCCAATTCCACTCTCTAAAAGTGCCAATCGTTCTGTTATCAACCCTGATGAAGCCAGCACAACCGCCAACACCCCTCCACAGAGTTTTAAATAATCAACGATGACATTGGAACCAAAAATAGGATTTGAACTATATACTGTAATGAAAACTAATAAACACAAAGCAAAAGTGATCAGTAAATGCATTGCAATAATCCCATACTTTAAACTACCTAATGACGAATCAGATGGGTCATTTTTTGGTTTAACTGCCTCCAACCCTTTCAGGTTTACAAGTTTTTCATATTCTTTATTAATCTTTGTATACGCTTTTAAATAATAATCTGCTTCATTCAGCCAACTTACAATTTCAAAGGTGTGATTATTAAGCATTACAATCAATTTTTCCCTTTCTTCTTCAGTTAATCTAGTATCTTTTTCAATTATACGCCGCAGATTTTTCGCTTGTTCATACGCAATTGATTTTTCTTCATTTCTTGCATAATAACGGACCAGGTGACTGACTATAAAACTAACACAAAACACAATAAATGCAACCCAAAATTGTGTTTTCACATTCAATTCTACCTTTTGCTTTAATTCTACCTCATCATTCTTAAATACAACATTTCCATCGTAGTTTCCCTTTTTTAAATCTTTATAAAAAGATTTTAAATAAAATTTATTCCCATCATTTTTAACAACAAAATAATCTACAAACCTACTGGTCCCCTTTTCAAATAAAGCCAATTTAGTGTTAGGAAATGCTTTAGGATCAATACTATTATTGAATTCAACAGGAATCACAATACTTCCTTCATGATCAACATTATATGCGAAGGTGCGGTCTTCAGTCAGCAATTCCAGAGGGGTTCTCTTTTTGTAAGAAACACGTATTTTTTGATTTCCTTTCTTATATAATTTACCTTGAAATAGACCTTCTTCGGTATTTCCTCCCAGATTCACATACGTAGAGCCCCCAGAAGATTTAAACTCCGTCACTTGATGAATTTGCTTTCCAGATGTATCGTACAATGTGAGAGTATCCATCAATGCTGCTCTTGAAGTGTCCACCTGAATGTAAAAATCATCACTACTTTTACTAAACTCGACATAATAAATCGAATCTATTTGCGACAAACTTTGGAAGTGAAATGCAAATGCAATCAACAGGGTTAATATATTGGACTTGACAAACATGGGGTTAAGTTGAACATTAAAATAATGATATAAATGTAGAATCAAGCCCAAAAATCAATTTTAACACTTTTCAAAACGCACTTTCCATCATTATTGTCTCATTGACTTCACGTCATTTGCACTGAATGACACCATGATTTTGCAGCATTAATTCTTAAGACAAGTTTCGTAATATTTTTGCAATCCCATATATAACTTTTGTTATACATGGATAGATGTAATAAAATTTTCTGATAACCTCTCCAAAACCTTTTAATAGAACAAATAGATTCACCGCTCCCTAATTACAACAGCTCCATTTCATGCTC
>JARGNR010000025.1:24276-70640 GCA_029212405.1 Saprospiraceae bacterium
CGATCTCTGCCTTCAAAAACAGCATCGTCTTCGTTTGCAGCTTTCCAAGTCAAGTTTAAGTCCAATAGGTTCACAAAGAAGTCATTTGACAATGATTCTTTGTTTTCAGTAAAAACTCCCATACTCGACCCATCATAATTTGCATTTAGCACTCTCATTCCTCCAACTAAAACAGTCATCTCAGGAGCAGTAAGTGTCATTAATTGTGCTTTGTCCACCAACATTTCTTCAGCTGAGGCCATATGGTGCGATTTAATATAATTTCTGAATCCATCCGCTTCTGGCTCCAATACAGCAAATGACTCGACATCGGTCTGGTCTTGTGTAGCATCTGCTCTACCAGGAGTGAAAGGAACAGTAACATCATGTCCTCCATTTTTAGCAGCTTTTTCCACAGCTGCACATCCACCAAGGACAATTAAATCAGCCATAGATACTTGCTTTCCATCAGATTGCGCTGCATTGAACTCACTTTGAATTCCTTCAAGCGCGCTTAAAACTTTAGCCAATTGAGTTGGGTTATTCACTTCCCAATCTTTCTGAGGAGCTAATCTAATTCTACCTCCATTTGCTCCACCTCTTTTATCCGAATTTCTGTACGTAGAAGCAGAAGCCCATGCCGTAGATACCAATTCAGAAATCGATAATCCTGCATCTAATATCTTAGATTTTAAGGCAGCAATATCCGCATCATTTATGATAGGTTGTGTCGCCGCTGGAATAGGATCTTGCCATATTAAATCCTCACTTGGAACTTCTGGCCCCAGATAAAGAGAAGTTGGCCCCATATCTCTATGTGTCAATTTATACCATGCTTTTGCAAACGCTTGTTTAAATTCCTCAGGATTTTCATGAAATCTTCTTGAAATTTTTTCGTAGGCAGGATCAAATCTTAGCGACAAATCTGTCGTTAACATCATTGGTGCGTGACTTTTATCTGTCAAATGTGCATCTGGAACAGTACCTGCTCCTGCTCCACCTTTTGGAGTCCATTGATGTGCTCCTGCTGGGCTTTTGGTCAACTCCCAGTCGTAATTGAATAAGTGATCAAAATAATCATGGCTCCATTTTGCTGGTGTCCTTGTCCAGGCACCTTCCAGACCACTTGTAATGGTGTCCGCACCTTTTCCCGTACCAAATGAATTTTTCCATCCCATACTTTGCTCTTCAATAGAAGCTGCAGCAGGTTCTCTGCTTAAATGGGTATCTGGAGCTGCTCCATGCGTCTTTCCAAATGTGTGTCCCCCTGCAATCAAAGCAACAGTCTCTTCATCATTCATTGCCATACGGCCAAAAGTTTCACGGATATCTCTTGCAGCTGCAACGGGGTCCGGGTTACCATTTGGTCCTTCTGGATTTACATAAATCAATCCCATCTGAACTGCACCCAATGGATTTTCTAGTTCTCTATCTCCAGAATATCTTTTGTCACCCAACCATTCAGTTTCTGGGCCCCAATAAATATCTTGTTCCGGTTCCCATATGTCTGGTCTACCGCCACCGAATCCGTAAGTTTCAAAACCCATAGACTCTAAAGCCACATTTCCAGCTAAGATCAATAAATCCGCCCATGAAATATTTCTTCCATACTTCTGTTTGATTGGCCACAGCAAAAGTCTTGCTTTGTCTAAATTTGTATTATCTGGCCAACTGTTTAAAGGAGCAAACCTTTGAGTTCCGGTACTTCCACCTCCTCTTCCATCTTTCACACGGTAGGTACCCGCAGCATGCCAAGTCATTCTTATAAACAATGGTCCATAATGACCGTAATCCGCTGGCCACCATTCTTGAGAATCGGTCATCAAATCATTCAAATCTTTCTTTACCGCCTCAAGATCAAGCGCGTTAAATGCTGCTCGATAATCAAAGTCTTTATCCATTGGATCAGACAACTCAGAATTTTGACGTAAAATATTGAGTTTTAATTGGTTTGGCCACCAATCAGAATTCGATGTACCTCCTCCAGCACTTTCCTTAAAAGCTCCCCCCATAAAAGGGCAGTCCTTTATATCTCCGTTTAAATTTTCCATATATTTACTTTGTACTATTTTGTATAATTAACAACTCCCAAATTTAACCAATTTCAATGGATATTGTTGATGGTTTGACACAAATTATTGAATAAAATCGCCCATTTATTCATCTAATTTGTATTTGCGTTCATCGATCGACTATTTTATCATCTAGCTCTATTTTTTTTATCAGTTTCACGCCTTTTTGATAATTAAGTACTACTCAAAAACCTTTTGCGTAATTCTACTCAAATTTAACGTATAACTACCTAATTATAGCGCCATTCGGGCGTCTTACTCTAGTTCACCTTACAATAGTCTTTGTTTTTTCTTACATTGAAAATAACGGATGGCAAGGAAGGCTATTTTTTAAGATCAGCATAAAAATCAATGAATTCCTTTGAGCAATATATGAGCTAATGTTTGTTCACGATTAACACCAAATCAGAATAAATAGAATTACAGTGACTTTGCATTTTTATAAGTACGGAATAATGTGGCAGCATTTTCCGTGCTTTTTTATTAAAAAAACATACAAATTATAATTATAACACCCTTCATGCCTTGAATTACATCTTAAGCGAAAAGACAGATAGCAATTACACTTCATTCACTCGTATCTTACTGGTTAAATATTTAAAAAATATATACAACGGAGTTTCTTCATGAACAATCATGATAGTCATTTGATTATACCATAGCAAATGTGTTCCTTTTAAAATAGACTATATTTGTGGTTTAATAAAAAAACGACCAAAATGGCAGAAGAAAAAAATAAAAAAGGCAATCAAATGAATATTGAACTTTCTGAAGAAGTAGCAGAAGGTATCTATTCTAATTTGGCAATAATAGCACACTCACAATCTGAGTTTGTAGTTGATTTTGTTAAAATCCTTCCTAATGTCCCGAAAGCAAAAGTCAAATCAAGAATAATTTTGACTCCTCAACATGCAAAGAGGCTACTTAAAGCATTGGTAGATAATGTAAAAAGATACGAGGCACAACATGGAAAAATCAGTGAACCTGAACAAAATCCTTTTCCACCTATGAATTTTACACCAACAGCTCAAGCATAATTTAAGACAGCTTAATATTTAAACCTTCCTATACAAGAAACACACTATGAAAGAAGCATTTTTAGTGGATGGCATACGTACTCCTATTGGTAATTTTGGCGGCACTTTATCCACGTACAGAACTGATGATTTAGGTGCACATGTGATTCGAGAAATCGTCGCTAGAAATCCTTCTATACCTAAAGATGCCTACGAGGATGTGATAATGGGCTGTGCAAATCAGGCAGGAGAAGACAATCGGAATGTTGCAAGGATGTGCAGCCTTCTGGCAGGACTTCCCTGGTCTGTTCCAGGCGAAACCGTCAATAGACTGTGCTCATCAGGTATGTCTAGCATTATTCATGCTAATAGAGCTATTAAAGCTGGTGATGGAGATGTATTTATTTCTGGAGGAGTAGAACATATGACGAGAGGCCCTTGGGTCATTTCAAAAGTATCTAAGCCGTTTGGTCGAGATGCACAAATGCACGACAGTAGCTTTGGTTGGAGATTTGTAAATCCAAAGATGAAAGAATTATATGGCGTAGATGGAATGGGAGTTACTGCCGAGAATCTAGCCGAGATGTATCAAATATCCCGATCTGATCAGGATTTGTTTGCATACAATTCTCAGATGAAAGCTACAGCGGCTCAAACTTCTGGAAGGCTGGCAGCGGAAATTATTCCTGTATCCATTCCTCAGCGAAAAAAGGACCCAATCCTTTTTAGTGCCGATGAATTTATCAAACCCAACTCTTCCTTGGAGGTGTTAGCAAAATTAAGAACCGCTTTCAAAAAAGAAGGAGGAAGTGTAACAGCTGGAAATGCGTCTGGTCTAAATGATGGTGCTGCGGCTACAATTATTGCTTCTGAGCAAGCCGTCCAAACCTACGATCTTAAACCGCTTGCTAGAATTGTATCTTCTGCTGTGGTAGGAGTTGAACCTAGAATCATGGGCATTGGTCCAGTAAAGGCTAGTCAAAAAGCATTGACAAAAGCGGGCATCACATTAGATGATATCGATATAATTGAATTGAATGAAGCATTTGCTGCTCAAAGTCTAGCTTGTATTCGAGCATTGGGATTGCAAGACAATGACCCTCGGATCAATCCGAATGGAGGAGCAATTGCAATTGGTCACCCACTGGGAATGTCTGGGACCAGAATCACTCATTCTGCCGCATTGGAATTACAAAAGCAAAATAAACGATATGCTCTAGCAACAATGTGTATTGGAGTTGGTCAAGGATATGCAGTGGTATTGGAAAAAGTGTAGTAAATAGTAGACTAAATCATTTTTTTCTACACTCAAAAATCCATTCTCTTGGGCCTAGACCAAGTGCGTTTCTTTTTACCATTTCTGAACCTAATTTAACTCGATAATCTAATTGGTTTACTTTGAACCCCTTTGCTTCTAACTCCCCTTTGTACCCTACTCCATGCAAACGCAAACATTCTGGTTCTCCATAATGAATCGTACGCAATTCTGGTGTATTGACCCACTCGTGATCAATGGTCTCAACAGATTCGGGATTAACAAATGTGAGTAGTATTAGCAAGCCATTAGGACTCAAAACACGATGCAATTCTTCGAGTGCTTTGTCTTCATCGTGGACATAACCTACCACATGAGAACAGATAATCATATCAAAATAATCATCTGAATATTGAATGTTGGTAATATCAATTACATGATGGGCATAGGCTGGATGGTAATCCGCATCGATATATTCATTATCCGTCTTTGAAAGTATCTTATATAAACTTGGTTCTGGTCCAAAATGCAGAACTTTCATCTTTTGAGTAAAAACTTCTGTTTCATTTTGTAAATAGTATAGCAATAATCGTGTCCTCTCTAAAGCAGCACAATTGGGGCATTCAGCATTTTCTCTTCCTGCTTTTGATAACATCTTTCGAAAGGTCCACCCGCAACAATTGCATTTATAGGTGTTTCCATATAAAAAAGGTGCTTTTGCTCTTCTTAATGAAATAATAATGTTGTTCCTCATTTTTTCCGGCACAACACGCTTATAGAGAGTTTTTATCATTCCCGATGAATTTGGTTTTTACGGAAGATGCGTTTAATCATAAAATAGAGATATTCTGATTTAATAAATTTTTCTGTTTGACCACTACACATATCCATTGGTATTCTGTGAAAATGGGATAAAGTATAATCATCTTTCAATCCAGAAACGCCAAATGAAAAACCAACATTTGCTTCCTTTTCCATCCAGTCAAATAAATTTTTCCCGACTTCCTCATCTCCAAAAGGAAATGAAAAATACCTTTCTTTTATTTCAAATGTACGTTTCAAAAAATCAAAACTATGTTCTATCTGTTTTTTCTGAGAATCAAAATCAATATTTTTGAATCTAGGATGATCACAAGAATGCGAACCAAACGAAAATCCTCTATCGATCAACTCATTGATCTGAGCAGTGGTTAAATAGGGATTATTTTCTTGGAGCCACTGATGAAAATCCAAACCCAAGGCATCACCCAATTCATCAATAAACTCTTGATCATGGTAATTCAATCTCAATAAACTCGACCTGCAATCCAAATGCCATTTTGAATTTTGTTGTACTATTTTCGAAATTTCTAATGCTTTGGCATTGTTTTCATCTCTTCCTATCTCTTCTAACAACAACCCAATTTTATACCTATAAAACAATTTTTTGTTATCTATAAAATCTGTGTTAACAAAAAAGGTAGCTGGAATCCCTTTTTCTTCTAATAAAGGAGCAATGTGGGTATAAACCTCTTTTAATCCATCGTCAAATGTCAAATGAAACGCAGGAGAAAGGTCGCCCGATTTATCCATTTTATACTTCTCCAATTCATTAATAGAAATGGGTGTGTAGTGCCTACAAAAGTATTCGATATCCGCGCGAAATTGTTTCAGTGATCTGAGTGGATATAAATTGGAAATAAAAGGAAGATCATCATCACTCACCGAGTGATAAAATGGTAAAATAAGCCTTCTATTTGTCCAAGAAATTAATCTTTGCTGTGAAAAAATTGGACTTAAAGGAGTCACCAAACGTTGTATGAATTTACCATTCACCATATAGGTACTCTGATTATTTTTAATATCCTTTTGGTGTCACTCTCGCATCAAATGCATGCTCAAATGCAGTTCCTATTTGCAATAGTTTTTTTTCTTCAAAACGTCTCCCTATAAAAGTCATTGCTCTTGGTTCGCCATTATCTGTATATCCCATGGGCATGGCTAAACAAGGGTATTTTGCCATAGCAGCATAAGCCGCATCAAAATTATTTATTGACAGGATTGCGTCGAGTTTGTGTGTTTCAAATTGAATATTGTAATAGGCCCTGGTATCACTCTCTAATCTATTTTTGATACTGTCCATGGCCAATTCCGATGTACTGTCATCTCTACTTGCTATTAATCGCCCTTGGCCATAAGGAGCTCTTAATGTTGAATCCTGCAAATTGTAGTTAATCACATCCACCATCTTCATCTGTTTTATTGCTCCACTTGAAAAACGTTCGAAGTATAGAGGCAAATCTCGCTGCATGTCATAATTTAATACATCAACAAAACCGTTCAAACTTAATTCCCCAGGAGTAAACTCAATGATGGTTGCTCCCATTTGCTTTAACATGCCCACTGTAGTTCTATACAATGAATCACTTTCTATAAAATTAGAATTTGCACCCAATCTCAACTGATTAATTTTCACTTTTTCCAAGTCAGCTAAGAAATCGATTCCATCAGGCGCGAGTGAAGTTACCTTATCGTTTTTATCCTCTCCTATCATTGCAGACAATAGAATCGCATTGTCGACCACGGATCTAGTCATGGGCCCAGGAGTATCCAATGTGCTTGAGATCGGCACAATTCCCGCCCGACTTAATCTTCCGATAGTTGGTTTTAATCCGACCACAGAATTTAAACTTGAAGGAGACAATATGGAGCCTGCAGTTTCAGTTCCCACAGCAGCTACAGCATAATTTGCAGCCATTGTGACACCACTACCAGCACTTGAGCCCCCAGTTTCATAGATAAATCTTCCATATGGATTTAGTGTTTGTCCACCTATTGCGCTATATCCTAATGGACATCCATCACAGAAATAATAAGCCCATTCACTCAAATTTGCCTTCCCCAAAATGAGTGCTCCTTTTGACTTCATATGCGTCACAATCGCTGCATCTGCCGGAGAATTGTTGGCTAATAATACAGCCCCAGCGGTGGTTGGGCAACAAGAAGTATTGATATTATCTTTTAATAGAATAGGCATTCCATAAATTGGGTGATCGCTAGCATTTCTATTCAAATCCTTTTGCCGAGCTTCTTGAATTACTGTTGGATTAAGACTAATGATAGAATGCAAGGTGGTCATTGGATCGGATTCATATTTCATAATCCTGTACAGATACCATTTTACCAATAATTCGCTGGTCAATTTTCTACTATTGATATAGTTTTGAATAGTGGGTATACTTTGTTCGTAAATAAAAGGTTTTAAACGTAGATAGTCCTCTTCACTGAATCCCTCTAAGTCCATTTTCAATTTATTCCACATCTCATCTTGAGAAGAATATTTTGATTGAATCAATTTATACCTCATTCGTGTAGATTCATGGGAGGCATTAAGTTTCAATTGGGCCTCTTCAGACCATTTTTCAGCTTGTTCTTGAATTGCTTTTTCAGTTTTATTAGAACAGGAAGCAGAAAAAAGAATTAAAAGAAAAAAGAAAATAAATCGCATCTAACTAATTTTTTATAATAGAGAACAAAGTACAATTAATTTGTGAGCCCAGATTACTGTTCTGAGGCTCTTCTGGATAAAATTGCTTCAACCATACTCACATTTTTGATTTTGCTTTCTAACCATGAAATGATATCTAAATACAGAAATGGTCGTTTTTCAAACCGTTCCTTTTCGATAACAATCAATTTGTCTCTCAATTGTTTAAATTCATCAATAATTGTGGCTTCACTCATTCGTGGAGTTCTCCGCACAAACCTGAATATCTCAGCATGAACTTTTTCTAATTCCCCCATCTTCAATAAAAATCGGAACACTGACTTAATTCGGTAGCTGACTAAAATATCATTGCCTAATTCATAATGAGCAATTAGATTGAGCACTCTCGAAAAACACTGAATGTCGACCTTTAATCGAGGTTGATAGGATGCCTCTACTTTATTCAAATACGTAATCGTATTTTCAAGATCTCCATTCCCAAAATAAATACACGCAATCTTGTAATTAAAAACCATAATCCTGTTTACATCCCACAGGTGCATCTCCTCTTTCAAGGAGGTTTCCAACTCTTGCACGAAAGAAACACCGTAAGCATATTTAGCGCTCATGAAAATACTGTTGATCCCATGGATATACTTAAACAAACGCAACTGTGCCGTTTCATTCACAGACAATCTTAATGTGTTATCATCATTAAATTGCATAAGGAGAAAAAAATACTCTTTAAACATCTTTCTCTTTCCTGCCATAAATAAGGCATTCAACACATTGTGCAAACCTTTTATGTACAACGTAGTGGCTGGAATTTTCATCGCAGGAAATTCTTCAAAAAGATTCACCCATTTCAAGGCATATCGATAATAATTGGCAAAATCCTGAGACATATGGTAAAACCAAACATAAGACTGGAATAAATTGAGTTTTTGGTAAAAATCCAACTCTTGTACCTCTACAACAGGTAGAATGCTATGGAAATATTTATGCAGATCATTGTATTCCTCAGCATTTTTAACATATCCATTTTCCAGATATCTAGCATAGAGTAGCAATGACAGGTTAGACAATTCATTAGATAAGGATAAATTCTCAATCAAGCTATTCGATTGGGTGGCCAATTCATACGCTTTAGGAGACATACTTTTTGTCACATGTTGAGTTTCAATTATCTTTTCAAAATTTAAAGCCAAAAATTCGAGTGGTTTTAAATTGATTTCAGCGGCCATCGCTTTGACTGTTTGTAACATGTCCAGACTCGCTCTATATTGACCTTTTGCATATAGTACTTTTGCAAAATCAAACCGCTCCCTCGCTTTTATTTCAGGGTATTCTTTACGATTTATATCCCGAAGAGCTATTAATATATGATGACATAAGGTTGATTTAAGGTTGGAAAGTTGAGACTTTTTGATCAGCGGCAACTTTTTTAAGATCAAAACTTCATCAAACGTTTGATATTTATCCAAGTGGTCAAAAAGCTGAACATACAATTTCTCCTTACTCCCCGTTTTTTGAGCAATTAATTTGAAATTCCTCTTTTCACTCTTCGTCATAGACCGAATCAAGGTAAGCAAATTATCATTTTTTAACATTGAACACCGTAGTTTAAATTAATCTATTCTACTGATTAACAGATTACTATATAATTAATATCAATTTGAATACTGTAAAACTATATCAATATTAATCAATTTAGTGTATTTTTTACACTTAGATTTGTCTTGTTTAAAAAAAATAAGCCATGTCAAAAGATAAGATATTCATTTTCGATACTACCCTAAGGGACGGTGAACAAGTTCCAGGATGTAAATTGAACCAAGATCAAAAAATAGTCATTGCTCGTCAATTGGATGCCTTAGGTGTAGATGTTATAGAAGCTGGATTCCCTATATCAAGTCCGGGTGATTTCAAAGCAGTGGAAGCCATAGCTCGAGTTGTAAAAAATGCAACAGTTTGTGGCTTGTCTCGATCAGTAGAAAAAGATATAAAATGTGCTGCCGATGCTTTGAGGCACGCCAAAAGACCAAGAATACATACTGGTATTGGCACCTCAGATATGCACATCAAGTATAAGTTCAACTCAACTAGAGAAAAAATAATAGAAAGAGCTGTAGCTGCAGTAAAATATGCGAAAACCTTTGTAGAAGACGTAGAGTTTTATGCAGAAGATGCCGGACGAACAGACAATGTATTTTTGGCACAAATATGCTCCGCTGTTGTTAAAGCCGGGGCTACTGTACTTAATATACCCGATACCACAGGTTATTGTCTACCGTCTGAATATGGAGAGAAAATCGCTTTTTTAAGAGACAATGTAGTAGGCATTGACAAAGCTATTTTATCAACACATTGCCATAATGATCTTGGATTAGCGACAGCAAATGCAATTTCTGGAGTAATACATGGTGCTCGTCAGATTGAGTGTACCATCAATGGAATTGGGGAAAGAGCGGGAAACACAGCACTTGAAGAAGTCGTTATGATTCTACAACACCGTATGGGTCAAGCATATTTTACGGATATAGAATCAAAACAATTAAACAGAATGAGTAGAGCTGTTTCTGATATGATGTGTATGCCTGTTCAACCCAATAAAGCAATTGTTGGTGATAATGCCTTTGCTCATAGTTCTGGTATTCATCAAGATGGTGTAATTAAAAATAGAGAAAATTATGAGATCATTGATCCCATAAGTGTAGGTGTGGATCATTCATCCATAATCTTGACTGCTCGAAGTGGAAGAGCTGCCTTGGCATTCAGAGCTAAAGAAATTGGATTTAATTTATTTAAAGACGAATTGGATGTGGCGTATAATGCATTTATTGACCTTGCAGACCGCAAGAAAGAAGTAAATGAAAGAGACTTAAAAAAAATGCTTTCGTCCATGTTTAAAGTACACGCTTAGTCCCCCTTTGCTTTAAAAAAAACAACCATGACATTATTTGATAAAATTTGGGATGCTCATGTTGTCACTCAAATTAAAGGAGGTAGACAAGTGTTATATATCGATCGCCACTTTATTCATGAAGTAACTAGTCCTCAGGCATTTTCTGGTTTAAAAACGAGGAATATTCCCTTATATAGAAAAGAGAAAATAACGGCAACTGCAGACCACAACGTTCCTACTAAAAACCAACATCTCCCGATTACGGAACCCCTATCAAAAAAACAAGTTAATACCTTACTCCAAAACTGTAAAGACTTCGATATTCCTTGTTATGGTCTCGGCCATGAAAAACAAGGAATCGTTCATGTTATAGGACCAGAATTAGGGATCACCCGACCAGGAATGACAATTGTTTGCGGAGATAGTCATACAAGTACTCATGGCGCATTTGGTTGTATAGCATTTGGTATAGGGACATCTCAGGTTGAGCAAGTCATGGCTTCTCAATGCTTGATTTTAAACAAGCCGAAAACCATGCGTATTACCGTAAATGGTGCTTTACAAAAAGGGGTTACCTCAAAAGATATTGTGTTATACATCATTTCAAAACTGACTGCAGCAGGAGGAACTGGACATTTTATTGAATTCGCAGGAGATACCATCCAAAATCTCTCCATGGAAGCTAGAATGACCATCTGCAATATGAGCATTGAAATGGGAGCTAGAGGAGGAATGATTGCTCCGGACCAGAAAACATTTGACTATATCAAAGGACGAGAATTTGCACCAAAAGGCATAGATTTTGAAAATGCTGTAGCCCACTGGAAAACACTCAAATCTGAGGATGGAGCTATATTTGATACCGAACATTCGTTTGAAGCATCAGACATTAGTCCAATGCTTACTTATGGTACCAATCCTGGGATGGGAATTAAAATAGAAGATTCTATCCCTGACACCAATAATAAAAAAGCATTGGATTACATGGGTTTTTCTGCAGGTGAATCATTGATCGGAAAAAGAATCGAACATGTTTTCATTGGCAGTTGTACCAATTCCAGAATAGAAGATTTGAGACAAGTAGCTGATTTTGTTAAAGGCAAGAGTAAAGCTCAACATATCACAGCAATGATTGTCCCTGGATCAAAAAAGGTAGAAAAACAAGCCAAAGAAGAAGGATTGGATAAAATATTTGAAGCTGCAGGATTTGAGTTGAGAGAACCTGGTTGTTCAGCCTGTTTGGGTATGAATGAAGATAAGATTCCTGAGGGAGAATATTGTGTTTCAACTTCCAATAGAAACTTTGAAGGAAGACAAGGCCCAGGAGCAAGAACAATATTGGCTAGTCCATTAACAGCGGCAGCAGTTGCTGTAGAGGGACAAATTGTAGATATTAGAAAGTTTTTGAGCAATTAATTAAAAAGTGATTGAATCATTGAATAATAAAAATAAATGGAAGCACTGCAAAAAATAAAAAGTACTGCGGTTCCTATACCTGTTGAAAACATAGATACAGACCAAATTATTCCAGCTAGATTCTTGAAAGCAATTTCTAGAGAGGGGTTTGGTGAAAACTTATTCAGAGACTGGAGGTATGAAAAGTCTGGAAACAAAGTAGATGACTTCATACTTAACAATCCTATATATACTGGAAAAATACTAGTCGCTGGAAAAAATTTTGGTTGCGGGTCAAGCAGAGAACATGCAGTATGGGCATTACACGACTATGGATTTAGGGTAGTGATATCAAGTTTTTTTGCAGATATATTCAAAGGAAACTCATTAAATAATGGATTGGTGCCTATCACCGTGGATGATGCTACATTACATCTCATCTTTGAGTTCATTGAAAATGACCCCAATCATGTATTTGAGGTGGATATTGCATCTCAGACTTTAAAAATTAATGAAACCCATACCCTACACTTTGATATAGATGAATACAAAAAGGAGTGTATTTTAAAAGGGTATGACGATATTGACTATTTATTAAGTATCAAGGACAAAATCGAAGAATTCGAAAAACAACAAGAATTATATTGAGCTGCGTTGAAAAATAGACGACTTAAAATGAGCAAACTACAAAACATAACAGTACTAAAAGGAGATGGAATAGGACCGGAAGTGGTCAATCAAGCTATTAAAGTACTCCATGCGATCGCTGAAAAATATGCCCATACCTTTACTTTTGATGAGCAACTTATCGGTGCTTCAGCTATAGATCAAACAGGGAACCCACTCCCTGACCATACGATTGAAAGCTGCAAATCAGCAGATGCTATTCTATTAGGTGCAATTGGAGATCCTAAATATGACAATGACCCCAATGCTACTGTACGTCCTGAACAAGGATTATTGAAACTAAGGAAAACATTAGGCCTCTTTGCTAATATCAGACCGGTTAGAATCTTTGATAATTTAAAACATTTATCGGTACTCAAACCAGAAGTATTGCAAAATGTAGATATGGTTATTTACAGAGAACTGACGGGAGGAATCTACTTTGGTAAAAAAGAAAAAAATGAAGAACAGGCATCTGATTTATGTCATTATCATCGATTTGAAATAGAACGAATCGCTAAATTGGCATTTGAGGAGGCAACAAAGAGAAGAAACAAATTGTGTCTAATTGATAAAGCAAATGTATTAGATACTTCAAGGTTATGGAGGGATGTAGTCCAGCAAATGAGTCCATCCTACCCTTCAGTAGAAGTCAATTACTTATTTATTGACAATGCTGCGATGCAAATGATTTTAAATCCTTCTCAATTTGATGTTATTGTCACTTCCAATATGTTTGGCGATATCATTTCTGATGAAGCAAGCGTTCTTGGGGGATCTTTAGGGCTTTTACCATCTTCTTCTGCTGGAACTGAGGCAAGATTATATGAACCCGTTCATGGATCATTCCCACAAGCAACAGGAAAAAACATTGCAAATCCCTTAGCCACTATCTTATCTATTGAAATGATGCTTCGAGACTTTGGATTGATAGAAGAAGCCGATGATGTATTGAATTCTGTAACCTATTGTATTGATCAAAATTTACTAACTATTGACTTAATCAAAGAAAATGCTTTACTTTGTTCAGAAGTTGGAGATCAAATCACAAATCGAATATCTTCCAAAACATCTAAAGACTATGGCGTACTCATATGAATATAATGGTATGAACAGAGCATTGACAGTCGTCAACATAGTCTCTATTTCAATTATTATTATTAGTGTAATTATTATTCAAATGCTCTAAGGAGGTTGACTATATATAAAATAAAAAAAGGTCATTCTCCATTGAGAGTGGCCTTTTTTAGTTTAAAGAAATTAAAAAATGGAGTTAAATAAATACAGCAAACATGTAACATCGGATCCTTCACAACCAGCAGCACAAGCGATGCTACATGCTATTGGTCTCACGTCTGAGGATTTAAAAAAACCTCAAATAGGAATTGCCAGTACCGGGTGGGAAGGAAATCCATGCAATATGCACTTAAATGACTTGGCGAAGGAAATCAAAACAGGGGTATCGAAAGAGGATCTCATCGGATTGATTTTCCATACCATTGGGGTGAGCGACGGAATATCTATGGGAACTGCAGGAATGCGATACTCACTCCCATCTAGAGATATCATTGCCGATAGCATAGAAACAGTTGCTTCTGCACAATGGTATGATGCATTGGTTACCGTTGTAGGTTGTGATAAAAATATGCCAGGTGCATTGATGGCATTAGGTAGATTAAATAGACCTAGCATATTATTTTTTGGTGGCACCATAGGTCCAGGTTGTCATGCAGGAAAAGACTTAACAATCATATCCACTTTTGAAGCTCTCGGTGAGCATATTGCGGGTAACATTGAACAAGGAGAACTCCAGCAAATTATAAAAAAAGCATGTCCAGGTCCAGGTGCATGTGGTGGTATGTATACCGCAAATACAATGGCCTCTGCCATAGAAGCAATGGGAATGGCACTTCCTTACAACTCATCAAATCCTGCTGTCAGTACGAATAAAGCGGAGGAAGCTTTACGCGTAGGACAAGCAATAAACAATCTCTTGCAAAATGATATCAAGCCGAGGGACATCGTCACTCAAGCATCCATAGAAAATGCATTGAAATTAATCACTGTATTAGGAGGATCAACAAATGCAGTTTTACATTTTCTCGCAATTGCAAAAGCGTTTGGACTTTCTCTTTCTCTTTCAGATTTTCAAAAAATTACGGATTCTACTCCTTTCCTTGCTGACTTAAAACCAAGCGGAAAATACGTTATGGAGGATTTACATAATGCTGGTGGTGTACCCGCAGTTATGAAAATGATGTTAGAGGAAGGTATGATAGATGGAAGCTGTATGACGGTAACGGGTAAAACAGTAGCAGAGAATCTAGAAAATGTAGGTAGTTTGAAAGAAGGCCAAAAAGTAATCTATCCGGTTTCAGAACCGATTAAAGAAACAGGTCATTTGCAAATGCTTTTTGGCAACTTGGCTACTGAAGGTGCAGTCGCTAAAATAACTGGTAAAGAAGGGGAAGTATTTTCAGGACCTGCTCAAGTGTTTGAATCAGAAGCTGAAACAAATGCTGCCATTCAACGCCGAGAAATTGAAGAAGGGGCAGTTATTGTGATCAGACAATCGGGACCAAAAGGGGCCCCAGGCATGCCAGAAATGCTCAAACCTACTGGGCTACTTATGGGCGCAGGACTGGGAAAAAGTGTGGCCCTAATCACAGATGGAAGGTTTTCAGGAGGAACGCATGGATTTGTTGTAGGGCACATTACTCCAGAGGCATATAACGGAGGAACAATAGGCCTCATAGAAAATGGTGATATCATTACAATTGATGCTCGGAACAATACTATAGATGTAAATCTTAGTGAAGCTGAATTAGAAGAAAGAAGAAAAAATTGGAAACGTCCAGAGAATAATTTAACAGGCTTTTTGAAAAAATATAGATATACGGTTTCATCTGCATCTGAGGGATGTGTGACGGATGGTGAGTATTAAGAGTAGGAGGAATAGCTGGATATGCGGAAATGCGAGAATGCGGGAATGTTTAAAAAATCGAAATTTCTTTTTTCTCACTGATGGAAGTAGCCCATTTTTTTATTCAAGGCCAAAAAACTTTCATTCTTCGAGATTAAGGATTATCGTTTGATTAAACCAAGTATAGACAAACTAGCAAATAAAATTAATGCTTTTCATAAACACCTAAAACCAAAACAATAACAATTACTTGCCCACAATTCAGCGATTAAAGCACAAAAAACAAAAAAATGAAAGTACAATCAATAAAAGAAACCAAGAGTAAGACCAAGACTACTGAACATATCTCTGGCTCTGAAGCTGTACTTAAGTGTATTCTTCACAATGGGGTCGATACTATATTTGGTTATCCAGGCGGGGCAATTATGCCTATTTATGATGCACTCTATTCGTACCAAGATAAAATTACCCATATCTTAACCAGACATGAACAGGGTGCCATTCATGCGGCAGAAGGCTATGCTAGAGTCAGAAGAAAAACGGGGGTAGCTTTTGCTACTTCTGGACCAGGAGCGACAAACTTATTCACAGGTCTGCTGGATGCATTAATGGACAGTACACCTCTTGTCTGTGTGACAGGACAAATATATAGTTCACTCTTAGGTTCCGATGCTTTCCAAGAAGCAGATGTAATCGGTTGTACCACTTCCATCACAAAATGGAATTATCAAATCACAAAGGCAGCTGAAATACCTGAAGTTTTTGCAAAAGCATTTTACATCGCTAATACGGGTAAGCCAGGTCCAGTTGTAATTGATATTACCAAAGATGCACAATTGGAAATGTTTGATTTTGAAGTAGCAGAACAACCCGTTCTTAGAAGCTATAATCCAAGACCAAAAGTAAATCCCGATCAAATTTCTGAAGCAGCAAGATTAATCAATGCAGCTAAAAAGCCTTTTATTTTGGCTGGTCATGGTATCCATATTGCTCAGGCTCAAGATGAATTTGTTTCGTTTGTAGAGAAAACAGGTATTCCTGTAGGTTGTACTATTCACGGACTATCGACTATATCAAGTGACCACGAATTGAACATGGGAATGCTTGGTATGCATGGAAATTATGGCCCGAATGTTAAAACCAATCAATGTGATGTTTTGATTGCTATTGGGATGAGATTCGATGATAGAGTTACTGGAAATCTGTCAAAATACGCAAAACAAGCAAAGGTCATTCACATAGAAATTGATCCATCAGAAGTGGATAAAAATGTAAAAACAGAAGTGGCTGTAATTGCAGATGCAAAAGATGCTTTATTGGCCCTAACCCCATTGGTTGAAGAAAAATCATATCCAGAATGGATCTCAGAATTTCATGAATGCGACAAACAAGAAGCTGAAAAAGTATTCTCTAAAGATTTAAAAATCAAAGCTTCAGGTTCTATCACCATGGGAAGAATCATGCAAGAAGTGTCCAATCAAACAAAAGGCAAGGCTATTGTTGCAACCGATGTAGGGCAACACCAAATGATCGCTGCCAGGTATTATGACTACAATGGCTTCGATCAATGGCTGTCTTCAGGAGGTGCTGGAACTATGGGTTTTGGATTACCCGCTGCAATCGGAGCACAATTGGGGCGAAAAGATGCTACCGTCATTTGTGTATGTGGAGATGGAGGGTTCCAAATGACTATCCAAGAATTAGGCGTATTGAGCCAATGGAAAATTCCAGTGAAAATTTTATTGCTGGACAACAACTATCTAGGCATGGTTCGACAATGGCAGCAATTGTTTTTTGACAAGAGGTACTCTTTTGTCGAACTAGAGAATCCAGATTTTGTGAAAATAGCAGAAGGGTTTGGTGTACAGGGTAAAACGATATCCGACGCGAGTGAAATCAATCAAGGAATTGAAGAGATGTTATCATACGACGGTCCTTTCCTTCTGCACGTACAGGTTGAAAAAGAAGAGAATATTTTTCCAATGATTGCCACAGGAAAAGCAGTCGATGAAATAACTCTCGAATAAACTTGAAGCTGAAAGAAAATAAATTTTGATCCACTCAAAAGGTGATAAAAAAATAATCATGGAAGAAACAAAAAGAATACATACACTGGTCATTTTCTCAGAAAACAAAATGGGAATATTAGCTAGAATCGTTGGCATTATTACCCGAAGGCATATCAATATTAAGAGTATAAATTCATCTCCTTCCAGTTTGGAAGGCATTTATCGCTATACAATTGTGGTCAACTTAACCGACGAACTATCTCGAAAATTGGTCGCTCAATTAGACAAACAAGTAGATGTATTAAAAGCATTTTCATACACCGATGATGAATTGGTATATCAAGAAATAGCATTGTATAAGATTCCCTCAAAAATCTTTTACGAAGGGGATAGCTGCGAGCTACTGGTTAGAAAACATAATGCGAGAATCATTTCAATAGAACCTGAATATATCGTGATTGAAAAGACTGGTCATCATGAAGAAACAGAAGCATTATTAAATCAATTGAGAGAAAAAGGAATATATGAATTCGTCCGATCCGGTCGCGTAGCTATTGTAAAACCAATGGAGCGCCTCAATAATTATTTAGCAACTATAGAGCGGGCAGCATCTGTATAAAGTAACGAAAAACAAACACAAAATTTTAGTCCATCAAGAGGACATTAAACACAACAAATAAATAAAAAAATGGCACAATTTAATTTTGGAGGCGTAGAAGAAAACGTAGTAACCAGAGAAGAATTTCCTTACGACAAAGCAAGAGAAGTCCTCAAAGATGAGACCATAGCAATTATTGGGTATGGAGTTCAAGGTCCAGGACAGGCTTTAAATTTAAGAGACAACGGTTTCAAGGTGATCATTGGTCAACGATCTCCTTCCAAATCTTACGACAAGGCAATAGCTGACGGTTTTGTACCAGGAGAAACGCTATTCTCTATTGAGGAAGCAGCAGAGAAAGCTACTGTCATCCAATACTTATTGTCAGATGCAGCACAAATAGCGGTTTGGCCTACATTAAAGCCTTATCTCACAAAAGGAAAAGCTTTGTACTTTTCTCATGGATTCGGGATTACCTATAAAGAAAGAACAGGCATCATTCCTCCAGATGACATCGACGTTATATTGGCGGCTCCTAAAGGATCTGGAACCAGTCTTAGAAGGTTATTTGTAGCTGGAAAAGGATTGAACTCATCATTTGCAGTATTTCAAGATGCCACTGGAAGAGCAAGAGATCGTGTCATTGCCTTAGGTATAGGGATAGGATCTGGATACTTATTTGAAACAACCTTCAAACGTGAGGTATACAGTGACCTTACAGGTGAGAGAGGCTCGTTAATGGGTGCAATCCAAGGCTTGTTTGCAGCTCAATATGATTTGTTACGATCAAAAGGACATTCGCCGTCTGAAGCATTTAATGAGACCGTGGAAGAAGCAACGGAATCGTTATATCCTCTCGTTGCAGAAAATGGAATGGATTGGATGTATGCCAACTGTTCAACTACTGCACAAAGAGGTGCATTAGACTGGTGGAAAAAATTCCGTGATGCGGTAAAACCTGTTTTTGAAGAATTATATGAAAGTGTTGAAACTGGAAATGAAGCTCAACTTTCTATTGATAGCAACAGTCAATCCGATTATAGAGAAAAACTTGAAGCAGAATTGGATGAATTGAAGAATAGTGAAATGTGGCAAGCAGGAAGAGCAGTAAGAAGTTTACGTCCTGATAATTCGTAGGGACAATAAGTAATTTAAAACGTAATCAATTACAAAAATTCAAACTGATTCAAGAGCTCTTGGGTAGCATTATACTTGAGAGCTCTTATTTCAAAAATAACAATACGATCCTATGCAAATTGCAGAAACAAAACTAAGTTCCATGATTTCCATTGAAGACATTGATGCAGCATCCGAACGTATTAAAGATGTGGTTCTTGAAACTCCTTTCTCCGCAAATCAAAATCTCTCTGAAAATTACAACTGCACCGTCTACCTCAAAAGAGAAGACATGCAATCTGTACGGTCATTTAAAATAAGAGGTGCCTACAATAAAATCAAGTCTCTTTCTTCTAGAGAAATTGAAAACGGTGTTGTTTGTGCAAGTGCAGGAAATCATGCTCAAGGGGTTGCACTATCTTGTTCTAAATTGAAAATAAAAGGAACGATTTTCATGCCTCACCCTACTCCAAATCAAAAAGTAGCCAAAGTAAAACAGTTTGGAGGAGAATGGATCGAAATTATATTAACCGGCGACACCTTTGATGATGCCCATTTGAGTGCGTTATCTGCATCAGAAAACCGAAACATGGCCTTTATTCATCCTTTCAATGATAAGGATGTGATAGCAGGGCAAGGTACGATTGCCAAAGAAATGCTCAATCAGGCTGACCATCCACTGGACTATTTATTTGTGGCTGTTGGAGGAGGTGGACTTCTTTCGGGAGTAGGTAGTTATTTCAAGCAAATGAGTCCCAAAACTAAAATAATCGCTGTGGAAGCGTCAGGTGCAGCCGCATTAGCGGCTTCACTTAAGCAAGGTCAATTGGCTACACTCAACAATATAGATAGTTTTGCAGATGGAATTGCAGTGAAAAAAATAGGAGACCTCACATTTAAAATAATCTCTGAAATATACGATGAGAATGTAACTGTCCCAGAAGGGGCCATTTGCTCATCCATCCTAAAATTATACAACGAAGAGGCGATTGTGGTCGAACCCGCTGGTGCCGTATCTATTGCCGCGTTGGAAAGCTACCGGGAACAAATTAAAGGAAAACATATAGGGATAATTATCTGTGGAGGAAATAACGACGTTAATCGGACTCAAGAGATAAGGGAAAGAGCCTTATTGCACGAAGGAAAAAAACATTATTTCATTGTCCGTTTTCCACAACGAGCAGGCGCCCTACGAGAATTCCTAAATGTATTGGGCCCCAATGACGATATTGCTCATTTCGAGTATACTAAAAAAACCAATCGGGCGAGTGGCCCGGCACTGGTGGGCTTAGAACTGCAAAACAAAGAAGACTTTGACGCTCTGGTTCAAAGAATGACAAACCAAGGAATCAATTTTGAGCACATCAATAATAATCCCATGCTATTTGAAATGCTGGTATAGTACAATCCAAAAAATTAAATACTAAAGATATCTGGATATCGTTTTAAGTTGGACTCACTATCCAATTACACAATGAAAACAAAGTCTTTTCTCTTTATTTTAATCTTTGGAATTATAAGTTTTCAGTCTTATGGTCAACTATTCAAACGATTTACATTTGAATTCGGGTTTAACAAATCTAAAATATTCAATACCCAAGAATTTGCCTCATTTGAAGGTTTCAGAAATAACACAACGTATCAAGTTGATATAACCAATGAATTTTTTCCAATCACAACTAATCAGAGTTTTTCATTAGGGTACCGACTTGCCAAAGATTCCCATCTACGGCTTCGGTTTTCAAAAAACCAATTAGGGAGTAGATTAAATGGTAGATTGCAGATAATCCGCTCGCGATTCGGAACTCAGGATATTTCTATTAGTGAATTCCATACTAAAATCCTCAGTACATCAATAGGGCTAATTTATGAATATCATGCTACAAATGAAGAAGGTGGATTTGTTTTTGGAGCGGGATTTGAAGGACAAAAAAATTCTATTTGGACTGCACTGGTTGTACCAGGACTTCAGAAATATAGTTATTCTTTTCACAATCACTTTGGTTATTTAGCCGCGATCAAACCAAAGGTTTTTCTTCATGCCAAAGTCTTTGGTACCTACTATTTCCCAGGATTGGACCAGATATATACCACTCCTGTGGAATCGGCATATGTTCCTCTCCAACTAGGCATTGAAGTAGGAATACGTTTAGGTTTCTCTTATTTCAGTATATTAGAGGAAAATGAACCAGTTAACTATTAAGCGATGCACTACTTAAAACTGATCGTACTTTGTCTACTTCTAATTACTTTTCACATTGATGTCAACTGTCAGTTTTTTGGCAAGCTAGATTTAGAGATGGGCGTCAATCGTGCTAAGGTGTTTAATACTAAAGCGATTAATTCTTTTGTAGCCAACTATTCATTTTCTACTACAACGGTCACCATCATCCAGGAAACGGCCACTTTAACCACCAACTACAACATGTCTATAGGTATTCCACTTTCTCAGAAACAACGAATTCGAATACGTTATGCACATAATCTATGGGGCAG
This sequence comes from Saprospiraceae bacterium, assembly GCA_029212405.1. Taxonomy (GTDB): domain Bacteria; phylum Bacteroidota; class Bacteroidia; order Chitinophagales; family Saprospiraceae; genus CAJXUU01. Next base: position 46,173 of record JARGNR010000025.1, read on the forward strand.
TAGATTGACTGGATCTATACAGTCCATTAGTGACAACTTGACTACTTCAACAACTGAATTAAGAAACACACACAATAGTATTATAGGTACCAATATTGGAATCCTTTACGAACATCTCTTTCCATTGTCAACAGGACAATTTAGTCTGGCTTCTGGTATTGATTTGCATAAAAGCAGCTTTAGTGAAACGCTCCTTTTTGTGCCAGGCATCCTCGACACCAATATTGCCCTCCATTCGTATTTTGGCTATCTAAGCCCCATTAATAACTATACTTCCTTCCATGCAAAACTCTTTACAACTTATGTTTTCCCCGCAGATAACTCAAGTGTTACCAACATAACCAATAGTGAATATCTACCTTTCCAAATTGGAATAGAACTTGGAATTCGATTGAAATTTAATGAACCATAAAAGCAGCATAAAAGAAGTTTCATCCCTCTATATACTATGAAACGCTTACAACTTATTACCATTGGTTTGCTCTTCACATTCAATATTTCAATTGGGCAAGCACATTTTCTGGAACGTTTTGACTTCGAAGTTGGTGTAAACAGGTCTATCGTAATGAATCGGGTTGAAATGTTTCCCAATTCAGACAATGCTAACATTTCGTCTGACAGAGCCAATAAAGAATCTCCTTCGTATACTAACAACTTTAGTCTATCTATAGGTTTTCAAATGCATAAACATCATCACATTCGAATTCGGCATGCAAGAAATACCGTAGGAAGTCACTTTTCTGGGACAGTCCGAGGCAATGGTTGGTGTGGTAATGGTGCCATGAATCAAACATACTTAAATGCTTTCAATCAAATTAAAAATTCGACACTTGGTGCCATGTATGAATTTCAAATAGATATCAATCCAGGTAACTTTGCCATTGGTATAGGAGTAGAAAAACAATGGAATGATTTTGTAAATACCTATCAAATTCTTCCTGGTATTCTATATGATAATTTAGCTTTTCATTCATCAATGGGATACCTTTTTCCTTTGTATGACTCCATTCAACTCCATTCCAAATTTTTTGTAACTCAATCCTTTCAAAATTCAGATCAATTAAACACTACAGAAATGGGAGGCTATGTTCCCATCCAAATCGGCTGTGAATTAGGTGTCCGATTACGCTTGAACTAATATACAAATGATTAACATGTAAATCTGTATAATTCCAATTGATTTGCATGTATATTGAGCAAAATTTCAAGACATGCGCATCTATTTTGCTTTATCATTTTTAGCCATCTTTCTTTGTACTTCGATACATGCTCAATCATTAGTTCCAACAGAGATAATCAATAAGAGCATTGAATATCATGATCCAAAAGGGAAACTTTTCAAAAAGAATGTGACGCTTCATTTGACAGAAACCAGACCAAATGGAAAAGATCGCAAATCAAAAATCCATTTTCACATAAAAAAAGAAAGATTTCAAATGGATCAACATATAGATGATCAGAGAATCTTAAGCACCTACAACCGAGGAAATGTAGAATTTACCGTGGACGGAGATAAGTCAATTTCTGATGAAACCAAAGAGAAATTCAGGCTTACAGAACAGAGAGTGACCATGCTCAAGAATTACTACCAATACCTTTGGCTATTACCTATGAAATTAAAAGATGCAGGTACAAATTTGAATCCTACTGTCAAAACGGTTGATTTTTTTGGAAAAGAATCATTAGAAATCAGAGTCACCTATGATCCCTCTGTGGGTGGTGATGTGTGGTATTTTTATTTCCACCCTAGTACCTATGGACTTCAAGGATATCGCTTCTATCATGAAGAAGAAAAAAATGACGGTGAGTATATTCTTTTAGAAGGAGAAACAGAGTTTAATGATGTACGTTTACCTAAGGAACGAAAATGGTACACGCACAAAGAAGATAAATTTTTGGGTGCAGATATCCTAGATGAATTAGAATTTTGAATCTCGTACAATCAATTTGGTTTGATTTGGAAGGTTATTGAGATAATAAGTAGCCAAATCAAGTTTGCGTTGAGTTTGCTATTTTATTAGTAAAGACAATTAAATTAGATATATTTTTCTTTCAATATGTCAAGATGATGATCCACATGAATGGCATTCCACATGATCATTTCACGAATCAGCATTCTGCCTAAAAGGGGATGTGGTATCAAATAAGTATCCATATTCTTTTCAGAAATTCGTTTAATTTTCTTTAGTAGAATATCTTTTTGACGAGATAATTGTGCTATGATATCTTGTTTCCCTTCTGGCGGTGTATCGGGCATATTTTTTGAAAAAGGAGAAATTACATTTACGGCTGCAGCCAATTTAGTTTTGTATTTATGTTCAACCGTATCGTATGTTCTTGGGCCACGATTTGCTTTGCCAAATTTATACCAAAGGAAAAACATCGGTAAACCCATGGCTCGATTAAGAGGTTTTGCTCCTTGTAAAAGATGTAAAACATGTTGTCCGGTAGTCCATTTCCCCTCTGGCCCTTGATTCCATTTTTCATCATCATGGCTTTCTAAAAAATCAAACAAATTTTGGAATTTTTGCTCTGTAACTTCAAGGAGTTCTGCTTTCTTCATACAACTAATTTATGCTAAAGGTAAAAAAGATATTTTGGCATTTCATAGCAATTTTGTTTACCTTATTATGGTTCATGACAATGTGATGTTGCGAGTTATGAGCAACATAGAGTAAAATAATAGATTGATATTTTCAATCTAGTCCATCACATTATCAAATTGCAACAAAATTGCATTTATTAGAAAGAAAGTATAAATTTGTACTTGAATACTTAATTGGTTAAGTAAGCTGTCTTTAGTTTAAATATTAGATTGCTAGGATTTGTTTTTTGATATTTTCCTGAAAAAATGGAATAATTGCCAGTGTCCTACAAAATTCTAATTTTTGCAACTAAATTGCGTTAATAAAAAATGGTATATGCTGAGATATAGTGAGATAAAGAACATATTGAAATCCCACAAACTAAGTGTTACAGTAGTTAGAGTGGATGTTTTGGAATTTTTTATTCGCGAAAACAGGGCCCTATCATTCAAAGATCTTGAGGACGAATTTAAAGATTCTGACCGTGTCACGCTTTATAGGACTTTAAACTCTTTTACAGATAATGGGGTACTTCATAAAATTCCAGATGACAGTGGATTTGCCACGTATGGACTATGTCATGATACATGCAGCTCTGAAGATCATAATCATGACCATATGCACTTCAAATGTAACAAATGCGGAACTATTGAATGCCTCAATCTACATATTCCTCCCGTGAAAGTCCCAGGCTATCAAGTGACAGAGGCAAATTTAATCTTAAAGGGAATTTGTAATAACTGTGCAGCTGCATGATATCAACCATATTCTACATGCCAAAACCACAATTAAAGCTTCTTTTCAGATACGGTTTAGTACTGCTCATTTTGTTTTCTTTAAAAGATTCAATTATAAGCCAGCAAACAGTATGTGACCATGTAGTGAAAGGAAAAGTTTTAGATCAGGTGAGTACAGAGCCATTACCCTTTGCAACCGTCAGCATTTTAGAAAGTGGTCAAGGTGTAATAACGGACATCAATGGAGATTTTATCATAGAAAAAGTTTGTTTGGAAGAATTCCACTTAGTAATACAGTTTCTTGGATACAGAACTGTTGAGCATCATCATGACTTTCATCATGGAGACCCAATAATTTATTTAGCACCAGAAGAGACTCTATTGGATGGTGTTGTTATAGAGGGTTCTCGAATTGAAGCATTTAAGTCTCTAGCCATCCAAAAATTAGAAGTTAACAAAGAGTCCTTATTGAGCAATTCTGTTGGTGACCTCACCGAAAGCATCTCTGGCATTTCTATCCTAAAGACCGGATCCAATATCTCCAAACCCATCGTACACGGCTTGCATTCAAATAGAGTCTTAGTAATGAATAATGGCTTAAGACATGCCTACCAGGTTTGGGGGGAAGGACATGCACCTGAAATTGATCCCTCACATATTGATGAAATTAAAGTGGTTAAAGGTGCAGGAACAGTAAAGTATGGTCCTGAGGCTTTGGGAGGAGTAATTCTATATAATTCGAAAAAACCGCAACTAGACCAAAAATTAAAAGGTTCTCTTGGTACATCTTATCAATCAAATGGTAGAGCCTATAGTGGACAAGTTAACTTAAAGCAAGGTTCTCATCGATTTGCGTGGAATGCTGGTGGCTTTGGCATCAAACAGGCTGATTTAAAAAGCCCTAATTATAATTTATCCAATACTGGAAAGAGAGAATATGGTGGAAGCTTTAATACCTTATTTCATCTACCTAAAATAGACCTACAAGTCTCTGGAAGTTTTTTAGGTCAGGAACTCGGCATCCTTCGTGGATCACTAGTTGGAAATCTTCAAGACTTACAGAATGCCATTGATAGAAGTGAACCCAATCCTACTTTCGATCCTACTTACGAAATTCAAAACCCCAAGCACAAAACTCAGCATGGGTTATTAAGAACAAATCTTTCGGTTTACCTAGGAGATCATATCTTCAAATTGCAGTACGGAGTTCAACGCAACATCAGAAAAGAATTTGATGTAAGAAGAGGTGAACTTAATGAACGGCCCGTGATAGATCTTGAATTAACATCACATAATTTTGAACTAGAATGGGTACAACCAACAATTGAAAAATGGAATGGAAATTCTGGATTCCAATGGTTTTCTCATGATAGTGCCAATAAGCCTGGCTCAAACCCAATCAATTTTGTCCCAGATTACAACGTTTCGAATATTGGAGCCTACACGATACAATCGCTTAAGTTAGACGAATCGACTATTGAGTTAGGGGTGCGCTTTGATTTTCAAAATTTAAGTGTTGCAGATACGATCAGAGATGTCACGATATATTCCAATAAGGTAAATTTTGCCAATGCGACCTTTACTCTTGGTTATAGGAAAAATCTTAGTGAAGAACTTTCTGTATTTGCAAATGTCGGTACCGCTTGGAGACCACCAAATGTATCTGAGCTCTATTCATTTGGATATCATTTTTCCCGAATTCAATTTGGATTATGGCGTTATAATCTTGAACCACAAATATCTACACCACTTAATCAAGTATTTGATGAAACAGATAGAAAAGTGCCGTCAGAAAAAAGTTTAAAATTAGTCTCTGGAATAGAAATAAATAATGAGAAGATAAACGCAGAATTTATAATCCATGTAAATCGAATCAACGATTATATCTACTTAAGACCTTTTGGGGTAACAACGAATGTAGCAGGCACATTTCCTTACTTCATTTTCAGCCAAACGAATGCTTTTTTTATAGGTAGTGATTGGGACTTCAGATACCATCATTCTGAAACTTGGACTTCTGAAGCTAAAATTTCCTACGTCTACGCCAGAGAAACTGAAAATAATCAATCGTTTATAGAAATTCCTCCACTCAATATCAACTACAACTTAGAATTTTCAAAAGGCCCGTGGGTAGCTGGGATGGATTTGAACTATATGGCGCAACAATGGAATGCCCCCATGGTTATTGAACCTATCTCATTCCAAAATGGGGGTGTTGAAGTTAATCCTGATGAAATATTTGATTTCACCGATGCGCCTAATGCTTATTTCCTAGTGGGAGGAAATTTAAGCTATACCTATAAATCATTACGTATCGGGTTGAGAGCTAAAAATCTTCTAAATACAACGTATCGAAACTATACCGATCGATTAAGGTACTTTTCAGATGCACCAGGAAGAAATTTTATTTTGACATTCGGAGTTGATTTTTAATACAACTAAGTTGCATAAATCGGATTATTGCAATATACTTGCATTAAATTTACCCACAATAAAATTCTTAATAATGAAATACACAAATACACTACTATATTTTATGATGTTCTGTTTACTTGGGTTCATGACAAGTTGTGACGATAATGATGATCCAGAAGAGATGGAAGAAGAAATAACTCGGATCGAAATGACATTTACACCAGACAATGGGGAAGAGGTTGTGACAGCGACGTGGTTTGATGCTGATGGAGAAGGGAGTGGTGCACCAACAATTGATGCGATTGATTTAGAAGAAGGTATTACTTATACACTTGACATCGTTTTGACTAACACCTTGGGCCAAACTGATGAAGACATCACTTCAGAAATTAAGGAAGAAGACGATGAACATATGTTCTTTTTTGGTTTTACTGATGGATACTTTTCTGACCCTACGGGAGATGGCAACCTGGATAATCGCAATGATCCGGTCAACTACAATGATCAAGATAGTAATGGAGAACCACTTGGTCTTTCAACTACTTGGACAGCTGGTGCGCATTCTGAAACACTGGGAGAATTTAATCTTGTATTAAAACACCAACCAGATCTTAAAACTGGAAGTTCTGATGTTACAGTAGGAGGGACAGATGTAGACATTACTTTTCCTTTACAAATAGAAGAAGGTCATGGTGAAGAAGAAGTGATCAATGAAATTATTTTGACATTCACACCAACTGGTGGCGGAGATGCGATTACTGCGACTTGGTTTGATAGTGACGGTGAAGGTGTTGCAAACCCTACAATTGAAGACATCAATTTAGCTTCCAATACAGAATATGAAATGTCTATCTCTTTAGCAAATACATTAGGTATGGAAGTAGAAGATATAACTGAAGAAATTAGGGAAGAAGACGATGAACATATATTTTTCTTTGAATTCACATCAGACATTTTCTCAAATCCAAGTGGAGATGGAAATATAGACAATCGTCAAGATCCATTGGTTTATAATGATCAAGACGCTAATGGAAATCCAGTAGGGCTATTGACAAATTGGACCACTGGTGGAGCATCTAGTGGAAATTTCAGACTAGTTTTGAAGCATCAACCTGATCTTAAAACAGATACATCTGATGCAACAGTAGGAGGTACGGATGTGGATATTACCTTACCAATAAACATTCAGTAAGGATAAAGTAAAAAGAAATGTTCCCTTCTATGTAAATCCAAAATAAGGGCTTACTAAAAGGGAACATTTTTTATTTGATTAACTAATGAAGTGATTTAGCTTACTCTTTTTCCTCATTAATAATCTGTACGTTTTTATTTGTTAGAGTACTCCAACGTTAAAGGCTTTTTATTTTTCTCTCTATTAACTTATTGCTGATAAGTGGCCGATGTAAGAGGGGATATTCAGTAATATCGAATATCTTCAATTTCATTCAGACTAGAGTTCTTACACCTGAAAATATTACCCCTTTTTTAAGGCTTTTTCCTTAAATTCGAGGTAAGTATTTTAACCGAATTATTTCGCTCCGCGAATGGCGTTCAATATTTTATTTTCAACCATTACATTGTTTTCGCTCAAACACTTTTGTGTTTTTAGCAGAAAATGAAACTTCAAAATACTAATCTAGATAAGGCCAAATTTTAGGCTGGTTGGATCTAAAGAGAATTCACTTTTAAAATTACTTAACTCCTGAATCACCCTAAGAAGAAAATTGATATCATAATCGTATGATATTGATTCTGCATTTTAGAACTATCACCGTATTCTGATTCGTTACTATTTATATTCCTGAAGTTTTGAATTACCATTTCTAAGAACTCACCTAATTCCTCCCTTAATAAGCAATAGGCTTGTTGTGTCCTATACGTTGAAATTCAATTTACTTACAAGCAAATATTTCGGTTATTCCTTAAAGTAAAAACAACAATGGACATACCTTTATCCTAAACAAAAAACAGCCACTTACAAATTTTGTAGGTGGCTGCTAATAAAACATTATTTAAACCTATATACATTTTCGGATGAACGTATGTAGGGATAAACAAAAAACTATCAAACTATTTGATTTTAATAAATTTATCAATCATTTCGTCTCCTTCTGCATCTGTAACTTTAATGAAGTAAGTACCAGATTCTAATTCAGCAATATTTACTGGAATAACATTCAATCCTTCTGCAGCATTCGATTTATTTGAGATCACTTTTCTTCCCAAGAGATCAATCACCTGAATCTTTAACTCCTGGTTGGTATCCAATTCAATCTTCACTCTTAGTTCATCCAATGCTGGATTTGGAGATATTTGCATTTCATCAATAAAAGTAAACTCACCAGACTCAGCAAATGAATGCAATTTCTTAATCTTAATTTCATTACTAGGTAAACTTCCTGAAGAAAGGCCTACAGCAGATACCTGATCTATATATATTCTATCTGCATTTCCACTTGCATCACACTGGAATCTAAATTGAGCATTCGAAGCCATATTGTAAGATGAGCTTAAGATTGGAACTGTAGCCGTATAGAATGAATTATTTTGGAAGGAAGAACCACTAACAAAAGTTGCAACAGTCTGCCATGATGAACCATCATAATATCTCAACCAAAAGTCTTCTCCACTTTCCATACTATTCGGATAAAAGAAGAAGGTAACTTCAACACCGCTATATTGCGATAAATTATACGTTGGAGATGTCATTGCTGAAGCAGTTCCAGAATTATCTCTAATTCTTATTGAGTAACTTCCTTCGTACGATCTTTGACCAGAATATCTGTAGCAGTCACTACCACCATCTTGCCATCCATCCCATCCAGTCTCGAAGTAGTGTGCAAACAAATCATCATTTCCACCACCACAAGGAGCACAATCTGGACCACCACAATCTACTCCTGTTTCATTTCCGTTTTGAATTCCATCATTACAAGTAGGACATGCAGGACAATCTGGACCTCCACAATCTACATCTGTTTCGTTTCCATTTTGCACTCCATCATTACAAGTAGGACATGCAGGACAATCCGGACCACCACAATCTACTCCTGTTTCGTTTCCATTTTGTACTCCGTCTGTACATGTCGGACCGGAACCTCCACCAGCACAGAAATTCTTAGTTTCCGTACTACCAAACGCTCCTCCAGAAGCTACAGATTGACCACCTATTGAAATGTCATACGACCCTTGGCCATATCCACAACAGATACCATCTCCATATGAATCATTGATGGTAAAATCATAACAACCATCTACTAAACAAAAATCTACTGTTACGGTACTTCCTGCAGAAGAATAAGGACCTCCACTGTATAAAGTAGTACCTCCAGCATTTTTTAATGTCCAAGTTGTTTCTCCTGGATAATTATCTAAAACAAGCGTTAGTGTTGCTTCAGTATCAGTACATGGATCAGGGCATGCAGGACAATCCGGACCACCACAATCTACTCCTGTTTCATTACCATTTTGTACTCCATCTGTACAAGTTGGCCCTCCACCGCCACATGGATCCAAGCAAGACGCATTGGTCACTCTACTTCTAATTAGGTTTCCAGGCTGTGGGCCAAAACCATTATTCAAATTAATTCCTGCACTAGTAAGGTGGCAGTAACTCATTACTGTACCACCTCCTGAAGGAATTCCAGGTTGAGGACAATTGCCTTCTGTTGTATAACATCCATCAATGGCTGTGTTATTTCCATTCCATGCACAAGCATGAGTATGACTTGACCCAAATAAATGACCAAATTCATGAGTAACTACCATTACAGACCATGAGTAAACAGGCACATTCTGGTAAGTTGGATCAATACTACTAAAACTCTTTTTTAGGTCAGGGTTTGAACTACATAATTGATCTACATATGCAATTCCACCACTAGCTTGATAAGATAACAATTGAGCCAAGTCTCCGTCAAATGCTCCTGTATTTGCAAGAAAATCATTTAACATTCCACTTGAACTTGTAGAACTATATGGACTAGTTTGTGTCCAAATTACCAAAGGAGACAATACAATATTGATTTGCTCATTCGCATACATTGTTGCTACTTGATTGAATAAACCAGTAATGAAGTTTGTAACAGTCGTAATATTACTTCCTTTATCCAAATAGATATCATAATCTACTTCAAAGTAAATACGTACACAATCAGAAAGTGCTCGCTCTCCACCTTCTGGAGTACTCAATTCCTCTATGGTATATTCTACAGGAGATTCAGGTGTAGCGCAATCGAAATTAAATTTATCCAATAAGTCCTTATCCTCATAAATAATATGAGAAGATTTATCTTCCAACATTCCAATAACAAGATTGCTATTACCTGGCTCTGAGATAAATCCCATCACCTCATTTTCAAAAACAGAAATTGATACAAGACTCTTTTGATTGCCTTTCACAATTCCTCTAAAATGTTTACCGTGATTCACTTTTACTTGTTCGTTTGAAGGCTTTTCAATTACATAGCCATCGTCTGAAAGGATGTTCACTTCTACCAATTCCAATTTCAAATCTGATCTCCCATAAACAGGTACAGATACTTCAATAAAATCGTTATTGGATGTAAGAATGTCATTCACTGCTTGACTTTTCAAATCCATCAACTCATAATTCACAAGTTCTGAAGGTACGTTTGCCGAACGATCCTCACTCTTGCTGAATACAGAAACTTGAACAGCTTTCTTAACAGAGTTAGCTGCAGCTACCAATTCAGAAGGTTTGTGCGTATTACTTTGTGCGAATGAAAAATTTAGAAAACAACATGACAATAGTGTGTAGAAAATAATTTTTCTCATGGAAGTTTTAGTTTTAGTGAGTTAATTTAGATTGATCTCCAACCTACTTTAATTTGTCTTAACAATAGCAAAAAAAGCATTTATACTTCACATTTGTACAACTACTTACAAATTATTTTAAAAAATAGTCAATTGCACGGATATGCTTTGGCATCTCATTAAGGGAAAACCCTGAATAATTTTCGTGGTGTGACTGAACAGAATATGATATTTAAATTCTTATTGAAATCGTCTTAAATGCTGGCATTCAGGGCTATTATCCTTCACTACCTTGCTTTGGAAATCGCCAGGCTTTATAAAAAAACAGCGCCTCAGGATCTAAACTAAGGCGCTATCAAATACTTTTTGGGGTTCAATACCTGGTTTTTATCCCTTGAAGGGATCTAAAAACTTTTCGTCACTTGTGACTTCTTTGTCTGTTAGGGTTTTTAAATAGGCTACTAAAGCGCTTTTTTCTTCTTGGTTAAAATTTAATAGTAGTGGATTTCCATTTTCATCTTTTAACTCATCTGACAAGTTAGAATGATTAACTATTCCTTCACTATAATGATCCACCACTTCTTCCAATGTCTCAAATCTACCATCATGCATATAAGGCGCAGTAAGTTCTATGTTTCTCAAAAATGGAATCTTAAACACACCGTAAAAATCAGGATCATTCAATCTTCCTCCTATTCCGTTATCCGAGTATTCCATTTCCAATCCGTTATTAGCAGTAGCCTTCACAGTAAAATTGTGCTTATCCGTATGACAAGATGCACAATTGGCATTATATAGTTTTTTCCCCTCGTTTTCTTCTGCTGTAAAATTGTAAAAATCTTTGTCCACAGAAAAAAGAGCTGCAGACTCCAATCCTTTGTCAAACTTTGAATTTACCGAAGATATCGCATCTACAAAAGCAGATATAGATTCCGCAATTCTATCGCTATTCACTTCATCTGTGCCAAATGCTTTCTTGAATAAAATACTATAAAAAGGTCTTTCAGAAATTCTCTGCTTTATTTCCTCTTCTTCAATATTCATTTCGTTTTCACTTAAGAATGCATTTTTTACTTGCTGTGGTAAATCTGCGGCACTGTCGTCCCATGAGAATTTTGAACGTGAAAGGCTCGGATCAATCGGGCTGTAGGAAATCTTAAAACTTAGGGTTGTAGCCAATGCCAATGTATTTCTTTTGGTAATGACCTCTCCTACTCCTTCACTAAATTGCTTATCATCACTGAATGCTCTTTCTGGATGATGACAACTCCCACAACTTACATTTCTATCCAATGAAAGGGTCTTGTCATAAAAGAGTACTCTACCTAAAGTAGCTTTATTATTATTCGAATAAATATCTCCAAATGATACCGTATTCACCTTTGGATACGTTTTCCCAGGAGGCAAAAAATGTTCTTTTAATTCTAATTGATAACTATTGACTACTTGAGGGAGTGTCAATTCTTGCGAGATTAAGGCATACTCTTCATTTGAATAATCATCAAGATTTCTTTCTTTCTCACAAGAGAAGAAAACTAGTAAGCAAAACAAAAGGCAAATAAATGCAGTTACATTTTTCATAAGGTATGATAATTTCTTCAGGCCAATAATAAACTTTGTCCTTCGTAAATAGGATATTAATAGTCTTTTCAACTATACACTTAATAAATTATATATATCGAAAATCTTCGTAACTCAACTGCAAAATTCTACGAAATTGATTCTCACACAATTTAATTGCATAAATGTACAATTTTTTCCAAATAATCAAGCATTTGCCTTCCAAATTGCAATTATATCAATGCCCTCGCATCATTTTAATTGCTCTTCCAGGCGTATAGGGTGCATCTGCTCCCTCTAGTTTTTCTTCCAACTGTGGAATCATCACTGTTGCTATTGCTGTCAATGTATCCATTATCGGCACAAACTCCTCTTTGGCAATAGCTAAACTGTTCTTGTGTGTTTCTGTAGGATCAGAAGTGGAATGTTTTTGCTCATAAACAATCCATCCCAGTCTACCCGCAGGAGTCGGAGGAGCTCCTATATCAAGTTTCCCTTTGATTGGGTCACCATTCAACAATACACTTGCAGCTCTAATTTCATTCTCAATAGTCACGATTTCATTCATCAATTCTGGCATTGGCAATTCCACCATTTTGATGGCTTCTTTCATGTGTCTAACTTTATTTCTCATTTCACCAATCAATCTACCCGCTCCTGATATCGATCTATTCAACTCGTCCACTTCTCTCTGAAACTTTGTTTTTGCTATTGGATCCTGAGCAGGCATCACTCGTTCATTTAACAATTTAACTTCAAATTCTTGTGGACTGCCTAAATCTGTAAACACTCCATCCACATATTTTGTCATTTGAATCATATATTTTCCTGGTTGAACTAAAGAGCCTTCCGCCTTCCCTGCCCAAGGATTATAAAAAGCAGGTTTTCTCAAGTTAATAGGATCTTTCGGCGCATAGCGTAAATCCCACGTCATCCTCTGTACTCCTGCACTATATCCTTTCATTAATTTACGAACTACATTTCCACTTTCATCGGTAATCGTAAATAACAACTGTGGCTTTAATTGTTCCCGTTCACTTTTCAATTCTTCATAGCTAAGAAATGGTGTGTCCTCATTTTCTTTTATCGCCTCTTTCTCTCTCTTTTTTCTACTATCTTTTAACGTTTTCACCTTTTCTTTTACATAGTAAGTAATCATTGCAACAGGTCCAAGATCTTCTGCGGAATAGTAACTATCACCCGACATTGCTTTCCCAGGTAAACCCAATGGAGTGGATTGTTCGAAAGCAAGTGGATCTCGAACTGAAAAGAGCATCGCTTCTCCCTCTAATGACTCATTATTGATACTTCGCAATGCAGAATAATCATCCAACACATAAAATCCTCTTCCAAATGTTCCTAAGACAAGATCATTTTCTCGTTTTTGAATGGCCAAATCTCGTACTGCAATAGTCGGAACACCAGCCTTCAACTGTTTCCAATTCATTCCTGAATCATTTGAAAAGAATACGCCAAACTCAGTACCTGTAAAAATCAAGTTAGGGTCAACATGATCTTCTTCAATCGCATACACACTTCCTCGTTCTGGTAAATTATTTGATATACTTTTCCACGTTTTCCCTTTGTCTGATGACTTATATATGTAAGGCTTAAAATCACCCTTTTTATGATTGTTAAACGCTGCATAAATCACAGAAGCATCGTGTTGTGAACAATAGACACTATTCACGTACGTATTTTCTGGAACCCCACTAAATCGTTCTACTTTCGTCCAAGTAGTTCCTCCGTCATTTGTAATTTGTATCAAACCATCATCCGTTCCTATGACTAAGAAATTTGGATCCAAGGTAGATTCACTAAAAGCGACAATTGTTCCGTAGGGAGAGGTCGAAGAATTTTTCATCACCGCATCCATACTTTGAACTCTACCCATTACTTTCAGTGTATTTCTATCTATTTGACGAGTCAAATCTTCACTGATCACTTCCCAACTATTTCCATAATCATCTGATCTAAACACCTTGTTTGCTGCAAAATACAACCGTCCATCTTTATGCGGACTAACTGCCAATGGTGCATCCCAATTCCATCGGTATGCATTCTCATTTTTTCTTTCTTTAGGTTGAATTCCAACTTCCTCTCCGCTTAATTTATCGAAACGTACGAGGACCCCATACTGAGATTGTGCATAGACAATATTAGGATTTTTTGGATCTACCTGTGATTCAAAACCATCTCCACCGTGTGTAAAGAACCAATCCGAATTGGTTATACCATGACTTGTAATTGTCCGAGAAGGACCTCCCATACTCGAGTTATCTTGTGTTCCACCATAAATATTATAAAATGGAGCATCGTTATCAACCGCTACTTTGTAGAATTGAGTGACGGGAAGATTCGGCTTAAAGTCCCATGTTTTAGCCGCATCAAAGGTCTCATACAATCCCCCATCGCATCCTACCAACCAATGATCGCCGTTCATAGGGTCTATCCACATACAATGATTATCTACGTGTTTGGTGTCTTCTCCTACATTTTGGAATGTTTTTCCACCATCTGTACTTTTTTGCATCCACGTATTCATTGCATACAATTTATTACGGTCAGTGAGGTCACAATAAATCTCTTGATAATAATTTCCACTAGAGGTATAAGATCCTCTTTTCTTCCAGGTTATTCCTCCATCCGTCGTTCTGAATGTTCCGCCTTTACCTTCAGCAGCTTCAACTACTGCATAGATGTAATCGTTGTCTGCTGGAGAAATTGCCAATCCGATTCGTCCCATATTTGCAGGTAGCCCCGAATTGATTTTCGTCCACGTTTCTCCTCCGTCAATGGATTTATGCATTCCAGATCCTGGTCCACCTCCAACATATGTGAACACATGTCGTCTACGTTGTTGAGCCGCAGCATACAACACCGATGGGTTTCTTGGATCCATTATTAAATCACTCACACCTGTGTGTTTGTCAATCTCCAAGACCAACTTCCAATTCTCACCTCCGTCTACCGTTTTATATACTCCTCTTTCTCCACCTTCACTCCACAGTGGCCCCATCGCTGCCACGTATACGATATCACTATTGGAAGGATCAACGATTATCTTCCCGATATGCTCAGAACTTTTAAGCCCCATATTCTTCCAGGATTTACCTCTATCTTCTGATTTGTACACACCATCTCCATAAGCGACACTTCTCTGGTTGTTATTCTCTCCACTTCCGACCCAAATGGTATTGTGATTTGATGGATCTATGGTCACGCAGCCAATAGAATAAGATGCTTGGCTATCAAATATAGGTGTATAGGTTGTACCCGCATTAACAGTCTTCCAAACACCACCAGAAGCCACGGCAACATAATATTCAAAAGGATTTTTAGGATTCACTGCGATATCAGCAATCCTACCTGAAGCGATTGCTGGGCCAACACAACGAAATTTAAGTCCAGAGAGTGAAACTTTCTCCATTTCAGACTTCTCTTCTTTATCTTTCTGTGCATTGGAAGGAATGATTAAAAAAGATACTAGTAAGACAATTAATAAGGTTTTGATTGAATTCATTCTTGTATGGTTGGGTTTAGTAAAAAAATGATGCTAAACATAAGAAAATGTTTACACTTTTTATTCCAATAGCTTATGAAAGGATGCATGGTGTATACATCAGTGTACCATTTTCTGAATCACGAATATACCAAAAAATGATTCCTATCTTTTCAGAATGGATTTTACCTTCTCCAGAGATTGCCAAAATAGTGTTGTGATATCCTCACTAATCTTAAAATATATAAGAGCGGCCATAAAGAAAAATGCAATCACGATGGACCGTAATACGATATTCAGAAGAATAAATTGGGTAGGGACGACCAATAACCCCATTCCATAAACGGCAAGGCCGATCAAAAGTACTTGAATACTTTTTACTGTAAAAGGATGCATTCCCATTTTGTAATAGACATAGACAGACTTACTAACATTAAAAATCATCAAAGAAGTGGCTGTAGCCAGTGCTGCCCCATTTAGTTCATATAAAGGGATAAAAATATAGTTACTAATTACATTCAATCCAGCTAAGATTAGAGCGGCATAAAAGTTAAATCTGAAAAATTTAGAATATCGAATAATGGTATCATTGGTTCCAGTAGCCAAGTCAAAGATTTTTCCAATCCCTAAAATGAGGATGACATATTTTCCAATAGCATATCGTTCTCCATTGGGCATCAATGCAAAAATATCATCTATTGAACTCCATATGCCAATCAGACACAACAAGCCAAAACTTAATAATATGATAGATGACTTTGTGTAGATGGTTCTAATATTGGCCAGGTCATTTTCCTTCCATGATTGAGCAATTACGGGACTAGAAATATTGACTATAGCCTTGGCAGGTACATTAATCACACTGGCAATGATCATTGCAATTGAATATACTCCAACAGCTTTGAGATCGTCCGTAGCCAAAATAGCCAACATAAATACATCAATACGAGTTGCCATTATACTCCCAAGACTTCCTAATATTCCATACAAGGAATACACACTCATTTCCTTAATGATGGGTTTCTTCAAAAAGCTCCAATTCGGTTTGAAATGCCATTCTTTGAGATAGATAATATATGCAAACAAGCAGATAACAATCAATCCATTTACAGCCAACCAAATCAATACCCCTTGATAGATGGTCAAAAATTCAAAGTATAATAGGACGGCAATAACTGGAAGGCCAACCTTTAAGAAGAGTTCATTAAATACACTTGGCAATAGCACTTTCTTAAAGTTGAGAATGTATTGAGTAGTTATTGTTCTGAGTACTACAAACCCTGCCATGGGGACCACATAAAACCAGTACTCTTGAATATATAAAGATTTCGAAGCAAAAAAACCATCTATAAATGGTTGGAGGCAAATCGAAATAGCAAGGAAAATAATGTACCCAATAATGACCCCAGACAGCAAAAGAAAAAGCAAACCATTATGCCCGTTGAGTGGACTCTTAAATGTTGGAAACATTCTTATGGATAGATTATGAATACCCAACGTAATAAAAGGATAAATTAATGTCGCTGTCTCTAGTAAAAATCGAAATAAACCCAACTCTTCTTCAGTAAAAAACTTAGGATAAAAGTACATGGTATTGACCAGGCCGATCAATACCCCAACATACGTGACAGCGCTTTGCTTTATTCCTTCTTTTTTAATTACGCCCATACCTATTTATCCATGCGAAATCATTTTGGATGGCAAATCTTTTACAATCTAACGAGGTTAAATCATAATTTAAGATATGTACTATCTCTTTTCTTCCCTCAAAACGAATTACGCGTCCGACTTTGATTCGACATCAAGTGTCTCTTTATTCTTGAAGTAGTAGCCTATAGCACCAACTGCCAATACCAAAATAAGTAGAGAAGAAATCAAAGAAACCCATCCCATTGGTGCAGTAGGTTTAAATTCAAAAACGATTTCATGATCTCCTTTCGGCACAGAAAGTCCTCTCAGTAGATAGTTTGCTCTAAAATGTTCCACTTCTTGACCATCAATTGTAGCTACCCATCCTTTATTCGGACCATACCAAACTTCTGAAAAGATCGCAACTTGGTCACTTGAAGAAGAAGAGGAATAGGTCAACTTATTCGGTTTATAATCCACCAACTCAATTTGTCCAATACCATTCCCTGCTGCAATAGTTTGATCAGCAAATTCACTTTTTAATACAATAGCTGTTGAATCTACACCGAATGTGCTTAATGCATCAATTTCTTCTTGCGGAGTAGTCACCGTTTGAATTGAGCGCACAAACCAAGCATTCCCATATGCATTTGGATTAGGAGATAGTTTGCCATCTTGAGTAATAATGTACTTCGTATTCAACATATTCAATACGTTGAAGTTGCCCCTACTAATGTATTGCATAATCACATCTTGATATCGTTGCAATTTAGCTGGATCATATCCTCCAATCTGATGGTGGTGATACGAAGGTTTAGCATCATTAAACGTATTGACAGAAAGGTCAAACACCCTATAAAATCCTTTTCCTTTTGGTTCATTTTTAAAAATCAATTGATCATTTTGCGTCGGAGCAAACTGTGCTTGGTAATTAGATTTTTTCAAATAATCTTGGGATTTCACATAACGACTGTCTATTTGAAAAACATCCACAAATGCAAACAAACCAAGTCCCAATAAAACCAAATACATGTTTTTAATCTTCTGGGTAAGGTAGGCCCATAATACACCACCAGTCAGCAATACAAACAACAATGATCGGAGACTATCTGATTTTTGCATGCTTGATCGTGCATCTCTCAATATATTCTGTACCTGAACATCATATTGAAGTTCATTAGGTTTCAAAAAGTCAAATAAACTGCTCCCCGCCAGTGCAAAGAAAAGCGACAATCCCCCCAATATCCCAATACTGTAGTACAAGGGTTTGACATATTGTTTTTTATCCTCACTATTGAATACCTTATTTAATCCAAGGCAAGCAGAAATGACCAAGAAAACGGGTGCGATCATCAATGCAGAATTCGGTGATCTGAACTTATTGAATAATGGCATGTGATCAAATAAAGGTCGGTTGAGCCATGATGCATTGTTTCCCATTGATAAAAAGGCCAAAATTGCAACTGCCCCTATCATCGACCATCTCATTTTAGGCCCGACAACAAATAAGGAAAACAAGAATAAAAATATAAAGGTTATTCCCATATAAGTAGGACCAGCCGTGGATTCCAATCCACCCCAATATCCGGGTACCCGCATTATTTTTTTCCGATCAGGTGTAACTCCAATTTTTCTCATGAGTTTTCCTGCTGTAGAATTTGCTTTAATTCTTTCTCCAGATGATCCGCCACTAAATCTAGGAATCATAGTAGCCACCACATCGTTGGCTCCGTTGCTCCACCTCATTGCGTAGTCCCAATCTAGTCCTACTATTTCTTCACTATTTTGTTCTTCTGCCCCTTCATTATTCTCTAGTATGGACGTGCCCCTCATGGTGTCTACTGCAAAAGCCTTCGTCGAATACAATTGGCTAAAATTAGACAACCCAGCCAGCGCAGCAGCTGCTATCGCAATCCCAGTACCCTTTGCAAAACTTGAAAATTGTTTATCTTTTATGCTGTACACTAAATAGACCAAGCCAATAATGACTAAAGCAAAAA
The DNA here is from genome assembly GCA_029212405.1 of Saprospiraceae bacterium. GTDB lineage: Bacteria > Bacteroidota > Bacteroidia > Chitinophagales > Saprospiraceae > CAJXUU01. The sequence continues at coordinate 65,377 of JARGNR010000025.1, forward strand.
GGAGATAGTACACCATTTGAATATGGTTGTATAATATGGCTAAAGAAGTACTTACGGCAATCGCTGCAGCTCCTTTCAAAAAATCGCCTTTAAAACATAACAATGCTCCACTTATTATGAGAGGAAAGAAACTCATCACATGCACTTTGGTATTGTGTCCAGCTTGAAATAAGACAACATGACTTGTGTTGAGACTAAATATCAACGAGCCGATTAATGCCAGCCAGGGATTTATTCCTAGAAAACACAGTGCAAGAAAGCAAATTAGGCCTGCTTGAAAAAAGACACCAATGGGATTGTCAATATAGAGTTTCCATGCACTCTTAAATTTCCCAAGTACATTTTGATCCCTTCCTAACAACATTAAATTCTCAGGCATTCCAGAAAACAATGCTGGATTCCATAGACACCATTCTCCTGTTACTTCCTCATAATCTTTTACTTCTTTTGTCTTAGCGATATAAGATACCATATCCCCACTTGGATATTTCTTCCCTGCTAATTGAGGAGAGAATACAAACATATTGACCAACAGTAAAATGACAATTGAAATTACATATGGAATACTCTTTTTCAGAATACCTTTCAAATTATTCATGTATGAAATATTAAATGTATTAATAACGAAGCACTAAGATATAAGATTAATAATTTATATGACATATGAGCGAATAAGAATTAAAGAACAATTTCTTTCATTACTTTATCCACTAAAAAGATTTGTGAACTTAGATCTTTGGATAAAAATTAATAATTTTGACACCGATTTCAACTATTCAACAATTTCTTTCAAACTAAATAATATTGCCTTTATGGTGACCGTTCTCATTGATTTTCATTTAACTAGACCTATCTCACAAGAAAAGATACAATGAAAATAGCAATTATTGGCCCGTCCTACCCGTATCGAGGAGGTATCGCTACCTACAATGAAAGAATGGCTCTGGAATTCCAAGAAAAAGGGCATGAGGTGACCATATTTACGTTTTCTCTTCAATATCCCAATTTTTTATTTCCTGGGAAAACCCAATATTCTACAAATAGCCAAGCGCCAAATGTAAAGATTGTACGAGCGATCAACTCTGTTAACCCTTTCAATTGGATTACTGTTGGAAATCGAATTAAAAGAGAAAAACCAGATCTCGTTATCGTCCGTTTTTGGCTTCCTTTTATGGGGCCATGTTTTGGAACGATTTTAAGGCGAATAAAAAGTAATGGACACACCAAGGTATTAGCGCTTGTTGACAATATGATTCCTCACGAATCGCGCATCGGAGACACTATTTTCACCAAGTATTTTATTGGTCCAATCGATGGATATGTTGCCATGTCGAAAACTGTCCTAAAAGATATAGAATCATTTGATAATCAAAAGTTTAAAATATTAACTCCACACCCGCTATTCGATAATTTTGGGGAAACTATAACCAGAGAAGATGCCATTAAAGCATTAGGACTAGACCCGAACTATCGATATATGTTATTTTTTGGATTTATTCGCAAATACAAAGGTCTGGATCTTTTATTGCAAGCGTTTGCCGACCAAAGATTTAGAGGTAAAAACATTAAATTGATTGTTGCGGGAGAATATTATGTAGATAAAGCCCTGTATGCCGATCTGATTAAAAAAAGCAACTTGGAAAATTCAGTTGTTCAATTTGAGCGATTTATTAAAGATTCTGAGGTAAAAAACTTCTTCTGTGCTTCTGATTTAATCGTTCAACCTTATCGTTCTGCTACACAAAGCGGGGTAACACAGATCGCCTACCATTTTAATAAACCTATGGTGGTGACCAATGTGGGAGGTTTACCAGAATTATGTCCTCATGAAAAAGTGGGATATATAACCACTACAGAACCCAACGACATAGGCGATGCCATTCTGAGATTCTTTGAGGGAGATAAAAACAAATTTGAGGCTAACATTCTAGAAGAAAAGAAAAAATACTCTTGGGATATTTTGATTCAAAATATTCTGAAGGCTGCTGACAATAGTTAACCGTAATAGATAGTTTACTTTAAATGTTGGTCAAACCGATAGAAACAATTGAAAATTTCGTAGAATCTAGTACATTCGTATCGTCGTCTAGTTCGTTCTCTTTAGCGTGCCAGTGCACATTGGAATATAGAACAACCGAATCAGTATAGTAATAGCATGGATAATTCAACAATCATAAAAAACAACTTTCAAGAATCAATTCGTTTGAAACGGACACTTTTGGAAGATGAGCGCATGATTAGCGCAATTCATGCTGGTGCAGGTCTGTTGATACAAGCATTTAAATCAGATGGTAAAGTATTGTTTTGTGGCAATGGTGGGAGTGCCGCAGATGCCCAACACCTTTCAGCAGAATTATCAGGAAAATACTATTTAGATAGACCTCCTTTACAAGCTGAGGCGTTGCATGTAAATACTTCTTTTTTGACTGCTGTTGCCAATGATTATTCATTTGATGAAACTTATGCTAGGTTGGTTACTGGTTCTGCACGCTTGGGAGATGTTGTAATTGGTCTTTCTACATCTGGGAATTCTAAAAACATTGTCAATGCTTTAAAGGAAGCCAAAAAAATCGGCTGTACTACTATTGGTTTGACAGGTAAAGGAGGAGGGGAACTGGCAGCCTTTTGTGATCTATGGATTGCTATTCCTTCTGAAAATACACCTAGAATCCAAGAATGCCACATGATAATTGGTCACACCATTTGTGAAATCGTCGAAAAAGAGTTGTTTTCCAACCAATGAAACCGATGTCATCATTCTTCCGTTCTATAATTTGAATATACGAGCTCATGGATTTCATTTCTAACATAAATAGTGACTGGTCCCTCTTTTTGGATAGAGATGGAGTAATCAATAAAAAACTGGAGAACGACTATGTAAAGAATCTAGAAGAACTAGAACTTATCTCTGGATCGATTGAAGCTATTGCAGCGTTGTCTTCCATATTTAGTAGAATCTTTATTGTAACCAATCAGCAAGGAATAGGCAAGCAATTGATGACCAAAGAAGACCTGAACATCATCCACAACGCGATAGATGTCAAGGTGATTGAAGCTGGCGGTAGAATAGATGCATTTTATTTTGCACCACAATTAGAAAAAGAGAATTCTCCTATGAGAAAACCCAATATTGGAATGGCACTTGCAGCAAAAAAAGAATTTCCAGAAGTGAATTTTTCAACGTCTATCATGGTAGGTGACGCTGAAAGTGACATGAAATTTGGTGAAAATGCAGGAATGAATACGGTACGAATCGCTAAATCTAAAATTAGCAAACATATTACAGTACCTTCTCTCATTGATTTTGCCAACCTTTTCAGCTCCTGATCCTTTCTCAGTAATTTTCTTCTATTATTCCCAACCTTTTTATTATCCTTTCCTGTCTTTACAAATACAAACTGACATTGCACAAAATAAATCACTAAAATGAAATACGTTATAATTCTATTTTCGCTTTGCATTATTTCACTTTCAGCCTGTTCTGATAATGAAGAAACCTCCAAATATGGTGAAGAGTTTGTTATACGTCTAGATGAGACAGTCACGTTCTCCGATGGAAATTCTATGAAGGTTACGGAAATTCGAGATGAGTTTTGTTGCTGTTTATGTCTTTGTGTTTGGGAAGGTCAATTGGTCATAGAAGTAGAGACCACAAATGCATCTGGAGAAATAGAAAATAAGTCTTTTGGCAGCGCACCCAACCAACTAGGTAGAGATATTTTTGATGATTATGTGGTCAGCTCAATCAACTATCTGTATGATAATGAACCCGACTCTCTACCGCTATGTGAAGGAGAGTTTGACCCAAATAAAGTGGAGTTGATCATGGTAATTTCTAAAAAATAAAAAGCATGAAATATTCCAATTTAGCTTGGTTTGCCATTGTCCTATTAACTTTCATTTCTTGTACTGATAAAGATGGGAGTGCTCAATATGCCGAAGAATTCTCTATAAAGTTAAATGAGACGATAACATTCAATGATGGTAACGCTATAAAAATTACTGATATAAGAGATCAGTTCTGTTGTTGTTTTTGTGATTGCAAGTGGGAAGGAGAATTGGTCATAGAAGTGGAGACCACAAATGCATTAGGTGAAATTGAAAACAAGACATTTGGTAGTTCTCTTAAGCAAGAAGACAAAGATATTTTTGAGGATTATGTGGTCAGTTCAATAAACTATCTGTATGATAATCAACCGGATTCTCTACCGCTATGTGAAGGTGATTTTGATCAAAGTAAAGTGGAGTTAATCTTTATAATATCAAAAAAGTAATCTGATTGTGAAATGTATCTATTTTATATTTTTGGTATTCTTAATAGCTTCCTGCAGTGATGACGAATCAAACACAAATGCATGTGTAGAACAAGCTTATAAAGAGTTATTTACAGTTGCGCTAAATGATGAAATCTGTTTCCCAAATGGGTCTTCATTAAAAATTACAAAGATAGAAAGCGCACATTGTCAATGCAACATCTACTGTGATTATGGTGGCGATTTTATCATAGGTATTGAAGCCCAAAGCGCAGCGATTGTCATAGAAAACAAGGAGTTTTACACCCGAAAAATTGACTTAAACACATCTATTTTTAAGAATTATGAAATAAATAACTTTTCAATTAACTACCAAGGAAGTACGGAGATTCCGTTTTGTATTGATGATTTTAATTCGGATGATGTCACACTCAGCTTTTCTGTGATTCCAGAATAAAAAATATCATAGGATAATCAATTTACAAGTTGTCTGCTTTTTTAAATGTCGTTCAATCAAAACAACTAAAATTATAAATGCCAGATTCGCCCTCCTCATGATATCATAAACTGTAAGTCTACTATTATTTATATATCACCAAATTAAAAACACTACAAAAAAGCCTGAATTATCATTGCGCAAAAAGAAGCGTGGCCTGACGCTTTACTTGGGATGCGGGAACGGCATTCGCCGTTTAGCAATTAAAGCGTCGAGATTTTTTGGTTTCGTTTTTTATCAATTGAAAAAAGGAAAATCCCGCTGATAAGCGAATATCAATTGAAACAAACCAATCATTACTATTTGACAAATAACATTTGAAAAACAATATTTCTTCTTACTTAAAACTATAAATTATATTTTCACTTAAATCTTGTCATCCGCAATGTCTGGCGTTCCCTCCCGCTGATAAGCGCAAACGATTTGAAAAAACATGCCTATCACTATTTCACAACTATTAATTTAGGCATATTCAGGAGTAGACTAACATAAAAAACAAGAAGTTTGGGAATTAA
>JARGNR010000026.1 GCA_029212405.1 Saprospiraceae bacterium
CTCGCCTTCATGTGCGCCGCTGTAAATTGGGAAAAATTGAGCATCGTGGTCAAAGATGGAAGGATCCCACACATCTTGGGTATGGCACTGGGTACAATCCGTTGAGAAATTGGCGGCTGAGTGATTCGGATCAGTAGTCGCGTTGAACTCCTCCAAGTGGCATCCGATGCAGTCATTCGGAGTATTGATATAATCACCATTGTGGCAGGCAGCACAATCATTGGAGATGATGGCATGTGCTCCTTCCAATACATAAAAATCGTCGTGGATGTCAAATGCAGCCGGCATCCAATCGGGTTCTGTGGTGTGACAGTTGATACAGTCATTCGACAGATTTAAAGCAACGTGATTGGGATTGATGCTGCCTTCAAAATCTAGGGTGTGGCAGTCTACACAATTGGTAGATGTACCTTCAAATCCCGCACTGTGACAGTCGATGCATTCCACACCGATATGGGATCCGGTCAGAGGGAAGTTGGTATTATCATGGTCAAAGGCCATGTCTGCATCTCCATTCGGATGGCACGCCAGACAGGCATTGTCTTCATAGATATAACCGGAAATGCCCTCATGTTCTTCGTCGGTTTCAGGATTGATATGGCATCCAATACACTGGAACTCCTGGTAGTTATTGGCATTGGTGTGGCACTCGATACAGTCATTCCAAACGCCTTCATGTGCTCCACTGTAAATAGGGAAATGTTGCGCATCATGATTGTTGAATTCTGCAGGAGTCCATCCCGGTTGGGTAGTGTGGCACTCCGTACAATCTACACTGAAGTTCACTAATTCATGATCAGGGGATGAAGTTGCTGTAAAATCATTTTGGTGGCAGGAAATACAATCAGGAGAGAGGTCACTAAAAGAATTTGTAGTGTGACATGTGGCGCAATCCTGAATGTCATGCCCCAGTGTTAATGGGAAAAATGAATGATCGACAACATCTGTATTCCATGAATCTCCTTCGGGGGAGTGGCAATCCAAACAATTCATTGAGAAATTAGCGTCAATATGATTCGGACTTTCGGTCGTCTCAAAGTCCATTTGGTGACACGCATAACAATCGTTGCCGATTCTATCAAATCTCAAATTGGTTTCTGAGGTATGACAATCTACACAGGAAAGTACGGCATGCTGCCCGATAAGTGGAAATCCATTTTCTTCGTGGATTTCTAGGATGTCATCAACCAACCAATTATCAGGCGTATGACAACGGATACAATCATTTCCTACCGTCATAGAATGAACATCCAAGTGACAATCGATGCATGCTGAAGTAGTTTGATTGAAAACTAAGGTAGGGTGGCAATCCAGACAATTTACCGTTTCATGCATTCCCGTGAGTGGGAAGTTGGTATTAAAATGATTGAAACTTGTGTCTGGAACAACCGTCTCATTTCCAATAGAATCTATTTTGATAATAAATTTTTCTACTTGGAAATTCCATTGATCGTTTGGTATTTCCCAGCCTGATGTTGTATGACATGCAATACAATCCATCTTCAATTCATCCCCATGAGGCGATTGAGCGAGTGATTCGAAAACTCCGAACACTACAATGGATATTATAAATGACAGTCTATACATTCATGTTTTTCTATTTGATAAATAATAGTGGATTGACCATTTATCTGGGCAGAGGAAGTATGACACGCATTACAATCTGCTTCCAGGTGTTTTCCCTCCAGAGGAAAGTTTGTGTTGTTATGATTAAAATTAGTAGGAAACCAAGATGCTGTAACGTGACATCTTCTACAGTCTGTGATTTGTTCTATGGCAAATTGATCTCCATGTATATTCGCATGACATGAGATGCATTCGGATTCGAGATTTGAAAACTGTTGTTTGATCGTAGTTGAATTTTCTACAGATTCAAAATGGCAGGTTCGACATTCGATGTTGGAATGTTGCCCTGTCAGATCCCATTGCGTTGTACTGTGGTCAAAACTTATATCCCTCCAAGATTCGCTGGTGTGGCAAACCGTGCAATCTTGATTGGGATAATAGATAGCGTTGATTTCATTTTCATGAATATCATCATGACAATCTACACAAGATTGACCTATGTTTCTAAATGACCAATGTTCTTCATCTACATGACAAGCAAAACATGGAGTGGCCAGATGCGCACCTTCCAAAGGGAAGAATGATGCCTGATGTTCTGTTGGGCCAAAGGTCGTATAGGTAAATTTTTCATTTACGGTATGACATGCTATACAATCGGGACTTTGCCCATCCTTCTTAAATTCTCCATGATGATAATCTTGGTGACAATTTTTACATTCATGGTGATCAATAGGAGCTGTAAATCGGTCTGTATGACACAATTTACAATCCACCAACACATGTTGGCCTATTAAGGGGAAATCGGTTATGCTGTGGTCAAACGAATTCATTTCTTTAAGGGCAAAAAAGCTCTCTTCTGAGTGGCATTGAATACAATCGGTTCCAAATTTACCTTCGTGGACATCTGCATGGCATTCTATACAATTGGTTTCCTGGATGGTGAGCTTGTCCTGGAAAATCGTGGTTGCATTTGCAGTGGAGGTGTGGCATTCAAAACATCCCACTTTTATGTGACTCCCTTTCAATTCAAATGAGGTCGTATTGTGATTGAATTTGGACTGACCTACAAAACGACTAAATGACTGCTCAGTATGACACTGGGTACACGCTCCTTCCAAATTGCCTTGATGTGCATCGGAGTGACAATCCGTGCATGCAGCATGAGGTATATCGGTAAATCGCTGGAATTCCTGACCATTTTTCAGGGACTTCGGATGGCATTCGAGGCAACTTACTTGTGCATGTGCTCCGTTCAATTGAAAATTTGCTGTTGTATGATTAAATTTTTGTGCTGGATCGAATTGGTCAAAGTTGTGGCATTGTAAACAATCATTTCCCAATGTGTTTTGGTGGTAATCCGAATGACAATCCAGGCACGCCGTTCCCATTCCCAGATAGGTATCTTTTCTTTGTTTGAGTTTTTGGTCCTGAATATTATCCGGTTGGTGGCATGCTCTACAATCAATTACGGCATGTTGACCTTCTAAGGGATATCCTGCAAGTGTGTGGTTAAATGCTTCTTCATCCCATCGTACCATGTCAAATTTTTCTCCATGGTGGTCGTTGTGGCAATCCACACATTCTTTCGTTTTAACTTCCTGTGAAACGTGAAAGCCTCTATTGGATTGAATGAGCTGATCAATTTCAATATGGCAGTTCAGGCATTTTTGATCGGGTACTTTGTTGCCGAGATCGTGACATTGGGTACAGTTGCTTATTCCTTCCAAATGAGAATGAGGCAGAGACAGCTTTCCAGGTGAGATCTGACTCAACGCGAAAACGGCAGTTGTGCACATCAAAATAAGGCTATATGTCCATTTTTGTATCACTTATACTCCATGTTTTTTCATGATGTAACCAAATCGTTTTTTGACTTCTATTCCCGCATTGGATAAAAAATTTGTAGGCAGTTCTCCTCCAGCAAAAATGTACACCAGATCATTCTTCATTTTCCGTATTTGATCTTCCCCTTTTACATTTAAACGAATGGAATTATCCTGAATGGCCTCAAGGTTTGAATTATATATAATTGTAATTTTATTGGCCTTTTCAGCCTCAATAATTTTCTCTTTATTTTTGGGTTTTAATCGGGCGAATACGTCTTTACGGTAGGAAAGAGTGACTTCATTTTCATCCATTAAAAGCATGGCTGATTCAATGGCAGAATCTCCTCCACCTACCACCAGGATATGTTTATTTTGAATCAATTCAGGTTCTAATAATCGGTAAAATACTTTTGGCAATTCCTCTCCTGAAACCCCTAATTTTCTTGGTGTTCCTCTTCTACCAATAGCAATAAGGACATGCTTGCAAATGAGAGCTTCTTTAGAAGAAGTCATTACTTTAAACGTACCATCCTCCAAAGGGATTATGTTGTCCACTTTGGTGTTTTCCCTAATGGTTATATCATTTTTAGAAAGCGCTTCATTCCAAATTTGCAATAATTCATCTTTGGAGGTGTCGTAAAGATTGACTTTCCCATAAAGGGGAAGATCCATTGGATTTGTCATTACAATTTTGGCTCTGGGGAAGGAATATACGGTACCACCGAGTGTATCCTGTTCTAAGACTTCAAATGAAAGTCCATGTTTTTTTGCGGTCAATGCACCCGATATTCCCGCAGGCCCCGCTCCGATTATTACCAGGTCCAAAATTGAATTGTTCTTGTGCGTCAGTCCTTTAATTATGTTTTCAACGGCCTGTTTCCCTTGTTCGACACTATTCTTGATTAAGCCCATCCCTCCCAGTTCGCCAGCAATAAATATCCCTTTAATATTGGTTTCGAACGTCTGATTTACATGGGGCAATTCAACGCCTCTGGTTTCCGTACCTATTCGTAAGGAAATGGCTTCGACCGGACAGGTATGAAAGCATGCACCATGTCCCACACAACTGGATGCATTAATAGCAGCCGCTTTCCCATCTACAATTCCCAATATATCTTTTTCTGGGCAAGCACTGATACAAGCGGCACTACCGATACAGGTATTGAGATCAATGTAGGGATGTAATGAAATTGGTTCAAAGCTTCCTTCTTCTTTTGCTAAAGCAATTTTAGCCGTTGTCGTTGCGGTTACCTTATTTTGCTTTCTTAAATAGAAAAATATAATAAGTCCACACAAGATGAAGACACTGCCATAAATTACTATTTGCTCTATCAATACTTCCATTAGAATATCCATTTATATCCAAGAGCAATAGTTACTCCTACGTGAATAAGTACAATGACGACCATAATTATTGCAAACGGCATATGGACCACATGCCAGTACTTGAACAATTTTTGCATCTTTTCCAATCTGCCAATTTTGCTGGATAGTGCTATTTCTTCTGAAACCAATCTTAATATTTTGGTTGTTGTCCCTTTCGAAATATTTTTATTGCCTAAAAATTTCTTGATCTCCCTTGCTTTCTTGCGTTTTTCAAAGAGGGACAATAATCCATTTGTTACCTGGGATTCGCTGGAGAAAATGGTTTCTACGATTGTTTGATCGATAGATTCTAAACGTAAAACTTGTTGTGTGATCTCCTGCCGTTTCTTTTGGATGTCTTGCATACTGAGTTCTTGGCCTTCAATACTTCTGGGAATTTGAATATAAATGAACCTTCCAATAATCCCACTTAACACTACTGCTACCATGCTCCAAAACGCAATAGATACAATCCCTCCAAACTTAAAAGTGGTATGAAATAGAATAAGAATTGGACCTAATGTGCATAGAAATATGTGAAATTCTAATAGATATTTGAGTCGGATCCAATTTTTTAGAAATCCGTATCTTTTTCGCGCAATATAAATCGCGACTCCAAATGTAATCATTGCAGTTCCTATTACACCGAGTCCTTGCCCCATAATTCCAGAGGGTTTGAACCAATCATAATTTTCATGATAGAATCGTTCTTCAATAGGAAGACTATAATAGGAATAACCACTAGCGGCCACATAGTATGTTATCGCAAGAACTGTGAGCGTCATAGTTCCGATATATATAGTATGTGCTTCTTTAGTCATGTATAATTTAATTATGCATAGTTGAAAATAGTGTAGGGGATAGACTACTATTTTTAGAAAATTTTACTAAAAGGGTTACTGTATATTATGGGATTGAAACTTAAATATTGCTATAAGAATCAGTTGAATTGACAATGCTTTGTAATTGTTTGTGAGTACAAATACTGTCGAAATTCAAGATGTAATCCTAAACATACGATTGACTGATTTTTAAATACGTTGGAATTGAAATTGACTGCCCTCAGCTTGTTCATTTGCTCCGAAAGCAAATCCAACAAAAATATGTAATCGAATAGAATGGATTACTTCAATTAGGCAAATATAGGAGGTCCCCGGAAAGTGTTTTTTCTGAAATAGTCACGCCTTATAATCGGGACATTATCAATTAAGTATGGCTCCTGGGTGTTAGAAACTTTTTGATTTTGGAATGCGACCATATGAATGGAAGGAGGAGGTGCTGGGTTTGATTCAAATTGAATATTATAATCAAAATCGAAATCTTTTGATTGCTCAAAACATTCCATATGGCCTTCTCCTAAATCTGTAAGAAACAGTAATTCAATATAGTCTATCAGATGCTCAGCATCCGAAAAAGTAGCTTGTTTCTCATACTCATCCAATTCGTCATAGTGCTTGTGAGGCACAATGCTGTGCAAGATTAATATACTTGCTGACAAATAGACTAATATGAGTTTAATTGCTTTGATAGGTACTTTTTATATTAAAAAATAACGATCGGAATACATTACTTACTTCATATAAAGTGAGTTTCATAAGTAATTTTGATCTAATATATAAATATTTTATATGGGATGCAAAAATCAATAAAAAAAATAATGACATGGTAAGCAAGCATGCAAACATGATTCACGTTTAACGGTCTTACCTATTTATCCTAAAATGGATCACTATACGCAGGATCAGCAAGCATAGTTTGATCCGTCAAAGTTTTCAAGAAATTGAGTAAATCCACTTTGTCTTCATCGTTCAGAAACAATCCAGTTTCAGAAGTTGCCAATAGGGCAGGGTCGATGGTTGTGGATGGATGAATGCCTTCATTATAGTGGTCAATGACTTCTTCCAAGGTTGCAAACCTACCGTCATGCATGTACGGGGCGGTCAACTCTATGTTTCGTAAAGAGGGAACCTTGAACTTGGCATTGTCTGAAGGATCCATGGTGACTTTTGCTCTACCCATATCCATGAAATTTTCATCAGAGTCCAAGCCATTATTCATATATTGATCATTCTCAAAATTTGCACCTCCATGACAGTGAGCACAGTCTGCACCGGAAAACTGTGGAAAAAAGGGATTGTATTCTGTCTCATAAAGCAACCGACCTCTCTCTTCACTTTCTGTTAATTCTACCAAACCGGCTTTCCATTGGTCAAATTTACTATCGTAAGACACAATTGAAAACATAAATTGCTCCATCGCTTTTGCCATTTTATCCACCGTAATCTCATCATCCCCAAATGTCCTCGTGAATTGATCTCTATAGGTTTTGCTATCGGCTAATTTTGCAATGACATTATCCAAGGTTTCATCCATTTCCAATTCGTCTTGAATGGGTAAGATGGCTTGGTCACGCAATAAATGTGCTCTTCCATCCCAAAAGAATTCATTGGTATTCCACGCCATATTGAAGACGGACATTGCTTGTCGTTTGCCTGGTAAACCTTGAACCCCTATGGAAAATTTAGTGGTATCCGAAAAAGCATGTTCTTGTCTATGGCAACTTGCACAAGATTGAGAATTGTCGCTGGAAAGCATTTTTTCATAGAACAACATCCTTCCCAATTGTACTCCTTGAACTGTCAACACATTGTCTTCTGGTAAATTGGGAGCAGGAAGTGCCCCATAGGCCAATTCATAAGGGGTGGTATCAATTTCGATTACCTCTTCCGGGGGTTCCATGGTAGGGTTATCACTGCAGGAGTAAATGAGGGCTATTGAAAAGAGAAACGCACAGATGTATATATATTTATTCATTACTAAAATTCTTGTTAGTTATAAAGTTTTGATCCGTCAGTGAGTGCAAAAATGCAAGGAGGTCGTCCTTTTCTTGCGAACTCAATTCTAAAGGGCGAACGAGAGCACTTTGGTTAAAATGTGAATGCCCTCCGCTATCATAATGTTCGATTACTTCAACTAGGGTTTGAAAAGAACCATCGTGCATATAAGGTGCAGTCAATTCTATATTCCGTAATGAGGGCACTTTAAACAAGGCGATATCTTCTTCTTTTTGTGTCAATCTTGCCCTTCCTTCATCTGGATATTCCGCATACAATCCATTATTCTGAAATGTGTAATTGGTAAAATTAAAGTCGGCGTGGCAGGAGGAACAAGAGGTCCGATCACTTTCAAAAAGGACTTTTCCTCTTTTGGCGGAAGCACTCATGGAACCGGTTATTTGATAGTTGTATTCCATATCGTACAGGCTTTGACCGCTGATGAGACTACGTTCAAATTGAGCTAAGGCACGGGTGATCACAAATGAATTGGGTTCCTGGTCATAAGCATCCAGAGACAGGGTGATATATTCCTCTATTTTTGATAGCGTATCGGCAATCAATACAATATTATTGTTGAATTCATTGTGTTCTTGAATGGGGACCAATACCTGCATTTCCAAGGTAGGAACTCCACCTTCTCTTGTGAAATAAGGATGAAAAGCAACGTTAGCCAACGTAGGTGAGTTTCGACTTCCTTCCAATTCATCTGAACCAAAGCTCACTTTTTTATCGTCAGAAAATGCCAATTTGGGATCGTGACAAGATGCGCAACTGATTTGGCCGTCTTTGGATAAAATAGGGTCGAAAAACAATTTCTTTCCAAGTGTCCATCTTTTTGGGGTATATTCATTACCCGTAGGATGTTCTACCGAGGGGAACCCTGGTGGAGATTCCATCAACATCAAATTATCTACTTCAATACTATCCACTTCTTTTGAACAAGAAAGAATGCAAATGGAAAGTAAAATGATATACCAATTTCTATAGGTCAATTCTTATTGTATCAATAGTTTGCGAGTCGCAAGAATGTCTCCATTTTTATCAAGTAGGGAAACAAAGTAGATGCCTGATTGTGTGATGTTGATCGTACCTTGTGCAGTCAATGAAGCGTCTATTTTTCTACCCAATACATCAGAAACCGATACTTTGAAATCTGTAATTTCTACATCTGTTCGTACACTAATTTGTCCTTGAGAAGGATTAGGATATACGATAAACGTGTTCACCAAATCACTGTCTGTCGTACTAGATACTTGCTTGGATGTAAATACGTTATCTTTCAGATTATTAGCCAAAGTCTTGATGTGACCCAAATTTCCATGAAGTATTAAGCCACCACTGATATCGATATCGGCGAGTAATTCAGTGTATTCAGCATCAATTTCTACCACATATGAATCCGATCCACTCATTTCTGCAGGAAAACTTAATTCTTCGTAAAACTCATCTCCTATACAGTGAAATTGTAGTTCTTGATCTACACTTTCCCCACTTTGTCCTTCCAAGGCAATAAAACGATATCCAGATGCCCAACCCCAGTGCATAGAAGGAAATTTAGGTGCAAGGGGATGGTCGCTTGGCCATAAAGACGGATCTGCATGATTTGCCTCTTCGTCAATACCGAAATAAAATTGAACGCTCTCTAAATTTTGAATATCAAATGTACCCAGATCAATTTCTGTCGGAGCTTTTTTATCATCCATAGTGATTAGGACATATAAATCTTCAATTGGAGTCACTTGTCCTCCATCATGTGTAATGGAAAAAGTAGATAGGTAATATTCCAAACGCTCCAACATAAATTTGTTTTCGAGGTTGTTTTTCGAAACCATACCCAGTTCAAATTCTGCCTCTTCCAGGAGATGATTGATTTTTAGCGTTACATTACTCTGCGACGTCATTGAAAATGCACAAAAAAGAAGTAAAATGGGTAGAATTGTTTTCATAATAATCTATGTTTTAATAGTCAGTGATCTTGTAGTAATTAGAAACTTTTGCTAATATATGGTTTTATATAGAAGATAAATTGCTGTTTTTTGATATTACTTTGATTAACTCAATAAATAGGGTGAATCGATTAAATAAAATATACGTTTTGCATGCCTATCGTTCCTGTTTAGTATGCCTTCCGTTTTCTAGAGGAAGTTACACCTATAGTGCATTACAGCAGAAGTAGCAGTGCCATTCCAATCATTAAAATATTTTCTATCAACGTGGCTTCTGTCATCGGAAGTTGGAGTACAGTGCCTAAACATGCACATTTTATTTTGCGTTTGGAAAGTAAAATTTGTGCTACCCCAAAAGTAGTAACACTCAAAACAATGATGGTTACAAATAGTGCTACAAGGATGTTCCATCTGAATAGAAAAAGTAAGCCCAACACAACTTCTATAAAAGGGTAGACTGTTGCATACGATGGAATAAATTTAGCGAGTGGGTCGTACATTGAAAACGAGATGCTAAATCCTTTTAGATCAAGCAGTTTAAAAAAGCTGAAAACGATAAAGAATATTCCCATAAAATCGATCATCATTTCTTCTACATTGAAGGATTCAATGTGTAGTAAAATGCTTGTTGAAAAAATATATCCTAGAATAAGAAATAGAGGTTTTAATTGGGATAATTTTGATGTAGATGGGATATCATTTGACTCTTCGAAGGAAGCTGATTTTTGGCGTTGTAGAATGGTGTATTTTGATGGCAATCTTTTCTGAAGTGCTTCTATCGGGATGTTTTTTGAGAGCACTACCTTTACTTCTTCCTTTTCAAGGTCGATGGTTGCCTCTATTACTTCTTGGATGGCTAAAAGTGCTTTTTGAACTTGGGTCACACAGTTCTTACATGTCATCCCTTTTATGGAGTAGATTCGATTCATAATTTTTATACAAATTTACTAGGAACCCATATCGAATTCTTATCAGATTTTGATTCAATCATGATGAATATTGATTCAATGACACGATTTAGAGGTCGACTCATAGATTCTCTAAAGACGTTCTAGTTTCTGGATTTTTCCTAAACTCGCTTGGAGAGACTCCTACCAATTTTTTGAACTGTCTAGAGAAGTGAGGGACGCTAGCATATCCTAAATTATAGGCAATTTGGCTAATGTTTAATTCTGCATAACTCAATAGTTCCTTAGCTTTTTCAATTCTAAGTTGTATTGCGTATTGTTCAATGGTATTTCTTTCATTTTGTGAAAACACCCGACTTAAATGGGAATAATCGTAGGGGAACTTTTGAGTTAGAAAAGTGGATAATTTGAAATCTTCAGGGATGTCTTCTTTTCTGTACAACTCAATTAATGCACTCTTTATATTTGAGACGAGTATAGGAGACTTTTTATCAATGATTTGAAATCCGATTTTTTGTAGGTCTTGATTAATTTGTCCCAAAACATGCTCTTCAAGGGGTTGATCAACTTTTACGGTGCCAAGATCTACATGCCTGGGGATAACATCGTATTTTTCAAAAATGGCTTTTACTGAAAGGATACACCTGGCGCACACCATATTTTTAATGTGTATTGTTTTCATGTTAATTGAGTTCTAGTTTGATGAAACCACATTTCATCATTTTATCACCGAAGTAAGGATTTTGAATTTCTTTTTCTCTAGATATCCAATCTGCTCCTTCATTATTCTCTGCCATCGGACAATGTTGAATGAAGTATGTTTTCTCGCTAGTACCAAAGGCTTTAATGGTTTGTATCATTTCATCCGAAAGAAAGTTGAATTGCCTTCGCTGATCTTCAATGGAATTTCCATTTTTAATTTTAATGGAATGAGATCGCAGGGACTTTTCTTTCGAAAGCCAATAGTTGGAAACCTCTTGACTGACCGCCGACATGTCGATCTGGTCGAGCGATTCTTCAAAGAGGGCTGCTTCCCTACTTGCATTATCCTGATTGGTAGCAACCAAAGCATCTTTTAAGGTTAGGTACTTTGAAATAATACCATCCAGTTTTAACTTTAGCTCATCGGGGATAGAGTCTGTGAAGTTTGGAATACTTTCAATGAGCGCATCTTCTTTAATTTGAACTTGCCTGTTCATCATGCTCAATTTATTGCTGAGTTGAGCCGAAGCATCAACGGCAAAAGCACCATGAACTACAATGTTATCTCCAATGGAAAGACCGCGTTCAATGGTTGAAAATTCCTTTCCACGATCGCTCACTTCCACTTCATTAAATTGAAAGGTGGGTACATCTACATCAGGAAGTTGAGTATACACAACCGATCTTTCTCCTGTCCATAAGATAGCTGTATTGGGAATCGTTATTTTTTGGGATGAATTCGAAGCGCTTTGTCGTTCTATATGGCCTCTCAACACCATCCCAGGTTTGAGGAAGTTATTTCTATTGTTGATTTCTGCTCGAACGGAGACTGTTCTAGTTTTTTCGTTGAGTGTTGGATTAATGTAAGAAATCACAGCCGTCATTGTTTTATACGGTGAAGAGGAGGTCGAAAATGTTATTTTACTTCCCACATGTACTGAGCTAATGTCGGATTCAAAAATTTGAAAAACGAGCCATACTGTTGCAGTGGTTCCGACGGTATACATAACATCTCCCTGAGTGAGGTAGTCTCCCTGGGCAACCATTTTACGTAAAACATATCCACTTTGGTCTGCAAAAATATCAAGTGTAGTTATTGGTTTTTCAGTACGTAATATTTCATTTATCAGGTCCTCTGATATCTTCCAATTTCGAAGTTTTTGCATGGACGCCTCTAAAATTCCATTCATACTATTTTTATATTTTGATGCAGTGATGAGTTCTTGACTTGCCGCTAATACGTCAACGGAATACAACTGAGCAATTTTTTGCCCTTTTTTCACATATTGCCCTTCGAAAGTGATATTCATTGTCTCTATTCGTCCTGCCAAATGTGCGGTTTGGGATTGGATAGTCCTTTCATCTAATTCTACCGTTCCATCTGCATAAATATCGGATTTGGTGACTCGAGTCGAGCTGTTGTCTTCAATCAAATATGTCTCAATTTGAGCTAGTTTGGAGGCCTCTTTGCTCATCTTTAAGATGGAAGGGTCCTCATTTGGTGTGCTGTTATCTAAAGGGATCAAATCCATCTCGCAAATTGGACAGATCCCTGATTCATTTTGTCGAACCTGAGGATGCATGGAGCAGGTCCATATTTCATTACTTTGGTTCTGTTCTTCTGTCGTACTATGTACATGGTTTTTGTTCACCTCAGGATTCAATTGTAGGGATGACTTTCCCAGCCATCCTATGGCCAACCCCATTAAGAAAACACTACCCACAATGATGTATTTATTGTATTTCTTCATCTTCAATTTATCTATATTTTTGTAAAATGGACCATGCCATATTTTTATCTCTCTCAGCTTTTATACGCTCCTGATTGTAATTTATTAATTCCATTTCAAGCCGAAGTAACTCATCAAACCGTGTTCCTTCTGAAGCATATTCTGTACGCATGAGGGTTAAGGTCTCCTTGGTAATGTCTTCAAGCACTACAAATTTTTGTAGAAGTTGCTCAGCATATTCCAGTTGCGACATTGCCATATTAATTTCAGCTAAAAATAGTTCTGTTGTTTCTTCTCGATAGGCATCAATAGCTTCCTGCCGAATGGTTTCTTCTTGACGCTTTGCTTCAAATCTGCTTTTGTGAATAGGAATGGATAGGGTACCCATCGGCATCAATACGTCTCTTCCATTTTGGTCAATGGTAATATCATCCCGTGCTTCGATATAAGCATAAGAGAGGCCTACACCTATTTGCGGCTTTGATTCATAGTTGATATATTCTTTTCTTGCCTGCGAAGCCAATTTCTGTTTGGATAAAATGGATTGCTTTGGATGATTTTCCTGCGCATATTTCACGAGTTCATCTTTTAAAAAGGGTTTGTTTTCTGGAGTAATGATGTTAATGGGAGCAGTCAAATCGCTTCCTGTCCATCGATTGATTCTAATCGTCGGTTGTTCTTTTTTCTTCTCAATTAAACGTTGATCGATTAATAATTCCTCTCTTTTCCGTTGAATCAAAAGCACATCACTTAACTTTCCTTTGCCAGATCTGACTGCGGAGGTTGCGATGTCCTCCAATGCATCCAATACATTTAATTTTTCAGTAATGACCTTACTTTGTTCCTGAAGGTAGGTCAGCATGACATAATTGGTACGAATGGCATATTCAATTTCAATTTCTTGTAATTCATCCATTTCTGCTTTTACCTCCGCTTGGGCATGTAAAGATTTTTGTTTTGCCTCTAACTTTCCTTTCCAGGGAATCTTTTGGGAAATACCAATATTTAACAGCTGTGCACCCAATCTAGTCTCAATGGGTAGTACCCCAATCCCAAGATTAATGATGGGGTCCGGCCAATCTTTTGCCTGGTTTTCTTTCTGGAGGTCAGCTTTGTATTCAAGTTGAAGTGCTTTAAGTCCAGGGTTGTATGTTCTGGCTTTTTCGATCAATTCGTCTAGAGATTGTGCTTGTATTCCTACACTTAGGATCATAATAAACGAGAACAGGAAGGTATTTCTATTCATTTTATTCCATTTTTTATCCACTATTAATTTTCCTTCTTTCCACATTGAAAAGAGAATGGGTACAGTAAACATGGTGACAACTTGAAGCGCCATGCCACCAAAAGAAGGTATGGCCATTGGGATCATTATATCTGACCCTCTTCCTGTGCTAGTGAGTACAGGCAACAGAGCAAGTAAGGTGGTTGCTGTAGTCATCATGGCTGGACGTACTCTACGCAAACCACCTTGTACAACGGCATCTCTGATTTCTGGAATGGTTGTGGGATTATTTTTCTTAAAACTATCTTTTAAAAAAGTAGCGACCAAAACTCCATCGTCCGTTGCAATGCCAAAAAGCGCTAAAAATCCTACCCAGACCGCTACACTAAGATTGATGCCTTGAATGTGAAATAGATCTCTCCCATTAATTCCCATTAGGGCGAAATCCAAAAACCAATCGGTATTATATAATCCAATCATTATAAATCCTCCAGCAAACGCAACAAAAACACCTAAAAAGACCATTAGAGCAAT
This sequence comes from Saprospiraceae bacterium, assembly GCA_029212405.1. Taxonomy (GTDB): domain Bacteria; phylum Bacteroidota; class Bacteroidia; order Chitinophagales; family Saprospiraceae; genus CAJXUU01. Next base: position 14,640 of record JARGNR010000026.1, read on the forward strand.
GACAACAGATCGAAATTGTAAGTAGAGAATGATAAAAATCAGCGCCAAGGCTACTGGAATCACTAATGCAAGTCGTTTGTTGGCTCTCAATTGTTGTTCATAATTTCCAGAAAAATGATAATTTATTCCCTTTGTAATTTCTAATTCTCCTACATCAATCTGGTCCTGAATATACTTTTTAGCATTAAGGACCACATCGACTTCAGCAAATTCTTCTTGCTTGTCAAAAAGTACATACCCAACCAGAAATCCATCCTCACTTTTGATGGATTGCGGACCTTGCTCATACTTAATATCTACCACTTCACTTAGAGGAATGGGCCCATGAATTGGAGTGTCGATGTAGATATGTTGGATGTTAAAAATATCACTTCGCGCGTCTAATGGGTATCGAATCCGAATCGCATATCGTTCTCGACCTTCCACAGTAGTACTCATCGTCATGCCTCCTATAATACTTTGAATTTGATTTTGAATGGAAGCCATAGTAAGTCCGTAGGTCGATAGTGCTTCTCTATTGATATCCAATAATAAATACGGTTTTCCGACAATTTTTTCTGCAAAAACTGTGGAGGATTTGACCCCATCTACCCTTTTTAAATGGTTCTCTAGCTCTCTTCCGATCCGTTCAATTTCTTTAAGATTTTGACCTTTTACTTTAATGCCCATCGGCGCTCGCATTCCAGTTTGTAGCATGATCAATCGTGTCTCAATAGGCTGTAATTTAGGTGCTGAAGTTACTCCAGGTAGTTTTGTAACTTGGATAATTTCATTCCAAATGTCATCTGGAGAATGTATGTGATCCCTCCATTGGCGATAATATTTACCATTGGGGTCTGGGATAAGATTTCCATTCTTATCTTTTTGAAATTCCCCTTTTTCGTATTTGAATCTTTTCCTATGTCCTTTTTCATCGACCCGATATTCTGACTTGTAATTGATGATGTTTTCGTACATGGACAATGGAGCGGGATCCAGTGGACTATCCACACGACCTGCTTTCCCAAGAACTGATTCTACCTCGGGAATTGCGGTAACAGCCATATCCAGCAATCTTAAATTTTTAATATTTTCAGCGATTCCGGAATGAGGCATAGAGGTCGGCATCAATAAAAAAGACCCCTCATCTAATGCAGGCATGAATTCTTGTCCGGTCCTCTGAAATATATAAAATCCAGAATAGATGAGCACTCCAATAATCAATAGAAAGAGGAGCTTTACTTTTAATAGAAACCGAAGGATGGCTTCATAAAATCGAATAATCAACCAGAAAAAGGACAGTAATGCGGCAATGAGTAAAACAACAAAAAATGTATTGGTGAACAAGGAGTTGTTGACTCCCAAGGGCATCCATTCGTGGCTGAGAAAGATAGAAATTAGTAGGGCGTATATAAAAATAGTGCTTCTTCGGAATAGTTTACTTCCTTTTGAAAAATAAAGATCAATGAGGCTTTGGAGCAGTAAAAAACCACTGATTATAGTTACGATCAGAATGAATGAGTGATGAATAAATAAGTAAAAAAGGATGGAAGCAACAAAGGCAAGGCCACTTAGAGAAAGCGATAGCTTTTTGCGATCCACTTTAATTTGTAACATGGAATGGGCCAAGGGGGGAATGAAGGCCAAAGCAACCAAAACGGCTGCAATCAATGCAAATGTTTTGGTATACGCAAGAGGCCTAAATAGTTTGCCTTCTGCGGCCTCCATGGCAAATACGGGTAAAAAGCTGATTACCGTAGTCGCCACAGCCGTTAATACGGCAGATCCTACCTCCATGGTGGCTTCATAGACCGTAGTGAACAAAGATTCATCCGGAGAAGCTTTTCGATTTCGATCTATGATACTTTCAGTCAGCACAATGCCCATGTCTACCATGGTGCCGATTGCAATTGCGATGCCTGACAAAGCGACAATATTTGCATCCACACCAAAGTACTTCATAGCAATAAAACACATCATGACGGCAATCGGAAGAGATCCTGCAACCAATAGGGAAGATTGAAGGTGAAACAAGAGTAGGATAACCACAATAATGGTGATCAATATTTCTAGTGTAAGTGCTTCTTCTAATGTACCAATGGTTTCGTTGATGAGTTGTGTCCGATCATAAAAAGGCACTATGGTAACTTGTGATTTTGTTCCGTCCGCTAGGATTTTCGAAGGTAGGCCAGGACCTATTTCATTTATTTTTTTCTTTACATTGTTGATCACTTCAAGAGGGTTTGCACCATACCTTGCCACGACAACCCCACCAACAGCTTCTGCGCCCGATTTATCTAAAATGCCTCTCCTTGATGCTGGCCCAAGATATACGGTTGCAATATCTCCAATGACAATTGGGGTGCCATCCACCTGATTAATGACGCTAGAAGAAATATCATCAATAGACATCACGTACCCTAATCCACGTACGAAATATTCTGCTTTATTGATTTCTATCGTTTGAGCACCTATATCAAGATTGCTCTCTTTTAATGCCTTCATCACCTGTGACAAGGTGATATTTTTCGCTTTCATCTTCAGCGGATCAATGTCCACTCGATACTCTTTAACATAGCCACCAATGGAAGCCACTTCTGCCACACCTTCTGAGGCAAGTAATCCATATTTCACATAAAAGTCTTGAATAGATCTCAACTCTTCAGGGTTCCATTCGCCAGTTGGATTATTATTCTCATCTCTTCCTTCTAAGGTATACCAATAGATTTGGCCCAAGGCTGTGGCATCTGGACCTAGAGATGGAGATACTCCTTCTGGAAGTAAATTTGAAGGAAGGGCATTGAGCTTTTCCAAGATTCTACTCCTACTCCAATAAAACTCTACGTCTTCTTCAAAAATGAGGTAAATACTAGAAAACCCAAACATACTATTACTTCGTACACTCTTTACGCCAGGAATTCCCAATAAAGAAGAAGTGAGTGGGAAGGTGATTTGATCTTCAACATTTTGTGGGGACCTCCCTTCCCATGAAGTAAACACAATTTGTTGGTTTTCTCCAATATCTGGAATGGCATCAATCGAGACTGAATTTCGAGGAAGCCAGTCAATGCCCAGATTAAATGGGGCCACAATAGCACCCCAGCTCAATATGAAAATGAGACAAAGCCACGTAAGCAGCTTATTCTTTAGGAAAAATGTAACAAAGCTTTTCAAAGATGTTCAATTAATGGTTAGCAGGAACCCTATGGTTATATTCAACGCAAGTAGAATTATAGAAGGATCAATGAATACGGACCAGACAATGCATCGCGTCTGTCAACAAAAAAGCAGCGAATAATAGATTTTAAATGAGAAACCGTTCCAACAGGACATAGATATCCCTTGAAGATACGCGTACTTGGTCGTTTGTGAAAGGGGAAATGTAATTACGAACAGATGAAATAGGAATCGAAATAGACCATTCACTTATCTGAATCTGAACGTGCTTTTTAACAATTGTGGAAGGAATAGAAAAATTAAAGTCTTCATCAAGATCATCTACAATAATTGTTTTATTTGAACAACAATTGTTTTTTTCTTTATCTATTTGAGTTGGTTCTGTTTTGTGTCTGGGACAAGTCTTAGCTTTGTCATGACACGATTTAGCTTCACCAATTAAATTAAAAGATTTTAAGTTTCCTTCACAGTAATGTGCATTTACCGTAAATCCCATAGATGAACCAAACATCAGAAATGCAAGTGTTAAAGCAGTGATTCTATATTTTATTGACAACTTCATCTATGTGGACAAATATACACAATTGTGGGAAGAGGTTTCTTGCCAAATTTTGATAATTACATGACAGATGAAGATTTATGAATGAAAATGGATCATTTTAAAATAAGAGGATTGGAAGATTTACATTAAATGATTCAATTGGAGGTATGGGTTGATTGTTTGAATCAGAAAATCATTTTTTGAATCGTATGCTTCGTATTCATTGAACTATTACCTTTTATGTAGTATGCTAATTGGATATGAAGGCAACGCGAACATGACATGGAGTAAAAGATTCTAAATCCTTTAAAAATATCGACATACAGTTTAAGTTCAAGACCCTATATTAGCATACTTTAAAGAATTGTTCATCTTTGATTTATTTACGATTATAAATGCTATGGAAGATTTTAGAAATAGGAATATGCGATTTATGAAGTATTTACTGTGTCTGCTTTATATAGGATTGGCCTCAATCGGTGTACATGCACAAACATCTTCAAGTATTACGATCGTACTTGATGGAGATCGAGGATCCAGTGAGTTATTAGAACAGATACAAGCAGAGGTAGCGATCCTATTGCCAGAGTATGATCTGACCTACAATGTCAAGCGTTTGGATCAATCGGATAATACCATGGCTGAATTAATTGAAGAAGGATTAGAAGATGAATCTATGGTATTGATCACCTTGGGTTTCACGTCCTCTTCTTCTTTAATTTCAAGAAATTCATACCCAAAACCAAGTATAGCAGGATTCTCTCTTCAAAGACTGGACGCCGAAAGCACAGGGATTGAAAACTTCACATTTATACAAAGTCCTTTTTCTATTCAGCAAGATTTTGAGACCTTTCAATCCATATTTCCTTTTCAACATTTAGGTGTTTTTATTCTTCCTTCGATGCAAGCTCAAGTAGCACCTTTTGTAAGATCATTTTCTAAAGGATTTGACATTCAATTTATTCCGATTTCGGATGATGTAGATTATGATATGGAGCAGTTGAACCCCAATGTCGATGCCATTTATGTACTTCCCAATTTGTACAACAAGCAAGAACAATATCAGGCATTAATCAATAAGATCAATGAAGCCAATCTTCCCTCATTCAGTTTAATCGGCAGAGATGATGTAGAAAAAGGAGTATTGGCTTCTGTAGCTCCTTCCAATTTCCTGTCAGTTTACGCAAGGAGAATTGCATTAAATGTGATGAAGGTTTTTGATGGAGAAAACCCCAAAGACTTTCCGATTCAGATCAGTGGTGTAGAAAATGACTTTGTGATTAATGTAGAAACCATGGAACGTCTTAAGATATTTCCTCCCTTTGAAGTCTTAAGTCAAGCTTCCTTGATCAATCTTGAACCAAAAATTGGAATTGAATACAGCCTTGAATCTGCTATAGCACAAGCGATACAACATAATCTTTCGTATCAATCGGCATCACAAAATGTGGACCTCCAAAATACAGAAATCGGAATTGCGCGATCCAATGTATTGCCGGACGTAACCGCAAATTCTAGTGTCGTAACCTTGGATGGAAGTTCAGCGGAGTTTTTAAAAGCGGCAAATCAATTGACTCCCCAAACGGAGTGGACCGCAAATCTACAGCTTACACAATTGATTTATTCTCAACCTGCATGGGCCAATGTAGCCATACAAAAATCACTGCTTCGATCTGAAGAATTGGGATTGTTATCTCAACAATTGGATTTGGTGCAGGATGTGTGTAGTAGTTACATAAATCTTCTGCTTGCTCAAGCCAACCTAAATATCCAAAATTCGAATATTCAGACGACACTCAGTAATTTAAATATTGCAAAGACAAAGGCTAAAATAGGTACAGTCAGTAATGCGGATGTCTATGGTTTTGAATCTCAATTGGCTCAAAATAAAACCTTGATGAATGATGCAAGAACAGCTAGAGAGCAAGCGCGAATTGCATTCAATCAATTGTTGAATCGTCCCTTGGATGAGGAATTTGTATTGTCGGATATCAAAAACAAAACCGACTTATTATTCCTTCAGGATAAAAGAATATTTGATCGGATTAATAACCACTATGATTTTAGGAAGTTTGCTGATTTTTTAATCAATTATGCTTTTGAAAATGCGCCTGAAATCGAACAACTGGATTGGGTAATCCGAGCTCAAGAGCAATCGTTACAATCCAACCAACTGAGTCGATTTTTACCGCAAATTGGTATGCAAGGTTCCTGGAATAAGAGTATGGGAAGATATGGTACACGAACTTCAGATGAAACCTTTCAGGCCTTGGGGGTAGATCCCAAACAAGCCACCTGGAATGTTGGAGTAAATGCATCATTGCCTATTTTTCAAGGATTCTTACGAAATAAAAGAATTCAAAAAGATAAAATTAGTTTAGAGCAATTGAGAATAAACAAAGACTTGTTGAAGCAAAGTTTTGCCACCAATATTCGGATTTCTCTTGAGAACCTCGGAAACTCATACAATGATATTCAGTTTACCCAGCAAGCAGAAGAAGCTAGTGGGAAATACCTGAAAATGGTGCAGGATCTGTATCGGGAAGGAGCCATCAATATTGTTACACTGTTGGATGCACAGAATAATGCATTGGGTGCTCAATTGGGAGCCATTTCATCCCGATATCAATTCATCAATGATGCCATCATAATTGAACGATTATTTAATAACATATACATTCTGAAAAATCAAGATGAGCGTGAATCGTTTATCAATGAATATTTGACCTACCTCATTAAAAAAGATAACAATGAATAAATTAATCATAGCGTGCAGTGTGTTCTGTGTTCTGTTCTTATTTGCGTGCAGCGGTTCGGAAAAAAATGCAAACTCAACTCAGTCAATTCGACCTGTGAAATACATTAATGTGGGGCAATCGGATAGAATAGGGCAACACAGTTATACCGGCTTAGCTAAAGCGCAGCAAGAAGCCAATCTTAGTTTTAAAGTGGGAGGTACCATAAATAATATCCCTGTAAAAGTGGGGGACTTGGTTAGAAAAGGACAAGTTCTGGCTCGTTTGGATGCAACGGATTATCAAGTAAATTATGATCAATCTGTCGCAAACGATCAGAATTCCAAAGCGCAAATAGGAAGTGCTGAAGCGCAATTGGAAAATGCCAAATCCAATCTGAAAACGGCACGTTCCAACTATAAAAGGTTTGAGAAGTTGTATGAAAACAATAGTATATCTATCAGCGATTTTGAACAAGCGAAATCCTCTTTTTTGAGTGCTGATGCATCTTTTAAAGCAGCAGAAAAGCAAGTGGAAGCCGCCAAAGCAGGAGAAAGGTCTTCATCCAGCATGGTGAGATCCGCTTCAAATCAAGTGAATTATACCCAATTGAAAGCTCCGTTTTCAGGAATTATTTCTCGTATTAATGTAGAAGAAAATGAAGTGGTAGGGCAGGGTAGCCCAGTGATTGAAATTAATTCTGTTACAAATCCTGACGTTGAGGTAGGTGTGTCTGAAAATGCAATTTCAGAGATCAAAGCTCAGCAAAAAGTGAAGGTGCAGTTCAGGACCTTACACGATAAAATGTTTGAGGGTGTAGTCCATGAGATTGGATATAGTTCGAATGCAAGTACCTACCCTGTGACTATCCGACTTATAGAGAGTGATGAGAGAATCCGCCCGGGAATGCCAGCGAGTGCAGTGTTTTCGTTTGACGATCATCATTCCAATGCATCGGCTTTATTAGTGCCGCCAAGTTCAGTGGGTGAAGACAATGAAGGGAACTTTGTGTATACGTTAGTAGAAGAAGGAGAGCATTATCGATGTAAAAAGAAAAATGTGAAAATTGGAGAATTGTCAGATAATGGGTTTGAAATCATATCTGGCCTGAGCAATGGTGAAAAAGTGGCTGCTGCTGGATTAAATGTACTGCGGGATGATATGCTCGTGAGTCTGTATCAAAAGAAATAGGTCACCATGAATTTAACAGAATTTACAATAGAAAGGAGTCGAATTGCGATATCGGTTTTTGTGCTGCTTGCTGTCATGGGGATGGCGAGTTACTTTACACTTTCTCAAAATTCCATGCCTCCGTATGCGGTTCGGGTAGCCTCCGTTGTTGCTCCTTTTCCTGGTGCAAGCCCCGAGCGAGTAGAGAATCTGGTGTCTCGAAAAATCGAAGAGAAGATACAGGAAATTCCAGAGTTAAAGGAAATCAATACCCAATCACGATCTGGACTTTCTGTGGCTACTATAATCCTAAAGGACGAAGTGGCTCCTGAGAAATTACAAAGTATTTGGGACAGAGTGAGGCGTAAATTGAATACAATTAAGTTTCCAGACGGTGTCAAATACAACTTGAGGGATGATGACATAGGTGAAGTGTATGGAATTATGTTGGGGCTCGTTTCAGAGAATGATCTGAACGGGCAAATGGACTTTTCTTATGCCGAAATGAAGAAAATTGCAGATGATATCAGAGATGAGATTATTGCACTCAACGAAGCAGCAAAAGTGGAGATTGGAGGTCATCAGACAGAGCAAATTTTCGTTGAGTTTGACAATGCTCAAATGGCCAGTCTCAATATTACAGCAGCTCAAGTTCAGGGTATATTGGCGGGTACAAATATTCTCTATTCAGGGGGTGAACTCAATATTGGAGATGAACGAATTATTATCGAACCTACGGGAAATTTTGATAATGTAAATGATATTAAGAATACGATTATTCGGGTACAAAATGGACAAGCATTATTATTGCAGGATATTGCAAAAATAACCCGTGGCTACGAACAACCTGAAAGCCAAATCATCAAGGTAGACGGGAAAAGGGCATTATCGTTGTCGATTGCGTTAAAAGATGGAGCCAATGTGGTCAATTTGGGAATCGTTATTGATGAAAAAATAGGTGAGATCAATCAGACGCTACCCATTGGATTGGAGTTAAAAAGACTTTCTTCTTTAGATAAATATGTAGATGCTGAAGTCAGTAACTTTGTTAGTAATTTGATTCAGACCGTAGGGTTAGTTTTAATCGTAATGTTGATCTTTTTAGGATTTAGAACGGGATTGATCATTGCGTCCTTGGTGCCTATGGTCATTTTGGCAACGTTCTTATTTATGGGCATGTTTGGTCAAGGCATTAATCAAGTAACATTAGCTGCATTGATCATGGCTCTTGGTTTGATGGTGGATAATGGAGTAGTCGTCGCTGAAACCGTTTTGGTGAAGATTGAAGACGGACTTAGTAAGCTGCAATCGGTAAAAGAAGCATGTGATGAGTTGATTATTCCCTTGTTGATTTCTACGCTTACTACTTCTGTTGCATTTATGTCATTCTACTTGGCAGAAGGCACTATGGGCGATATTGTGGGTCCTTTGTTTGTTGTCATATCTATCGCTTTAGTATGTTCCTGGGTTTTGTCCATGACTATGGTTACGATGATGTGTTTTTACTTTCTGAAAGTGCAGAAACAAGCAAAAGAAAAGCAAAGTATTGTAGATCGATCTATTGATTATTTGAAGGATCAATATGAGAAATTGATCAATGTGGCACTTCGGCATAAAGTCGTTTCTTTGGTATCCGTATTTGGTCTCTTTTTTGGATCATTGATGCTGTTTGGTCAGATTCCTTTTCTATTTTTTCCAGATTCAGAACGGAACTTGATTACGGTAGATATTAAGCTGCCTCAAGGTACTCGATTAGAAACGACATCAGCACTAGTTGAAGAGTTAGAGGCGTATATTTTGGGGGCTCTTCAAGTTAATGAGAATAGAAAGAGAGGGGTGTTGGATTGGTCAGCTTTTGTTGGCAAAGGACCAGAATCATATGATTTGGGATATTCTCCAGATGAGGCCAATGCAAATTATGCGCACATGTTGGTCAATACTTCCTCGGGAGATCATAATGGATATGTCATAGCCAAATTGGATAGTTTTTCATTTGCTAGTTTTCCTACCGCTGACATCAAAGTGAAAAGATTAAGTTCAGGAGGTGGAGGAACTCCAATAGAAATTAAGGTATTCGGAAATGATGGAAATGTGCTCTCCGAAATTTCAAAAAATATTAAAACCAAATTGAATGACCAGACTGGATCAAAAAATGTCAAAGACAATTGGGGACCTAAAACCAAAAAGATTGTTATTGATATAGATCCGCTTAAAACACAAAATGCGGGGTTGACCAATCAGGATATTGCCATCTCTTTAAAGACGGCGTTGAATGGTTTTGATATTGGCAATTATCGAGAAGGAAAGGATAATATCAGTATCATCATGAGAGATATCAACCACGATAGAGTTAAGATTGAAAATATCGAAAGCATAAATATTTATTCACAAAATACAGGAATCAACGTGCCTTTATCTCAAGTGGCTGAACTTGAAGTAGTTTGGCAATTTGCCAATATTTTAAGGTCGGATCTTAAACGAAGTATCAACATTTCATCTCAAGTGAGAGAAGGTGGGAATGCGAGTGAAATAATGGGAGCAGTCACTCCTTGGCTCAAAGATCAACAAGAAAATAATTGGCCTCGTGGGTATACGTATAAGTTAGGTGGTGATGCTGAAAATTCCGCTGAATCCATGGGTGCAGTTGCAGCTTGGTTACCGATGGCTTTTTTCATTATAATAATGTTATTGATTATTCAGTTCAACTCCTTCCGAAAAACATTTATTGTTTTGATGACCATACCATTAGGTGTGATAGGGGTGATTTTTGGTCTACTCATATTACGATCCTATTTTGGATTCTTCGCCTTTTTAGGAATAATATCCCTTGCTGGAATTATAATAAATAACGCCATTGTTCTCATTGATCGAATAGAAATTGAATCTAACTTGAATGAAAATTTAGTAGGAGCCATCAAAACCGCATGTTTGCAACGATTTAGGCCGATTATGTTGACGACCTTTACTACTGTGTTAGGGATGATTCCACTGTATCTTGGAGGAGGAATTATGTGGGAACCTCTTGCTGCGGCTATTATGTTTGGACTGCTATTTGGGACCATCGTTACATTGATTTTTGTTCCTGTATGTTATGTCTTATTTTATAATCGTAAAAAGAAAGCAGTCATTGTAGAATCTTAAACTAAAAATTTGAATTGAAAGTACGTTTTTAGGATTCTTCAATTTCTTAGTATAATCAGTTAACAATGAAAGTAATCATCACAGGTTCAACAGGTATGGTTGGAAAAGCAGTAGTAATCGAATGTTTGGAAGATGAAGAGGTCCAAGAAGTCTTGGTAATCAATCGAAACAAAATCGATATCACACACTCAAAATTAAAAGAGGTGATCGTAACGGATTTTGACAACATCGCAGATATTAAAAACGTATTACAAGGCTATGATGCCTGCTTTCATTGTATGGGTATTTCTGCAATTGGAAAGTCAGAAGAGGATTATGACAAAATAACTTTTGGATACACCAAATCCTTGGTAGATTTATGTTTTGAATTGAATCCCAATATGGTGTTCAATTATGTTTCTGGAAAGGGGACAGACAGTACGGAAAAAGGAAATACCATGTGGGCCAGAGTAAAAGGAAAAACTGAAAATTACATTCTAGGAAAGGGTTTTAAAGATGCATACATGTTTCGACCTGGAGCCATTTTACCTGAAAAAGGAGTAAAATCTAAAACTGGATGGTACAATGCAATTTATGTAGTAATGCGTCCATTTTTTCCTTTAATGTATAAAATGAATTCTATTACATCCAGCTCTAACTTGGGCAAAGCCATGATTAATAGTCTTAGATTTCCCCAAACAAATAAACACCTGGAGAACCCGGAAATTAACTCTTTAGCGAATAGAAAACAGTAAGCGTTTTATAGGTTTTAAACCTTACAGCTTCAAGGGCAAATCGGTCAATCGTTTACCTGTAATTCTCCGTACTGCATTTCCAATTGCAGCTCCAATTGGTCCCAATGGAGGTTCACCTACAGGAAGAGGAATATCCACTCCTTGAATCAAGTGCACATCTATTTCTTTTGGCGCATCTTTCATCAAAGCCATGTCGTAAGCACCATAAATGATCGGGTAGAGACGACCATCTTTCAAGGTCATTTTTTCATGCAATACTGCACTGATGCCCATAATAATAGATCCTTCACATTGTGCTTTTACTTGATCTGGATTCACGGCAAAACCACAATCCAACACACAGGTAACTTTCTCAACTTTTATTTTTTGGTCAGTGACAGAAACTTCCACTACATGCGCACAAGGCGAACCTGCATCAATTGAGGCTGCCAGTCCCATTGCTCGATTATTACTTACATCGGAGTGGAAATCAGTCATTGCTACTGCTTTTTGGATGACATTTTTTATTCGTTCTCCCTTTTCATCGTTGGACAACATCTCCAATCTGAATTCAACTGGATTTCTTTCTGCTTTAATAGACATCTCATCAATGAAGCTTTCAATTGCAAAGGTGTTGGCCAATAATCCCAAACTTCTCCACCAGCTCGTAGCAAAAGGCAATGTGGTGTGCCACTGAACAGCTCTATAGTTAGGGATTGCATTGTACATGATGTTGCCCCCTCTCATTGCCCCTACATCCGTGCCAAGAACGGAATGCATTGCAGCTGGCATGAGGACAGAATTTATAGCTACATCCCCACTAGCATAATGATGTTCCAGATGTTCTAATGACCCATTTTCAGTCAACCTACCTTTCATGATATGATGGGTAGGTGGTCTGAATGTATCGTTTTGAAACTCTTCTTTTCGTGTGAAAAAATATTTGACGGGTCTTCCTACTTCTCTAGACATGATGGCTGCTTGCACCGCATGACTCGTGTTTAACCTTCTGCCAAATCCACCTCCTAGATACGTACATATAATATTCACATTTTCAGGTTCTAAGCCTAAAGCCTCAGCGACTTGTTTCTGTGTTATGCCGATTACTTGCGTGGATAAAATGACCGTAGCTTTTCCGTCTTTTACGGAAGCTACCGCTCCATTAGGTTCCATTTGTGCGTGAGCTCCAATCGGACTAGTAAATTCATAAATTGTTGCATTTGGATCATCGGAATCTATAGTAGCACCCTCTTTTTGGGTAATCATTTTATTTCCGTTCCCTACTTTCAACAAGTCCCGAATGCCCTCTTCTGTCCATTCTTTTGATTTTTCCCACTCTACTTTTACTTTTCTTTTGGCTGCCAATGCTTCTGGGAAACTATTGGCGATAATCCCAACCCAGCCTTCTTGCTCTATGATTTTTACTACGCCAGGCATCGAAATGGCATTGGTTGTGTCAACGGACTTTAGTGTAGCTCCCACATGTTCAGGACGAATTACAGTAGCATGAAGCATATTGGGCAAAGAGGCATCCATTCCAAACACGGGTTCTCCTTTGATCTTAGCCAATTGATCGATTCGTTTTACAGGTTTACCGACGTATTTATAGCTTGAAATAGGTTTCAATTCTGGTGTCTCTGGTAGCTTCCATTCCTTGATTTTTGACGCCACTTCTGCGTAGGTTAGGTTTTTACCGCCTCCTGAAAATACGCCATTGGATATACTTACTGCTTCAACGGCAACTCCAAGTAATCCAGCTGCTTCCTGGTGAATCATTAGGCGCATGGTAGCGGCCATTTCCCTTAACGGCTGGAAGAGCTGAGCGATAGAAAGACTGCCTCCGGTACTCATTCCATCAACTATTCCCGTATCTGTTGCGGCTGCTTTCACCATTACCTGATTCATATTGACTTCCATTTCATCCGCTACAATCTGAGCAAGTCCAGTAAACGTACCTTGCCCCATCTCTACTTTGGGTGAATGCAAAATGATGGAATTTTCGTTCGTGATTTCAAACCAAAGGTTGGCTTCTGTTCCAGAACCTGAATAAGGAGGAACCAGAGTTTCAGCCATTTCTAGTACTGTTCGGCGGAGTGGATTTCGGAATACATACGTACCCAAAGCCAATACACCGATCGTTCCTATGCTTCCACGGATTAAAAATTTCCTTCTGGAGCTACTTTTTGGGTTTTTATTTGCGTTGGATTGTAGTGTCATTTGTCAGCGTTTACAGATGAGGAAGAAATGAATTCAGCTTGAATTTCTGCTGCTCGATGTATGGCTTTTCGCATTCTATAATAGGTGCCACATCGACAGACATTGATGATGGCATTGTCTATGTCTTCGTCTGTAGGATTTGGTATTTGTTTTAGCAAGGCAGCTGTTGACATAATAAAACCCGGTTGACAGTAGCCGCATTGAGGAACTACAAATTCTTCCCAGGCTTGTTGAACAGCATGCAATTCTGATCCATTGGATAGACCTTCAATGGTGGTGATTTTTTTTCCCTCTGCATATTTTACTGGATAGGAACATGATCGAACTTGTTGTCCATCTACATGGATAGTGCAAGCCCCGCAAGCAGCTTTTCCGCATCCAAACTTTGTTCCTTTTAGATCTAAAACATCTCTTATTGCCCAGAGCAAGGGTGTATTGCCATCCACCTCCAGGGTTTCATTTTTTCCATTGATAATGAAAGATATCTTCATGGTTGTTGATTTATTTGTTTGGTATAATAGCACCTTTGTTGATCCATTCTTTCACAGCTGCTATATATTCGTCTTTAGATACAGGAGGGGTTTCTCGAGGTGTGCCTTCTGCATCTACGCCTGGGTCCCAAGCCCACAGAACCAGTTCATGTTCCGTCAAGTGTTCCATGATTTCTTTAGCAGAACGACCTCCATTTAGTTTGGGGTCCATCATTTGAGTTGCTATTTCTACTCTGGTCTTTCCTTCCCATGCCATGCTTTTAGGTGCCAAAGCCCAATGGGGCGCACCCGGCACACCAGAAAAATCATTATTCTCGTCGGTATGACAGGTTTGGCAATTAATACTTTTTAGCCCATGTCCTTTTTCACCTCCAGATATACCAAGCGAACGAGTCACGTGACTGTCTTCACCTTTTATGGGAACATCTCCCGCGGGATGACAATTGACACATCGTTGATGCATGAGCACTTGCATCATTTTATCAAATGCTTCATTGGATGAATCTTGTGGACTTGTCTTAAGTTCCGATTTTTGTCCTTCTGATAAATCTGGAGGCATCGATATTGAAAAAGCAAGAAGGGATATTAATACGGCAAGTAAAGAGAATATGGACTTTTTCATCATAAAGTAAGTTTACGCAGGTAAATTAGTAAAGTTGATGGAATTCAATGGCAGCTATTTGTGAAATGATTATAACTTTTTTTCTTAAGGTTTAGTCTGTACGCATGTCTCTATCAATTATTCTGATGTTTTATTTCCTAATTTTAGTCCTCTTCTTTTGGTTAAGTTACTATGATTTAAATGTTCCATCTGCTTTAACGATCTCTTTGGTATGTTTTGTTTTATTTATTTTTAGTCTTTTTGCCTTTTGGGAATTGCATCATACTTTTTATGGATTACTAAAAATGTATTTAATAGACGAAGTAAGTTAATTTTAATCCAAATGAATAGTTTACTAAACGGATTGATTTAGTAACGTAAAATTTACGCATAGAACTCTTTCCATTTATTATATTCGCTTCTGAATGAGTTTTAGCAACGATACCTGTAATAAAATAATTTTCCAAAAATTCTATCAAGATCAATCGGAAGGGTTACTCAATTATGTCTACTATAAAAGTGGGAATACTGGTTTTGCAGAGGATACGGTTCAAGAATCGTTTATTCGACTTTGGAAAAATTGTGCTAGGGTACCGTTAGAAAAAGCCAAAAGTTTTTTATTTACTACAGCAACAAATTTATTTCGTGATCGGCTAAAGCATAAAAAAGTTGTTCTGAAATTTAGAGAACGACCCGTACAAACTCAGACGAACCAAGATCCTGAATTTTTGATGCAAGAAAAAGAGTTTAAGGCTAAGTTGGATAGAGTGATCAGTGCACTTCCTGAAGCACAACGTATCACATTCTTGATGAATCGGATTGATAAATTAAAATACAGAGAAATAGCTGAAATATTGGGAGTAAGTCAAAAGACTGTGGAGAAGAGAATCCATCAGGCACTTTTAGTATTGAGGAAGGAAATTGGGAAAATTTAAATGACCAAAGTAGGGTAAAACTGCAATGGGTCGTTATATAAGTGCAATAGTACAATACACCATTTAAGTATAAAAAATGAGTGATTTATTTAAAGATGATGATACATTCTTGGCCCGTTGGTTAAGCGGTGAGTTGAGTCCACAGGAGTTGGCTGAATTTGAGAAATCGGATGCGTACAGGGAATATCAAAAAATAGCGAACCATACTTCGAATTTAGATACTCCTCAATGGGATACACAGAAGATTTGGAATCAAATTGAAGGGGATGAATCAAATATTGTCGCTAAAAAGGAAACAAAATTAGTTCGAATGGGATGGATAACGTATGCAATAGCCGGGTGTGCTTTACTAGTCCTTGGTTACCTTACCTTATTCAATACTAATTCGATCCAGCTGCATGAAACATTTGCCACACAAAATGAAACGATCCATTTACCAGATGGTTCAGTTGTCTATTTAAATGCAGGGTCTTCATTGCAGTACAATACAAAGACATTCCCGGAGCAGCGAAACTTGGATTTGAAAGGAGAAGCATTTTTTGAAGTCACCAAAGGAAGTGCATTTAAAGTAAAAACGGACCATGGAGATGTCCGTGTATTAGGAACTAGTTTTAATATTAAGTCTAGAGTCGAACGTTTTGAAGTACAATGTTTTACAGGGAGCGTTGGAGTATCATCTTTGGGTAGTGCAGAAATCCAACTTTTAAAAGGTGAAAAAGTGGAAGCTCAAAAGGGTAAGCTGCAAAATAAATCTCAATTTAATGCATTGGAAGGAACACCAGTTTGGAGAAATGGACAATCTAGATTCAATAATGTTTTGGTGATTGAAGTACTAAATGAAATGGAGCGACAGTTTGATATAGAAATCAAAGCGAATCCAACTATCGAAAATATTGAAAATTATAGTGGAGGCTTTGATCACAACAATCTAGAAAGTGCCTTGCAAATTGTTTGTTCATCCATTAATTGTACGTATGTAATTGATGGGACTTCTGTTCGCATAACACAAAACGATTGATTTAAATAAATACGGCGAACAGTAGCTTAGGATTAAAATAGATGAAATTACGATTTACTCTTCTAGTCTTACTTTTACCATACTTCTTGGTAGCACAAAAATCTATGGATGTTTCTTATAAGAATGCAGAATTAGAATCAGTATTGCAAGATTTAGAGACGAAGTATGGTGTTGTTTTTTCATATACTGGAGATTTGGGACTAGAACAGAAAGTCAACTATTCAGTGGAGAACACATCGCTGGAAGATGTGCTTACTAGATTATGTCTTGAATTGAATTTGAATTATAGAAATGTAGATAGTACGTACATCGTTTTGACCCGAAAGCCTAAAAGCCAGTTCGCATTATGTGGTTCTTTTACGAATGACGTAGGAGAGCCTCTATCATTTGTAAGTGTCTATTGTCCCTCGTCTCAAATTGGAACCAGTGCAGATGAAAACGGGACGTTGAACTGGAGTGAAGTATTCTACGAAAATGAGAAAATTGAAATAAGTTATATCGGGTATGAATCTTTGATTTTGGATGTGTTAGAATTGGTGCAATGTCCTACGATAGTCCTGAAAACCAAGCAGTTTTCTTTTGAAGAAATCATAGTAAAGGAATATGTCACCTCTGGAATTGAACAGTCGGTGGATTTTGATCACATGATTTTGAATCCAGGGAGAATTCAGATGGTGCCTGGGTTGACCGATGCGGATGTGCTTCAAATGGTTCAATTACTTCCAGGAGTTCAAAGTATGGATGAATCTGCAACTGGAATTCATGTGAGAGGCGGCACACCAGATCAGAATTTGATTTTATATGATGGAATTCCGGTGTATAACGGAGGGCATTTCTTCGGTATGATTTCAGGCTTTAATCCCAGTTTAATTGAAGATGTTAATGTATATCGAAGTGGCTTCAGTCCAAAATTTGGTGGGAGAGTTGCCAGTGTAATTGATATACAAAGTAGAAATACCATTCCAGATCGAGTGACATCCGAAGCAGGTTTGAATTTCACCCATGCTGATGTTTCGTTGGCAGTTCCATTCTTCAATAAAAGAGCAGCCTTGGTGGTTGGTGCCAGAAAGTCATATACGGATATTGTGGAGACACCAACTTATCGAAAGCTTTCTCAACGGGTGTTTAGAAAAGGAAAATTGGAGCAAGTGATGGAAGAAGATGAACCTGATGTCATTGATTTTGGACTGGCCTTTGATTTTAATGATTACAATATGAAGCTACTCATTGAACCTTCGGAAAGAGATCATATTTCGTTAAGTTTTTTTCAAATAGATGATAAGCTCAACTTTGATTTTACTGAAGAAGAAGAATTTGCAACTAATGATAAATTGGACCAAAGTTCCACTGGGATAGGTTTTCAATGGAAAAGAAACTGGCATGAAAAGTACAGTAGTTCGATCAATATTTCCCATACTCAATTGTCGAATTACTACGAATTTAGTGTGCTAGATGGGGACGATCCGTCAGTTGAAATTCAAGAAGTTCAAGCTAATACGATTGAGGA
Organism: Saprospiraceae bacterium; assembly: GCA_029212405.1. Classification (GTDB taxonomy): domain Bacteria; phylum Bacteroidota; class Bacteroidia; order Chitinophagales; family Saprospiraceae; genus CAJXUU01. The sequence goes on from JARGNR010000026.1 coordinate 32,865, forward strand.
CAACACTGTGGTGTGGAACAATACGTTACTGTTCAATACAAATCTTCATTTAGATTTTGGAGCACAATTCTCGGATTTAAATGTAAATAGGAGGTGGCAGGTTGATCAAGAAGATCCTGAGGATACGGAATTGGATAAGAACCAAATCTTTTCAGGTTTTGTGTCCCTGAATACTTCCATGAACAATACAATTAAAACTCAAGTAGGGTTGCGATACAATTATGCGAGTGCAACACAAGAAAACTTTTTAGAGCCCAGGCTTTCGATACAGTATGTTCCCTCTCCTGTATTTCAAGTAAAGGCTGGAGGTGGTTTCTATCGCCAGTTTATGAGTCAAGTTTTAGAATTTAATGATCTTGGAATCAATCAAGATTTCTGGGTATTGTCTGACGATGATGAAAATATTCCAGTTGTCCTGAGCAAGAATGTTTCACTAGGGATGATATATCACCCTAAGTCTTTTATGTTTGAAATAGAAGGATATGTTAAAAAACAGGAAGGATTGACTTCAAATCTTTCGAGGTTTCAATCTGGTACGGAAGCATTTTTCGAATCTGGAACAGGGCAAAATTGGGGTTTTGACGTGATGCTCAAAAAGAAGTGGAGTACATCACAGTCTTGGATTTCCTATTCATATAGCAGAAGTCAATATGAAGCAGATACTGATGATGAAACTGTTTCTTTTAGAGCTCCTCATGATCGACCCCATTCATTTCAGATCGTTCATCAATATCACCGAGGAAAATGGAATATTTCATTAAGTTGGCAAATTGCTTCTGGTTTGGTATTTACTGAATCTGTTGGTTTGGATATGGAAGATGAAGATGCTCCTCCTGTTTATAATTTGTACAACATCAACTCCGAGCGGTTGCCTATTTCACATCGATTGGATGCTTCCCTCATGTATAAAGTATTTCAGCAAAATGGATTTCAAGGAAAGTTGGGATTTTCTTTACTTAATATGTACAATAGAGAAAATCTGATGAGTCGGGAATATTTCACCGAATACAGCGAAGAAGACGATCAATATGAACTTCAAGCCAGAGATAGAGCCATGTTGAGATTCACCCCCAATATCGTATTTAGAATCAAGTTTGAGTAATTTTTATCTATTTTTTATACTGTTTCATATATTGTAGTTATGTAATGTGTAATTAGTTATTAATTAGATATATATGTTGTTTTCATTCTTTTTTATCTCTTTTCTTCACATCATATTAATAGAATTTCAAGTTATTTTAAAAATAATATCTCATTGAGGTAGGGTATTTCTGTCTCTGCTCTTTTTATCTACAAATGGGGCAATTGTCCATTCTACATGAATCATTAAATGAAGTGCTTATAGCGATTTTTCTACACTAATAAACAGAACAAAATTCGTTCAGATTTCCGATTTGTCGGTTTGAAGATCTTACTACTTAAATGTAAAATTATGTTGTTAAAAAAGTCATTTTTTATTGCTTCAATGCTTCTTTTGCTTCTACCAATTCTATTTTCTGCATTCAAATATTCACAGAATAATTTTGAAATATCCGACATTATTCCTAGAGAAATCTATACCGTTTCTTTAGAATTAGAAATGTCTGATTTGCCTAAAAAAGCTGTGGTGAAATCCTATTTGCCAGAAAGTAATCAAAGACAAGAAATTCGCAATCATACTTGGTATGGTGATTCCATTACCGTAACGACAAAAAAGAATGAATTTGGCACTCAAATAATATGGGATGTTGCTGATTTTAATGATGTACTGTATACTTACGAGTATGAAGTAGAGGGGAAATATGTTCGTTTTGATTTGCCGCTTGATTCCCCGTTTGAAGAGCATTCATCCATAGAATTGCAGCAGTTTTTGTCAAGCGACCCCTTTATTCAAACATCTCATGTTCAAATTGAATCGAAAGCCAAAGAATTGAAGAAACATTCCGTTTTGGCCACATTGCGATCTAACTTTGCATATGTAAAATCAATCCGAAGTTCGAATACACGATTGTTGACCGATGCAGTAAGTGTTTTACGATTGAATAGAGCTTCTTGTAATGGGAAGAGTCGGCTTTTTACAGCATTATGTAGAGCACAAGGAATACCTTCTAGAGTTGTTGGGGGTACCATTTTAGAGAATGTACAGAAGAGAACTTCACATCTTTGGTCAGAGATATATTATGGGGGTTCATGGATTCCTTTTGATGTGATGAATGATCATTTTGCCATGCTCCCCGCCAATTATTTGCAATTGTACACAGGAGATGTTTATTTATTCAATTACACCAAAGATCTCAATTTTGATTATCAATTTGACATCAAGAAAAAGTATCAGTCTCTCAATGAAAAGCGGATCGAGGGATTAAGTTTATGGCCCTTACTCAATGAATTGCATCTTCCGATGGATTTATTGAGATCATTGTTGCTACTTCCTCTGGCTGCACTATTAATTGCAATTTTTCGAAATGTGGTAGGGATAAATTCCTTTGGGATTTTGTTGCCTGCGTTGATTGGACTTGCCTTGGTCAACGTCGATTTAGTCACTGGGTTGACAGCGTTTGGTATTGTTATAGTGTTAGTGGCCTTGCTGCATTTATTGTTGGAAAAATGGTCATTGCTTCATGTACCAAAAGTTGCCATTATCTTGACCAGTGTTATCATCACCTTATTGACGTTTGGAATTGCAGGAGTACTATTGGATTGGGAAATGGGTGAAATGATGATTTATCTTCCTATTGTAATCATCTCTATAACCGCCGAACGTTTTGCAAAAGTTTTGAATGAAGAAGACTTGTCTGAAGCGTTGAAAATGCTATTAAATACGGCACTAATCTCCCTTTTGACCTGTCTGATTTTTAGATCCAAACTTCTGATAGGCGTATTCTTGACGTTTCCAGAATTGTATTTGCCTTTGATCGTCATCTTGTTGTTTTTAGGTAGATGGATCGGTATGAGAATTTCAGAATATAGGCGGTTCTCTCCTACATTGAATTGAATCAACTAAAGTAGATAAAGAGCCAATTTCAATTAATTGATTACTAAAAATTAGAATAAAAATGTTTGACAAATGGAAGAATAGAATAATCGGTTCAGAGATTCTTGGGATCAATGAACGTAACATGGATTATGTGTATCAGTTGAATCCTAAAAAGTATTTCACATTAGCTGATGACAAAGTCAAGTGCAAAGAGCTCCTGCATGCCAATAACATCGCATGTGCAAAAACCTATGGTGTAGTGCGAAGAATAGGTGATATATCTCGTATGTGGTCCAATTTAAATCATTATAAAAAAATAGCCATTAAGCCTGCGAATGGGTCCGGTGGAGGTGGCATTCTCATTCTCAAGAAAAACGCAGAAGGTTATTGGGTTAGTGGCGGTGAGATTTGGTCTGAACAGAAAATTTTTACCCATATGGCGAGAATCATTATGGGCATGTATTCATTCGGGAGTTCTGATCATGTGCTGGTCGAACAATGTATTGAACCTCACCCATTTTTTGCTGAAATCTATGCTGCAGGGGTGCCTGACTTTCGAATTATTTTGATCAAGGATGAACCCGTAATGAGCATGTTGAGAGTGCCGACCGATAAATCAGGAGGTAAAGCAAATTTGCATCAGGGAGGATTGGGCATTGGGATTGATATGGAAAAAGGAACCTTATTGGATGCATTTGATGGCCATACTTATTACACTCATCATCCAGACAATGGAAATAGTATTGCTGGAAAGGAAATTCCAATGTGGAATACTTTAGTGGCGCTTTCAATAGCTACATCGAAGTGTTTTCCTCTTGATTATTTGGGGATAGATATTGTAATCGATGCAGAACTTGGACCCCTAATAATGGAAATCAACGTTCGTCCAGGTCTTGGAATCCAGTTGGCCAACAAATCAGGTTTAAAATTATTATTAAAAGCTAAATTAAATTAATGACTATGAAACATCAAAAATCCGCTTTCCCATATCTTATGCTATTGGTTCTACTGTTGATAGGATTGCCCATTTTGGATTACCAAATTGAAGGAGATTTGGGGATAGAAATACAGGTGAAGACTGAATGTGCAGAATATAATATTGACGTATCAGAGAATAGAGATAACGATAAGTTGATAACGCATTCTATTGATCCCGCAATGATACCAAATTAACGAAGTGACCAAAATTTTTAATTAAATGAAATCAAAGCAAGCGTTTTATAGATTACTTTTCCTTTTTATGCTTTTCTCTTCTGAATTCTATGGGCAACAGTTTTTTACGCTCGATTTTGGAACTAGAAATGGCTATGAGCACAATGTGTTTAATGGCAATGAGTCAAGGCGATTGATTCAAGACGGGGATACGATATCATCGATACAAAGTGGTTATTTTTATTCTTTAAGTGCAATGGTCAATTGGAAAATTAAATCTGAAAGGCAGGAATTGCAATTAATGGGTAAATGGGGTAAAGACTATTTTCCTAGATTGAATGAAGCCGACTTGATTCGACCACAAGCCAGAATAAAATATGTACTCAAGATGCATAAACGGCATACGGTATATGCAAGCGCCCAACACAGTCAATATCTGACCAACAGACCTGAAGATGATACAGAGGTGTTAAGGCCACCTAGAGCATATAAAAAGAATACGGTTGATCTTAAATACAGCCTAAAACCGTTTCAAGGAAATAGAATGAGTTTCGAGACTGGCTATGTTCAGAAATTATATCAAACTGATGATACACGAGAATTTCATTATCATGGAATGAACTATGAATTTTCAATGAGTCAACGTATTAAGAAATCAAAACGATGGAGTCATTATTTCAAAGTTGATGCTACGTATTCTATTCGAAATTACGAGGATATTACATTTGTCAATGATTCGGAGGAAGACATAGAAAGGTTCAGAGATTGGAGATATTCCAGCCTTACAGGGACTTATGAGGTCAAATATAGAAAGCAGTTCAAATGGGTGTTAGGTGCACGTGTATTGGATCGAAGAGATGTATTGCAGAATCGATTCAGTTATTTTCAGTACCAACCGTTTTCAAGAATATTGATCAAATCAAAGAACGTGGAATATTCAATGAAGGCATCTGTTGTGCATCGGGTATACGACACTTTAAAAGCGCAAACTAATTTGACGACTCCATTGAAACATATTTATTTCAGAATGTCAGCCAGTTTGAATGTTCAATTCAATGAAAGAATACGTATGCTGAGTAGAATTTCATGGGTAAAAAGAACAAGAAATCTAGAAGAAGGAGCACGCTCATTTTTAGGGTATGAAAATCTATTAGCATCTATAGGATTAAACTTTCGATTGTTTTGAATAGGATCGACTGACAAATTCTAGACAGTAATCCAATACCTATTTCAATTCATCAAATTATTCTAGCCGAAAGGGTAGGGTTAGAATTCTATTCGTAAAATTAAAAACAAAATATCATGAAGTATTTAAATGAGTTTTTTAAAAGGGTAATTATTGCAGTGGTTCTATTTGTTATAGGACACTTTTCCAATGCTCAGCTAGCACCCACGAATTACAATGCAGAATATGTCAAAACGGCAAAGGAAATAAAAAAGAAATATCAACGAAACGCCTATAAATTAAACCCTGCTAAATCTGGGCATATGGGACTCCGACTTTGGAGGAATTATAAAGATGACTCCTACAAATATTTATTATTAGAAGGTATCCATTATACTTCCAACGCTTTGGATAAATTAGTGTTGAGGGGTTTGGATGCAAGATCTCTTCAGCAATATGTCACACAGAAGAATAAATCCTACAAGGCTTCAACTCAAAAAAAGAAGCGAAGAAAGAAGACCTTTGAGCGATTCCCAATGTATCGGTTGATGGGTGTAAAAATATTGCGTCATGTTGCTCGATTAGATGAGTTAGGATTAAGGCACAATGAACATGCACAGTTTATGGATTTATTACGATCCTATGATTTCAAAAAGGCTTTTACAGATCGAGAAATGATCAAAGCCTGGGGAGCACAATTGGCCAATCAAGTGTACTGGTTATACAACTTAGGCATAGCCGACTATCGACCAGATTTTATTGAAGCTGTACAGAACACTTATCCTCAGGAAAAAGATGCATTCCTCTCCAAGGCTCAATTTGGAAACAAGATCTATACATTGACACACATCATCATCGCAGCTTCGAGTTACTATTCCCAAGAAGTGAATTATGAAGAACACCAATCTACGATTGATTATTTGCGAACCAATACGGATCTAATACTAGAAAGGGCAAAAGAAGATATTGTAATTGAGGTGGGTTTGTCCTTATTATTAGTCGATGAAACATATCCAGAAATTACCAGAATAAAATCATTTATTCATAGTAAGGTAGACCTTAAAAAGGATATGATTCTATCCGTAAATGGGAATTCCAAAATAGCGCAAGGTGAGCATCGGAATATAATTGCCGTATTGCTATTGGATTGGAAAGGATGTTCTCCGGTGCCAAACTCAAAAAGTATGGAAATGATACAAAGCCTGTTACCAACGAGCTTATCACTTATATAGTGGAGAGCATATCTTTTGAAGTATAATATAGATAACGGGTATTATGAGATTGAATCGAGTAAAGAGCAGATAATTACATCACTTTTCCTCGATTCAATTTCATTTATTAGCCTCATTTCTTAGTTCATATTCACTTCCTCTTATTATAGAATGTGGACGATTTTTTGCCCGTAAGTGCGCCCTTGGCTCAAGCTATTTATTCTCAAAAAATATACTCCAGGGATCAATGCGTTTATATCAGAAGAGTAGATTGATTCTTCTTTATCCAGATTCCACTTTTTGATCTCTATTCCGTTAGATGCGAGTAGGCTAATGTTCAAACGTGCTTCTTTTGCCTGAAAAGACCAATTTTGACCATCATTTTGAAATAGGTAGGGTTTGATTTCAGGAAGGGTTTTGCTCGAAAGTACCAGTTCTGAATTGACAGCCTTTACTCCACATGAACCTTGCAAATACGGGTATTGTTGCCCAGTTTCTGCGATTGAGTCGAAAGTCGCATAGTTGTTATGCGCATATGAAACAGCTACAAAATAATAAGGCTTGCCGTCTATTATAGGAAGATCTTCAAGTATGTCGTAATCAAAAGTGAATTGTTCTAGAATGCCAGAGTTTTGACCTTCCACTTTTTGAGTAGGTACATAGCTCTTTACTCCAGCATTGAATTCTACCATAGTGTTAAAAATATTATCAATAGAATTGTCTATATCCCCTTGGTAAACGAGCGCACTCAATTCTGGATTATCTAATTCTGTTAAATCAAAATTCGAACTTTTAACTTGATAAATTTTAATGCCTTCAAAGACATAGGAATTATCTTCAAACGCATAGGCTTCTGGAATCATTTCTTTGTAGTCGTATGGAATAGCGTGGATTGAAATTTCTAAACCTGCTGTAGTTTTTGATATATCCAGTAATGGAGGATTAGGACCAGTGTAATGAAAGAAATTGTTCTCATAAAATTTTTGAGCCTGATCTTGGCGGTATTGGAGGGCACTAATATCTGGACAACCATCCACCCCATCTGTAGCATGACAATAAGCCAATAAAATTTCATTTGTTGCACCAGGATTAAGTAATTGTGATTTTGAGGAGGTTATGACGGTGGTTTCCGGCGTTTCATTTTCAGCACATAATGTCCAAGATGCTGCATCAGTTGGATTGCCTGTAAACATTTTAAGAGTAGGTTGTCCGTCAGGCCCAAGAATTGAAGAACCATCGGTATTTAATCCTTTAAGAATGTTGTGAAACTCAGTTGGGTTTTCAGGTTTACATGCATTGGGTTGTGATGTATTCTTACAATCATAAGGAATCACAGAGGTGGACATTTTGACTCTTACAAGAGTGTCCAGTAGACCACTACCAATGGGCGGGGTAACCAGCGAATCTACACCATTATTATCCACGATGATATAGGGTTGAAACATGCCGTTTAGGTAGGAAACTCCGAATTGACTATTGGGTAAAGGAGTGTTGCTATCCACACACGGACCATCGACACTAGAATTGTATGCATAGACCATATTCCGACCATCATCGGTACCCATTAAATCATTTTCTTTGCAACCAAGATCAAAGTCAAACCAATGCCCTAAATGAAAATCGATCAGGTCATCATACCCATAATAAGTGGATTTGTATTTTGTGAATATAATATCTTTAGTCTCTTCTGTGTCGTATGAAAACACATAGACCCATACTTTTAAAGGAACTGCAGCACCGTTTGAATAATTATGGGGCCTGCCTGCATCATTCAACATATAAAATGAAATTTTAGAAGGCAGTTTTGCGAAATAATCTACAATACTTAAAGGCTCACTACCACGAATTGTGACACCTGGGAGATCTCCATTGCAAGGGTCATATTGAGCAGTCCCATCAAAATCAAAAAAGTCGGCTAATCGAGTATCACTTAATTGAGGTAGAAAAGGATTACCTCTTGCAGGCCAATTTAGAACAGATTCAGGGATGTCATCGCAAGGTCCTTCATTTTTATACACTTTCCATGCCTCATAAATCTCCTCTTTGGTCACAGTGAAAACTTGATCCCAGAAGTCGCATTTTTCTGGTGTAGTCATTCCGAACTCGTCAAGAGGACCAGTTGCCCAATCTCGATCTGTATAACCACCAGCAGCTAATACTAAATTGGCATTTGGGTCTATTCCCCCTGCCCAGATATCGCTGGCATAAATAATTGGTGAATACGATCGACTGTTCAAGTCTCCGTCGGAACCTATTCCCACTTTGTAATTTAACGCATTAAAGGTTTGTCCTCCATTTAATAATTTGAATTCCATGTTTCCATGAATGAAGGTAGAATTGGCTGTAATTGGATCGCAATCTTGACTGGATGCGATGCTTGAAATTATTAGGAATAATAGTAAAATTCTTTGTTTCATAATGATGATTTAATTGGTAACGTGAATTCTATTCATCTTGAAACTAGTTTAATTTGAGTTGTAAAAGAAAAATGTAAATTTAAAATGTCTTTAAAGACATACGAAGATTCAATTTATGTCTTGTTCGTTACTTGCTCTTTATTGCTTATTTTTACTTAAAAAGGAATATGCAACCAAGAATAAGTATGATCACATTAGGCGTAAAGGATTTAGCTGTTTCAAAATCTTTTTATCAAAATGGCCTGGGTTGGCCAGCGTTAGATTCACCACCAGAAGTAGCTTTTTTTAATTTGAATGGGACTTGGTTGGGTCTCTATAATGTAGATGCTCTAGCTGAAGATGCAGCGATGAAAAATGATGGGACTGGTTTTGGTAGATTTAGTATGTCTCATAATGTGAAGACGGAAGAAGAAGTTGATGCAATTATGGAAAAAGCCAAGAATGTAGGTGCTATAATTGTAAAACAAACACAAAAGGCAGCTTGGGGTGGATATCATGGATATTTTCAAGACCCTGATGGTCATTTATGGGAGATTGCATATAATCCATTTATGTGGATAGGACCCGAAGATTAATTTTTAATTAGAGCCCTGACACTCCTCTGTCACTGTTCAATACTATTTTGTGATGAATTAAAGCGTAAAGTTATGACAAAAAAATATGAGTGGAGGAAATCGGAGAAACAACTCTACTTACCAAAACAGAAACCTGAGGTCGTTGAAGTGCCACCGTTCAAGTTTGTGACGATTAAAGGGAAAGGGAACCCAAATAGTGCTCATTTTTCAGAATGTATCCAAGCGTTATATGCTATTTCTTATGGAATAAAAATGATTCCCAAAAAAGGAGAAATGGTTCCAGATGGATATTATGATTTTACCGTATATCCATTGGAGGGAGAATGGGACCTAAGTGAAACAGCAAAGCAAAATTTTAATGGTAAAATCAATAAAGATGATTTTGTATATACATTGATGATTCGACAACCAGATTTTGTAGATCATTCATTCTTTGAAGAGGTTTTGAAAATTGTAAAAAGTAAAAAGAGTAGCGCATTGTTGGATTCAGTGAAATTTGAAGTAGTTTCAGAAGGGAAATGTATACAAATGTTGCACGTAGGGAGTTACGATGACGAACCTCAATCTTTTGCAAAGATGGAAGAGTTTGCCAAAGAGACTTATCATCGGCGGTTGAGTAAATCTCATCGTGAAATTTATTTATCCGATTTTCGAAAAGTTGCAGCAGAGAAATTAAAAACAGTTCTGCGTTTCAAAGTGAGTCCATTAAATGAAAACTAAGTAAGCCAAATAAAAAAGGCTTACCAAATTAGGCAAGCCTTCAAAATCTCATCAATTTAAATGCATGTTTTTGTGAGTGAGTTTATTCTTTCCTTTGTTTCGAACGAGGAGGTTTAGGTCTCTTTGGTCCAATGAGGTGTTTGATAAATTGATCCAATTCAGCCATTTGATTGGGTTGACAAATTGCTTTTATTTCTTGGAAGTGAAGATGATTTGCCTCATAGATATTATTTGTTAATAGATTAATCTCGGAGAGGAGACTGTCTTTTTGCATAGAGCTTGTTGATTGCATATAATACGTACTACTCATTGCATTAAGCGCTGGTTTTATCTCTTCCATGCTTGTTCTGTGTTTATTTTTACTAGCCAAAAAAGTTGCCATTTGTTCATCCGTGAAATCAAACCGCTCTTTGATTATTTTATTTGCATGTTGATCATTGCGTGGTTGAGGGTGATTACCTGCTCGTTTACCCATGAATAAAGCAGATACCAGACCAATGTTTAGCAAAAGAAGAATGCCTATTATTCCTATAAGTATGTTTTGTTTATTCATCATAAAGTATTTGTACAGGGATTAAGTCATAAGAATCATTTTCTGAAATGGTATTGGAAGCCACTGAACTTTCATTGTATTGTATCAATGCATACCCATTTATGAAAACAACAAAAATTAATGAAGCTGCAATACCAATAATGGATTTCCATTGAAAAGGAGACGCTTGATTTTTCTCCCATTCGTGAACGGTAACCTCCTCCATCTTCAATAAAAATTCTTCTGAAGGCATTTTTTTACGGAATCCATCAAGAGATTCGTAAAGCTCAGTTGCTAATTCTTTATTTTCCATGTGGTTTTCTTTTTAATTGTTCCAAACCTTCGTTTTCCAAGTAGTTCAGTAGGTTTTTTTTTCCTCTTGATAATAGGCTCTCTACAGCCTTTGGAGTGACATCCATTATCCCCGCGACTTCTTTCATGCTCAAGTACTCCAATTTTGTCAATGTCAAGGCTTTCTTTTGATTCTCAGGCAATTGGTTAATTCCCGAAAATAGAATTTCCACTTTTTCTTTACTTATCAATTTTTTCTCTGGGTGATCATATGTACTGCAACTTATGGTCATATTTCCTTGGTTTTGAGTTGATTGTAGTGAAATGACATTCCCGGCTCTTTTACTACGGTTTTTAAATTTAATAGCATCAATCGATTTATTTATTGCTATCCGATACACCCAAGTTTTGAGAGATGATTCACTTTTGAATCCATTTATTTTTCTGAGTGCACTTAGTATCGTATCTTGAATAATCTCTTCCGCATCTTCTTCATTTTTAACATAACTCATCACGATGGAATAGGTCCATTGAGAAACTTGACGTGCCATTTTTCGAATCTCAGCCCTGTCCTTCTGTTTTAGTTTTACTATGTCAATCGGTGTTGTTATAATACAAAATTTAGTATTCCATAAAGGTAGCTGCATTTTTTCTATCTGCGGATTACTACTTTTTTTGTGACTATAGAGGCACCGCATGAAACTTCCACAAAATATTCTATAGTAGATGTGGTCAGCTTCATTGGTATAGACTTTATTTTTCAAGACATCCTTCGGTAAACATGAATCTTTTTCTTAATTCTAAATTAAAAGATGAAGAGAAATATTATGTTACAGCTAAGTCAATCTAGATTAATTATAGTACATAAGTCCTACTTTTACTACCTTTAGCTTCAAGTCAAACAGATTCAAAATGCGAGTATTCATTTTTTTAATTCTTACTGCCTTTTCATGTGAATTGATAGTAGGACAACAACAATTTACAAAATACGATGAGGTGCCAGGAAATATTAAATCCTATAAGCCTCATTTTCAAAATGAGTATCCATACTGGGCAAAACAGATGTATGCAGAAGAGGTCAACTTTTTTGATGTTATGGAGAGTTTTGACAAGTGGGAAGCTCAAAATACAGGGGAGTTTAGACCTATTCGACGATATTTCAAAAATTGGTCAAAGCACGTATTGCCCTATGTTGCAGAGGATGGAACGATATCTCTTCCTTCTCCACAAGACTATGTGACAAACTTATTGAAGGTGCAAAAACAACAGAAAACAACTTCGCAAGAACGGAATGGTTCAGATTGGAGTTTTTTAGGACCTAAGGAGACTTTTTGGCTGAATGAATCCGGGGCACAGCTTCCTCCACCTGCTGCTCCCTGGCAGGTCAATATCTATTCCTTTGATGTGGCAAAGACCAATGAAGATGTTTTGTATTGTGGCACAGAGACTGGGTATATGAATAAAACTGTAGACAAAGGATCAACCTGGCAACAATTGGGTTTGGATTATAATTTTGGAGGAGGGATTACTGCTGTACGTATTGATCCAGAAAATGAAAATGTTGTGTATGCTTCTGGTGGGGCACAAATGCACAAAACAGAAGATGGTGGTATGACATGGACACCGCTTTTAGGGGCTTCTGGTAACTTTCCTTCGGATCGACTAGAAATTGATAAATCTAATTCTAATAAAATATATTCTGCAGGAAATAATGGAATCCACATCAGTGAAGATGGAGGGGTGAATTGGCAACGAACTTTACTGTCCAAAAGTTATGATGTACATCGACATCCTACACTAGAAAATGTAGTGTATGGACTTACGAAGGTGGGAAGTTTTTTTAGAGTAATGATATCAGAGGACGGAGGAAGTACATTTATGGAATCCGCTAATTTTCCTACCAATGTAAGTGATGCCTCAGGTGGATTAATTGCAGTAAGTGAAGATGATGCCAATTCAATTTATGTCATTTGTCTCACATCAAACAATACACCTCAGATCTATAAAGGGGATTATTTGACAGGAGATTGGGATATTCTATCTGTAGGAAATACAAATTCCCTGGGATTGAATAATGGCCAAGGTTATTTCGATTTGGTCTTTGAGGTGTCAGATCAGGATGCACGAATCATCTATGCTGGAACTTCTTCATTATATATTTCCAGGAATGGTGGGAATACCTTCTCTTTAATCGGAGGTTATGGAGGAAACTTTCCGATTCATCCAGATATTCAGGATATGAAGATTTTGGACGATGGAGAAGTTTGGGTATCTACAGATGGTGGGATGAATTATAGTAGTGACAATTTTTCTTTTACGGATAATCATCAAGCAAAGATAAATGGTATCATAGGTTCAGATATGTGGGGGTTTGACCAAGGATGGAACGAAGACATTATAGTGGGAGGTCGTTATCATAATGGGAACACCAGTATTGCTGATTTTTATGGCTCAAAGGCACTTAGAATGGGTGGTGCAGAATCCCCAACAGGCTGGATTTTAAAAGGAAAAAGTCGGCATGTAGCATTCAACGACTTAGGAGCAGGATGGATATTGCCTAGAACTGCAGAAGGACAGCCAGAAGGAAGGTTTTTATTTAGTAAGTACCCTAATATGGACGAATATGGTGGACGAAGAGGGAATATTGCTACGCATCCTAATTATTCAGGTACGTTGTTTCTTGGAGAAGGAAATGTGCTGTGGAAAAGTGAAGATTCAGGGATGAGTTACGATATGATGTATGATTTTGGGGCAAAAGTAAGATACTTAGATGTTTCTTACTCCAATCCGAATGTGATGTATGCAGATGTGGTGGGCCGAGGATTATATAAAAGTGAAGACGGGGGTGTAAGTTGGGAAAGAAAAAATGCATTAACTACTGCACCTAATGGCAACTCTTCCTGGGGAGGGAGATTGTATTTTGCTATTTCACCGACCAATGAAAATGCAATTTATGCTTGTTTGCAAAATGGTACATGGTCTTCAGATATCGGCCGAGTGTTTAAATCGGTAGATGGCGGAGATTCTTGGCAAGATTGGACTGGGCAGTTGTCTGAATACACAAAGAATTTAGTAGTTCAACCCGATGCAAATGGACATGATGTTGTCTACTTATTTACGAATGCAAGAGATAAAAAAGCGAAGGTTTTTGTCAGGATGGAAGACGGTGATAATTGGGATGAATTTAGTAATGGTTTTCCAGCAGGATTTCAAGTCAATCAAGCACTTCCATTTTATAGAGATGGGAAATTGCGAGTTGCTGGGAATTCTGGAATTTGGGAATCACCATTAATGGTGCATGATTATGAACCTATTCTTAATCCATGGGTAGAAAAGTCGGTTTATCCATGTGTATTGGATTCTGTTTATTTTGAGGACCATTCAATAATTAATCATGAAGGATGCTCCTGGAAATGGGAAATAACGCCAGAGCCTGTTTATATGTCAGATGCGAGTGCCAGAAACCCAGTTGTTGTCTTAGGAAATGTCGGAAGCTATGATGTGAAAATGACAATTACAAAAAATGGAGTAGACTATTCAAAAACCATGATTGGACTCATTTCAGCTACTTCTTGTCCTTCTATTGAAGATTGTTCAAATCCTGATCAATTGCCAAAAGATATTTGGAGCTTGGTATCCGTTGATAGCGAGGAGACGATTTATCCAGGTCTGGCAAGGATGGCATTTGACGATGATGCTGCTACAATTTGGCATACTCGATGGACAAGTGGAAACGATGATTATCCTCATGAGATGGTGGTAGATATGGGGGATGTGTATTTAGCAAACAGTTTTACCTATTTGCCAAGACAGAATGGAACCAATGGAAGAGTGAAAGATTATGAGCTATATGTAAGCAACGAACCCAATGAATGGGGAGAAGCAGTAAGTTTTGGTCAATTTGATAATTCATTTGCACCATCAGTGGTTCCATTTTCAGAAGCAGTGGAAGGTAGATATTTTAAACTGGTATGTTTATCTGAAGTGAACGGGAATATTTGGGCATCCGCAGCTGAATTTTCTATTCAAGGTTGTTATGCAAATAGTTTATCGAATATAAATGTAACTGTTGAAGATGCTCAGGTGTTTCCAGTACCAACAGATGGTGTGTTTACCTTGTCATTGCCAAAAGGCAGTCCATATAGTTATATCATGTATTCGGCTAATGGAAAAATAGTAAATGAAGGGCAATTAGTCGGAAATGGAGATGGGTATTATAGATTTAATTTGAATAAGGAAGATTCCGGAATTTACATTATTGTTGCACAAAACGAAAATGGACAGGTATTTAGATCAAAAGTAATCGTATTGAAATAAAATATTGTGCTAAGAAGTCCGATCCTTAACATAGGATTGGACGATTTGGGTGTAGGCTCTGCTTATGGGGATATAATTGCCATTTATAATGATTCTGTTGTTTTCTATGTATTCTACTTTATCCATGTTGCAAATAAAAGAACGATGACACCTTAAAAAATTGTTGGATAGTCTTTGAATAATATCTTTTAGATTCTCCAAGGTTTTTATAGGTTCATCTCCCGTAAAAATATGTAGATAATCACCTCTACTTTCCAAATATCTAATTTCATTCAGTTCTATTCGAACCATCTTATGTCCACTTTTGACAAATAGAGAATTAGACGAGAGGGAATCTTCTTTCTCTGTTATGTTTTCCGCTGAAGGATTTAATTGAAACGATTGAAACTTATCAATTGATTTGGCAAAGCGATCATAACTTATTGGTTTTACAAGGTAGTCGATGACATGATGGTCATAACTTTCTAGTGCATATTCATTGTACGCTGTAGTGAGAATGACAGGAATACGGTTGTTTAATAGTTGTAGAAATTGCATTCCTGAAAGTTGTGGCATTTGTATATCTAGAAATATGAGATCCGCTTGATGACTGTCCAATTCATGAAATGCTTTTATCGGATTGTTGAAAGATCCAGCAAGTTCTAGGTCCGGATGATCATTTACATAGTTGGAAAGAAGACGGACTGCTAAGGGTTCGTCATCGATTACAATACATCGGATCATTGTGTTGGAATTGATAAGTTTACACTAAAAGTACCATCTTTTTCTTGTACATCAAAGTTCATCGCATTTCCATAAATAAACGCTAATCGTTTTTTAATATTAACTAATCCGATACCCTGTTGTCTATCTTTTTGAATAGTGCTAGAAATTGAATTTTGAATCTGCACATTGATTATATTTTCATACAAAGAGATATTGATTTTGGGAGAAACAGCTGGTTTCTGGACATCACCGTGTTTAAATATGTTCTCAATCAGTGGAAGTAGTAAAATTGGAGGTATCAATTTTGGGTAAACTGTACGTTCAATGGTTATTTCAAATTCAACGGGATCAATCAATCTAAGTTGTTCAATTTTGATCAATTGTTGAATATGGGTCCATTCTTTTTCAAAGGGAACAAAATCGGATTTTTCGTAGAGAGAATACCGCAATAAACCAGAAAGACCTTCTATAGCACCAAGGATTTTATCTGATTTTTCATAGGCTAAGGAATAGATATTATTTAAACTGTTGAATAAGAAGTGAGGATTTATTTGAGATCTCAAATGAGATATTTCTGCTTCGGCTCTTTGACGTTCGGCTTCAATTCTAGCACTTTGCAATGCCTGATTTCTTTTGTAAAAATAATAGATGATTCCAGAGGGAATATAGTAAACAGCAAAGTATAAATTATCAGAAAAGTAAAAGCTAAATGAGGCGTCGGGAAGGTAGTTGGTCTCGCCAAAAATCCAAAAAAATACTCGTTGATCTAATAGGAATCGCAAGCAAATGGGTAGAACAAGTGATAACAAGAGGCTCAATGAAAGAGCTATTTTTCGAATTGGGTAAAATTTATAGAACGATAGATAGGTACATATCATAAAGAGGAAGAAGCATGAAAGTGAATTCATCTTTATGAATAGAATTACAAGGTTTATGTCAAATGGGTTAATAGGTATTAAAGAAGAGAGTGAATAATTTTGTAAAAAATTCAATAGCATTCCAAAAATAAAATAGGTAGATAAAAACCAAAGTATCATTCCTCTGAAAGAATGCTGAAA
The DNA here is from genome assembly GCA_029212405.1 of Saprospiraceae bacterium. Classification (GTDB taxonomy): domain Bacteria; phylum Bacteroidota; class Bacteroidia; order Chitinophagales; family Saprospiraceae; genus CAJXUU01. The sequence goes on from JARGNR010000026.1 coordinate 49,964, forward strand.
TGACATCTGTTTATTACTATTCATGATTCAAATATACTAGACTAGACCGCTCCAAAGAGCACAAATCGGTGAATAAACATGAATTATCGGTAGAAGGTAATAGGGACTGAAAATTCATCACTGACACTGAATATAGAGCCATCATTGTTGTCCACCGATTTTGCTTTGCTCAAAGGAGGCGGTGGACTAGGTTTGTACCATCATTATTTGCAAACACCACATTTAAATTGAAGACACATGAAAACTCCTACTCTAGTTATTTTTACGATTCTACTTTCATTTTTATCCTTGTCCACCGTTTGGACTCAAGACTCTTTGTCATTTCAAAATCTATCTGAAATAAGTTATGCATTTACGATTGAAGAAGGCAAATTGATAGGTCCAGGAGCTGAGTTTTTACAACAAAAAGTTAAGAAGTCTCAGTTTACTTTGTTGGGAGAGTTTCATGGATCTAAGAACATTTCTCAATTTACTAAGGCATTACTTCCAACGTTAGCTAATGAAGGCTATCAAAACATGATACTAGAAGTCGGCCCGTATACAGGAGAATTCCTCGATACACTTTCGGACAATTCAACGGATATGGTAGCTAAGCTCAAACGCCTTAATCAAAAATACATCATGATAGATGAAGAAAAAACCAGGTTGCCCATTCCTTTCTTTGAACATGTAGAAGATGGAGAATTTTTAGGAACTGCTAAATCTTTGGGTTGGAAAATTATTGGCATTGATCAAGAGTTTATGCACGCCTATATTTGGTTGGTGGATTGTATGTTTGAAAATCTACCTGTCCTTGATCAGTATGCATACAAAAATGAATTAGAGGAAGTGAAGAAGAGTATTCGGGCTATGTACTCTGTGCACACAGGTAGAGGGACACCTGTCTATTCTTCTATGCTAAGTTCAAAGAACGTTCAAAACTTTTTAAATGTATTAGGAGCATGTCCTCAGAATACTGAATTGAGAAAAAGTATTCAAAAAAGTCTTGAATTATATCAGTTGAATGCAGCAGGAAGATGGTATGACAATAACAAACAACGGGTAGCCTTGATGAAAGAAAACTTACGGACTAATTTGAATGCGAGTGGGTTTGATATTGCCAAAGAAAAGTTGTTTGTAAAAATGGGTGCTTATCATTTGTCTCTTGGTTTTTCTCCAATGAGTTTTTATGAAGTGGGGAATATGTTGAATGAAATAGCAGAATTTAATGGAAACAAGGCATTGAATATGGGTTTTAAAAATAGGTATTGGGAAGAAGATGGAAAAGTCCTAGACGAATTAGATGACGCTTGGAATCTATCTAACAAGAAAAATATATTCGGGATGGGTCGAAAAGAGGAATGGATTGTGATCAATCTAGAACCCATCCGAGCAGGGTATTATTATCATCCACAAAAGTATATTATCAATGAATGGGAAGAGAAATTGATTCAACAATACGATGTTTTAATTATCACTCCAACTGAGTCTGAAGGTCAAAAGAATTATTAAGAAATAAATATCAATAACACTAAACGAATTAGAAATGAAAACAAGTAACGTATTACTTTTTATTGCATTGAGCGGAATTTTATTGTCAAGCTGCATGAAAGAAGAAATGGAGACAGTTTTGGAGCCCTGTTCTTGCTCTACATCTATTCGTGCATCCAATGGGGAGATTATCTCAATCATCAACACTGCAGAAGATGCTCCTATAACGGGGAAGTGCAGTGATCTTGATTTTGTTATTATCGATCAGGAAACAGGGGAAGTAACCAATAAACGATGTGGATAGAATAGAATGTATGGGGGCAATCTATCAATAAGAGAAATCAGTACTTTTCAAACCAATCAAAAGAGTTGTCTATAATATCTTGCTTTTTTTGTTCGATAAAGTTGGTAAAAGCTTCAGCCGTTGGAGATAGCTTTTTGGATTGCAACCAGATTAAATTCCAATTTGTAGTTATGGGTAATCCTTTGGCAGGAATAATTTGAATGTCTCCAGTTTCCAGTTCGTTTTTAATACCAATAAGCGGCATGATAGAAAATCCTAAACCTGCAATAATCGCTTGCTTGATCGCTTCATTACTGGTCAGCTCTAGACGTTTTACTAAAGGAATGCCTTGGGATTTCAAATGTTTCTCCATGATCTGTCGAGTGGCCGAACCGTTTTCTCTGAAAAGCATGGGCAATTGTGATATTTTCTTTTGTGAAATATTGGTTTTTTGGTTCTTAAATTGCTTGCCTCCAACTAAAAACATTTTGTTTTTCATCAGAGAGATTTTTTTTATTTTTAAGTTGTCTGGAATAACTGAAACCAAAGCAAAATCTACTTGGTTTTTTTCCAAACTCTGAAGCACTGTAGCTTTATTGGTTACATCAATGGAAAGAGTAACCCCTGAATTTTCCTGTATAAAGTCTGTTAGAAAATAAGGCATCACATATTTTGCGGTAGATACCAAAGCAACTTTTAATTTTCCAGCAAGTTGACCATTAAAAGTCAATGTACGGGTATTTAAAGCCTCTACTTCGTTTAGTATTTTTTCAACATAGTTGGCTACTTCTTTGCCAAAATCAGTAATGTACAATTGTCTACCAATAACTTCAAATAATGGTTGGGGGAATTGATCTTGCAATTTTTTCAACTGGATAGATATGGCCGGCTGAGTTAAGAATAGAGCTTCTGATGCTCTGGTTACACTTTGTAGCTCAGCTACTTTTTTAAAGATCTCTAATTGGTGTAAGGTATACTCCATAAATTTTGACTAATGTGTTTATGTACTTATATAAAGATAAATTTATGTTTATAATTTGAGATAAAAAAACATTTGTTCTACTATTTTTAAATTGAGTGATGCAGGAGAAAGCGAATGGTTTGTGATGCTTTTGTGGTAATTGAATCAATACTGTTTTAGATTAAGTGGATGTAAGTAATTGATATGTAGTAGAGTGTATCTGTTGTGTGGTCATTTTGTGCCATTTAGAAGCTGTAATGAGAACTAAGAAATAAATTACCAAAGCTAATATAAAGCATTAATAATATTAATGTAAAATAAGTAATGCATTAAGAACAATTTAAGGGTTGTGTCGGTTTATCTCATAGAAATCAATACGAAGTAAAAATAATATTAGATCACACAAAAAATAACAATTATGAACAGATTAGTAAATTTTGCAGCCTTAATTATATTAAGTTTAGCGATCACATCTTGTGCTACCGTCAGGCAGGGGGAAGTAGGAGTAAAAAGGACTTTAGGGAAGTATTCTGATAATACATACACAGAAGGATTACGATTTTTCAATCCATTGACTTCAAAGATTGAGAAAATTTCAACAAGAACCGAAAATCTGGAATTAGCGTTAATGATTCCTAGTAAAGAAGGGTTAAACATTCGTTCAGAAGTATCTATATTATATAATATTCAACCAAAGAAAGCACCTTACATATTAAGGAATTTGGGTAAGAATTTTGAGGAAAATGTGATTCTGCCAGTTTTCAGATCGGCAGTAGCGGATGTGTCTGCTCGATTCTTCGCCAAGGATATGCATACAGGGGAACGATCAACAATAGAAAGAGAAATTAAGGATCACATGGATAATACCTTGTCTGGGAAGGGAATCAATATTGAGGCAGTTTTATTAAAAAGTATTCAATTACCAGCTAGTTTATCCACTGCGATTGAAGCTAAATTAGAAGCAGAGCAACAAGCCCAAAGAATGGAGTTTGTACTAGATCAATCAAGAAGACAAGCAGAACAAAAAAGAATTGAAGCGGAAGGAATAAGAGATGCACAACAAATTATTGCAGAGGGATTGAGTCCTGCAGTCTTGCAATTTAAGTCAATAGAAGCATTCTTAGAATTAGCAAAATCACCGAATACTAAAGTTATTATTTCGGATGGTGATCTACCTGTTATGTTGAATGATTCAGAAGGAGTTACCCCTTCAACCGTCAAAGTCAGGAATTAAGATTTAACAATTGAGGTGCCAGAAACTATATTAATTTTCATTCAGATGGCACCTCATATTTTTCCAATTCACACACACTAATAAATTGAGATTTATGAGAAATTTACTAGCAATTTTATTACTATCGATTAGTACGCTTCTTTCCGCACAACAAATGAATCCAGGGATTCTTATCGCTCCTAATAATTCGAGTGTCCATGCAAATGCCATTAAGTTTTACTCTGGTCAAATAGAAAGAAACCCTTCAGATGTCAAGTCTATACTTCTAAGGTCAGAGCTTTATAAGGCGTTGAATATGAGGGAGGAAGCAAATGCAGATATAGATCTCGCAATGGCGATCAATCCCTACAGTTATTTGTACATGAATAAGGCTGAACGAAATAAATTTTTTGCAAGAAGAAATTATAGCTATTTCGATTTAAAGGATATGACCAACGATATTAGTTTTGAGAAATCTTATATTTTATTAGATGAGTATAATCGATTAATGGATGGAAATCATGTTCCTTCCAAGACAAAGTCTCTATTTGAATTGGCCCTCATTGCGTTAGACAAAAAAGACTTTGATGTAGCAGAAAAAATGTTGTCTGCTGTAAGTTCAATCGATAACAATTTACCGCTATACCATGATATTAAAGGCATAATCTACTTAGAGAATGGGGATGCTGAAAAAGCCATACAAAGTTTTACAAAAGCTATACAAGCAGACTCTTTGTTTACAATTGCATTTCACAATAGAGCCGTTGCCTATAAAATGTTAGGCGATTACGAGGCAGCTGAAAATGATTTCAATACGGCTCTAAGTCAAAGAGTGGACATGGCAAAAGTAGCTTTTAGTAAAGCCAAATTATTGGAGTTGAAAGGAGACATTGCGGGAGCACGATATTTTTATCAAAGTGCCATATCGAGGCAAGTTGATTATCCCGAAGCAAGATTAAATTATACGGTAATGCTCAAGGCGGCAGGTGAATACACAAGAGCATTGATTGAAATAAACGAGTTAATCAAGGAGTACCCAGATAATGTAGAGAATTATTATGTACGAGCAGGCTTACATTTCATTTATGGAGAATATGCTAATGCAGTAGATGATTTTGATACCTACTTATTCAGTAATCCAAATGATGTTGATGTATTATTCTACAGAGGGTTGTGTTTGGTGATGGATGGAAACGTAACACGGGGATGTCAGGACATCAATGTAAGCATCGAAAATGGGTATGACAATTACGATGATATTTATCTTTTCATGTGTGAATAATAGTTGGATATTTTTTTAAAGCATCTTGGGAGGTTGTCTTGTAGTGAGGCAGCCTTCTTTTTTGTTTGCAAGAGAAGACATATGGTATGTATGACAAATATTATGTTTTACTTTTTTTACACATGAAGGTTACATCTAATCATTAAACAACTAGATGGGCATTAATTAAATAGCGAAATCAATGTCAAGAACAATTTTCTTTAATTCATAGATGATTAATATATGTTGGTCGAGAAATCGACAATTTCATGCCATTTAGGTTAGAATTTTTTTTGCATGCGAAACTAATTTATGTGTAAATGCTTTGTAATGTGTGTGTTGTGATTCTTAAATCATGGAAACACTTTCAAAGTAAGCGGATTTTAGATCCATTTGTAAGAACCAAAAAACGAAAACCGATTTAAGAAAGTTGCAAAAGTGCAATCAAACAGTAATCAACAATCAAGATAGGTTAAGCCTTGATTCCAAACCAATTTTTCAAGCTGGAATCATGTGTATCTCGCTCATGGCGACTATTTCAGTCGCTCTTTATTAACCTAAAACACATTGATTATGATTACTACGGTAACAGTAATAGTGATTCTTCTCGGAATAGTAATCGAGGAAAGCGGAATCTAGATTGCAACTTGAACACACCTAAAAGTTATTAACTCACTGCCCCCAGCCATGCACAATGGCTGGGTCAAAATTTTTCAGTGATTTTTGATTTTAGCCACCGAGCCCCAAATAGTGCAGGCTCACTCTCTAAGAAATTTTTTAGCTTCTTTTCTTTATTTACACCTATCAAAAGTTCCATTACTCTTACACTGTTGGTCATACTGGAAGCGGTACTGCTAGTTATACTTACTTTGTTACTTTTCAAGTAAGACAAAAAAGAAGTGAATATTGATTTCATAACTGGGTAATCGTTTTTATAGGTTTCAAAGCTAGCACATAAATGCAACCAACGAGACCTTACTTTTAGTGCGTGAGAAGGGTGTTCATAGGTATACATGAATTGGATTACATGATCGAAATTCCCTCTATAAAAATTAATGTATCCTTCACCTAATTGAACAATGGCCTTTTTATTTTTAGGATCTACTCTTGTTGCCCATTTTTCAATAAATTTTTGACTCCATTCAAATTCTTTTGCATTGCAGGATGCATCTAATACGTTGAGATAAAGTCGATACGACATAGATTTTCCATTGGTAATAAAGTCTTCCTCGATGGCTGTGTTATATAATTGAAACGACTCCATCATACGTTCTGTACCATTCTCTTTGATATCATATAATATGTAAGACATGACGTAGGTGAAAAGTATGTATTTTATATTATTGGAAATGTTGTTAGAAGAACAAATTGCCTCATACAACAGATCAAAACCATTATCATTCTTATATTCTATTAAATGAATGAGTGCATCCATATAAATAGAAATTTCAGTTTCTTGGTCATAGATCGGATCAAAAAAAGTAATGTACTTTTTCCATTTTTCTTCTTTTAATAGAGAACTTCGATTTAGCATTTCAAGACTGTATACCTGTGAAAGTTTTCCTATGAATCTTTTAAAGTTTAGGATGACCTCTTCAAATGTCTTACTGGAATGGTTGGGGTCGGATCTTAGATTATAGTAGTAATCAAAATGCGCGGCTTGCATTTTATGTAATTCAGACCATAAGGTGATTTTACTGTTTTTCGAAATGGTATTTACCAATTTTTTGTAGTGAAGATCATACGATTTTTCCAAGCCCCTTCTGGCAGTTGCTTTCAATATGTACAAGTCACGAATAGATTTTTCTGAAAGAAACTCTTGGTAGGCGATAAAGTCATCTGAATGGGTAGTCACCTTGGTCATCAAATTGGTAAATGTTGAACTTTTAAGCTTAGGGTCAAATGCATGCCTTACTTCTTCATAGTGGGTGCATTTTAGGACTGTTTTCTTGTTGTTTATAATCCAATGGAGTAGAGTATGCATAGGACTCGACTCTGGAAATGTACTACAAGAATAGCGCGAAAATTGTTTCCAATCCTCTGAACTAAAAGAAGAAAATGTGTCAAAAACTCTTGGGATATTCATTGGGGTAAATAATTAAGTAGTTGATTATCAGATGTTTGTTGTTTTTGTAGTCTATTTTGGACTAGGTTTTAGCATGAAAAATAGCAATTTATTTGAAGCATGTTATTAATACATTTGAATTAAATAAAAATGAACCCTTTATGAAAGCTAGACCTTCTCCTCGACTCACGCCAATGAATACCAATACCATACAAAATATGACCTCCAGCTATGCACCAGTACAAAACGAATTACAAACTCAGCATTCTTGCATTTTTTTAAAGAATGGCAAGACCTATAAGAAAGTAAATTTTGATGATATAATCCATGTGAAAGCATTAGGGGCGTATTGTATTGTAAAGACTAAAACTCGTGATTTTACGATTTCAGCAAGTTTGAAAAGTGTCTTAGATCAATTACAATATTCTGATATCGTACGTTGTCATCGATCGTATGCCATCAATATCAACCATATCGATTCATTTGATGATACGGGAGTGACACTTGTGGTGAAGGGTAGGGAAGTGGAAGTACCGGTGAGTGTTTCGTATAGAGGGGAGTTGATGGAGAAGTTACCGAGGATGAAGAGTTCGTAAAAGAACTTGAGTCTATCTAAAATTCAGCGTTTTAGAAAATCTAACTTCACAATTAGTGAAGGAATATTTTTTTCTTATAATAGCACCCCATTTCTCAATGAGGTGCTCTAGTTGTTTCATTTAATCTTCTTTTCTTCCCCTTCTACGGCTTTATCGCCCGTTCCTTCTCCTTCATCTCTTTCACCGTCTTCAACATTTCTTCCACCGCAGCCTCAATCTGCTGATCTTGGCCTTTCAATACTTTCTCGGGGTCATTCGCTACTTTAATGTCCGGCTCCAATTGCTTGTTTTCTAAATAGTCGCCTTCGTTGTCTACCATCCCGACTTGTGGAATTCCGAACACCATGCCGTTTTGAAGGCGCTCCCACCATACAGCAGTACCCGTTCCTGGGACAGGCATTCCAATCAATTTTCCAATGCCTAGAGCTCTATAGGTATACGGAAACATATGCGCATCGGAATAATTACTTTCACTCATCAAAACACAAGAAGGCTTGGACCATTTGAACTGTGGCTCATTACCAAGATCTTGACCTCTCGGCTTGAATCCAATGTAATTTTTTCCATTTAAGAAGGTAGCCAAATCATCGTGCAACCAACCTCCTCCATTAAATCGAGTATCTACAATAAGAGATTCTTTATTGTTGTTTTTACCAAGTACTTCATCATATACCGTTCGGTAACTTCGGTCATTCATCGAACGAACATGGACATAGCCCACTTTACCACCAGATAATTTTTCAACCATCTCTCGATTTTGTTTCACCCACCTTTGGTAACGTAATTGACCTTCTGCTCCCAATGATATCGGCTTAACTGTCTGCTCCCATCGTTCACCCGTTTTTGGGTCATGTAAAGACAATAACGTATTCTTTCCTTCTTTACGATCTAGGAAGTCGTAATGATTCGTTTGAGGCGTGATTTCCTTGCCATCAATTTTTTCAATGATAACTCCCGCTACGATTTTCGAACCTTTCTTCACGGTAGGGCCTTTGTCAATTACTTCTGAAATTTTTAGGCCATTCCCAGTATGTGTGTGATCGTAGAAAAGTCCCAAACTTGCCGTTTTGGCCCCATTTTCATTTCTTGGACGGTATCGAGCACCAGTGTGAGAAGCATTCAATTCTCCCAACATCTCACTGAGCATTTCTGCAAAGTCGTAGTTATTGTTGATGTGAGGAAGGAATCTTGCGTATTCACTCTTATAAAAATCCCATTTTACTTCATGTAGATCAATTTTGTAAAACTTCTTTTCTACTTGCCTCCATACATGTTCAAAAAGATATTCTCGCTCCTTGGCCTCCGCTAATATCATCTCTCCATTTACACCAATTGGTGTCTTTTTGCCATCTTCAATTCCAATTTTATACATTTTACCACCAGATAAAATGAATAGGTTTTTATCGTCTTTATCTGCTACAATTCCTCCTCCACTTTGAGCACCTAACTTTGTGTGCATTTTTGTTTCCTTTGTCCGTAGGTCAGTTTTCCAAAGGTTATATCCTTTTTCAAATCTTGCCAAATAAAATAGACTCTTTCCATCCTTGGTAACATAGGCATCAGATAGAGAAGATGAATGAATGGTGAGCTTCACCCTTCGATCTTCCAATCCTTCTAATTCTATTGTGATTGGTTCAACTTTATCTTTATCTTTTTCTTTGTCGTCTTTTTTCTTTTCCTCCTTTTCATCGCTTTTCTTTTCTTTCTCTTCCTTCTTACTCTCTTCCTCACTTTCTTTTAGTATCTCATATTCCTCTTTCGAAAGCGTAAATTTGTCGTAGGCGTCTTGCGTGAAAAAAGATGCATACACATCCATTTGCCCACCCCAACTGGCATGATTTTTCATTCCATCTCTCGAAGAAAACCACATCATCATTTCACCATTCATCATCCATCGAGGACTGTATCCTCCATATCCACTTTCTGAAAGGTCCTTGATTTCACCACCACTGGCAGATACCAATCCAATTTGATCGGTCCATCTTTTCTCTGGTAAAAAATTAACCAAAAACCACTTGCTATCTGGTGACCATTCGTAATGCTGGTCGCCATCAGAATATGAATAACTTTGATCTTGCTGCGTAATTGATCTTACTTCTTTAGTCGCCAAATTCACTACCTTCAGAGCTGTTCGCTCTTCAAGGAAAGCCACTTCTTTCCCGTCGGGAGAGTAGGATGGTTGAAACGTCTCTTTATCAGATTCTAATACCGTCGTTTCATCCAATAGGGTAGAGTTGAAGAAGTATTTTTCTTCTTCTCTTTTGATCGTACTTTGATACAAATTCCAACTCCCATTTCGCTCGCTAGCGTATAATATTGACCGTCCATCAGGACTAAAATCTACTGTTCGTTCTTGCTCAGGAGTTTCTGTAATTCTTCTTGTAGTTCCTTCTTTTACAGAACTTACAAAGACTTCACCTCTGGTGATGAAGGCAACTTCTTTTCCGTTGGGGGACAAAGACATATGCGTCACATCCCCTTTGATAGACTTAATAACTTCTTCGTTGTATCGATCTCCTACATTCAAGGTGATCTCCAATTTTTGAGCGTCTGCCCCTGCTTTTTTAGTATAAATTTCACCATTGAAACTGAAACATAAGGTACCATCATTACTCATGGTAAGGTATCGAACTGGATGATGAGTAAATGTGGTGATTTGTTCAGAAGATTGACCTTTCAAATCCGTTTTGTGAACGTTTAAACTTCCACTGGACTCTGATAAGTAGTAGATTGATTTTTGATCGGAACTAAACAATGGATTTCTGTCTTCACCATTAAATGTGGAAATTTGTGTATACTTTCCTGTAGACACATTAAATGTCCATATATCTCTTGTGACAGAGGAAGTATGATGTTTACGGAATGAATCCTCATATCCCTTTCGATCATGAAATACAATCATTGAACCATCCTTAGAATATCGTGCATTTTCAGCGGGTGTGCCTATGATTTGATTAGGCATGCCTCCATTCACTGAAACGGAATATAACTCTGGTAATACACCAGAAGGAAACTGCTGGTTGGATGCAATGTCTAATCTGCTTGAAGTGAATATCACACTTGAATTGTTGGTAGAAAAGTCTGATGGGAAATCTCCAGCAGAATGGTAGGTGACCCGTGTTGCCTTTCCACCTGATGCATCCATAACAAATACATCAAAATTGCCATATCGATCTGATGCAAAAGCAATTTTTTGACCATCATGAGACCAAACAGGCATGAAATCATGCGCATTGTGTAAGGTCAATGTTGAAGTTAAACCAGAAGCAATATCAGTCTTATAAAGATCACCTTGGTAACTGAATACAACAGTCGAACCATCTGGTGAAATTGCAGGGTAGCGCATCCAGAGTGGTGCATCCTGTGCAATCAGAGGCAAACACATTAAGGTGATGAAAAAAGAGAGAATTGTTGTTTTGAAATTCATAGTATAGTTTTTTGTAAATGAAGCAATTGTAGAAAGCGTTTTAGTGCCTCATTAATTAAGCTTTGTAAATATAGGAGTTATAAATTAGAATTTGAATTGAAATGGACAAGGGAATAGCATTAAATGGAACCTTTGATCCATCTTTATGATTTCTGGGTGAGCACACAAATGACAAAGGAGTAAAAAATGATTGGCCGCATTGGACAGGGGTACCCAATGAAGCGCTTTCAGATGTCAACCTATATGGAAGCACAAAAAACAATTTCCAATTCGGTGGAATACATAATTATTAGGTAGGGGTAAATCATTTTTACTCATTAATTCATTGGTCTGAATTAACACTAAGTGGATCACAATTTTGGTGTAATGGACTAAGTTGAAAGGGCGTTAATTATTCAACAGCACCAATAATTTGTGAGAATACCCATTCATTTGGAATCATATCTATAGACATGTTTATTCTTTGAGTAGACCCTTCATTTGTTATGCTGTGAGGATCGGTCAGTTTTAAATACCAGCACTCACCAAGTTCCATTTCTACAGGTTTTTTATTTAAGTAGAAGGTGACATTATCATTGGTGAGAATGGGAATGGTTAAACGAATAACGGATTTGTGGATCTGTATGCCTAAGGTTGGATCCGTGTGTTCTTTTACCACAGATCCCTGTTCTAATCGCAATAGGCGTACTAAGGTGACCTTGGTTTTCTTTTTGAAAAAATCAACCACTTCTTTGAGGTACGCACTTTTTTCAAGTAAAGAATTATCTTTCCAATCGCACCAAGAACCATCAGCATAATCATCCGCAGGAGGTGGAAATGGAATAGACGGATCTATCACGTGGGCAGGACCTCTTAATACTTGAACATCATAATAAATGAAATCCCTCAATGTCATATTGGATATGTCATTTTGAAGTTTTTCTACATCAAAGGTAAAGGGTAATTTGATGCGATCCGGAAAAGCGTCGAGTTGTTTTTGAGTGTACTTTGTCATGAATAAGCGTTTATTCTCAATTTTTCGTTGTAAAAATGAATCTTGCAATTTAATTAAAATAGAGTATTTATACCTAATAAATATTCAATGAATGATTTCCATTATTTAAGAGATGACAAATCCCTGTCTTACCCATTATGTATGGGTCTAAGTACTTGTTTCTAACATGTATTGTTGGTTCAAAATAAAACATTAGATTTCACTCCAAATTTTAGTTATTGCATCCCGCTGCTTTTGCGATAAATCCATTGTTAAATTTTGCATGGAACCCTTCTTTTAAATCTAAATAATTACCTGCCTGATACAATACATCTGTATCCACTCCTCCTTGGATAATGCGATCAGAAGTCAATACATTAGAAACCTTGTGAATTTGGAATCCTGATGCATTCCCATTTGTGGGATCATTACCTTGAGTAAGTATTGCATTTGAATTACACGTTTTGAATGGCTTACTTTTCCAAATTCCTCTACCGTACGTCGCCGCATAAATGTGTGTATCCGTAATATTAAGATCCATTACCTGTACTCTTGGCAAATATGTATTAAATGGAATCCATTCGCTCATAATGCTGGATCGGTAGAATATGCCCAGCTCTGTTCCTATGTAAAAAGCGTTTCCATTGGCAGAATCATAGTAGATGCAATAGACAGGAATATTTTCTAAACCTTGGTTATAAACTTCCCAGGTCGTACCACCATCAATCGATTTGTAGATCTGTTCCTGATTGTATCCTGCCAAGGTCACATAGACTTCATCACAATTTGTAGGGTGAACCAGAATATCTCTGAAGATTAGGCTGCTATTGATAGGAAAAGTAATGTCCGTCCAATCAGAATTGTCAAATTGATCTAGATTTGAGGTTTTAACCAGTTGTTTGTCGGCAGAAGCGTAGGCTACATTGGGATTTGTTGTACACTGACTAAATCCTGACAATAGATAGGCATCTGAATTATCAAATATATCTATAGAATCTGGCCAAGTATCTCCATTGTTATAACTAAACCTAAGATCTTCTTTATCAAAGGTGATTACAATGGAATCATTTCCTTCCCAATGGACAATGGGTGCAGCCCAGAGGTGTGGGATAGATTGCGAATTGTTTTCACCATTGTTGTTACTTATATATAGAAAATATTGATTTGTGGTAAGGACACGATCTTCAATAGTAGGGTGATATTGACAATCAAAACCATCTCCAGCAATTTTTCTAATTCCTAATGCATCTCCTTCATCCCAAAAAAGCACACCATTGTCTTGTGTGCCACCGACCAATTTATTTCCTTGTTTATCCATCTTGTAAAATTGTGTAACAAGGAGACCATTGTTGATATCCAACCAATCCGTATCGCCTATAATACGGTAAGAAATACCACCATCAGTGCATACATAATGTCTACCGTTTTGGAATACTATATCATGAGCATCAGGATGCATTCCCTCATTATCTTGAATAAAAGTGACTCCACCATCATTTGATTGAGAATATTTTACCGAACCTACAAATACACTTTCTTCATCATTAGGGGCAATGGCAAGATTTAAATTGATAGAAATCTGATCTAGAAATGCTGGATCCGTGCTTGTTGAATTATCATAGGGTTTTGTAAACGTATTTCCACCATCAACAGATTTATATAGCGCATAATTGTTACTTGAGATAGCATTGAGATAATAAATGTAGTCAGAGTTTGAAAGGGAGATTGCAATTTCTCCTCTTGTCGAAGTGATGGGAAGAATACCACTTGAAACAATTGAAATATTCTCATTTGCATCCATGCGATACAGTCCTTTGTTGGTACTTAAATATAAGCTGGAAGGACTCCCTACTTGGTATTCCATATCAAACACAGTATGAAACGAGCTTGGAAGAATGGTTACTTCTTCCGTGAGCGTATTTATTTTCATGAATTCACCTGATGTAGGAGTGAATTTTAGTTTTGTTGCATTGAGGTAAAATATGTTTTGATCGGTCGGACTTTGAACCATTTTATAAACGTATTTTTTGTCACTCAACTCAAATTTGAATCGGTGAATCCAGGTAATGCCACCGTCATAACTTTCGATAATTCCTGAGCTAGGAATACCATTGGAATCCGCATTTCCTGAAACAACGAGAATGTGATTTTCATTGTTGTAATCAATTAAGATATCAGAAACTCCCATTTGTAGCATGCCGTCCCATAAGGGAAACCAATTGGCTCCATGATTCCAGGTCTTCCAAATACCACCTCCCGATGCGCCTGCATACATAATATTTGGATTTGTGTTTGAGATAGCTATGGCATTAATTCTTCCCATATTGGGTTCACTATTAGTAGGATTTTGGAAATTAGTAGGGTTGACACTTTCCCATCCCCCTTGAAAATATCGATTATGTTTCGTAGTGTTTTCCTCTACTTTTTCAAGACGCTTAAGTAGGCTTTTATTTTTATCAAGTGAATTTGCAAGCCTTCCATCGCTATCCATGTGGTTTATAGCCTGTACTTGCCAGCGGACGTAGTGGTGGTACTTATTTGCTCGTGTTGCTCCCACTTTATCAAAATATTTGTCCATTTCTAAAATGATCTCTAAAACGGGCTTGGATTCATGTTTGGCCAATTCAGCCTTCCATACTTGTGCTGAAATAGAACCGAAGACAAAGATTTGTAAAAGGAAAATGATACTATTTCTCATCCAATTCAGCTTTTAGTAATTTTTCCAATAATACAATTCTCTTTTCTTGTTGGATCAGATGAAGTGTCAACTCTTCTATTTTCTCCATCATTTTGATTTGCATTTCTCCAACCTTGATTCCTTCTTTTTCTACCTGGACTGCGGAGGGTATATTCGGGAGATGTCTGTTTTTTATTATGAAGGATTCTATTTCTTCGAGTGATAATAGATCGTATTCTTCATTGAATACATAATCCGGCCAATCCAGACTATTTTGAACTCTTACTTCTTCTGTCAGTATTTTACCATCTACTACAAGTTTGTAATCTCCATTATGTGGATCAACGTTTTGACCAATTCGAACATCACCCGTAAAGTATGAATTGCCCACACCTTGGTACGCAAGGTCATTCTCATCATATACTATTGAATAGTGCCCAATGGCTGTACCCGCGCCATCATTTAATGCTGAAACAAAAGTACCGTAGGCTGTCTCTGGACCATCATTGGTCGCTTCGATCCTTACTGCAGTGGCATTACTCCCAATATTATCTGTGTTTCTTATATGAACACGACCATTTTGTGCGGTAGTATTTATTCGTAATCTGTTTTGAACTTCGACGTCTCCAGCTCCAAATAATGCGGCCAAATTTAGACTTCCTCCCGCAGCTGAACTATACAAACCAATCATTTCACCACTAGCGCCAACAGCGGTACTGTACGTTCCATAAACTTCTGAATCCGAATCAAAACCAAAGGCAAAATTCCGTTGACCATAGACACGACCAGATCCATAGGAGGTGGCTGTAGAGGTGATACCATAAGTATCTTCATCTCCATTATGCGTAGTCTGAAAGAAACCTGCTCTTGCATTTCCATCGTGCAGTTGATCGACATTGTTTACATGAAGTCGAGCCAAACTATCAGAGGGTTGACCAATATAAGTATTGTTATAAATATCTACATCTCCACTCCCAAATCTGGCAGCAAAATTTTGATCTCCGCCAGTGGCCTGTCCAAATATACCAATCCTCGTTCCAGCTGTTCCAGTCGCTTCTGCATAGACTCCATAGAGTGCGAATCCTCCGCCATCATAGTTTCCTCCATTGTTTCTAGCATATACCCCTTGAAATCCTCCAGTAAAATGCCCTCCAATTCCATACCCAGGATTAGTGACTGAAAACCCTTTTATGGCTTTTAAATCTAGTTGTCCATCAAAATTAACTTTTGAATAAATTCCATCATTATTGTAAGTCTCAGGAATTTCAAGATGAAAATAATCATTGGGTGAGGCAATATTGATTCCAATTCCATCCGAATTGGTGATATGGACTTTGGTGAGTTGAGAAAACACACATAAAGATGGAAGTAAAAGGAGTAAAATAAAGAAGTGTTTCATGACCATTTGATTTTTATTCAAATATCCTACTTCAATATAGGTTTACGAATAGCAAAATGATATCTGGTCAGATTGAATGTATAATTGGTTTAAGAACACTTCAGAACTCTACTATTTAAACTTATTAAATACTTCTGTTTTTTTGTTTCTACTCATATTGATTCGGTAATCATTTTCCATGATTAAGTACCCTCCATCATTTCTATGTATACTTTTCACCTTGTCTAAATTCACGAGATAACTGGCATGCACTCGATGAAAATTGTTACCATCTAACGAATTTTCAATTTGTTTTAACCCTCTACTCACGAATTTTTTTTCTGTTGTTGTGTATATCTCTGTATAATTTCCGATAGCATGACAATACAATATTTCGTTGATAGGTATCAAGTCATATCCATCTGCATTGGGAACAGATAGTTTGCGATTTTGAGAGGTAGAGTTTAATGTTCTAATCAATTGCTCTATTTTATTGGAATGGCTGTCATTGGTCTGGTTTTGGATAAATGCAATTTTATTGACAGCCTCTTTTAGATGCTTACGATTAATTGGTTTCATGATATAGTCAATGGCATGAGCTCGAAATGCTTTAACCGCAAATTCGTCATATGCTGTAACAAAAATGACTTGAAAGTCAATAGGGGAGAGCACCTCTAACAACTCGAAGCCATTCATCCAAGGCATTTCAATATCTAAGAATACAAGGTCAGGTTGTAAGTTTTTAATTTTTGCAATGGCCAACTTGGCGGAATTACAAGTAGCAATAATTTCGACTTCAGGACATGTTTTGGATAGGTCAATTTCTAATCCTGCTGTACAAAGAGGTTCATCATCCACCAAAATTGTTTTTATCTTTTTAGTCATAGACAATTGGTATTTTTATAGTAACTAATGTGCCGCTCGGGTGGCCATTGGATGTCTTGTCTTCAATTTCAATCTTGGCTTCCACACCCAAGGAATGTACTATTTGTGAACTCAACAATTCTCCATATCCTTTTCTTGTTTTTGACTTTGAGTTGGATTTGATTTTGCGAGCTGCTTCTCTTCCTACTCCATTGTCTTCAATTTTAATATGTAATAGATTGGACAAGATTGAAATATAAATACTTAGTTTGGCATCTCCTTCTTTATGGAGCAGTCCATGCCATATAGCATTTTCAATGAACGGCTGTAAAACCATTGCGGGTACTTTTATTAGACCTACATCAACGTTGTCCTGTACTTGAATTTCATAGGTGAATTTTTGAGAAAATCTTAATTGCTCGATTTGAATGTAGTTGACATTGAATTCAATTTCTTTTGAAAGAGGGATATTTTTTTCTTTTGAATAATTTAATACATCTCTTACCATGGAACTGAAGTGGCCCAGATACTCAATGCTTTCTTCCTTTTTGTCTAATAGTATCATGCTGCGGATACTGTTCAAAGCATTAAATATAAAATGAGGATTGAGTTGAGCTCTTAATGCTTCATTTTTCAATTCGGCTAATTGGGTATTCAATCTCTCATGATTGAGTTTGGTTTTTATCCGATAGGAATAGATGAAATACAATACTGAACAAATGCCAAGTCCAATTATGAATTTAAACCACCAGGTAGCCCAATAAGGTGGAGAAATTCGAAAGAAAATGGTTTGAATTGGACCATGTTGATTATCGACGATGGATTGAATTTCAAATGTATACGAGCCAGGAGCAAGTTTTTCATAGTGTATGGTATTGATTTTGGATTCTTGAATAGACCATTCATCGGTATGATTTAGCAATCGATATCTATAGCTATATGCATTCCTGTTTCCATATACAGGGATGGCTACTGCTATGTTAAGGTTGTTATTGGTATATGTAAAGACATTTTCTACCGATCGAATTAAATCCTCATTCCCTAGTTTAGCACTGACAAAATCAACAGGAATAGCATCCATCTCTTTGCCCAGTATTTGAGGATTCCCGAGGATGATTCCCGTTTCACCGTTTAAAATGAGGGTGTTTTCAACCAATGATACTCCTTGAACCAGTTTACTATTTGTGAGACCTTGAGAGCTTGTTATTTTTTTTACCAATTTTAAATCGTTAGAAGCAATTGCAAGCCCATTGTCAGTTGCAATCCATATGTTATTATTGTTTTTTACTAATTCTACAGGACTATACAGTTCATCCTTTGACAAGCTTTTTGTAATGCGGATGTGCATCGTATCTTCTTCGATTCTACATTTATACAATCCATTCGTTTTTGTAACCAATAGAAATTCTTTATTGCCCAAGTAGGTAGCTTGATTGAATGTATTTTGATTTTTTGGATGCTGATCTTCGATCTCCATTTGTGAAGTCATTGTATTGAGTCGAAAATAGTGGGTCTCTCCCGTTTGCTTTGAGATTAGAACAAAAAGAGATTGTGCAGAAATTGCGATATACGTTCCGAAATCAGTGAAATCATTAATTATATAAAACGGATAGGGTTTTTCTCCTAATCGTGGAAGTGGAATTGTTTGTTTGACCTTATTCTCTGTGATGGAATATTGGATGACCTCATTTCCTGATAAATAAACCCACAGATCATCGCCATCTATAAATGCGCCATAAGGAGAACGATTTGTTGGGAAGTTGGGGAGTTGGGCAGCTGAAATTGTTTCTATTTCAGGATGTATATAATACAGTATATTACCTAAACCTAAATATCCATTTTGGAAGGGGACTAGTTCAAATATCGAATGGATTCTTGTATCACCAGGTAGATGATTTATTGAATTAAGAAGATGAAAGTCTTTATCATAAAATTTTATCCTGTCTCCCGGAGATGCATAGCTACATATATATTTTGAAGTGATGGGGTCAAAGTGGACGTCTAGAAGGTATTCTTTGTGAGGCGCAATACTAGGTACTTCTTTAAATCCTTGGTAGTCAGGATGGATACAGGTCAGTCCTTTGGATGAGGAAATCCATAAGGTGTTGGATTTACTTTTATGAATGTGGGTGTAATAAGCCTTTGGTAAGCCATTTGAATCATAGGGCTTTGAGGTAAATAATTCCCATTTATGGTTTGTTTCCTTTTGTTTGGCAATCCCAATGTTTGGCAGTAATACCCATTTGGCTTGATCATTCCCATCTATGATTTGATACTTCCAATGATCTCCAAATTCAATCGGGTTTGTTGGTTCAATTGTCTTTGAATTTTGATCGAAAATAGAAATTCCCTTTTCGTAGTCGATCACATATATTTGAGAATCTTTCGATAGGAAAATATCGAAAATATTGATACCCTTGTATCGATAAAAAAGGGTATCAACAGTAAAGCTTTCCTTTGTAAATGTTGCTGAAAAAAGGCTGCTTTTCGTGGCAAATAAAAAGCTATTATCTAGATTGTTAGACCTATATTTTTTAATTGCTTCAGTGTCTATCTTGTTGGATAGTTTAGGAGTTAGTGTGCGCGTATTGATGTATGATAATCCACAGTTGGAACATCCGAATAACAGTTTATTTCCTGCTAATTCGATATCATAGATCTCATATGCTGGAATATATTGATTGCCAATTTTTTCACTTGAGAAATTGGTCCATTTTTCAGTCTTGGAGTTGTGGTGATAGATTCCATTTCGTTCGGTGGAAATCCAAATTGATTGTTCGGATTCAAACAAAATTTCACGGACATACACTTCTTTTGGTATATCGCCATTGCCTTGCCATCCTTTTTTTATAAAATTCACCCCATCAAATAGGACCAAACCAGAAGCAGTTCCTATCCACATATATCCCTTTGAATCCTCTTGAGCATAGGTGACATAATCATTGGGTAAACCGTCCTTGCTAGTATAGTTGAGACAATAGAGCTGTGCATTGATATTTTCTTGTACGAAAATCAACATCAGAAATAATACATATCTACTTCCTCTCATGGGTTTGCTTCAAGAAACTACTTTACTCAAGATGATATAAATCTAGGTATTTTGCTACAATTTAAAAATAGACTTCGTGTGAAGTGATGATATGATTGTGTATTTGGTCGTTGTTCCAATGTATTTGTAGCTGTACACAAATTCCTTATATTAATAATTATGAGATAAATTGAGAGATGTCATCAGAAAAGGTTTTTATATTGCCCCGTATGAAGAGAATCATGATTATCGGTTGTTGCGGTTCGGGAAAATCAACTCTTGCTAGAAAGCTAAATAAAATTACAGGATTGCCATTGTTTCATTTGGATCAATATTATTGGAAGCCCAATTGGACTGAAACACCACAAGAAGAGTGGGAACCTGTTGT
>JARGNR010000176.1 GCA_029212405.1 Saprospiraceae bacterium
GATTAACAAAACACAGCTACCATTATCAATAAAACGTTAATTACTTGTATCTCATGATCATCGTGAATGTTGAACACTGGGATGAATGAAAAAAAATGAAAAGCAACCCATTCAAATTTACTATTTTAGGAATAGGAATAATTGGATGGATTAAATTGAATAAGGTTGACGCAATTGTTGAAAATGAATTATCAAAAAAGGAAATAAAAATTGAATATGAGTAGACAGAATTGTAAGTACCTATTCCTATTGCTATTCATAAGTCTTTCGCAATTTGCTTTTTCGCAAGACGATAGATTCGGTTTTTTTCTAGAGTATGCACCCAACTTTTCGCAAACCAGTGAAGAGGAATCCAATAAAATTAAAATTAGTCATAACTACACGGTTAGATTAACTTATAGAGCCACAGACCGATTACATGCGACAATGGGTTTCGGTCTCTTGAATACAGGTGGAACACAATTTCAGGACTTTGCCAATCAAACCTTTCAAGGTCAAGTAGAAATTAAAACTATTCGTACTTATAATTACCTCTATATTCCAATTGGAGTAAAAATCAATTGCTCAAAATTTTATGTATTGCCTGAAATTGGCTTAGGAGCAATGCTTTCTAACAAAAACAAGAAAACTTCAACCAGACTATGGAATAACAATGAAAAAATAATAGAAGAGACATCACTAGATGCAGAAGAATTTAATGCCTTCACTTTTCCATTATTATTATCGATTGGAAAAGATTTTGAACTTGGCAATTATTTAGTATCTGCAGGAGTAAAGGGATATTATGGATTAAATAGAATAGCAAAAAGTGAGGAAAGTAATGATCACTATTTTGGGGCTGGATTCTTGTTGGCTATTCAATTGTGAATAATGAAGTGATTGGGGTGAATAAGAAAAATGGATTATTTTATCTACCTTAGAATCCATCTTTCGAGCTATTTCGATCAACAATTATGCGTACACCTTCTTCCAAAACTTGTCTGAATTGCACTTTTGAAAATGAAAGCCCTTTTCAGTATTGCCCCAACTGCGGACAGAAGAATACCGACGGTAAAATTACCTTCTCAGAGTTATGGTCTGAATTTCAAGATGCGGTATTTAATATAGAATCAAGAACTTGGCGTACTTTTAAAAGTCTATTTATCCCAGGTAGATTAACGATTGAATATTTCTCTGGAAAACATCGTCGATACGTGCATCCATTGCGGTTGTTTTTAGTAACATCCATCGTACTCATTATCGCCATGACTTTTCAAGATTTTCAATCTGCTACCAATAATCGATATGACATTAATAAACGGATACTAAAGAACTATGAACGTCAGCATTTATATGGAATATTAAAAGACATTACGGCGAACACCAATGCTATCTTCCCAGAACAACAAACAAAAATTATAACGGATACTATATTGACAAGTTTTCATGATTCGATGCTGGTTCTACTTAATAGAAATCCAAATCCGTTTGCGAATCGATATGGGGATCGGTATGGAGAAAACATAGATATAAATCATTATGCTGGATCAGGAAGTGAATCAACAGAATGGGTCTCCAAATACGATTTCCTCCATAAGAATGAAGATGAATTAGCAGACATCTATAAGAAAGATGCTGGTATTTTAGAACGGCTTATTTTCAAACAAAAAGTAAAATTTATCAAAAATGAGTCGCAATTGTTTGCGAAACTTGTTGGTCAGACCACATGGTCGATTTTATTGATGATGCCCTGCTTGGCCCTAGTCCTCTATTTCTTATATATACGACACAATTACTTTTATATTGAACACTTGATTTTCACCTTTCACTTACAATCATTTTCACTTTTAGTACTTGCTGTTTTGATTGTAGGAATGAACATCTTCCCTTGGTGGATTTTCCTTACATTCTTAGCCATTATTTGGATCTATCTATTTATTTCCATGAAGAAAGTCTATAGACAAGGTGTGGGCAAAACGATACTCAAGTTTCTCCTTTTAAGTATTTCCTTTCTGGGCTTATTTGTTTTAATCCTGTTTGGAACTGTTTTTATTTCGTTTTTACTGATGTAAAAATCAGTACTTTGAGTTAAGAATTAAATTTACAGCAATGAGATTCATATTTTTACGACCAACCTAAAAAGGGGAATTAAACGTCTATAGTTTTGTAGAATTAGCACATTTAATACCACTCTTTATGAAATACTTCGTTCTGACTTTACTTCTATATAGTCTTGTAGCTTGCTCAATCAGTGAAGACCAGATAAATTCATTCTCTGACTGCGTCCAAATAGTTGGTAACTACAACGTTTATAATGGAGAAGAAATCGATTGTCAATTTCATTACGTACTCACTCAATATGATAACCAGCAATTTCTTGAGCTGGTTGCACATTGCGCAGATTTAACAAGACCCTATATTTTCAATACCAACTGTGAAGACATCTGTGAATCAATGCCTTATGACGAGAACTCAGCATGTGGTAAATACTTAAAAGATAGAGAAGTATTAGAAATTTTATTCATTGAAAAATAAAATGGAATGAATGAGTCTAACTTTGAAAAAATATAAAATTGCACCATCGCTATGGGACTAAGCTTAATCTAAAATTTTTCTAAGAATTATTCTTTCGAGGAATTTTGATGAATAATTACGAGTCCATTTTTTTGTTTCTACTCGGACACAATTGAAATATCCTTACCTTAGTAGATGATAATCGTCTATTCATGTACGTCAATCAGATATTACCATAGAAGCGAACCAAAACTTTTCATTATGAACTTCTTAAAACGAATATTGAGGACTTCTGAAAACCATCTGGTAGTTGGAAAATGAATGATACATCAAAGTAAGAAATGAACGACCTTTTCATTTCTTCTGGAAAGCTGAATATTGAAAGTGATTTTCTACAAATTGATGATTATCCATTTCAACCTTCTCTGGCCAATCAACAAAAAACACTATATATTTTAATGGTTGTGTATAAAAACCAAGATTAAAAAAATTGAGAAAATGAAAAGCAGCTTACCAATACTTTCAGCACTACTTTTAACCCTAGCAAGCTGTCAGAATTCGGCAACTAAAGTGCGTATCCAATCACCCAATTACACCAATACCATTCAATTTGAACTTTCGGAAGAGGGCCTCCCCTACTACTTGGTTTATCATGATGAAACTACCGTAATTGATACATCGTTCCTCAGTTTTAATTTTAAGAATCAACCCGCTCTAAAAAGTAATTTGAAGGTCGTATCATCGAATAGTACTTCAATTAATGAAACGTGGGAAATGCCATGGGGAGAACAACGAGAAGTTGTCAACGCATATAATGAATTGGTGGTAGAATTAGAAGAAGTGAACATTCCTAATCGAAGAATGGCGCTTTACTTTCGTGCATATGATGATGGAATCGGATTCAGGTATGAATTTTTGGCCCAAGAAGGAGTAGACAGCGTGATCATTATGGAAGAAAATACAGAATTCAATCTAACGGGAAACCATACCACTTGGTGGATACCCGCAGATTGGGATAGTTATGAACACCTGTACAGCACAACAAAAGTCTCAGAAATTAAGGCTTTGGAACATGAAAATGCTGCTGGATTGGGACATACCTCCATATTTCATAATGCAGTGCATACTCCGGTGACTATGAAAACCCAAGAAGGAATTCATCTGAGCATTCATGAAGCCGCTTTGCTGGATTATGCCAGCATGACATTACTGGTAGATACTGTGAATTTGCGATTGACCAGTCAACTGGTAGGATCTGACCGATTGGGCTACAAGGTAAAACGAGCACTTCCTTTTAAGACTCCATGGAGAGCGGTTCAAATTGCTGATGAAGCGAAAGATCTCATTGCTTCTAACTTAATTGTCAATCTTAATGAGCCGAACAAAATCGGAGATGTCAGTTGGTTTAGCCCTATGAAATATATGGGAATATGGTGGGAAATGCACATCGATGTAGGTTCTTGGGATTACGGCATGACCATGGATGAAAAGACGGGTCAATGGGTGGATACTGGAAAGGCCCATGGCAGGCATAGTGCTACTACAGAAAATACGAAACGATATATCGATTTTGCTTCAAAGAACAACATTTCAGGACTTTTGGTAGAAGGATGGAATACAGGTTGGGAAAGATGGATAGGTTTTGAAGATCGGGAGGGTGTTTTTGATTTTGTGACTCCGTATTCGGATTATGATTTTGATGAGGTGATTCGATATAGTAAGGAAAAAGGAGTTGAAATCATTATGCATCATGAGACTTCGGCTGCACCAAGAACCTACGAAAAGCAATTAGATACGGCTTATCAATTAATGGCAAAACATGGGATACATTCCGTCAAATCTGGATATGTGGGCAAAATCATACCCAAGGGAGAATATCACCACGGTCAATGGATGGTGAACCACTACCAAAAAGCAGTAGAGAAAGCAGCAAAATATCAGGTGGCAGTGAACGCCCACGAACCCATCAAAGCAACGGGACTAAGAAGAACTTACCCAAATACGATATCTCGTGAGGGATTAAGAGGTCAGGAATTTAATGCATGGGCTCCCGATGGGGGTAATCCACCAGAACACCTGGCCATAGTAGCATTTACCAGAATGCTTGCCGGCCCTATCGACTTTACTCCTGGTGTTTTTGACATCTTACTCCCCACAAAAGAAAAAAACCAAATCAATACCACCTTGGCCCATCAATTGGCGCTTTACGTAGTGATTTACAGTCCGATTCAAATGGCATGTGATTTACCTCAAAATTATGAAAACCAACCTGCATTTCAATTTATCAGAGATGTTGGAGTGGATTGGGAACAAAGCAAAGTCTTGGATGGGGAAA
Source organism: Saprospiraceae bacterium (assembly GCA_029212405.1). Classification (GTDB taxonomy): domain Bacteria; phylum Bacteroidota; class Bacteroidia; order Chitinophagales; family Saprospiraceae; genus CAJXUU01. Next base: position 4,829 of record JARGNR010000176.1, read on the forward strand.
TTGGAGATTTTGTTGTCATCGCAAGAGAGGAAAAAGGGACAGGAAATTGGTTTGTAGGCGGAATTTCCGATGAAAAGCAAAGAAGCTTCACTTTAAATTTTGACTTTTTGGAAAAGGACAAGTCCTATCTCACCACCATTTATCGAGACAAGGACAACAGTCATTATCGGTCAAATCCTACCTCCATAGAAATAGAACAAATTGAGGTGTCTAAAAATACATCTTTAGAGATTTTGATGAAAGAAGGGGGCGGATTTGCTATCAGTATGCTATTGCAGAAATAATCGGGATAGATTAATTGGCTTGGGGAGTTGAAAAATAAAGAAAATGACATTAGAAAGAAATGATATAAATTTAAAACACTCATTGATAGGCTATTATTACATACAAACAGATGATAAAACTGGTACATGAAAATTAATCTCAAACATGGAATCGGCAGATTAAAATTTGGAATGAAGTCAAACCAAGTAAAACAAATACTTGGAGATCCAAGTGAAAAAAAGAATGGGATTGGCGAATCGCACGAATATTATTTGATCTATAATAGAGAAAATCTAACGCTTACTTTTTATCTAGATGAGGGAAATAAATTAGGCTACATCAAAACATCTAATCCAGAAGTCAGCTTTAATGGGCAAAAAATCATTTCTAGAACAGTCAAACACATAACGGATAACGTCTTCAAAACCAAAATTCCACAATGGGAGTTAGAAACACATGATTCATTTAGCACCTTATTCAATCAAGAATTCTGGCTAACATTATACATCGAATACGATAAAATAACAACAGTTGAATTAGGTGTTTCTTTTAAAGATGATGAAAATTATTTATGGCCAAACGAAATTGATGAGTCTTTGAAAATGGATGTTCCGAATTCAACTTGCGTCTGTGATGAATGCGGGAGTCATTTTTTTAAGGTAAAATTAGATATGATTGGTCTTTGTCCAGAATGTGCTCATAAAATATATGGATATCAAAACTGTGAACATAATTTCAATAATGGCAGATGTACACATTGCTATTGGGATGGAAGTAAATCTGACTACTTGAACAATAAGTCCAGCACATAAAACGTGATATAAGGGCATATTCCAGTGCATAAAAACTAAAAAAGTCAAGGACTAAATTGTAGATTAAACTAGTGATGCGATTATATAAACCATTGCATCTAACCTATAAAAACCGTCACGAAATATTTCTTCCTTTGATAGTACAACAAGTATTTTCAAAGCGTTATAAACCATATAAATCAAACCCACCAATGAAATCACATCCATTAATTTTATTGTTATTATTCGCTTTGAGTGCCTGTTCTACCTCAAAGAAAGTAACGTATAATAATAGTCCCGTTATACAGGCAAAATCAGATTATACCGAATATCGAATAGGTGATGATTGGTATCGTGGAAGATGGAGCATTGCGCCACAAGTAGAACACGACACCTTAACTGTAGTTTGTTACCAGCCTACAGAATCATTTAAATTTAGGACGGATATGGATAGTATTGAATTTGATATAGAAGTAAATACCTCAACAAGCTTTTATGTTAAGATGGATGAAAGCACTTATGCGCATACGATTATTCAAGGCATCCCATTTCAAACTAAGCAATTAGAGTTTGATAAAAATCGCAACTCAGAAATAAATATAAAATATCAAACTGAAACCAGTGCCTACCTGGATGATCTTAAGGCAGCATACCCTTTGGATTTTATTACTGATGCAATGAGTGACTCAGAAGTCGTACTTGCGGTGTTAGATTGGACCAATAGTCGTTGGAATCACAACGGAAATAATTCACCATCAAAAAATGATGCCATTACGATTCTTAATGAAGCAGATGAAGGGCTTGAATTTCCCTGTTTTGCCTATGCCATTGTGTTAAGAGATCAACTTAGTGCTTTGGGATATAAAGCAAGAACCGTATATCTAAAAACTCATGATGCTGAAAACAGAAAGAGTCCGCCAGGCCATGTAGCCACAGAGGTCTACTTGGATGACCTGCAAAAATGGGTGTTTATTGATGGACAGTTTAACGTCATGCCTACCCTAAATTCAATTCCCTTGAATGGAGTGGAATTTCAGGATGCCATTGGTGGTTCTTATGATCAATTTGTTTTGCAAAGCGTATCTAATGAGGTAATTGACAAGAAGAATTATGTGGACTTTGTCTACGACTATTTATTTTATTTCGACACGAGTTTAGACAACCGTTACGAGCAGGATGAAAGACATTTCATAGATGGAAAACGTTCAATGATGTTGGTTCCCAATGGAGCTAAAGAATTGCAACATATTGACTTCTGGAATATGGATGTGGACTATTGTGTTTACACCAATTCATTGAAAGACTTTTA
>JARGNR010000027.1 GCA_029212405.1 Saprospiraceae bacterium
CTAGACTGGCCTTTAGATTAGCATTTTTTAATAAATGTAAACATTATTATTACTATGTATAACTTTTCTTTTTGCTTCTTGTTTCTTTTGTCAATTTATCAATTTAATGTTAGTAACTTGAAAAATAATGAAGGTGCACTATTAGACTGGATAGGAATGACGCACTAACATTAGTAACCATAAAAACAGAGAACTTCAAAAAATTTACTAACCCAAGGAAATTTGCTGCACAAATTGGAATAGCACCATTTCCTCATCAATCTGGAAAGCCTTACTCAAAACCAAAGGTCAGCAAGCGGGCAGACATTACCATGAAAGCGCTTATAAGTAATGGCGTCAATTCAGCTATGATTTACGACAATCAAATAAGAGTATATAAACAAAGGCTTTTGGCAAAGAAAAAAAAACAGGAATCATCAGAAATAATATAAAAAACAAACTGATACATAGCGTAATCTCAGTTGTTAGCAGAGGAACTCCATAAGTAAATATTGCTGTATAGTTATTGACATTATACATCTGGAATTGAACACATATAAATTTGGTTAAACGTAGAATTACAAATGCAGCACGCATAGCCACTCCCACTTCTTAAAAGCCAGTCCATGCCACGCTTCTTTTTACTCTTTTTGAGTTTCAATCTTCTTGTTTTTGAAAGTTAGTCTACTTCTGAATCACCCGAATTAGATTCTATTAAGAATAGACTAGGAACAATTGTTTTGATTGCCGCTAAAAAGACGGAATCATTAATAATAGATAACTATTTAACTTTCTATTATTGAAAGTATAGATTTTGAAAATGATTTTAGCGGAATTTCTTTCGGCACCAAATTGAAACTTACAATACTTTAACTCTTAAATATCAATTTTCTCATAACATGGAAGTCCATTATCAATTTGATTACCATACAATTCAAGATATTTGACTACAGGGAAGGCACCTTGTTCGTCTACAAATACATAAACATTTGAAAGCTCTGCCCACATATTGCTTATTTTACATACGGCCCTATAGATTTGATTATCATTTTTTGTTACATAAATTGTAAATTCTGGATAGGAGACAATATTCATTTGAATTGTGTCTTTAGCAATGATGTCATATTCATACCCGTAGGCGAGTTTCCTTTGAATGTAATTGAGTGGTTTGTCTTTTCCTTTATTATCGTATTGCCTCCAAAAAACATAGATTGGATTTGAAGAAATAAATTTATCATCATGATCCTTGACAATTTGATAAATTACTGTATTCGGGTTTTGATTTCTTTGTATGTAAAAGAGCATGTCACACACTTCTGGGATAGGGTAGTTTTCAGGTAAACCGTGCAATCCTCGAATAGTATAATCGTTTTTTTTATCTTTTGGAGGCAGGTACATGATTATGGTTTTAATATTGTGTTACGTGCGTGTAATAATCTTCTAATTGCAGTTACATTTGCCATTATCGCTAAAATAAAAATAGGCAATGTAAAGATAGTGATTGTTTCGAATAGAGGAAAGGGTAGACCATCTAAGTCCCTTTTAAAGTCACCTCCGTACATATTACTAAATATTCCACATGCCAATGCGGAAATCCCAATTAGTAGAATCCGCTCTGGGCGCTGCATTATTCCTACACTTGCATTTACACCTAGTCCCTCTGCTCTAGCGCGTGTATAACTTACCATAACACTTCCAATCATAGCAATAAATGCAAATAAGGAACTCAAGAAATAGTCATAAGAAACCAAATAATAACAAATTCCTAAAAACATAACCATTTCACTATACCTATCTAGCACAGAATCAAATAAAGCACCATAATCTGAAGACATGTTTCCTACTCTTGCAAGTCGACCATCCACCATATCCATTAACCCTCCAAGCAATATAATAAACCCAGCTAAACCAACATACCTATGGTCCATTCGTTCGCCTTTCTCAGCTCCATAGATGAGTACAATAGAAGCTAAAACATTCATAATGAGTCCTACAAAAGTGATCATATTTGGTGTAATTCCAATTTTGATCAATAAGTTGATGAAGGGGTTGATAATACCATAAACAAACTTCTGCCCCTTGTCTTTCCAATTATTTGCCATAAGCACAAAACTAAGTTAAAATGTTAACTGACAAAAATAAATTTTGCATTGTACAAATATTCGTGCAATAAAAAATAAAGGCTACTGCAAGAAATTGCAGTAGCCTTTATCAAAATTCCAACTAAGGAATCTATATTTTACTTAGTGAATTACTGATATTTTCTTTGAAGTCATACCAGCTTCTGTTCTTACATTTATAAGATACATTCCACCTGTCAATTCAGAAACATCCAAAGTCAATCTGTCTTTTTTGATGTTCTTGTAGTTATATTGTCCAATTTTATTACCAGCAACATCCATCAATTCAATAGATACATCTTTTGATAATTCAGCTAAATTCAAGTCAATATTCACTTGCGTTGACGCAGGTGAAGGGAAAATCTGAACACCTAAATCTTCATTAATTTCTTCAGTACTTACGTCTAGTGGAGTTAATTCCATAGCTACATCAAATACATAGAATCCATCAACACTGAAGAATTCTCTAGTTGTGTGTCTGTCATCATGAGAAGCAGCATCAGTAGAAGCAAATGATCCACTTCCACCTTTCAATGTAGCTTGGTCATGTGCAAGGTTTGTTGCTCCATTAGAGAACTGCTCAAACCCAACATCAGGAACTGCATTGAAGAAATAGTTAGTAACCCCATTAAATGGGTTAGTGTGTGCTAATACTAAAATTTCAGCACCTGCCGCTGGAACAATTTTTTCTCCATTAGCATCTAAAGGTGTAACAGTCCACTGTAAAAATTCAGGGCTATTTGGCTCTACCAAAATGTCAGTTTCACCTAATAAAATTCTTTCATTCATATTAACTTCACCATTCATATCAAAATCAACCCATTCGTAAACTCCTACATTTATAATACCGGCATTCGGTGTTTCACCTGCACTAGTAATAATACCTAAACTTACTGATTCAATCGCCTGCTCAGCATCATTTTGAGGAATGTAAAAATATGCACCCCATGAAATGAAACTACCTCCATAACGCACTCCAGATAAGTATTCTGAACCAAATTCTTCTTGCGTAGGTAACTTTCTAAATTCATTTCCAGTAACTTTGAATGGAGCGGTAATCAAATCATTATCAGGATTTACATCTCCCTCAGCATCCATTTCAAATTCGATTGTGTAATCTCCCATTTCTGAAGGTACAGCAAACTGATCATCAAATAGTTTATTTTCATCTGTACTACAACCAGGAACCTCGCCATAGTTTCTTGATGAAGAGAAAATCACATCTCCCGCAGAATTTCTAGCTCTGAAATTTAATGTAGATGCTGGATTTGAAAACGCTTTAAGGTTTTCAATATCTGCTAAAATTGGAACTGTATGTGTCATGTTTCTAGGAACTGCATAATTTCCAATTTTAGAATAGAAATTGTTATTTACTCTCATATCAACATCTGTTGTTGCTTCCAATACAGAAATATCATCAAGAGCCCAGAAGTAGTAATCTCCAACATAATGGAAAGTAATTACAACTTTGTCGTTTCCTCCTGCAGCACACAATGGAATATTTACAGTTTCATTGGTAAGTGTAGCATTTGTTACGAGACTTTGATTAATTTGAATTGTATCGACATTGGTTAATCCACCATCAATGGATACATAGATGTAAAATTCACTATCAAATTGTCTAACAGCCTGAGTATACAATAACTCCACAGCAGGATGTGCAGATAAATCCATTTCTGGAGATACTAAATATCCATTACAAACAGCAGGACAATCTCCTAAACCGAAATCTCCTTGAACACCATTGTTATCTAAGAAATCTGAATCCATAACCATAGCTCCGTTACATTGTGACTCAGATATAATTGTAGTCCCAACTTCAGGACCGTAGGCACCCATACTTATATCTCCAGTCTCACTATATGTCCAGCCAAAATCAGTATCACTACCAGCTGCATCCAAAGATCTCCACCCATCTAGGCCTCCATCAAATTGAAAATTATATATAGACCCTGGAGGAGGTGGTATTTCACATTGAGCAAAACTCATTGTAGTGAATCCAACCATTAGGGCTAACCCCAAAAATAATTGAGTAAAATTTTTTCTCATAATAATTGTTTTAAATAATTAAGTCGTTATTAAATCCTTTAAAGTGGCTATTCAAAACGCTAAAATATAAATTCTTTTCTAAACTAATTGTCTCTGAGAACATCTCTATGAGATTTCAGTCGCCAATGTCTCGTTAAACACTTTTGAAAGCCTTTTTTAATTCTTTTAATGTAATGGTGCTAACACCTGTTTTCATACAAACTACTTTACCGCACAAATTTGCTAATTTTGAAACAGTGTCCAAATCATAACCTAACAAATATGCCAAAGTTATTATGGACAGTGCAGAATCTCCTGCTCCACTAACATCCACTACATCTATCTTTTCTGTGGGAGTAATGACTAGTTTATCATTTGTCACATAAGAAATACCATCCTCCGCAAGGGTGCAAAATAATATATCGCAATTTAATTTTGAAAAACTGTTCTGCAATAAATCCTGTAAACTTTTATAGTCTTCCTCCTTATTCGCTTTTACTATTTCAGAATAATTCGGTTTAAAAATAGTAGCTCCTTTAAAATTCCAAAAATTTTTGTGTTTGGGGTCTACAAAAATCGGAATAGACTTTTGTTGGGCCAAATTGATCACCTTGTGTATAAAACTTTTTGTGAATAATCCTTTATTGTAATCTTGCAAGATCATTCCTGTAAATTCACTTTTTGAAAGTACATTTCTAACTATTTCCAGAAGTTCTTTTTCTTCCTCTGATGAGATTCCTGTATCATTTTCGTCATCAATTCTTAATAATTGTTGCCCCTTAGATACGATTCGTGTTTTTGTAGTTGTCGTTCTATTCAGAAATAACAAACCATCTATATTGCTTAAATTCCGCTTTATTAATTCTTGAGACTTGTCACCATTTTCATCCTTGCCTAATATACCTATTAAGGTGGATTGAGCGCCCATGGAGATCAAGTTATGGGCCACATTTGCTGCACCTCCCAATACATAAGATTCACTTTGTTTATGAACTATAGGAACGGGTGCTTCAGGAGATATCCTAGAAGTATTTCCATCGATATATTTGTCTAATATGATATCTCCAACTACTAATATATTTTGCAAACTTACTTCCTCAAATTTTTCAAACATGCACATCAATTTTTTTGACTAATTCCTTACTGATTATTGACAATGGAGAATTCTTGGGCGAAAAATAAGACTTTAGTTTCTTTTCTATTTCTTTCAGCGCTTTTTCTTGTTGTAATATGGTAAATAGTAGTTCACTATCCTTTTTCTCCGATAGAGAAAATGCACATTTCATATCAATTAATTCTTTTGCCTCTGCTGCTTTTTTGTAATTAGACCCAAAAAAGGTCGGAATTCCATACACTGCAGCTTCCAAAACATTATGAATTCCTGCTCCAAAACCTCCACCAATATATGCGAGATCCGCATAATTGTATGCTGATTTTAATTCCCCCATTGCGGTTACAATTGAAATTCCGGATGAATGTTCAGTTATCGATGATATCAATTTCGAATTTTCTAGTGCTTCCTGTAACTTCAAAACATTGGATTCATTTAGCTTATGCGGGTAGATAAGATGATTGGCACTAGGGTAGTGTCGCACAATACGCTTTACTATTTTTAGGTCACTTTGCCACACACTTCCATATACAATTGTAGTCGTTTTGTTAAAAGTGAATTTACAACCGATCTCAGATAAATTTTGCTTGATATATGTAACTTGATCTAAACGGGTATCTCCACTAACAAGTATCTCATTTTTATATACACAGGTTAAGGATTCTTTGGAAGCATGATTTGTGACAAAAATTTTATTAAAAGCAGCTAATCTATCTTTAAAAAATGAAAGAGGCAATCGTATGAAATAGTGATTTTTTCTAATTGTAGCAGATACAAGAAATGCTGAAATTCCTTTTTTATTTAAACAAGCTAATAAATTCCACCACCATTCATTCTTGATTATGATAACCAATGACGGTTGATAAGCATCTACAAATGCATTCATTTCTGCTGGTAAATCGAAAGGTAAATACGCTTTAGTTATTCGGGATTCCTTGGTATAATCAGCATAATTATATCCTGAAGGTGAGAAGAAAGAAAGAAGAATATTCCAAGAACTATTCGCAAGAATCCACCGTATAATTGGAATTGCCTGTTCATGTTCTCCTTGTGAGGCACAGTGAATGAGAATTGTTTTAGAGTCCTCCTTAAAGTCAATATTTTTATATTCTACTTTTGTCCTTTTTACCCCGTTGACTCTATCTTTTGCTTTATCATTAAAAAACGACAAACTATGGACAATCAAACTATAGAAAAAAATGAATCCAGTATATAAATAGGCGATCATTGGATTAATAAAAGACTTCTTCATCTACAAAATCATCAAAAAATGGTAATATCCATGCAGCTTTTATACCAATGAGCCCATCAAATCGTGTTGATTTGTTTGTTGCAAGTCCGGTATCAAAATTTACATCTCGAACACTCTTTGTAAAACCTTGAGTAAATTCTAATCCTATATAAAAATTCACGCGCTTATCTTCTGCAATGTGTTGATAGCCGACAAATTGCCTCAATGCCAATCCTCTTGTGAGACGATCATACCCCTTCAAATAATCTCCTTCAATTTGTGGCAAACTACCAGCTTCATCTTGGACTCTTACATAATGAGATAATAATCCAGCTGCACAGGTAATTCTAAGTCCAGATCGAGAATTTGCTTTGAATGGAATCAATTTTCCGAAATTAGCACCTACAAATACACCTCTTTCTCTTGTAAACGAATCGGCATAACCATTATCTGCGCCTAGAATCTCATTATTTGATAATCGCAAATGTGCTAGCACGTCCTCTTTTACAGTATCTCCAAACATGTAAGAAAACTCGAGTCCAAAAATCCAATTAGACTTTGTAATTCGTTCCGCTCCCAGTGTAAACTTTAAATTACGTCCAAATCTATCTGATAAATCAGCAAATGGAAACTCTACACCATACCCAAAGCATAAGTTGGTTATGCCTACATTTAAGAAATTTTCCTTTCCCTTTTGGCCAAAAGATGAACAAGTAAAAATACTTATAAAACAAATAATGATTAGAGTTCTAAACATAGTTTCATTTGATTTAAATCCGCAGATCTGGTCAGTATATTAAATTGTATTTAAGTACGTATCTATTCACTTATTTCTCTGAATTAAAGAATAAAGCAACTATTCAACACTGCAAGATTACTAAAAGTGATTAAAAGGATGATGAATCTTGGAACTTTTCGAATAAAAATGTCTTTAAGAGTCGTTGGGTTTGTTATTCACGGAAAATTAAAAACATATTGATTAAATGAAAGAAAACAAACATCATTTACTTAAATTTGCATCATAATTAATTCCTATTAATGGCACAAGTATATATTACTCGAGTAGAAAGATTTAATGCTGCACATAAGTTGTGGGTTAATGAATGGAGTGAGGATAAAAATTTTGAGTTTTTTGGAAAATGCGCTAATAAAAATTGGCACGGTCACAATTATAGATTAGAAGTTACCGTAAAAGGAAGTCCTGATCCTGTAACTGGTTTTGTAATTGATGCCAAAAAGCTAGGGAGTTTGATGAAGCGTGAAGTCACAGATAAATTGGATCACAGAAATTTAAATTTGGATGTGGATTTCATTAAAGATGTTCAGCCTACTTCTGAAAATTTGACCATCTTAATATGGCAACAACTAGAACCAAAGATTGAAAATTGTAAATTGTATAGTGTAAAGCTATATGAAACCGAAAATATATTTGCAGAATACAGAGGAGAGTAATCTCCATAAAAATAATAGACTATGTCTTATAAAAAGATTGAGGAGTATGATGAGAAGGTGACAAACGACATCAAAAAGCGATATGGTGATATTCTGGATATGATTGGAGAGGATAAATCCAGAGATGGACTACTAAAAACTCCTGAGCGAGCTTCAAAAGCAATTCAGTTTCTGACGCATGGATATGATTTAGATCCAAAACAAATTCTCGAATCCGCTTTATTTGAAGAGGATTATAATGAGATGGTTATTGTAAAAGATATAGAATTATTCTCTCTCTGCGAACACCACATGCTTCCATTTTATGGTAAAGCTCATATTGCTTATATCCCAGATGGTAAAATTGTTGGCCTTAGTAAATTACCAAGAATTGTGGATGCGTTTGCAAGAAGACTGCAAGTGCAGGAAAGATTAACACATGACATTGTAAATGCGATACAGGAAACACTAAAACCACATGGAGTTGCCGTAGTAATAGAGGCGGTGCATATGTGTATGATGATGCGCGGAGTACAGAAGCAAAATTCGGCCACTACTACATCCGCATTTACAGGTGAATTTAAGAATGTGGAAACGAGAACAGAATTTTTAAACTTAATCGGAAGTAAACTCAGATAAATAACTAGAATGATAGCATATATTTTTCCTGGTCAAGGAGCACAATTTGAAGGAATGGGGAAAGACCTATACCAAGAAGACGAATCAAGTAAGGCAGTTTTTGATTCTGCAGATTCGATACTAGGGTTTAAGTTGAGTGAAATCATGTTTGAGGGAAGTGCAGAAGAACTAAAGAAAACGGAAATTACACAACCTGCATTATTTGTTCATGCACTCGCAAGTTTTGCAAAGAATGGAGGTGGATATCAACCTGATGCAGTTGCTGGACATTCTTTGGGTGAGTTTTCAGCATTAGTAGCCAATGGCACTGTCAGCTTTGAGGATGGCTTAAAATTGGTCTATCAGCGAGCACAGGCAATGCAAAAAGCATGCAATCAAGTTCCTGGTACTATGGCTGCAATACTGGGCTTAGACAACGAAGTGGTAGAAGCAATTTGTGCCAGTATTGATGATGTGGTAGTCGCGGCTAATTATAACTGCCCTGGTCAACTTGTCATTTCAGGTACTAAAAGTGGCATCGAAAAAGCGGTTGCAAATTGCACAGAACAGGGCGCAAGAAGAGCATTGATATTGCCGGTAGGAGGAGCGTTTCACAGCCCATTGATGGCGCCTGCACAAGAAGAATTAGCGCTTGCAATTGACTCCACGGTATTCAACTCTCCGTCTTGTCCTATTTATCAAAATGTTACTGCGAAACCAGAATCAGACCCTGAACAAATCAAAGCCAATTTGATAGCTCAATTAACTGGACCTGTAAAATGGACTCATATTATGCAAAACATGATACAAGATGGAATCACTTCAACCATAGAAGTTGGTGGAAATGGTAAAGTGTTGTCAGGTTTATTCAAAAAAGTAGATCGTAAGTTTCCTACATCATCAATTTAATTGTCAATGATTACTTCAAACATAACATCTGGATCTTTATTAATTGCTGAACCCTTCATGCTTGACAGCCCATTTAAAAGGTCTGTGATTTTGATTTGCGAGCATCGAGACGACGGGACCGTTGGGTTTATCCTAAATAAGGCCATTGAGATGAAAATTGAAGAATTAATAGCTGATTTCCCCGAATTTGATGCCCAAGTTTATTATGGTGGCCCAGTAGGTACGGATACTATACATTACATCCACAACGTAGGTGAATTGTTGGACAACAGCAATGAAGTTTGTAGAGGTGTTTATTGGGGCGGAGATTTTGAAAAACTAAAGTTTTTGGTGAATTCGAAATTAATCAAGCCAGAGAATATTAAATTTTTCGTGGGTTATTCAGGATGGTCAGGTGGTCAATTAGAAGAAGAACTGAATCATGGTACTTGGATCACTGATCACATGTATGCCAATTATGCGTTCAAAGATGATAAGGATAGTCTGTGGTCTACCGTTTTAAATAATAAGGGAGACATTTATACGGTTATCGCACAAATGCCAGAATCTCCTTCATTTAATTAAGGATATGAGCGGTATTCCATTAGTTTTAGAGATAAAAAATAGTGTATTTGGCCAAGATAATATACCCATACTTAGTCAGGTAGATTTTTCTTTGGCTAAAGCAGAAATGTGTTATCTGATTGGAAAATCTGGTTCAGGCAAAACTACTTTTCTCAAAACGTTGTATGGATCAATTCCTTTACTGTCAGGTAAGGCAAAAATAGCTTCATTTGAATTGGATACCCTAAACCGGAAATCTATTCCTGAATTAAGAAGAGCAATTGGAATGGTCTTTCAAAAATTCCATTTATTTGAGAGATGGACCATTTATCAAAATCTTGAATATGTATTAAAAGCTACAGAATGGAAAGATCCTCAACAAAGAGCGGACCGAATTCTTCAAGTATTGGAAGAAATTAAATTAATGCATAAAAAGGACGTAAAAGTCCATCAACTATCAGGCGGTGAACAACAAAAAGTTGTAATCGCAAGAGCTATTTTAAATAATCCTACTCTTATAATTGCCGACGAACCAACAGGTAATCTTGATCCAGTTTCCAGTGAAGAAATTATGAATTTGTTGTACACCATTGCCAAAAAGAACAAGATGGCTATCTTAATTGCCACCCACGATCATTTGCTCATTCAAAAGTTTCCAGCTCGAGTATTTGAATGCGCGGATGGAAAGATTACGGAAGTATAAATGATCGTAAATTAGACTTTAAAATATTTCCAGTCGTGTCCTCCTTCTATATTTAACAAGGTTTTATAGATCATTGTAATTACATTCATTACATCTTCTTTATGTGCCATTTCTACTGTAGTATGCATATATCTCAATGGGAGAGAAATCAAGGCTGAGGGAACTCCTCCATTTGAATAGGCAAATGCATCTGTATCTGTTCCTGTGGATCTACTGCTTGCGGATCGTTGAAAAGGAATTTCATTTTGCTCTGCCACGTCAATAATGAGATTAAGTAACTTTGTATGAACTGCAGGAGCGTAGGTCAAACATGGACCTAATCCAGCTTTCACATCACCTTGTACTTGTGCCTTCACTAATGGAGTACTGGTATCATGACAGACATCCGTAATTATTGCAACATCAGGTTCAATGGTATTTGCAATCATTTCTGCACCTCTTAAACCGATCTCTTCTTGGACTGCATTAACAATATATAAGGAATAAGGCAATTCATCTTTATTCTCATTTATCAGTCTTGCCACTTCGGCTATACAAAATCCACCGACTCTATTATCTAATGCTCTTCCGACGTAAAACTTATCATTCAAAACTTCCATGGGATCGTCATATGTAACCACACAGCCAACATGAATTCCCATTTCAAGTACTTCTTTCTTGTCTTTAGCTCCAACATCAATAAAAATGTTTTCAAGTTTAGGAACTAAACCAGCAGCATCTTTTCCTTTTCTTGTATGAATTGCAGGCCAGCCAAAAACACCTCTTTTCATTCCATCTTTAGTATGGATATTCACTCTCTTTCCAGGAGCGATTAAATGATCTGTTCCACCATTTCGAATTACATTGATATATCCTTTTTCAGAAATATAATTTACAAACCATGAAATTTCATCCGCATGCCCTTCGATCACAACTTTATAGTCTTTCCCTGGATTTATGATACCATACGCTGTACCATAATTATCAATATGACATTCATCCACAAATGGTTTTATATAATCTAACCATAATTTTTGCCCTTCTGATTCAAAGCCCGTGGGAGAGGGGTTACTTAAATATGACTTTAAAAATTCTTCAGATTGCTTTGGTATAGTTGTCATATGTAGAAATATATATTTTCTAGTTTTTAAATTTAGTATGCTGAAAGTTTAAAATTGTCGATCAAACCAACCTTTCGGATCTTTACTCCAATCAGTAAGAGCAGATACATCTTCATCAGAAATATAATTTGCATCTGCAGCCTCTTTTAATAAGGTAGAGTAGTTACTCAATGTTTTAAAAGAACAGTTGGAATTCTTAAAATTATCAACTGCGTTTTGGAATTCGTACGTAAATATGGCCATCACCCCCACAACTTCATATCCATTTTCTCGTAAATCATCTACGGCTAGAATGCTACTGCCTCCAGTGGAAATTAAATCTTCAATAACCAAAATCTTACTTCCTTCCTTAATTTCTCCCTCAATTTTATTTTGTCGACCATGCTTTTTTGCAGAAGACCGAACATATGAAAAAGGCAAATTAAGGTAATCCGCAAGAAGTGCTCCATGAGCGATACCAGCAGTAGCAACACCAGAAATATGATTAAATTCTGAAAAAGATTCTGAAAGTGCGGCAAAGCCAGCTTTTATTTCATTTCGGATATCTGGATAAGAAAGTGTAATTCTATTATCGCAATAAATAGGCGATTTAATGCCAGATGCCCATGTAAATGGGTTTTGTGGACTTAGTTTAATTGCGTTTATTTGCAACAACTTTTGAGCAATAATTTTTTCAAAATCTTTCACTACACGAATATTTAATAAAGGGTCGGCAAATGTACAAAATCTATATAAATGACACCAAAATACTGTTACTTCCTTCTAATAATATTTTAAATCCAGAAAATATTGAAGGAAAAGAGCAGATGATAGCTAGGTATACTGGAAATAGAAGTCATCTGTTGAGTTTTATTGACATGTGTGAAAAAACAGATAGATACCATACCATTGTTATCCATTTCCATGATGTCGTTAAATTAATTTCGGACTTTGAAGGATTATTTAAAATAGTGGAAGCTGCTGGTGGTGTTGTACTTAATGAGAGAAATCAAATTCTTTTTATTTATCGAAGAGGCCATTGGGATTTGCCTAAAGGTAAAATTGAATCTCGCGAAACAAGAAGAGATGCCGCAAGAAGAGAGGTTATTGAAGAAACTGGGATTAAGTTTGTTCAATTGGATAAAAAATTAATTGTTACGCTTCATACATATCGAAATAAAAATAACAAGAGGTGCATTAAATTGACACACTGGTATTTGATGTTCAGTAAAAAACAGAAGTTGCATCCACAGACCGAAGAAGATATTGAACGGACAGAATGGATGACAATTGAAAAGTTTCATTCAAAGGATAGAAAAGTGTATCACAACATCACTAATGTGATAGATGAAATAAAAACAGCAAGAAAATAAATATGGGGAAAATCAATGTAGGGCTGATGCTTAAAGGCATGGCTATGGGTATTGCTGAGGTAATACCTGGTGTTTCTGGAGGAACTATAGCGTTCATTACAGGAATATATGAACAGCTTATTAATTCAATAAAAGCATTTGGACCTGAAGCATTAAAAGGATTTCAAACCCATGGGTTCAAAGGATTCTGGGAGGCGATCGATGGTGATTTTTTAGTAAGACTTATTGCTGGAATGGTAGTAGGAATTGTAATTGGAATATTTGGTGTCTCCTATTTACTTGAACACTATCCCGAGCCACTTTGGGGCTTTTTCTTTGGCCTAATATTGGCTTCTGCTGTAGTCATTGCCCGGCAAATCGAAAATTGGAATGTACAATTAATCCTGGCATTTGTCATAGGTGTTCTTATCGCATACGGCATCACAATTTTGTCACCAGCTGAAGGGAGTACACACCCATTATACATTTTCATATCTGGAACATTGGCTATTTCTGCACTTTTACTGCCAGGAATCTCAGGGAGTTTCATTCTATTATTAATGGGAATGTATACGATTATCATTCCTACATTAAAGGATGTACTGCGCACGTTTGATCCGGCTAGTTTAGCAATTATCGGTATTTTTGCAGCAGGATGTTTGACTGGATTATTAGGTTTTTCAAGAATACTAAGTTGGTTATTTACCAAGTACAAAGATTTATGCCTTGCACTTTTAACGGGATTTATAATTGGAGCATTAAATAAGGTTTGGCCCTGGAGAAATGTGTCCATGATTCTGGATAAAGATAGTGGTGAGCGAATAGAAGTATTAGATCTGACAAATTTTGGCAATCTCAATCCTGATAATTACAAAATCCTTTCGGAAGTCAATTGCATGCCTAATGAATATATGATGGGAGAATCCTTAATAATGTGGACAATATTATGTACCTTTGCAGGCTTAATTGGGGTATTTATGCTCGGAAGTGCTAAAAATTAAGCATTTACGTAAATTTAAATGTCTCAATTGGAACTAAAAATGAATAATAACGCGTTAAAATACATATATGATTATAATCAATGTAAAAGAAGAAGAATCGATAGACCGAGCTTTAAAGAGATACAAAAGAAAACATAGAAACGTTGGTATCGTTAAACAGTTAAGAGCTAGAAAGCATTTCATCAAGCCTTCAGTACAAAGAAGAAACGAAGTTCTTGATGCTGCATACCGATTGAAGAAATTCGGATCAAATAATTAAATATATATTTTATGGCAAAGAAATTTGACTACGGACAAGGAATTTATTACTTCAATATCAGAAATGGTGGACACAACAGTATCACTATTAAACGGAAGGATAAAACTGATGCCGTCAATAGATTCTTATCTTATAAATCCTTAGGAAAAGATTGTGAATGGTTAGGAAAGTGGGAAGGAAAGAAATTTGTCGAAACCAGTCAGCCTGCGTTGAAATCAGCGTAAGCTTAATACTTAAGATAAAAAAAGGAGTAGTGAAATTCATTACTCCTTTTTTTTATGTCTATGATTTTGATTTCCCTTATTCAAAGTGATATATAAGGGCCTTGACTTCTACTTTAAATCTTCTATCCTCTGCTCCCAATTGTTTGGCTGTGCGTGGCGAAAGAACCAATGTAACATCTTTAGTATACGCTCCGTAGGGAATTCTACCTATTACCTTTGCTTTTAATGTTCTTCTTAAGATCGGATTATAGAGTTCAATATAAGAATCAATAATGGCACTTTTATGCAATACATAGATAGATCCATTGTCCTGAATCGTCTTATCCCAGTTTGCTACTTCATACTTTCTAATTTCCTTCATTGATTCGGAGTATTTCAATTTACCCAACAAGTCCATGTTAAAATTAGATGGAATTAATGATTTTTCAGTACTGTCCACACCATTCATGACATCAGATTCCAATAGTTCAGAGGTTACATCCTGATTATATTCTATGCGTACATCTTGTGATTCATCTTCCTCCGTCTCCACAACAGCTATTTCCAAATCTTCTTCAATTTCTTCTCTTTGTTCAACTTCTTTTCTTGGAATAGCGCTATCTATTGGAAACCATCCCACTAGTATAGATTGACCAAGACTTAAATGATTATCCTTTAGATTATTCCTTTTTACTAAATCTTCCGTAGGCTGTTTAAAATATATTCTAGAAATTCTGAATAGATTATCCTTTGGTTTAGTTTGATAATATACAGGAACATAATGTCCATATTTCAAACCACGAAGATTTGTGCCCTTAAATAAATAGCTATCTTGAATTGGGATTTTAATCTTTTGTCCAATTTTTAATGAGGATACATCTCTAATCGCATTCAATCTCATCAAATTATCAACTGAGACACCAAAAATTTTAGACAATGCATAGATACTGTGTCCTTTTTTTATCGTGTGCAAATAATAATAATCTGAGTTATTGGAAAGTTCTACCTGTATGATGTCATCATTATCAAAATAAGTTGTGGAGGAGTTTTGTGCATTGGATTGCAAAAAACAAATCATTAGGATAATAATTTGAACTAATTGTTTCATTTTGAGACCGTTTTGAAAATACAAATATATTAAAATTTATTTTAATATGTAAATAGCACATTAAGTTTCCTTAAGATCATATATACTTCACCAAATAGAATGAAAATTTATCATATGCATTATGTATATATAGATTTGTAAGTGGAAAGAAAATATTTCATTTTCAATTGCCAATTTTAGCCAAACGACTCCATAATTGATTATTTTTGAGCATTCTTATAAACAAATAATAAACATGAACAATATATCTGTAATTGGGGCGGGAACTATGGGCAATGGCATCGCCCATGTCTTTGCAATGAATGATTATAAAGTGCATCTGATCGATTTATCTGAAGAAGTACTTCAAAAGGCTATGGCATCCATAGATAAGAATCTATCTAGGATGGTGGCAAAGGAAAAAATCACTGAATCTAAGAAACAGGATACAATAGCAAATATTGTTTGTGTTTCTTCTGTAGAAAAGGGAGTAAAATCTGCAGACTTAATCGTAGAAGCAGCTACAGAGAATGTAGATCTTAAGTTGAAAATATTTAAGCAAATGGATGAGTTTGCTCCTGATTCATGTATACTAGCTACCAATACATCGAGTATTAGTATTACAAAAATTGCTTCCGTTACCAATAGACCTGACAAAGTAATCGGAATGCACTTTATGAATCCAGTTCCCATTATGAAGTTGATAGAGGTCATAAGAGGTTTTGCAACTTCCAATGAAGTGTGTGACACGATTATGAAATTGTCTAAACAAATTGGAAAAGTCCCTACAGAAGTAAATGATTATCCAGGTTTTATTGCAAACAGAATATTGATGCCCATGATAAATGAAGCGATTTATTCTTTATATGAACATGTAGCTGGAGTTGAAGAAATCGATACCGTAATGAAATTGGGTATGGCTCATCCAATGGGGCCATTACAATTGGCTGACTTCATTGGTCTAGACGTATGTTTATCCATCTTGAATGTATTGTATGATGGATTTGGCAATCCAAAATATGCTCCATGTCCTTTATTGGTGAACATGGTTACAGCCAATAAACTTGGTCGAAAATCTGGTGAAGGGTTTTATGACTACAGTGCTGGAGGGAAGGATTTGATTGTATCTTCTAAGTTTAGTTCTTAAATTGTATTTTTACACTTCATAATACAAATATATGGGTGAGTTAAAAGAAAAGTTTATTCAAGAAATAGCAGAAGGATATTCCTTTGATGGTGAATCTATCATTTTAGGTGCTGCACAATTGGGAGATGAGGTGTTGACCGAAAATTTCATTCGTATTCCGCTGGAAACGTTGAATAGACATGGTTTGATTGCAGGTGCTACTGGTACTGGTAAAACCAAAACATTACAAATATTAGCGGAGCAATTATCTGCAAAAGGAGTTCCTTCTTTAGTGATGGATGTAAAAGGTGATTTGAGTGGAATAGCAGTTGCTTCTGAAGGACACCCAAAAATTGATGAACGTCATGATAAAATTGGTTTTCCATTTATTCCAGATAACTCTCCAATTGAGTTTTTATCATTGTCGGATGAAAAAGGAGCTCGATTAAGAGCAACAGTTTCTGAGTTTGGGCCTATTTTATTTTCTAAAATTTTAGAATTGAATGATACCCAACAAGGAATAATCTCAGTCGTTTTCAAATACTGCGACGACAACCAGCTCGCACTGCTTGATTTGAAGGATATGAAAAAAGTGCTTCAGTATATTACTGGAGAGGGGAAAGCCGCTGTACAGGAAGAATATGGACGAATTTCAACATCCTCGGTAGGTACAATAATGCGAAAAATCATAGAACTTGAACAACAAGGAGCGGAAACTTTTTTCGGTGAGCGATCATTTGATGTGGATGATTTATGCAGAATTGATGAGCAAGGAAAAGGTATAATTTCCATCTTGAGGTTGACGGATATTCAAGATAAACCAAAGTTATTTTCAACGTTTATGCTTCAAATTTTAGCTGAAATCTATTCAATCTTCCCAGAAGAAGGAGATATGGATCGTCCAAAATTGGCTATTTTTATAGATGAAGCCCACTTGGTATTTGATAAGGCTTCTGACGCACTAATGGATCAAATCGAAGTGATTGTAAAACTTATTCGTTCCAAAGGGGTCGGATTATTTTTTGTAACACAGAATCCAACTGATATTCCAGACATTGTACTGAGTCAATTGGGATTGAAAATACAACATGCTCTCAGAGCATTTACTGCAAAGGATAGAAAAGCTATCAAATTGGCTGCACAAAATTATCCTATTACAGAATTTTACACCATTGATCAATTATTGACAGAGCTCGGGATTGGAGAAGCCATTGTTTCTGCATTAGATAGCAAAGGTAGGCCTACACCTTTGGCCCATACCTATTTGAGAGCACCTCAATCAAGAATGGATATTTTGACAACAAGAGAAATCAATAAAATTGTCAAGGAGTCCTATCTAGTTGATAAATACAATGAAGATATTGATCGCGAAAGTGCTTATGAGATTCTTACGGGAAAAATTGAGGAAGCTCAGTCTATAGAAGCCCAAGAAAGACTTAGAGAACAAAATAAATCTGCGCGGAGAAGTTCTTCACGGAGAGAAAAGAGCACACTGGAAAAAGTATATAACAGTACTACAACCAGACAAATAGGTAGGACGGTAGCTAGAGAATTGACCAGAGGTTTATTGGGAGTATTGGGTATTAAAACGACTCGACGAAGATCTCGTAGAAGAAAAAGCTGGTTCTAGAAAAGCGAAATAGATGGATACTTGATCTAAATGAAACATATTATTCTATAAAAAAGAGCGGAATAAATCCCGCTCTTTTTTTATTATTTACGTTTCAGGGTCAAAGTAAGGATAAATGCAGTCATCTTTATTTCATCACAATCATATTCTGTTACTTCATAAGAGAAGGACAGAGAAGCCGGAGGATCCTCACTAGACGATTTAATATTAATAGTCGAATTACCATCCAATGTGTAAGTTTTATCTTGAAGACTCACCCCATTGATTTCAGCTTCAAAAACATTATCAGGATCATCCATTGTACCATCTGCATTGAATGTGATATCAGATCCATTTAGAGTCCATTCTCCGAGAATGATTTCATCTAATTCTGTTAATTCGCAATCTGATCCGCAAGATGCAAATAGGGTAGTGGCTATGAATAAGCCCAGTAGTAATTTTTTCATATAATGTGGTTTTACTTGTTGATATTAACGCTAAAGATAGATTAAATCCAAGTTTTGCAGGATTTTAAGAATAATACTTTTTCATTTCATAATAATCTCTTACCCGGTTGTCTACTTTAATATCTCTCGGAGATATCGGTTTTTTTAAAATAATGCCATCAAATGTTCTGCATCTACTTAGTGCTACATAGGTTTGTCCATATTCAAATGCACCAGATCCTAGATCAATGATGACTTTATCAAAAGTTTTCCCTTGACTTTTATGGATCGTGATGGCCCATGCTAGTTTTACAGGGTATTGCTTGAATGTTCCTACAACATCTGTTTTTATAGTTCGTGGATTTGCAGGATCATTATTGTATCGGATGATTTCCCATTCCCATTTTTCCAATTCAAATGTCTTGGTATCTTCATACCCATCCAACACAGATACGATTATTTTATTTGCAGATAACGACCGAACTATTCCAATGGAACCATTGACAAATCGCTTTTGCATATCATTTTTAAGAAACATAACCTGACTACCTTCCTTTAATTGCAATACTGGATCAGTAGGGAAAAGTCTTGGATTAAATGAACCGTTGACATTGGCCGCATAACTAAATGGTTCTGTTGTCAGTTTATTAATCTGTTCATTATTAATTTCGTCTGCTGTTTTATTTCTACTTGTCAAAGTGATATAGTACTCTGAATCTTCC
Source organism: Saprospiraceae bacterium (assembly GCA_029212405.1). Lineage (GTDB taxonomy): Bacteria > Bacteroidota > Bacteroidia > Chitinophagales > Saprospiraceae > CAJXUU01. The sequence continues at coordinate 19,558 of JARGNR010000027.1, forward strand.
GGAATCTCAACATGTCTCTCATTCAATTCTTCCATATCATCATAATCAAAATGATTGAGTCTAATATTATCAAGAAGATTGATAAACTTCCGCTCATCTTGTCGGAAAACCTGATGTAATTCTATCATGGTGTATTCAAAGTCGGCTTGCAGAATTTCAGAAGAGAAAAAATATGGGCTTTCATAATGAGTAACAAAATGCCTTTTTTCAAAATCGCTTGCAATGACTGGTGGAAGCTGAAATAAATCTCCAAAAAACACCATTTGGACTCCACCAAACGGAGCATCTATATCTCTATTTATTCGTAAGAAAATATCTATGTTGTCCATCATGTCTGCACGAACCATTGATATTTCATCGATGACTATAACATCGACTTTTTTGTACATTCTGAAGTTTCTTCGCTTCTGAATATCAAATCTGTTTATCATTTTTGGTGGAAAGCCAAAGAAGGAGTGCAGGGTTTGGCCACGAACATTTAAAGCGGCAATTCCTGTTGGAGCCAATACGGCAATACGTTTTCTTGTGGTATTTCTGAATAACTGTAAAAGGGTAGACTTTCCCGTCCCCGCTCTACCTGTTATAAATAAATTATCTCGTGTATTTTCTAATTGATCTAAAACCGATCGAAACTCATCACTTAAAGCCAAAGGTTGTTTTAGATCCATACGAATGTTATTAGGCTTATTGATTAATTTTTATCAAAAGCAGGGTCATTTTCTGGTTTCACATATGGGTCTTTATTCTTCCCTCCAAACACAGAAACTTTTACATATCGACTTGGGTTCAAACGAAAATCTTGCAACAGCAATGACAAGTTTTTAGTAGTCATCTCAAGATTATCATATAGCTTTTTATCATTGAGCAATTGTGCAAGGGTCCCATCTCCTGAATTCGCTTTCGTCAATACCGCATCTAAATCCTTCATTGCCTGATCAGCCGTTTTTAATGTTCCTTGAAGACTTTCAATAGTTTTTTGTGCAGATTCAATTGCCGCAGTAGAAGATGTCACTGTATTCCCAACATTTGCATCTTTCAATTGTGTCGATATCGCATTAAAGTTTTCCAACATAGAAGTTATTTGCTCATTATTAGCAGATAAATTACCAGTTATAGAACTCATATTATCAATAGTTTTTGTCAAACTTCTTGCAGACTTAGAGAGAATATCATTTGTGGTGGCAGTCAATTTTGTCATATTTTCCATTGTAGCCTGCAGCTCAAACAATGTTTTATTGATAGCTCCTTCTCCGCCTTCTGCCCCCAATTCACTTAATGCATTTGTAAATTCACTCCCTAGTACAGAAGCATATTCTTTCACCTCATCTGTATTTCCACCCAACATAGATTCTATCATACCAATTTCAGAACCATCAAAGTGATCTCCAGTTTTTGCACAATCTGGACCTGTACATTGCTTATCAAATACAATACTGATTGCTTTTCCTGAGACTAGACCATCGCTTCGCATAACTACTGTGGCGTCTTTCGGAATTTTGTAGTCATTCTCCACGTAAAATCGAACTAATATTTCTCTGAGATTGTCTGTATTCAAGCTGATGTTCAAAACAGATCCTACCTTATAACCATTGATATAGACAGGAGAAGATTCTGTAAGCTGAGTTACATCTTCAAAACTTGTATTAAACGTGTAAGATTTTGCTAACAAATTCTCACCCTTTATATATGTGTATCCCCAAATCGCAATAATTAATACTACGAAAGCGAAGGCTCCAATTTTTATTTCTCTGGACATTAGTATTCGTCTCTAGTTATTTAAATAGTAGTAAAGATTAAATCAAGTAAGTAAACTCCAATAGACTACAATTTGTTTAATCATTTTCAGCGCGCAAATTTAGTAAACTTCTATGAGCTTATTGTTTAATATGTGATCATATTACCTTTATACCAAATTATTAACTATTTGAAATCTTATTTTGTAACTGACTTATCAAAAGATTTTACAAACGCATCAGGGAAACCATCATTTTTTAGTTGTTGACATGCGTCTATTGCTTGTTCTTTATTATTAAAAAATCCTACTGCATATTTATACAGTCCACGATCCTCATTCTTAATTAATGTTCCATGTTTGGACAAGTTAGTTGACAAATTAAAATCAATTGGCTTGCTGAATGCCCCCACTTGAATAATAAACTTATCTGTGTCTTCAGTTTGGCTGATTTCAACTACTTCTTGGGGTATGTCATTGGATATATCGTTATCAAAATATAAAACGATTCCCTTACTGATTGAGGAGGCCATTTCTATTTGTCCTTTTTCACTCATTAAGTATTTCTCTTCCTGTGGGTTACTCAAGAAACCAGTTTCAACCAAGACAGAGGGCATCGTAGCTTGTCTAAGAACAACAAATCCAGCCTGTTTGACTCCCCGACTTTTGGTTTTCTTTCTTTTTGACAGGTATGATTCTACATTGGATGCCAATTCAATACTTCGATCAAGGTATATATTTTGAAACATGGATAAGAGAATATGACCAACAGGAGAATTTGGATCGTAGCCTTCATAATTACTTTCATACTCATTTTCTAATAAAACTGAGCTATTTTCACGTTTCGCTACATTCAAGTTTTCTTCTGCTCTATGCAATCCCATAACAAACGTTTCTGTACCGCAGACATGTGGGTTGGAAACGTAATTACAATGAATGGAGATAAATAAATCCGCTTTTTCCTGATTTGCCAGATGTATCCTTTTATGGAGCGGAATGAATACATCTTTTGTTCGCGTATAAATTACCGTTAAATTGGGATCTTTGACTTTAAGATCATTTCCGATTTTCAAGGCGATTTCCAGCGCAATGGATTTTTCTTTCGACTTTTTACCCAATGCTCCTGGATCATGACCTCCATGACCTGCATCAATGACAACTATATCTTTTCCATCAAATCTGTGGTTTACAAATTCAATTTCATGTATTTCGGTTACTATATGATTATGAACAAGACAAAGATCAGATTCATTTTTATCATAATTTAAAATATCTTTAACGCTGGCAATTAAATTTATTGATGGCAAAAAGCACACTAATAGCGTTAGACATTTGATCGTTTGTTTTATCGACATCTGAGTCCTTTGATTTATTTTTGCATTTTTGAATACAATCATTGGTAAATATATAAAAATTCTATATAATAAACTTGAAATTAACTCATTACATAGTATTAGTTATTATAATGTGTTTTGGTCAGAATCTTTCTGGTCAAGAAGTAGATAGTTTATTGAAAAAGGAAAGGATCACTGATACTACATTAGTTAAAAAGGATACCATCCCATTTTCATTTCCAAGTGATTCATTGCAGAGTGATATTCTAACGAGAGATTCTCCTAGTACAGTATCTAATCCTACGTCGGATGTTAAAATTTCAAAAGATGGACTCGACGATATAATTGATTATGGATCAACGGATAGTAGTTATGTAGATTTAAAAGAAAACCAGATTCACTTATTTGGAAATGCCTTTGTAAAATATAAAGAATATGATCTTAAAGCGGGTTATATTATTTTCGACTTTGATGACAACGAAGCTTCTGCTTTTCGATTAAAAAATGCATTGGGGATAATGGAGCAAAAGCCTGATTTTACAGATGGAACAAATAAATTCAAATCCAATGGATTGCGTTTTAATTTCAAAACCAATAAAGGATTAATTTATGATGCAATAACACAAGAGGGAGAATTTACCATACACGGCACAAAGACGAAATTTGTAAGTAAAGATTCTGATTCCACTTCCGTAGATGATCAAATCTTTAATGAACATGCCCTTATTACAACCTGTGATGCTGATCATCCTCATTATGGGATTCACTCTTTAAAACTTAAGGTTATTCCTGGTAAATTAGCCATCATTGGACTATCTCAACTAGAAATAATGGGGATTCCAACACCTGTAGTGTTACCGTTTGGATTTTTCCCGCTGGTGGAAGGAAGATCATCAGGATTAATATTCCCAAGTGATTATGAATACAATGAACAGTTAGGACTTGGGTTTCGTGAAATTGGCTACTATTTTCCGATTAACGATTACTTTGATCTGCGGGTGACTGGTGATATATATACCAGAGGTACACACCGAATCAATATTCGATCTAATTATAAAAAACGATACAAGCACAAAGGAAACATCAAATTTAGCTATGCCAATAATATCGGTGAAAGCTCTGTAGATGCGAGTAGAACATCCAACAAGGCATTTAGCTTAACAATCAGCCATGATCAAGATTCCAAGGCTCATCCTTATAGAAAAATTGGTGGATCTATTAATTTATCTACCAATAGATTTGACCAAGTAAATTCAACCTCATTTGAGAATGTTGTTAATAATAAAATACGTTCCAATTTCTTCTATAAGCATTCCATGCCTGGCACACCGTTTTCGTTCAGTGCCAATTTTGCGCATAATCAGGATAACAATACGAGAAAGGTAGACATCACCTTACCAGATGTTGCCTTAAGAATGAATACGATATATCCGTTCAAATCAAATAGAGGAGGGGAAGAAAAATGGTTTGAAAAGATAAATGTACGTTATGACGCAAAGTTTAAAAATTATGTTGAGGCTACGGATACTACTTTGTTTACTAGTGAAACCCTTGATAATTTGCAAACTGGATTGAGTCATAATGCAAACGCAGGTGCCAGTTTTAATGCACTTAAGTATTTTAATATTACCACCAGCGCTGATTTTGAGCAATTTGTATTCACCAGGACTCAACGAAGAGAATTGGATCCAACGTTAATTTTGGATACCATTGGATATGAGTTCAATCAGGTGAGAGATAGTACTGCCATTATCGATACGACATACGGAACAGTGAATCAGTTCTATGAAAATGGATTGGCATCATTGGAAAAATTTAATCTAAGCGTCAATGTTGCCACTCAATTATTTGCAACAAAAAGGTTTAGCAAGGGGTGGCTGCGTGGTTTGAGGCATACTATGAAGCCGTCAATTGGTTTCACTTATTCTCCTGATACTGAAAGTAAATATGAAAGGGAAGTTTTGCTATCCTCTGATCCCAATCGTTCCGATGAGATTGATAGCTATAATCCATTTCGTGGAGGGGCATTTAATCCTTCATTGAGTCAAGAACAAATGGCATTGACCTATAGAATTGCCAATCTATTTGAAGGTAAATATTATTCTAAAGCAGATAGCACAGAAAAGAAGTTTAAATTATTGAACAATCTCAACATCGATGGTAGATATAATTTTGCTGCCGATAGTCTTAAGTTTTCACCTTTAAACATTAGAGGAAACACTTCTTTCTTCAAAGGTATAACAAGTATAAACTTTAGAGCTACCTATAATTTTTATAAGAAAGATGAAAATGGTAGATTAATTAATACGACTGTTTGGAGTAAAGATAGAAGACCTTTAGAGTTTGATAATTTTAATATTACTGTTTCGAACGGGTTAACTCTGGCTCAGATTCGTGAATTCTTTGGTGCTTCTAAAAAAACTGCAAAAAGAGATCCCAATGCAAGTCAAGGTAAGTCCAAAGTATCTTTGGGTGAATGGGTAGATAATTTTAGATTCAGTCACTCTTTTGATTACATTATACGAAGAGAAAATGATGGGAGAGACACTTCTTTTGTTAGGGCACATTCCATTAAAGTTTCAGGAAGAGTACAATTGACCGACAGTTGGAATATGTCTGTAAATAATATTTCCTACGACTTAGTCAATAAGTCTTTTGTCTATCCTCAATTTTCTTTAAGTAGAGATTTACATTGTTGGACGATGCAATTTACTTGGACTCCCGCTATTGAGGTATACAGCTTTTTTATTGGTGTAAAATCAAATTCATTAAGCTTCTTAAAGTACAATTATGGTCAACGAAATGCAGGTCGACTGACCAATTTTAGATAAAGAGTATTGGATAAGTGTGTCTAAATTTGATAGCGCATTAATCTATATCATTACAAAATGAAGAACTGTATTACTTCTCTAATCCCTAACCACTCCTAATTTAGATTTCTTAATATTCTTTCTCAATAGCAGAAAAGATCATATTACATACACCTTAACTTTCTTTTTCTTGAGCCGAGCCCCATTGACCTTTTCAATCAGTTTATTCATTTTTTTAGAACGTACGGCAACAAACGAACAATCATTTTTAAGTTCAATCATTCCTAAGTTCTCTGACTTAACATCTGCTTGTTTGACAAATAACCCAACAATATCTCCTTTAGAAATCTTGTCTTTTCGTCCACCACTTATAAAAAGTGTTTGCCAAGGAGATTTAGTGATTTCTTGTTGTTCAATTACATTTAGTTCTGGCAACGACCCAATAAAATCTGGTAGAACTTCATCTTCCCATTTCAGGACTATGGCTTGTCCTTCTTTATGCATTCTGGCAGTTCTTCCATTTCTATGCGTAAACTCTTGACTTCTATGCGGTAGGTGATAGTGAATGATAAACTTAATCTCAGGGACATCAATACCCCGAGCTGCAAGATCTGTCGCTATCAAAAGTTGATGCGTACCATTTCTAAATTTGATCAAGGCTCTTTCTCTTTCAATTTGTTCCATTCCACCATAGAATGTCCCGTGATCAATTTCATTTTCCTCTAAATATTTGCTTACTCGTTGGATTGAATCCTTGTAATTACAAAAAATAATTCCAGGTTGATTCCCTAAATGCCGTATGGTATGAACTAGGGTTTCCAATTTATCTTTTTGAGGTGAAACAACTGCTGAAACTTTTAGTGCTGCTATTTTTTGATCTAAAAAATTAATTTCTAGGGGATTTTCAACACCAACAAATTCTGGAATTTCTACATCTTTGGTAGCAGAAGTGAGTACAATCTTTTGACGATGTTCGACCGCCTCACACAATTCACCCATGTCTTCTTCAAAACCTATTTCTAACGACTTATCAAATTCATCTAGCACTAAAAATCGGATTGTAGATGGATCAAATGTATTTCTTCGCATATGATCTGCAATTCTACCTGGAGTTCCTATTAAGATTCCAGGAGTCTTCTTTAATTCTAATTTATCTTTTGAAATGGGTCTTCCTCCATACACTACATTTGTCTTGATTCCTGTTCCCATCTCCCGTGTCACTTGCTCAATTTGAATCGCTAATTCTCTTGAAGGGGCAACAATCAAAAGTTGAACACCAGGCTGATTCATATCAATTTCAGAAATAAGTGGAAGTAAAAAAGCGAGTGTCTTCCCTGTTCCTGTCGGAGAGAGTAATATTGTTTCGGAGCTGGAATGAATGGCTAATTGTGCATTTTCTTGCATCTCATTCAACTCAGAAATATTGAGCTTGTCCAAGATCTCTCTCTTGTTCTTCATCTTTTTCATCATGGCGCAAAAGTACAAGGAAATACTGACAGCATCATTTTTTATTAATGTTTCACATTTTCTCTTGATTTTGTATGATCCATCTGTATGAAGTAATTTTTCAAAACAGGAAAAATCCTCAATAGAACTAAGGGTTTCCCATTAAAAAATATTGGTACTAACAATTATCTTTATAAAATGATTTTACGCATAATAACATTCGCTGTTCTTCTCATTCCAATTTATGGAAATGGGCAGGTGCTTTCTGAGCTTTCAGATGAGTTTGATCGCACATGTTCATTATCTGAATGGCAAAATATTGAAGTAGTGGAAGGATGGCAAGAAACACATTTAGAATTGCACGATATCAACACAAGTAACCCTGGCCAATTGACTATGATACCTTGGACAACAGCCTGGTTTGATGACTATAGGTCGAATCTCATTTTCAAAGAAGTAGCTGGAGATTTCATATTTACTATTCTGGTACATTCATCCAATAAAGCAGGAAATGATCAACCCTCATCTACATTTTCTCTTTCAGGTGCCATGATAAGAACTCCCACAGGTATGACTGATGCCGAAAGTGAATGGGTAACTGGAGATCAAAACTACGTGTTTTTGTCCATTGGATCTGCAAATGTTACGAATGTGCCTAAGTTTGAAGTAAAATCAACCATTAATAGCAATTCGGTATTAAATTATAATCCAGTTAGTGGGCTCACAGCTTTGATTCGATTGGTTAAGATTGACGGAGCCATAATTGTATTACATCAAATTCCAGGAGAAGATTTTGTAGTCCGACAACGCTATGACCGGAGTGATATGCCTGACACGCTACAAGTTGGAATGGTGACGTATACAGACTGGCCTAAGGTAAATACCTACAGTTATGCATTTCATAACTTCAATACATTAAATGAAGATTTGGACCCTGATTCAACTGATTATCAACCATTCAATGCAGATCTTATTGGTACGTTCGAATATGCAAGATTTGAAAATGTTCTATTACCAACAGAATTTGAAGGATTAGATTTTTCAGATGAAAATGAAGTTACTGATATTGAAATAATAGACTTATTCTCTTATCCTTCTGAATCTTCTGACTTAATCGGATGGAAAATTTGGAATGGTAGTAATTCTGATTGGAATGATCCATCAAATTGGTCAGACAATTCATTGCCCACCATACAAGATTCTATTTTAATTCCAAATTGTGGATGTCCTGAAGTAGAATACCCAGAAATAGGGAGTGGTAATTTTACTTTTCAATCCATGATTATAGAAAATGGAGGACAGGTGACGATTAGCAATGGCAGCACACTTACCATTAATTTATCAGGTCCAAATGCTCGATTTGAAAATTATGGCAATATGTACAATTCAGGAATTATTCATATTTCTAATACTTTAGGTAAGACGGTATTAAATGAAGGAATACTTGAATGTGAATCTGGAGCTAATTGTACAATTACAGACTGACATGATTTAGAACATTTAATACTTCGCTATGCATTTGATCTGTATAGTCTAAATGAGTTACAAATCGAACGGTCTGTGGTCCAAAAGCAGATCCAATTATACCTTCATTTTTCATTCTATCAAGGAAAAATTCAGCCGTAATTTCATCCTTTAAATCAAATATGACAATATTCGTCTTTACTGGTCGAACTGCTTTTACATAGGGCAGGGTAGCCAATAATCCACCTAAATCTCTAGCTTTTTGGTTGTCTTCTTTTAACCTATTTACGTTATTTATCAAGGCGTACTTACAAGCAGCTGCCAGATATCCTGCCTGTCTCATACCTCCACCCATTACTTTTCTAAAACGTCTAGCTTGTTTAATAAAATCAGCATCACCGATGAGTAGTGAACCTACAGGAGCTCCCAATCCTTTGGAAATGCATATGGATATTGAGTCAAACAATTTCCCTACAGCCTTTGTAGATTCTCCAGTTTCAACCAATACATTAAACAATCTAGCTCCATCTAAGTGTAATTTGAGTCCTTTTTCTTTACAAAGATCAGATATAGGTTTTATTTCATCTAATTCATAATAACTCCCTCCACCTTTATTACACGAATTTTCCAAAACAACCAATTTTGAAATAGGCAACCAATCGTATACTGGTTTTATTGCAGATGCTATTTGTTGGGCAGTAATTTTACCATTGGTTCCCTCAATTAAATTTATGGCAACATTAGAGTTAAATGCATAACCACCGGTTTCATATTGATACACATGGGAATAATGATCACAAATCACTTCATCCAATGGCTGCGTGTGACATTTGATCGCTATCTGATTGGTCATTGTCCCCGAAGGACAGAATAATGCTTTTTCTTTTCCAAACAATGCTGCACAATACGATTCTAGATCATTGACCGTTGGATCTTCACTGAATACATCATCTCCGACTTCAGCTTGCAGCATAAAATTCAACATATCTGTACATGGTTTAGTGACAGTATCACTTATGAGGTTAATCATTTCTTTGTGTTTAGTAGTGCTCAAATCATAAATTGAATTGAATGGCGTAGCACTCAAATCAAAATCAAGAATACTAAAAATTTAAAGATCTTGAGGAGCACTTAATGTAATATTTACACTTAATCTATCAACTTCCTTTTTTATTCAAACCTAAAAAATTACTTTTGGGCTTTAACACAACTAAAACTAATTGTATTGATGTTATTTATTAATGCATTATTCGATTGCGTAACTTAATGATTAAACATTTCTTAGTTAGAGGAGATATCCTTTCAAAAGAAGACAGACTAGTATGCCATTTAAAAATACATTCTTCAAATCAGCTTTTTCCGTCGATAATGTAATATTCGGATTAGACGATTCCAAATTAAAAGTTTTATTGATCCGACGTAAGGGTGAACCATTCAAAGGAGAATGGGCATTACCTGGAGATCTTGTTCATCCTAAAGAGAACTTGAGAGATGCACCCAAAAGAGTCTTAAAAGAGCTCACGGGCCTAGTCGATGTCTATTTGGAACAAGTACACACTTTTGGAAAAGTAGACCGTCACCCAGTGGGAAGGGTAGTAACCGTTGCCTATTATAGTCTCGTAAACATCCATAAGGTTAAACCAAGAGCAGCTTCATTTGCTTCTGAAGTTGAGTGGTTTCCAGTGTTCGACTTGGATTCTTTGCCATTTGATCACCTAGAAATTTTACATAAATGTACAAGCAGATTACAAAAATCAGTTCGTACCATGCCTATTGGATTTGAATTATTGCCTGAAAAATTTACACTTTCTGATGTGCAAGATCTGTATGAGGCAGTTCTAAATAAAAAATTGGATAAGCGGAATTTTAGGAAGAAGTTTTTGTCTATGGGCATACTCGTAGATGTAAAAGAATATCAGACGGGAGTAGCCCATCGTCCAGCAAAACTATTTAGGTTTGAAACTGAAACTTATGACGAATTTAAGGCTAAAGGTTTCAATTTCGAGATATAACTTATTGTACCTCTGCTGCTTTAGCATCTAATTCATCAATCATTTTTGATATTTTATCCGCTTCTGCTACCTTGGCATCGCTGGCAGTTCTATCCACTTTAGACAGTTCATAGGATTCTACCATTAATCTCTTGTATTCCAACTCTAGTTTTTCTCGTTCTGTCTTCTTCTTAAATAACCAACCAAACATATTTTTCTTTTTAATTTGAAAGTATAACACTACGAAATCTATTATAGTTTTGGATTTATTGGTCAATCCTCTTTTTCTTTTTGAAATTTAGAGAAATAGTAATTATGTTTTGTACTTTTGCGCCCAATTTAGAAATCACAAAAAAAATATATAATGGCTAGTAATAGAACCTTTACAATGATCAAGCCTGATGCAGTAAGAAATGGACACATCGGAGCTATTTTGAACCAAATAACAGATGCTGGTTTTAAAATTGTTGCAATGAAATACACACGACTTTCTGCTGGAAAAGCGGGTGAGTTTTATGCAGTGCACAGTGAAAGACCTTTCTATGGAGAATTAGTTGATTTTATGTCTTCTGGACCTATCGTAGCTGCTATTTTAGAAAAAGATAATGCAGTAGAAGATTTTAGGACTTTAATTGGTTCTACAAATCCAGCAGAAGCAGCAGAAGGCACCATCCGAGCTAAATATGCTACTAACATTGGTGAAAATGCAGTTCACGGATCTGACAGCGATGAAAATGCAGCAATCGAGGGAAGTTTCCATTTTGCAGGAGTTGAGGTATTTGCCTAATCAATTGTATTAAAAAAGGAATAAAAAAGCTGTTGAGTTTTCAACGGCTTTTTTTGTTTATACCTTACAATATTGTTAACTATTTATGAAATGCATGAATTGAGAGCACTATTCTTATATTGAGACGTTCTACATAGTAATACAAAATTGAAAACTTGTTAAACAAACTAAAAAAAATAGATCAGCTGGTCCTGAGAAGTTATTTGGGACCTTATATGCTTTCCTTTTTTATTGCCCAATTTGTTTTGGTGATGCAATTCTTATGGAAGCATATTGATGATATTTTAGGAAAAGGATTTTCAATTATAGATCTGATTGAGTTGATCTCTTATTTTGCCATTACCCAAATTCCAATGGCACTTCCGATTGCCATTCTATTATCCTCTGTCATGGTAATGGGTAATATGAGCGAGCGGTATGAACTCTCTAGTATGAAGTCCGCTGGTATATCTCTTGTACGAGTCATGCGGTCTTCTATTATACTCGCATTAGCAACAGCCTCTTTGTCGTTATTTGCTTCTAATTATCTCAAACCATCTGCTCAGCTTCAGTTTAAAAAACGGATGTTGGCCATCAAATCACAAAAACCATCTCTAGCCTTAGAAGAAAAAATATTTAATCGGGACTTTTCTGGGTATTCCATCAGAGTAAACGAAAAGGGAAAAGATGATGAATCTATCGAAGATGTATTCATTTACGATCATACAATGAGCGACAAATCATTAATGAATCTAACAAAAGCGAATACGGGAAGAATGTATAATGATAGTGAAGGTGGGCTATTTATAATGGAATTGAAAGATGGTACTTCCTATCGGGAAATGAAGCGAAGTACTAAAAAGAAGGAGAAGGGTAAAAAATATCCTTTCATGCGTACAGATTTCAAAGAATGGAAGAAAGTGTTTGATATGAGTGAGTTTGATACAGATGATGACAATGGATTAAATATTAGTGGAAGGAAAGAAGACATGCTAAACATGTTTCAGTTAATGAATGCCATTGATTCTGTAAACCTCAGTAAGGAAGAACTCATTGAATCCGTTATAAATGCTCAAGAAAATCACACGAAAGCGATCGAGAATAGGGAAAGAAAGAAAACAACTACTACTCAATCAAAAACTGAATACTCGAAACAAGTAAAAAAGAAAATTTCAGACAACAAAAGGAGAGAAGAAATTGCCGCAGCCATGAAAAAGGCAAATTCTACATCAAAAAAAATAGTAAATAAAGCACTAAAAAAAGCTGTGGTTCAAAACCAAACTGATACGTTATCTTCCTACCAAAATTGGCACCAAACTATAGCTAAGTCTGATCCAAATAACTTGTACGTAAAAGCAATTCAAAATAGTAGTAGAAGGAAAGATCTATTGCGAAATGCAACTACTAATATCACATCATTAGAGTATAAAAAGAATAAATATTACCTCAGATTAAACCAACAATTCAGTTTTGCTATGATTTGTATTGTGTTTTTATTTGTAGGTGCTCCGCTAGGCAGTATTATCAGAAAAGGGGGATATGGATATCCACTCTTATTTGCCATATTGTTTTATATGATGTTCATAATCACAACCATAATGGGGGAAAAACTGGTCCGTGGCGGATCGATGAATCCGATTCTAGCAGCATGGTTAGCAAACATGATTGTTTTACCTGTTGGTATATGGTTGACAATAAAAGCGCTACGAGATAGTAAATTTGAACAGCCTCAATTCATTTCAAATTTCATAGCTAAATTCAAACGAAAAGAATTAAGTTAATCTAATTTTATTACCTTTGATCACACTTATGGTTCAATTGATAACAGTATCAATGATTAAAAGGGAATTTAGTGAAAATCTAAAACTATACCCGTAGCTGTAAACTTCGAATCTTATTCTAGATCGTATATAACCACTGAATTTAATTTGGGAAGGTTGATCCAAGAATGAAGTGAGTCAGAAGACCTGCCATGTGTAAATAATTTGAATTTTTTCGGGAATAATTTAATTCAAAAGTATCCAAGATTTCAGTGTTGTTCAACACGTGATGATGCTTTTGTATAGTTGTTTCATAAAACAAAAAAAAATATAGAGCATCAATTTTAGTCGAATCATAGCAATTATATTCTGTATATGTATTTATACAATATCATTCTCTCAAGAAGAATGGAAGGCAACGATTGATTCTATTTTTATTCTTGATCCAAATTATAAACCTGCAACCATTCAACTGAAACAAAGTAATCTCAACCATGGCTCGATATTAAACACATTGGAAAATCAAACTTTTGGAGCTGTAAGAACAGGAGGCCCAGCTGTGCTCTCCACTGTTCTTCATCGAGGAATGGCATCTAGACATTTAGGTGTTTTGTGGGGAGGATTTAATATTCAAAGTGCAGTCAATGGTACATTTGATTTTAATTTGATTCGGAATTCATTTGACCAAGCCAAGTTTTATCAAAATGGAACAAGCATTATCACAGGAAATGCAAGCATGGCTGGAGCTATTGGGCTCTCTAATGTATTGACAACCTCTAACTCCACAGCACTTTCATTGTATAGAAACACCACAAAAAACACCTCAGTTAATCTAATAAACAAAACAACATATAAGAAGTACAGCCAGCACATTGGTGTACAATTCACAAAAGATCAAAATGAGTATTCCTACAAAAATGGACCTCAAATTGTAAAGCAAGATCAGGCCGAATTTAACATGTGGGATGTAAATTATTCAGCCCGATTAAGCGCATTCAATCAGTGGATGTTCAGTTGGGGAGGATGGTTTCAACAAGCAGATCGACAAATTCCTCCAACGAAAACGTCTGTTAATATCGATCAAAATCAGAAAGATGTAAATTATAGAGGTTATGCTCATATTTCTTATGCCCTAAATACAAAAAGCAGGTTAAGACTAAGGAGTGCTTATTTCAACGAAAAAATTGAGTATACAGCTCCAGGCATATTTTCATTATCTCATGCTAATGTCTATAATTCTGCCATTGATTTTGTCCATGATTCTGGATTTACACTTGGCTCTCAAATTCGTTTGGATAGGGTAGATGCAAGTTTTTATGATCCGAAACATAATAGAAATACAATAGCCTTCTTTGCGAATAAGGAATTACAGATTAAATCTTTAGAATTAGGTCTATCAATGCGATATGAACGAATCGATGGTTCTTCGCAACCGCTTGTAATGGGACTTCGCCTAAAAAAAGAACTATCAAGTAGGATTTCAACAGAACTACGATATAATAAAAGCTATACGCTTCCTTCCTTTAATGATCTGTATTGGCCATCAGGAGGAAATCCACTTTTAAAAACGGAAAATAGCCATGAATTCGATCTTGATTTTGCTTATACCAACAAAAAGGAAGGGTCGATTCACTTCAATCTCTTTTTCAATTTAATAGATGATTGGATTCAATGGACACCCATAGAAGGATTTTTTCAACCCGTAAACCAACGAAAAGTAAGAAATATAGGATTAGAATTTAGGTATACAGACAGTTATAAGATTAGTCAGAATGGCAAAATAAAACTCAATTTATTATATGGTTTTACCGATAGCCGACTGATCAAACATTATTACAATGCTGACTTTGAGGGAAACCGGACTGTATTTGTTCCGCAGCATAAAGTGACTGGGTCGATTGCGTACTTATTTACGAATTGGAGATTCCAATTGAATCCAATTTATTATAGCAAACGTTTTGACACGACAGACAATTCAACCTCCGTTTCTGGCTTCTTCTTGATGGACTTTGAAATTCAAAAATCTATCCCCCTTAATAAACGAACTCTATCCTTTTTACTTAACATAGAAAACGGTTTAAATAATGATTATGAAAATATCCGTTTTTACCCCATGCCATTGAGAATATTAACATTTGGCATACAACTTAAAATGTAACTATTATGAACAGAATATTAGTTTGGGCTTCGGCTTTAGTATTGATTGGTTTCACATCGTGTGGTGATGATACACCAGATAAGACAGAATTCAAAGATGGTGTCTTTATTGTTAACCAAGGTGCTTTTAATTCAGGAACTGGAACGCTAACATTTAAAGAGAGAAACAGTCCAACCATTTATCAAGATGCATATTCGATGAATAATGAGGGAGCATTCTTGGGAAATATAGCACAATCAATGATTGAACACAATGACAAAAATTTCATTGCGATCAATAATGGGGGAAAAATTGTGGTTACAGATAGTGATGATTTGACTCTAGTAGATACGATATCAACTATTCAACAAGGAAGATATTTTGCCAGTAATGGAGATCAACTTTATTTAACATACTGGGGCGATACCGGCTCAAATGGTGGAATTTGTGAGATCAATGGATCTACCAACTCAATAGAAGAGGTAGTGGAATTGGGAAATGGCCCAGAAGGAATTCTATTTGTAAATGACTTATTGTATGTGGCAAAAGGAGGTGGTTTTTCAAGAGATTCATTGGTGCTAATCATTGACCCAGATGATAACTCGATTGTCAAATCAATAGTCGTTGGAGATAACCCTGGGCTCCTTGTAAAAGATAATGATGAAAACGTTTATGTAGTTTGTAGAGGGCATAGTGATTTTTTTGAACCGGCGAACAACACGAATGGAAGATTAGTTAAGCTTTCGAACCAAGATATAGCATGGTCATTTGAAATACCAAATGGATCACAAGCACTTGCTATTGATACAGAGAATCAATTTCTTTATTTTTCAGACGGAACCAACGTTGTAAAACAAAGCTTAAATGCGACTGAACTGGATACCAAAATTGTAAAAGACATAAATGCTTATAGTCTTGGGTTTGATTCTGATGAAAAACACCTCTATGCAAGTGACGCAAAGGACTTTAATTCACAAGGAGAAGTATTTGTGATCGGTTCAGATGATATAGAAATCGAATCTTTTCCTGCCGGCATTATACCTGGATATTTCTATTTTAAATAAGGGATTGAATCATAGAAGTAGAAATTTCTTTTATGCTAGCTCATCGCGAATGGAATTTGAAAAATATAGTTCAATTGCATAAGTAAAATGCCATGCTAACAGAATTTTCTACTTCTTTTTCACTTCTTTAGGCCCTCTCTTCGACTGAAATATACATTTGGATCATCATAGATTCCTTACCACTAATAAATATTGAGAATGCATTCTATGACCTTTATAAAATTAGAAGTCGCTTATGAGTACAATTTAACTTCATCACCTAAAACGACTCTTCCTCGATCATTCTTAATTAATTGAGCACAAGCGATGTCCTTATCATGCTCAAAAAAGATCATGTGATCGGTATTCACCGTTTTTTCATAAAGAGCATGCTTTTCTTCTAACGTTTTTAATGGACGTATATCATAACCCATTACGTAAGGCATACCAATGTGACAATGTGAAGGCAATAAATCAGCCGTATATACCAAGGTTTTCCCATTATCCAATTGTATGTAGGGAACCATTAAAGCTTCTGTATGACCATAAACAAAATCAATTTTAATAGAATCGGTAAATGACACACCATCCTCCACATCGATAAATTTCAATACATTATGTTCTTGAAGGGGAACAATATTTTCTTTTAAAAAGGAGGCTTTTTCACGTGCATTTGGTTCTAGTGCCCAGTTCAAGTGTTTTTCATTTGACCAGTAGGTAGCATTTGGAAAAGTAGGGACTAACCGTTTCTTCTCATCTCTTTTTACCGCCCCTCCTACATGATCAAAGTGTAAATGAGTAAGAAAAACATCAGTAATGTCTTCAAAAGAAAACCCTGCGTTTGACAATGAACGCTCCAAGGAATCTTCTCCATGAGGATAAAAATGAGATCTAAATTTCTCACCCTGTTTGTCTCCTAGTCCTGTATCAATCAGTATTTTTCTTTCTCCTTCTTCAATCAGTAGGCACCGCATCGACCAAGTACACATATTATTATCATCTGGCTCATTTAGACGCTGCCATAAAGATTTTGGAACAACGCCAAACATAGCTCCACCATCCAACTTAAACTTACCCGTTTCAATGATATGCGATTTCATATTCTCTTATTTTATTCCTTGTTCACTAAGCCATGCATGATATTTCCTGGCATTTGCTGCGTGACCTCTGTTGGTCTTTGCAAATGCGTGCTGTGTTCCATATCCTGGTTTTGCACACATAAAGATATAGTCGTGCTCTTCAGGTTCCAAAACTGCGTCAATCGATTCTATTGAAGGCATGTAAATTGGGCCAGGTGGTATGCCAGGATATAGATATGTATTATATGGGCTGTCAATTATTAAATGTTTGTTCAATACTCTACGGATACCAAAATCTCCATTTGCAAACACAACGGTAGGATCTGCTTGTAAGGCAATCCCTTGTTTGATTCTATTCAAGTAAAGTCCTGCAATTATAGGACGTTCTGGTCCATGTTGGGATTCTTTCTCTACTATACTTGCCAAGGCGTAGACTTCATTTTTTGTCAAACCTTTATCTGCGGCCTTTTGTTCTCTATTCTTTTTACTCCAAAACTTGTCATGTTCAGATATCATCTTTTTAGAAAGTCCCTCGAGACTAATGTCCCAATACATTTGATAACTGTTAGGAATAAAAAGAGATAATATATTTTCTTTCGTATATCCAAGATTAGACAATACAGTAGGATCCGTAAAATATGCCACTAATTCTGAAGAGTCTAAGCCAATCTCTGAAGACAATGGCCCCATCAGTTCCTCTATTGTTCGTACATTATTGAATGTAACGTTTTTAGGTTTTTGAATCCCTGCACGAAGCTTTGAAATGATTTCTTTATTACTCCATCCTTTTTTCAGTTCATAGCTTCCAGATGGTACTCTTTCTCTTTGATAATTCATCCATCCAGCAACTCGATCAAAAGACTGCTCACTTTTTAGAACATTTTGATCTCTAAGTATTGACAACACCTCAGTGTAACTAGTGTTAGCAGGAATCTGAATATTTACAATCTCATTTTCGAAAGCTGTATTATCAGTAAAAATGGTAGTATATCCATAATACGCAACAATAGAAGCTAACACAATGGTGATTGATATGAAATATCCTATTTTCTTCCACATGATAACTGCTTAATATTGTTCTTTCTCTCCAGGAAAGTTGACTGATTTAACGTCTGAGATATAATGTTCTACAGCACCTTTAATTGTATCAAATAATTCTAAATATCTCCTTAAAAACCTTGGATGAAAATCTTTCGTTATTCCCAACAAATCATGAGAAACCAATACTTGTCCATCGCAATGTGGTCCTGCCCCAATTCCTATGGTTGGAATCGAAATAGTTTCACTGACTTTTTTGCCCAATTTTGCAGGTATCTTCTCTAAAACTATCCCAAAACAGCCGATGTTTTCCAGTAATTTGGCATCTTCAATCAATTTTTGAGCCTCCGCTTCTTCTTTAGCTCTCACAGTATACGTTCCGAATTTGTAGATACTTTGAGGCGTTAATCCAAGGTGCCCCATAACTGGAATACCAGCAGATAGAATCCGTTTGATTGAATCTTTGACTTCAGCTCCACCTTCCAACTTCACAGAATGAGCCCCTGACTCTTTCATAATTCGGATCGCAGATTTTAATGCCATTTTACTATCACCTTGATAGGTTCCAAAGGGCAAATCCACCACCACAAATGCACGATTTATAGCTCGAATGACGGATTGCGCGTGATAAATCATTTGATCCAGTGTAATAGGTAGAGTAGTTTCATGTCCTGCCATAACATTGGAAGCAGAATCTCCTACTAATAGAATATCGATACCTGCAGCATCAAATATTCTAGCCATGCTATAATCATAAGCTGTAAGCATTGCTATTTTCTCTTCTTGCACCTTCATACGCTGCAAAATGTGCGTGGTGATTTTTTTAATATCTTTTTTAGCTGTAGACATATTTTACTCAGACTTGACGTATTGAAAAACTGCAATTTAGGAATCTATTTGTAGATTGTGGTAGAAATAAAGTCAAGATTAGTTCATTATTATTGTGAAGAAATGATTTTGTATAATTTCAACGTATTTCATTAATAAATTGAATGCATGTACTTGCTAAATAAATATAGACATTTTCACAACTCTCTGTTCCATCACTTTGGCTTTGTTTTGGTTATTTTCATACTTTCATTGAGTTGTACAATTTCCTGTAAATCTAAAATCCAAACAATGACTACTTCACTTGATATTCAAGGTCACAGAGGTTGTAGAGGACTAAGACCTGAAAATACTATTCCTGCTTTTATAAGAGCTATCGATATAGGGGTCACTACGTTAGAGTTGGATGTAGTTGTGAATAAACACCACGATGTCATAATTAGCCACGAGCCCTTTTTTAATCACGAAATATCAACTGGTCCAAATAATGAGCTCATTGATACTTCCAATGAAAAAGACTTCAACATGTTTCCTATGACCATGCAAGAAATCCAACAGTTTGATGTTGGTAAAAAACCACATGAAAGATTTCCAAACCAAAAAAAGGTAGCAGCAATAAAACCTACATTAGATGAAATGGTGAAGCAAGTTGAACTTTATGTATTTGAAAACGAGTATCCACTTCCACTCTATAACATTGAAATAAAAAGAAATAAAAAGCATGATGGAATCTTTCACCCAGAGATGACCGTTTTTGCGGATGTAGTCTGTAATAAAGTGGTTGAACTAGGAATTGATGAACGAAGCACGATCCAATGTTTTGATGTTGAAACACTCCAATATGTTCATAAAAAGTACCCTGAATTGAAATTGGTTTATTTGATTCAAAATACATTACCTTTCGAAAAAAACATTTCCAATTTAGGGTTCCAACCATTTGTTTATTCTCCTTACTTCAAACTTGTCACTGAAGATTTAGTCAATTATTGTCGAAAAAACAACATCAAACTCATCCCTTGGACTGTAAATAGTGAAAGTGACATTATATCCATGATAGACATTGGAGTAGATGGAATAATCAGTGATTATCCTGATCGGGTTGTTGAACTTTCACAATCAAAAAGAGGTTGATCACTTTATAGTTACAATTCACAAAGAGACCGATCCATGCCCATATTAGACGCTTCAGAATATAAACCTCCTTTATTGTTTAGAAATGGAAATATTAATACCATTTATCCATTTTTATTTCGAAAATCGGCATCACCTGTTTTTGATAGAAAACGTTTTGATACCAAGGACGGAGATTTTATTGATTTAGATATTTTGAGTAAGAATCGCACTAAATTAGCCGTGATCTGTCATGGATTGGAAGGCAATTCTGACAGTCAATATATTCAACATACATCTACCTATCTTTTTAATAATGAGTGGGATGTTTTATGTATCAACTTTAGGTCATGTAGCGGAGAAATGAACCGCAAATTAGAAATGTATCATTCAGGATTCACGCAAGATGTGCATGAAGTGATTTCTACCTACCAAAAAGAATATGAGGAAGTTGCATTAATAGGTTTTAGCCTGGGAGGTAATGTGGCTTTAAAGTATATATCAGATGGTATATTTGACCTACCTGAAAAACTAAAAGCAGTTGTAGCCTTATCCGTTCCTATAGATCTGTCTAAGAGTTCACTCAAAATTTCATCTAGAGCCAATTGGATTTATGATAAACGATTTAGAATTTCATTGGAACAAAAAATAAGAGAAAAGCATAAATATTTCTCAGATGAAGTGGATTTGTCCCATCTAAAAAAGATCAAAACTCTCAGAGACTTTGACGAGTATTATACCGGGCCAATGCATGGATTTGATGGTGCGGAAGACTATTATTCAAAATGCAACAGCAAACAATTCTTGGAAAATATATCTATCCCTGCTTTGCTTATTACTGCCTTGGATGATCCATTTCTTCCAGAAGAAAGTTATCCTTTTGAAATTGCTGAATCACACCAGTATCTTCACTTTATGGCTCCAAAGTTTGGTGGGCATGTTGGTTTCACTACATTTGGGTCAAACTTTTACTGGAATGAACTCAAAACATTACTTTTCATCAATAATCCCGACCTGTTTAATTCTGCTCACAAGCCTGTTGCTGCTAAATTGTACTGATAAAAAAGATACTCCTTCTTCAATTATCGTAGAAGTGTATGAAGTTGAGCCAGGTGCTGACAGCAAATATGCCAAAGGTCAAATTAAATATATGGAGCAGGAAAATTATGTGGGAGACCGATTGATTAATAAGACTTTTTATAACGAAGATCAGACCTTAAGAGGCAAAGAAGTCTATGATTATTCTGAAACATCGGAACATCCTACAGGGTCTAAGTTTTATGGCCCCGAGAGTAATATATTAAGTAATTACACCTACAAATACCAAGATTCCTTGAAGATTGAATCTAGAGGTTTTGAAGGAGATGGAAACGAATTGTTGAGAATCGAAGGGTTTAAGTATGATATAAAAGGCAATCTAGTAAGTAAGACAATTTATAATAGCTTTAATCAAAAACAAAAAACATTTCTTTTTGGTCATGATAGTTTTGGAAATGAAGTAACCATGGTGTTATTGAATGAAAATGACGACCAAATACTATCTGAAAAATACGAGATTGTGACTAGAACGAAAGATGGAGAATGGCTAGAGAAATGGGGATATCTGGATAACAATAAAACTCCCGTAACATTTTATCATAAACGCAAAAGTGAGTGATTTCGCACTCATTTAGCAAAAGAATATAGGCTTAAATTTCCCCTTCATTGTGAAGAGTTTTTCCAAAATAATTTGTTGTTCCTCCTCGTTTGCAACGGCTACTATTACTCCTACAGAAGAGTATTCAGAATTAAGGTGAGCACTATCTTGTATGGATTTTGAATAAATGTCTTTTCCTATCTTATTTCTATTATTCGTATACCAAGCGAACGCTACATCTTTCTGAATTAACAATTGAGCAATTCGCTTTCCCTTTTTACCAGCTCCCCAAAGAAAAAGGGTTTCATATTTCAACAGTTCTTCCTTTAAAAAATACGATAATTTGAGCTCAATAAAGCGATTATCTGAATAATGTTCATCGGTACGGGAAGTTCTGTTTGGGTAATCCCTCCATATATGAAGAACTTCAAAAGAAGGAATTACGCTTAGTTGATTTGTATACATTCGAAAACATAGATCATAATCTTCAGGATAGGTCTCACTATTAAAACCTCCAATGTCCTCAAAATCATTACGAAACATCATCCAACAAGGGGAGGGAATCACGCACTCTTTATAAATTTCAGAGAAATGGCTGTTCGTATCACATAAGTTATTCAGCCACAACTCATATTTTTTGTACCCTTCACCAATTCCATCTTCATTGATATATCTTACTTTCCCCGTTGCCACATTTCCGTTACCATGCTTTAGTAGTAAGTTTTTAAGCGTTTCCAGTTTGATTTTTGGCATGACATCATCTGCATCCATTCTCGTTATGAATTGCCCTTTTGCATGACTATATCCCTCTTTTAAAGCATCTATTATCCCAGAACCCGGGTTTTTGAAAGATAATATCCTAGGTTCTCTACTAGCATAGTCTTGAAGTACTTGATAAGATGCATCATCGCTATGATCATCAACAGCCAATAATTCCCATTCTAATTCAACCTGATCAATAATGGAATCTAAACAATATTTCAGATAGGGAAGAGCATTTTTTACCGGCATTATGATGCTAATCATCCTCCTATTTTTAAAATGGATAGTTTACCGCTACTTGAAAGTTACCGAATTTTTGTTCTTTTATTTCATCCCAATTGTACCAATACCGCGTGGTTTCGCCAAACGGAAATGGATTCCTCAGCTTATATCCAAAATCAAATCGAATATTGAAATAGGTAAAATCAAATCTAAACCCATATCCGGCACTCACGGCAATTTCATCAAGAAATGTAGAAGACAGTTTAGCTCCTGGTCGATCTGTATTGTCCTTGAGTGTCCACACATTTCCTGCATCTAAAAACAAACCTCCTTCCAATACATACACAATATCAAATCTATATTCGAGGTTTACTTCCAATTTAAAATCACCCGTTTGAAAAAAGGTTTGATTTTCGATCGGATTCAATAGTAAATCAGAATAAGCTCCTGGACCTAATTCTTTTTGATCCCAACCTCTCATACTATTCGGTCCACCAACACTAAACTGCTTAAAAAATGGAGCGGCATCACTTCCTCCAAAAGGAATAATAATACCTGCATAAGCTCGAGCTGCAAAAGAGTGCTTATCTGAGAAAAACTCATAAAATCTAGGATCGATTTCAAATCTAAAATACTTAGCAAACTCAATATTATTATTTAAGGTCCACTCTGTGTTTGATCCAGAAATGGTATTGTATAATTTATTGGTCAAATATTTTTCAATTCCACTCCATTCAAAATTCGCAATAAATGTATAACTGTTGCCTGCTGCGTTAACTGGTTTTGTATAGATATATGTAATATCTCTAAAAAATACACCTGTCAATAAATTATCATCAAAACTTCGCAGTAGGAGAGGGTTGTCCTTAATCTGATCAAAGAAAGTCGGTGACAGTTCATAATCATTATACTCTAAACCCAATTGCCGTATAATAAATCGAGATGTTGAATTTGGTTTAAAATTATGGGTATAAGCTGCATTGACAGCCGATCTGCTAAAATTATCAATGAGGTCTGCAAATGTAAATCCAGCACTAATGGTGGTGGTAGTATTCTCTTTGAATTGTTGAAAAGTATCATCATTAATAATTCCCAATATATTGATCAATGGTCTTTTCTCTAAAAGATTCCGCTGTCTAGGTATCTGCAATGCTGCATTCACACCAAAGGTACGTGATCGTATAAATGAGGTGGCATTGTTGGAATTAAATTGTAATTCTAAACCTACTTGAGAAGACACCGTAAACTGCTCCGCACCTCCAAGGAAGTTTCGATTCTTCATTTGGTTAGAAAGTGATAATCCCAAGACTCTATTATTTCCATCACTCGATTGACTTATACTGGAAATGAAGAAATCCCATCCAAAATCAGCAACCCACTTTTTTTGAAAAGGGGTGAGCAAAATATCATAGTTGATAATAGAATCATGTACTTCATCTAATCGTGCACTCATCGTTACAAATCTGTATGTGCCCAATTCCGATAGTTTTTTTCTAGTTTTTGTTCGAGAATCTCGATTGTAGATGGTTCCTGGTTTTAAAAATATAGCGTTGTCTATCGCTTTAGGTTTCACTAAGAAGTTGGAGCCTTGTTTGTGGTACTTTACCGTATTAAAAAAAGAATAATCAAGCTTTGAAGTATCTTGATCTCTATGAAAATCGGTATAAATATTAATATTCCCTACGGTGAATTTTTGGTGAAACGTATCGGGTAGGGGAGGAAGCAATTCCATAAAAATATCTACTCCACTATTATTTAATGAACTATCGCCTTTTATACTTAAATAATTGGTGGCAAAATTTGCATAGCCCTTATTTTGAAGTGCTAAAGATAGTCTTGTCAGTTCTAAATCAAATGCAGTAGCATCTATATAATCCCCTTTCTTTATTAACGCTTCATTATTGATAGACTCGATGGTATTGATTACTTCTGTATCATCTCCAAAATATTCAATGGAGTTTATTTTATATCTATCTTTTGGATCCACAATGTATTTCACCTCGGTAGAGTGCTTTTTTCTTTTTTCTTCAACCTCAACCGTAGCATTATAATATCCTTTTTTGTTTACTAGATAATTTCTAATTGCGTCTGCTGACCTTTTTGTACTTATTGAATCATAAATAGCGGGAGGTTCGGCCATATATTTTAGAAAAAACCTATTGTACCAAGAAGAATCACCTGGTTCTGTATTTCTATAATACACGTATTCTTTAGGAAGGGTAAAAAATAAGGTTCGGCCGTTAGGTTTTTGTTCAATTAAGTTCTTGAGATTTGTTTTTAACAGGTACTTCTGATCAATATTAGATTTTGATTCTATTATCACTTTATTTTTCTTGAGGAAGGTCTGATTCTCCTTTAGATACTTAGAAGAATTACAAGCACTAAAGCTACATAAGTAAACAACAATTAAAATAATGTAAAATCCAGACTTGTTTATTAGTTGGGTCATACTACCTTTACAAAAAAATGAATGATGTGATTACACAAAATCAAATCAAATATATAAAGTCTCTGCATCAAAGTAAATTCAGACAAAAGTATAATAATTTCATTGCTGAAGGTGATAAAATTGCAGAAGAAATATTACAAAATAATACATATAAGATCAATGCTGTGTATGCAACGGAACATTGGTTAAATAACAATGACCAATTTGCACGTTTGCACAAAAATATACTGACTGGGATTAGTCAAGGAGAGATGAAAAAAATCTCCGCTCTTAAAACGTCATCAAATGTATTATTAGTTCTTGAAAAATTACCTGAAACCATTAATTATACGTTAATGAATGAAGGTCATGCGATTTATTTGGATAATGTCCAGGATCCAGGTAATGTGGGTACAATTATTCGGATTGCAGATTGGTTTGGAATAACAACCGTGATTCGTAGCAAAGGAAGTGCAGATTTTTATAACCCTAAAGTAATACAAGCCACCATGGGTAGCTTTTTGAATGTACATCTGTTTACAGAAGAGTTTGATCAGTTGTCATCCATGAATCACCAATCCGTCGGAGCAGCCATGTCAGGTAAAAATGTAATGCAATTTAATTGGCCAACAAAAACATTATTAGTGATGGGAAATGAAGGCAAGGGAATTCAGGCATCCATACATCATAAACTAGATCATTTCATAACCATTGATGGTAGTTCTAATAGAATAGCAGATTCTCTAAATGTAGGTATAGCAACAGGTATTCTATGTGCTCATCTATCAACAAGTGCAACTAAATAGCAAATCGGTTTATTAATAATTGGGCCTCATATTTATAATAATACAACGCTTCAAACCAATTAAAAACTATACAAAATACCAATTAAAGTTGCCGAAAGTAATGAGGCCAATGTTCCACCCAAAAGGGCTCTCATGCCGAATTCAGATAATAACTTTCTTTTTCCAGGTGCCAGAAAGCCAATTCCTCCTATTTGTATTCCAATTGATGCAAAATTGGCAAATCCACATAACATATAAGTAGCCATGATGATACTTTTCTCATTTACCAAATGCACTGCATTAGTTGTATCTTTTAAGCCAGCCAATTGGATATAACCAATAAATTCGCTCGCAGCCAACTTGATCCCCAGCAGTTGTCCCATAAGAGCCATATCTTCACTCGCTACACCAATTAACCACATGAGAGGAGCAAATATATAGCCTAGTACAAACTCCAATGATAAACCATCATAAGGAGTTCCGTTGGCAATCATGCTATTTAAATCTGTAATATCTCCCACCCATCCTAAAACACCATTGATCATAGCAATGAAGGCTACAAATACCAAAAGCATTGCTCCTACATTTGCAGCAAGTTTGAGTCCTTCTGTAGTTCCTGTAGAGATTGCATCCAATACGTTTGATCCAATTTTTTCAGAACTAACATGTACATCAGTATCAATCTCCTCAGTTTGCGGAAAAAGCATCTTAGAAATAACAATTGCCCCTGGAGCAGCCATCACAGATGCAGCCAATAAGTGTCTCGCAAATTCCAATCGCTTTACAGGATCATCGCCACCCAGAAATCCTATATAGGCAGCTAAAACACCCCCCGCAACAGTTGCCATTCCTCCAACCATAACCAATAAGATTTCAGATTTAGTCATTTTTTCCAAATACGGCTTAATCATCAATGGCGCCTCCGTTTGTCCTAGAAATATATTTCCAGCTACACTCAAACTTTCAGCTCCAGAAATCTTTAATAATTTGGTTAGAAATCGCGCCAGCAGACTTACTACTTTTTGGATAATTCCTAAATAAAAAAGAACTGATGTAAGAGCAGAAAAGAATATAATTGTAGGCAATACTTGGAAAAGAAAAACATAACCAACAGAATTCACATCCATCAAATGGTCACCCAATAAAAATTTACTCCCTTCTAATGTATAATCCAAGATCGATGTAAAAAACTTGCCACCTAAATCAAATATGCCACTGATGAAACTCAAATCAATTCGAGTATTTTCATTGATATTAAAACCAATGGCCGAACCTTTCAGAATTCCTATCGCAAGTAAAAATTGAGCCAACAACCCATAACCTACAGTTTTCCAGTTAATTGCCTTCCTATTAGGGCTAAAAAAATAGGCTATAGCAAGTAAAATTATCATTCCCAATCCACCTCGGGCGATGTCCACAAAAGTATCCATAAATATTTTTATACATTAAAATGAGCACAACACTCAAGTGATTAAAGTCAATATCGTATTATTGCGAAAGTAAAATAGTAATTTTATTCAAACTAGTAACAAATCATGCTAATCATTGGAATTTCAGGAGGGAGTGGATCAGGAAAAACATCATTTATTCGAGATATAAAATCACGTTTCCCCAATGGTGAAATTACATTGCTTTCGCAAGATGAATACTACCATCCAAGAGAGCAACAATTTATTGACCATAACGGAATTAAGAATTTTGATTTGCCTACCTCTATTGACCTTGATGCATTTGTGCAGGACATACAAAAATTGAAATCAGGGGAGATTGTAAAAAGAAAAGAATACACGTTCAATAATGAAAAAGTCGAAGCAAAACTCTTACAATTTAATCCTGCCAAGATTCTTATTGTCGAAGGTTTATTTATCTTTCATCATGAAGCTATACGGGCTTTGTTGGATTTCAAAATAATGATTTATGCAAGCAGTGCGATCACTGTTATTCGACGAATTCAAAGAGATCGAATTGAGCGAAATTATCCACTAGAAGATGTTTTGTATAGATACGAACATCATGTTTTACCTGCTTATGAACAGTATATCGAACCATATATTGATGACGTGGATATTGTAATTAACAACAATAAAAATTATAATAAAGCATTGGATATGTTTGTTACTTACCTGGAAGTAAAATCTTCTGATAACTAATTTTCTGTTTTTACGACTATATTATCGGATGACCTGCCTTTGTAAGTACGGGTATTCTACTTTACTTAAAAATAATCCTTGTGGGTATCCTTTTTTCTGATATTTCCAATGAAAATCGCTTTGAGAAGATAGGGTAGAGTCAAATTCTTCTACACTCAGTTTATGTGTGCCAACATCTATCAATCTGGCTACAATATATCGGATCATACCTCTTAAGAAGCGATCAGCTTTAATGGTTATTTTGTACCCAGAAGTATTTGCCGATTGACTCAATTTGATATTGTAAATCTCACATAAGGTGTGTTTATATAGATCTGGATTTTTACAAAGCGACCTAAAGTCTTTGGTTCGTCTAATAATTTCAATTGCCGCTTCAATTCTATCCATATCTAATGCATCTACATTATAATAGGCACTCAGTTCAGATTTTGATGCAATTTTAGCTGTGTGGAAGAAATACTCATACGTTCTGAATTGAACATCGTATTGGGCATGTGCATCACTATGTACAGGAATCAATTCGAATATGGATATATCCGGAGGAAGGATTCGATTTATTCGCTCAACAAAATTATAATCAATCACTTTAGAAATATCAATATGAGCAAAATATTGAAATGCATGGACACCTGAGTCGGTCCGACCACATCCATGAATATAATTTTTTTGCCCCAACATCTTTGAAATAGAATCCTCAATAATTTGCTGTATAGAAATTGCATTTGTTTGCCGTTGCCATCCACAGTAATGTTTGCCTTGATAGGAAAGATGTAAGAAATATCGCATGTCTAAATTGAATAGATTGTAATGTAGAACGAATTACTTAGTGGAAGAAATTAAAAGTAAAAATTGTTTTTAAACTATATAAAGGGATGCGCAAAAATAGATGAAGAAGTTGCGTTATCACTTTGCCTAGGGTACAGGTTAATTCTCTACATTGGACTATTCCTAAATTCCTATTTAACATAATATTAATTATAGGAATAAAATACATTTCTTATACCATTATCTATCAACAACTTACATTCTATAAGATTCTACCTCA
Source organism: Saprospiraceae bacterium (assembly GCA_029212405.1). GTDB lineage: Bacteria > Bacteroidota > Bacteroidia > Chitinophagales > Saprospiraceae > CAJXUU01. The sequence goes on from JARGNR010000027.1 coordinate 49,124, forward strand.
TTAATAAGATCTGGAAAAAAAGAAAGAAAGCCTTCATTAATTTCTTTAAAGTTTCTTTCTAGATCAGTGAACGCCGTTTCAAAATTGGACTGAAATTTTGCTCTTCTACCAATTCTGCGAAATGTTTTTTCAATTCCTTCTTGCTTTCCATACTGCAACAAAAAATCATCGGCTATCATTCTACTGCTTATCTCTTGCAAATGGATTGGAAATTCATCAGAATACTCATTTAGGCACACATATATTTCATCCGCAAAATCTCTCATGGATATACTGGAAAATTGCTCCCAGTTTTTTGTGAGAATAAAATCATAAAAAACATCGATCACAACTGGCGCATATTTTTTATGTCGTTCACGTAAAATTCTGGTACTCTTTAAAACCTCAGGATGTTGATCTGTATACGTATCAATATGACGATGCAGCATAATACCTCGAACGACTTCATCAGAAAAAAGAACTAAATCTCGATTTCGAATAAAATCCGCTACATAATTACCCACTGTCAATTCTTTATTACCGTGTGTAAGAAACATGTGGGCTAAAAAATTCATCTAACTTTTTTTGAAACAAATTTAGACCAGATCATTTTATTGTTTGTAATTCATCTGCACCTTTAAAATTTCTAAAATCTACAGGCGTAACCGAAGAAACTCCCTGTTCTTGCATATATACTCCATATAGAATATCCACCGCTGACATCGTCGATTTATTATGCGTAACAATAATGAATTGCGATTTCTTTGAAAACTTTTTAATTATCTTATTGAACTTTTGAATATTGGCATCATCTAACGGAGCATCTACCTCATCAAAAATACAGAAAGGTGCAGGTTTCAGTAGATATAATGCAAACAATAAAGCGGTGGCTGTCAATGTTTTTTCACCTCCAGATAATTGGCTCAATGACTTTGGTTTCTTTCCTTTTGGTTTAGCAATTATTTCTATCGGTGAATCAAGCGGATTATCTGGATCTACTAATATCAAATTACAGTTATCTTCCTCAGAAAATAAACTTCTAAATACATCGATAAAATTCGTACGTACTTCATCAAAAGCCTTGAGAAACATCTCTTTTGCAGTAGATTCAATCTCTTTTATCGTCTCCAATAGAGAATCTTTTGCTTCTAATATATCAGCCCTTTGTTTTGAGATATTTTCAAACCTATCGTGCATTTCATTGTATGCTTCTACAGCCATTGGATTCACATCACCATAATTTCCAAGTCTAGACTTCAGTCGCTCCACTTTTTCTTCCAACTCCAATTCAGTCATGGACATTTCTTTCAACTCCTCATTGATAATGTCGTTTATTGAAATGCCAAATTCTATTTTTAATCGCTCCCCTACAGAACTGATCTTGAATTTCACATCCGTATAGTTATCTCTGATTTGCTGAACTTTAAGCTGAATTTGATTTTGGTTTCTCGTAATTTTACGAATTTCATCCTCAATCTCAGTGATTGAATTTCTTGCCTTGTAATACGATTGTTCCGCATCACTTAATTGATCTTCATTTTTCTTTTTAGTCTGATACAAATGAATCAAGGAATTCTCAATCGTTTTAATTTGCTTGATAATATCTTCCACACTCTCCAATTCGTCTCTTCTACGTATCTTATCTTGCTTTAACCTCCGCTCAAGATCATGCATTCTACTCAACTTAAAATCAAGGTCTTTTGATAAATTACTTACCAAATTTTGTTGTTGAATACTTCCAATATTAGCTTCATTGTATTTCTGACTAGCAGATGCCAAAACATTATTCAATTGATCTAAGTCCGTCTCATTTCCTTTCTTACGTTCCAGTTTATTAATCTCAGACTTGGTGCGCTCTAATTGTTTTGCCAGTGCTTTTGAGTTGGACTTCAATTCATCCAATTGCAACTTAGCTGAATCCTCTTTCTCTTTTTGTTCCTTTTTATATTGTTTATAAACGTCAATTCGGGTATTAAATCCAACTTGTTTTCGCTCCAATTCCGTCTTCTCCCCTACTATCTTTTTCATTTCTTGGTCTCTGTCCGTCTGTTTCAGAGCTACCAATTGATCCTTAATTGCCTGGGATTTCTCAGCATATTTATTCTTTGACTCTTCTAGTCTACTTAAATCCTTAGATAGTTTTTCAAGATTCTTTTTCCGTCCAATTTTTTTCCCTTCAAACAGACCCACTGATCCTCCACCGATATAATTCTTACCTTTTAGAAACGAACCAGACTTCGCTAAGTAGGTATACTGATCTGGTAACACATTGTAGTCAAAATCGCTGAACGCCCCTTCATAGATCAACACGTCTTTCAACAAGAACTTCAATAGATTGTCATACTTGGAATCAACAACTACTTTGGAAAAAGCAGGGATAGTATCCGCTAATGTAAGTGCTTCAAATTTCTGAACATCAATTTGGTCCAAAAGAAAGAAATTTGCTTTTCCTTTTTGTGAGTTTGCCAATAAATCAATCGCCGTTTTTGCCTCTTCCAAATTCTCAACTACATAGTAATTCAGATAAGGGCTTAAAAACTGTTCAATTACACCTTTATATCCTTCAGCAACATCTAATAGATCGGATAAGACTGGCACATCTTTTTTCCAATTCGTACTCAAAAACTTTATAGACTCTGGAAACCCTTCATAATTATCGATCATACTTTTCAACAGATCGAACTCATTTTGTTTGCTATCAATGGTTCTTGTCACTTTCACCAATTCTAAGCGTACTTCTTCTTGTTTTGCCTCTAAATCTTGAACTTTACTCTTTCTATCTTCTTCTGCCTTTGTTAATATCTCTAGTTTCTTTTGTTTGGAATCAATTTCCTTTTGAATTTTCTCTAAGGTTGATTTTGCATCTTTATATTCATTTTTCCTTCCTTCGAGTGACTGCTCTCCCCTCTTTAGATCTTCTTTAATATTGGTTTCATTATTGGAGATCAACGCCAATTGTTTTTCCAAATCGAATATGGATTTATTCAATTTTTCTCTCTCCAGCACCTGCGCATCAAAAGCCTGTTTTGCATTTTGATGGTCCCCTTTTATCGCTTCATATTTCTTTTTGAATTTCGCAACATCCTCTAATAATTCATCTTTATTCTCCTCCTCCTTCTTTAAGCGCTTTTTTAGAGATTTGACCTCAGAATCAAACCGTTCTAAGTCCAATTTCGTAGCCGCAACAGCAGACTTGAGCGTTTTCGCATTGGATTCTTTAAACTTTTGCTTTTGCTCCAACAAGCTTTTCTCCGACTCAATCGTACGAATCCGAGTAACCAATTCATTTAATTCTCTTTGTTTTGCCGATAAGCTTTGTTCTTGCTCTAGATTCCCTTTTTTACCTTTTTCTAATAATGCTTCTTTTTTTCGAATTTCTGCATCCAATCCACTATATACGTCTTGCTCACTTTTCAGTGCGGTGCCCAATCTCTTATATTCCTCTTTTAGAGATTGTATGGAGACATGGGCAAATTGAATGGATAATTCTTTGTACTGCTCCTTAAGGTCTAAATATTTCTTCGCTCTTTTTGCTTGTTTTTCAAGACTTTTAAGGTTGCCTTCTATTTCAAAGAGAAGATCTTCTACCCTATCCAAATCAGCGGTAGTCCCCTTCAGTTTATTAAGCGTTTCACGCTTTCTCTTTTTATATTTAGAAATACCAGCTGCTTGCTCAAACATTCGTCGACGAGCATTTTCCTTGTCTGATAGGATGTCATCGACCATTCCCAGTGCAATAATTGCATAGGAGTTACTGCCAATCCCTGTATCCATTAACAGAGACATAATATCCTTCAGTCTGCACGTCACCCCATTAAGCCTATACTCACTTTCTCCACTTCTATATAATATCCTAGAAACAGCTACATTTTGGTACTCAACAGGAAGTATACCTTTATTATTTTCGAATGTCAGGGTAACTTGTGCGGTCGAAGCTTCCTTCCTTTTCTTCGTTCCATTGAAGATGATGTCAGACATCTTTTCTAGTCGAAGTTCGCGTGATTTCTGTTCACCTAAAACCCACCGTATGGCATCCACCACATTGGACTTTCCCGATCCATTTGGACCTACCACTCCAATCACATCATCATTGAAATTCAAGGATGTTTCATTGGCAAAGCTTTTAAAGCCCTTTACAGTAAGGTTTTTTAATCTCATATACGATCGGCAAATATAGGCACATTGAGGCTATAATTTACGTAGAAATCAACAAATTAAATGAACTTCAATTTCTCTTTTCTAACCCTGTAATTGTAAGGTTTAAATATGTTAAGAAAATTTTTAATATGATGATCATAAATTTATTTTTTTGAAAATTTCAACTTTTTTCCTCCTCTTCTGTAACTTAAGATATCTTTATGTTTCTTTTTTATTCATTATTAAAATCACAAAATCGGATGGCAAAATTTGATCTTGAATTCAATAAAAATGTAGATGCAATGCAAATTGCAACTTCTAGAATGAAGCGTAGATTAGAAAAGATTCATGAGGGAGGAGGTCAAAAAAAGATTGAAAGACAACACGCGAAAGGCAAAATGACAGCCAGAGAGCGAGTAGCATATTTGCTGGATGATGAATCTGACTTTCTAGAAATTGGTGCTTTTGCTGGATTTGAAATGTACAAGGAACATGGTGGATGTCCAGGTGGTGGTGTAATCACTGGAATTGGTAGAATTAGAGGTCGTCAATGCATGATTATTGCCAATGATGCTACCGTAAAAGCTGGAGCTTGGTTTCCAATCACAGGTAAGAAAAATTTACGTGCACAGGAAATTGCCATGGAAAACAGACTGCCGCTTATATATTTAGTGGATAGTGCTGGAGTCTATTTGCCAATGCAAGATGAAATCTTTCCAGATAAAGAACATTTTGGTAGAATGTTTAGAAATAATGCTAAGATATCAAGTATGGGTATTCCCCAAATTTCTGCCATCATGGGTAGTTGTGTTGCTGGAGGCGCTTATCTTCCAATCATGTCGGATGAAGCATTAATTGTGGAGGGGACAGGTTCGATTTTCCTTGCAGGTCCCTATTTGGTTAAAGCAGCAATTGGTGAAGAAGTTGACAAAGAAACATTAGGAGGAGCGACAACTCAATCAGAGATTTCAGGAGTTACAGACTATAAAATGCCGAATGATCAGACCTGCTTGGATACTATAAAAGACTTGGTAGATAAGATGGGGCATGAATCAAAATCTGGAATAGACAGAATCAAATCAGAAGCTCCGTTGTCTGATGACAAGGAAATGACAGGATTTTTTCCGGAAAACCCAACTAAGCCATACAACACTATTGATATATTACAGAGAATCGTGGATGGTGGAAAACTAACATTCTATAAAAAAGACTACGGGAAGACCATTATATGTGCGTATGCTCGCATCGATGGCTGGAGTGTAGGTATCGTAGCAAATCAGAGACTTGTAAGTAAAAACGCTAAAGGGGAAATGCAATTCGGAGGAGTCATCTACAGTGATTCTGCGGACAAGGCATCTAGATTTATCATGAATTGCAATCAGAAAAAGATTCCTTTGGTATTCTTTCATGATGTTACTGGATTTATGGTTGGCAAACGCTCAGAACATGGAGGAATCATTAAAGATGGAGCCAAAATGGTCAATGCGGTATCGAATAGTACTGTTCCAAAATTTACAGTAATTATGGGAAATAGCTACGGCGCAGGAAACTATGCCATGTGTGGTAAAGCGTATGATCCTCGTCTTATTGTTGCCTGGCCGACTGCTAAAATAGCGGTCATGGGAGGTACTCAAGCTGCAAAAGTCCTAACTCAGATACAGGTGGCTTCACTAAAAAGAAAAGGAGAAGAACCTGATGAAAATGCAGAAACTGCTCTATTTGAAAAAATAAAAGGCCGATACGACGAACAAACTACCCCCTATTATGCAGCAGCTAGATTATGGGTGGATGCCATTATTGATCCCAAAGAAACAAGGTCTATCTTATCGAAAGGCATAGAAATGGCTGACAATGTGGAGATAGAAAAATTTAATGTGGGCGTGATTCAGACTTAATACTGAAAGATCGTGATATTTAATACGTCCAAACAATTGGTAAAAGAACAAGAGTGAAAATATTAGCAAAGACGCTTGAAGGATTAGAGCATGTGTTAGCAGATGAAATTACATCTATAGGAGGGTCCAATATAAAAATACTAAAAAGAGCAGTCCAATACGAAGGTGACAGAGCGGTATTGTACAAATCCAATATTCTTTTACGTACTGCTTTACGTATTCTTGTCATAAAAAAAGAATTCGTTGTCAAAAATGAACAACAATTGTATCGTGCTATATTTGAAATTCCATGGGAAACCATTATGAAACTTCAAGATACGTTTGCTATTGACAGCACAACCAACTCTGAGGTTTTTACACATTCCAAGTATGTAGCGCTAAAATCCAAAGATGCAATTGCTGATCGATTTGTGAAAAATTTTGGTAAAAGACCAAATGTAAATGTTCATACTCCTACTTACAGAATAAATATTCATATTCGAGGCACTAAGGTGACCCTTTCTTTGGATAGTTCTGGCGAATCATTGCACATGAGAGGCTATAGAATGAATACAGTGGATGCACCAATAAATGAGGTCTTGGCTTCTGGGTTGATTTTATTGTCAGGCTGGGATCGACATAGTCCTTTGATTGATCCTATGTGTGGTAGTGGAACATTTCTTATTGAAGCTGCACAACTAGCATTGAACATTCCACCTCAATTAAAAAACAGACGATTTGGGTTTAAAAAATGGAAATCATTTGATTCAAATTTATATGATTCATTGTGGGAAGGAATAAGTAAAGAGATAAAGGATATTCCGGTACAAATCTCTGGTTCAGATAAATCCTTAAGATGTGTAAAAGTCACCCAACAAAATCTATTAGAAGCAAACTTGAGCGATAAAATTCAAGTCATAAAAAAGGACTTCTTTAAGTTCCATCCCCCAAAAGGAAGTACGATTATCACCAATCCACCTTATGATGAAAGACTAAAGGAATCAGATATAAACCAATTCTATAAAAACATAGGAGAAAAAATTAAAAAGGACTTTCACCAGACGAATATTTGGATTTTTAGTGGTAATCTCGATGCATTGAAATATATTGTTCTTGAAAACATAAAAGAGCATTCTATGATGAATGGTGGACTTCCTGCTAAATTTATTAATTACGATTGGAGATAGTTGATGAAAGCACTTTTACAAATAGGTATAATTTCGTTACTATTGACCGCTTACCAAATAAATGGTACGGCTCAAATCGACTCTTTTACGGTTAGAAATGAACCAATAGAAGTAAAATTAATATCTCCTTTAGATTTAGTATTTTCAAAACAAAAAATAACACCACCTTCTACTATTCTTAGACAACCTTCTGCATTTGATGCTAAATCGTTGCCTTTTTTCTGTAAAATTGAACATAATTTGTCCAAAAAGACCAACATCAATTTAAGAATGAGATTAGGCAGCTTAGACTATGTAAACAAACTAGAAGGTAAAAATTAAACATTAAAACATGAAACACTTATTATATCTACTCATAGCATTTGGTTCTATACATTTTGCGAGTTGTGGTGATGAAGCTACGGGCTGTACAGATCCTAATGCTGCAAACTATGATCCTGAAGCAGAAGTCGATTCTGGTAATTGTACCTACCCTGGATGTACCGACGAAGATGCTGATAATTATGATGTGGCAAATAATCAAGATGATGGTACATGTACGTACTTTGATCTTTATTTAGGCACATACTCTGGAAATTTTATGTGTGCATCTACATTTGCAGATTTATTGGACGAAGCATCAGCCAATATTACTAAAAAACAAGGAGATGAAAATACGAATGAGATTACAGTTATAGTGAGTAATCCTGCTACTGAAATCACTCTATTATTAGATGCGACTATATCAAAAGAAGAAGTGGTTATAGATACCTACATACAGAACTTTGAATACTCACTCGAAGTTGGCCCTCTAGTTGTCGAAGGTCCTTTTGAAGTATTTGTTACTGGTACGCTTACTAGATCAGAAGATGGTACATTAACCGGTCCTGTATCTATTCGAATTGATAAAACAGATTTGGCACTATCGGTTTCGGATGTTTGTGACTATACAGCAACAAAAAATTAAATCTATATAGAAAGTTCTAAGATCTGCCTATTCTATACATACTATTAGACTAAGTAGATTACTTTGTTGACATTTAAATTTTTCTCCCTTTAATTTACTATTTATATGACTGAATTAATCTTTGCAACTGCCAATTCTCATAAATTGGAAGAAGTAAATAAGGTTGTCGATCCATCGATTTATTCATTAAAAAACTTACGGGATATTGGAATTTTCGAGGATATCGTTGAGGATGGCTCAACACTGGAAGAAAATGCCTTAATAAAAGCCAGATATGTACATGAAAGAACAGGTTTCAATGTGTTCTCTGAGGATACAGGTTTAGAAGTGGCAGCACTTGGAGGTGATCCTGGAGTGTATACCGCTCGGTATGGTGGCCCTCAAAAAAATGCATCCGACAACATGGATTTACTCTTAAAAAATCTAACCAACCACAGTGATAGAAGCGCCCAATTTAGAGCGTGCATTGCATTGATTTTCAATGACCAAGAAGTATTATTTGAAGGAATTGTCAAAGGAAAAATAGCTAAAACTAAATCTGGAGTAGATGGCTTTGGCTACGACCCTATTTTTATTCCAGATGGATACACAAAAACTTTTGCTGAATTGCCTTCAAACATCAAGCTTGAGTATAGTCATCGGACCCGAGCAATTCAAAAAATGTTTAATTTTCTTGAAAACATTACAAAATGAACTTAAGTATTAATTACTTAATTAACTTCACCTTACCTTAACCACTGAAAATGTCTAATAAAATGATCCTAGTCACAGGAGCCAATGGTCAAATTGGTCAAGTGCTTACTAAAAGACTGAGGCAACTGCACGGTGCTGACAATGTACTTGCATCTGATATCACCAAACTTGACAACTATACAGAGAAGTTTGAATTTCTTGATATTTTGAATAAACACCGGCTGAATGAAGTGATCGGAGACCATAAAATCACGCAAGTATATCATCTGGCTGCCATTTTATCTGCAAGTGGAGAATGGAATCCAAAGAAGACTTGGAATGTTAATTTGAATGGGCTTTTGACCATGTTGACCTTAGCCGTAGATCATAAACTTGAGAAGGTTTTCTTTCCCTCGACCATAGCTGTTTTTGGAAATACCACTCCGAGAATTAATACACCCCAACATGTCCCATTACTTCCTGAAACCGTATATGGGATGAGTAAAGCAACGGGTGAAAATTGGTGTAATTATTTCAATAAAAGATACGACTTGGATGTGCGATCATTAAGATATCCAGGTATAATTGGTTATCAGAGCCTTCCTGGAGGAGGAACTACAGATTATGCTGTGGAGATATTCTATGCTGCGCTAAGGGGCGAAGAATACACTTGTTTTCTAAATGAGGATACTCGATTACCTATGATGTATATGGCAGATGCGCTGCGCGGCACTACAGATCTAATGGAAGCGCCAAAAGAATCCATCCAAATACGATCGAGTTATAATCTTGCAGCTATGAGTTTCTCCCCTATCGAAATTACGCGAGAAATTCAAAAACATATTCCTGATTTTAAAGTTAAATTTGAACCAGATTTCAGACAAGAAATTGCCTCTAGTTGGACCGAAAGCATTGATGATTCATTTGCTCGTTCACATTGGGGATGGAATCATGAATACGATTTAGAAAAAATGGTTAAGGATATGCTTGAAAATGTAACCATCTGACCTCAACTTATTTAACAAACAACAAACCTTAAAGCAAAGAAAATGAGTATTATAGATAGCGCTATACAGTCTGAAATAAAAGAAATAAAAGAAGCTGGATTATATAAAGAAGAACGTATTATTACTACTCCTCAATCCGCGTCAATTAAAACAACTGCAGGGGAGGAAGTATTAAATTTTTGTGCCAATAATTATCTAGGACTATCCTCTGATCCACGTGTAATTCAAGCTGCAAAAGATGCAATTGACACCCATGGTTTTGGTATGTCATCTGTTCGATTTATTTGTGGTACGCAAGATATTCATAAAGAATTAGAGCAAAGAACTGCAAAATTTGTTGGAACCGAAGATGCTATTTTATATGCCGCTGCTTTTGATGCAAATGGAGGCTTATTTGAACCCTTATTGGGTAAAGAGGATGCAATTATTTCTGACCAACTAAATCATGCTTCAATCATTGATGGAATTCGATTATGTAAGGCGCAGAGATATCGATATGCTAATAATGATATGGCTGATTTGGAAGAAAAGTTAAAAGAGGCGGATGCTAATGGAGCTCGACGAAAGCTGATTGCAACAGATGGTGTATTTTCTATGGATGGTATCATTGCTCAGATTGATAAGATTTGTGATCTTGCGGAAAAATATAATGCGCTGGTAATGGTTGATGATTGTCATGCAACTGGTTTTACTGGAAAAACAGGTAGAGGTAGTGCAGAGCATTGCGATGCCTATGGAAGGGTTGATATTATTACTGGTACTTTTGGAAAAGCATTAGGAGGAGCTTCTGGAGGATTTACAGCTGCAAGTAAAGAAATTGTGGATATACTAAGACAGAGATCCAGACCCTACTTATTTTCAAATACATTAGCCCCTGCCATTGTAGGTGCAAGCATTTCAGTGATAGACATTTTGGAAGAGAGTACTCAATTAAGAGATAAATTAGAAGAAAACACGGCATATTTCAGAAAAGAGATGAATGCCGCCGGTTTTGATATTATTCCTGGTACACATCCTATTGTTCCCATAATGTTATATGATGCACCCCTTTCTCAAAAATTTGCAAACAAATTACTAGAAGAAGGGATTTATGTCATTGGTTTTTTCTTCCCAGTAGTACCGAAAGGAAAAGCGAGAATAAGGACTCAAATCTCTGCAGGACATACTAGAGAACATTTGGAAAAGGCCGTAGCCGCATTTACAAAAGTGGGCAAAGAACTTGGCGTAATTTAGATAATAGACGACCGAACAAAGTTGAAATGGTAAACACAGATTGGACGTTTAATGAATTTCTTGTTTTTCTTTTAATTTATGCGTCTCATGCAGATATAGATTTTTGTGAACATGAACGTAACTTAATTAAAGAAAAAGTACCCGTAGAGGTTTTTGACTCCATCCTCGACCACTTCAATTCTTTGACTGATTATCAAGCCTTAGAATTAATACTAAGTTATAAGGATGTTTATTATCAAACAGAAGAAGAGAAAGAGCATTTATTAGAGGAGTTACAAAACTTGTTTGAAGTTGATGGGGAATACTCATCGTTAGAAAAAGAGATGATGTTCTTTCTTACAAAAATCATGTAGAAGGATAAAAGCTACCACCTCCACTCATCCACATATTTAATAAATATTTTTGCCGTATTTTCAGCATCGGAGATTGCTCTATGGTGGGTTCCCGTAAATTCTATTCCTTCCTTTTTTAGGGTATTTTTAAGCCCGGTAAGCTTGTGTTCTCCTTTAATTTCGTGATATTCAGCTTTAAGGTCAGTAGATGATTCCAACCATTCTAGGTCCATTTTATGCAAAATACAATTGTCCGTCAACATCACCTTATCATATTTGCCCCATGAACATAATCTATAATCTTCTTCATAAATATTAATCCAGTCTTTGAATTGCTCTACAACTTTAGGATAAATATTTGCTCGATCTACATTTTCTTGACTTATACTTGTAAGCTTCTTGCAGAATCCAGATAATTTTGGATTGACAGTTGGTTTAACAAATTTGCTGAATGTTCCCAATACTTCTCCAGTGGGATCAACCATAACAGCTCCAATCTCAATGACCTCATTAATTCCTCCTGGGGGCCTACCCAACCAACAAGTTGCTTCTAAATCATAAATTATAAACCTCACAAGATTGAATTTTCTAAAATGGGATCACTTATTTTTATTAAATCTTCCCATTTTACAGTTTGTTCGAGTTGATAGCTATCTAATCGGTTGTGATAAAAATACAAGAGTCTGAAATTTTCAGACATCAATGCACCATCTTTTTTAACTTTTAATACTTTTTGAGGGTGATACAACCCTAAATGTTTCACACCATCTTCAATAAGTTCCTCAGGAGAAAGCTGCATCGCTTTCGATAATCTCAATTTACCTTGTTTTTCCAACCTCTTTAGTGTTGTTTGCATCTTTCGAATTACTTTTAGAAACAACTCTTTTTCAATTTCAAATCCAGCAGGAGGTATGTTTAGTACATCGTACAAATTGAGTTCAGAATGTTGGTTTAATAGTATTCTAAATGCCGCAAAAGCTACTAAATGAGAACTGAGCACTACATTATTTACTTTATAGCTCTCAACAATTTTATCCCCTAATAATTTGGTATACACCTTCTCTCTTTGATAAACCGTTTGCACTTCACCGTCCAGTTTAAAATAACCCGATATATCAATAATATTTCCATGCTTATCCAGTGAATTTCCTTCTTCATCTACCGGATGTCCAAAAACATCCATTGGTCTTCCAAAGGAGAGCTCAATATCTGACTGTTTTCTAATTATTGACCAAATGAATTTCATCAGTTTACCAGAAGGCTTTCCAGTCTCCCTAGATTTAGTATATTTTTCCTTCCCTGTTCTTCGTAAATATTGGTCGATTAATGACTTTGCTTCTAAAACGAAGTGATAATTTAGCACCAATGGAACGACATAAATCTTGTTGTCATCTCCATTCGCTATAGCATGCCTCTGCGCTTCAACCATCGACCCCAATAAACCCAACTTCAGTTTATCTTCTAATTTTCCATCTCTAGCTCTGGTGCCTCCAGGAAAAAATATTTGATTAACATTGTTTTGCAATGAAAAGGAAGCCATACTCTTAAGACATTCCAAATAAATTGGATTTTTCTTTCTTCTATCTACTCTATATGCACCCAATCGATTGATAAAATAGGCCACAATTTCATTATCCAATAAATTCAGACCTGCCCCATACGACGAAGCGGGAACGCCCACTACTGCATCCAACGCATATCCAATAAGTATAGAATCCAAATTTGAAAAATGAGTTGGAACAATAACAACAGTTCCTTTTTGAAATATAGAACGCAATTCATCCACATACCCATGTAGCTTTATTTTTTGCGTCACTTGATCTCTATTTCCCCACATTCTTTTTTGACCTTTGAATGTGGCTGGATTTAATAATCTTTTAAAAAATGAGGATAAGAAATTTCTGGAGAACTTAAATGTTTTCAATTTGAAATAACCAACAATTTCTTCATTGTACCTATTGATAATCCGGTCTACTATAAGGTGTAGTTGATCTTCTCTATCCTCAAAAGTCTTTGCTACTTCTATTTCCTTTTCTAGTTCTTTCCAATATCGTTTGTCATCAACTGGATCAACCTTCCATGGATTATTTTTAACTCTTAACTTTTCTAGATAAATGGTCTTATCCAAAATATCTTCAACCGGTGTCTTATTGTCTTCAAAAAGCCTGCTCCGTGTATATGCATTTAAGTTAGAAATAAATTCCGCCCTATTTTCGCTGATCTTGTAGATCGGCCACTTTTTGATGTCAGGAATTATATGTGGTAGAGTGCTTTTCAAGCAAATAAATTTTTAATGGTACAAAAATCAGAAATTATTATTTAAATCTCCTATAAAATCAAGAATCTCTTGTCTTCCTTCCTTTTTTTCTGAACTTGTTATAAATTGATCGGGCAAGGTATTCCAATATTTCAACAATCCATTTTGAATTCTTTTAATATTGTCTTCCACCTGCAATCTTTTCAACTTATCGATTTTGGTATACACTAATACAAAGGGTACTCTTCTGTCTCCAAGCCAATTTACAAATTCTAAATCAATTGACTGCAATTCATGCCTTGAATCTAGCAGAACGAAAATAACTTGCAATTGTGGTCGCGTTATTAGGTACCGTTCTATCATCGATTCCCATTTATGTCTCATCTTTTTGGAGATCTTGGCATACCCATAGCCCGGCAAGTCCACCAAGTGCCATGCATCATCCACTCTAAAATAATTGATGGTCTGCGTCTTCCCTGGGGTATTGGAAACCTTCGCCAGTCCTTTTCTATTACACAGCATATTGATCAAAGAAGACTTCCCTACATTCGAACGACCGATGAAGGCATACTCAGGAACCATATCCTTCGGACACTGTGATTCCCTTTCAAAACTTCCGATAAATTCAACCTCTTTAATTTCCATCGGGGCACTATTTTTGATATAAGAATTATATTGTATTAATAAAGAGTTAAAAACCAGACCTATAGAAGAAATTTTATTGACTTAGCCAATAATACTGTTACAATCTGAGTTTATACATCGTTAATCAATGGCAAAGATAATCTAAATGCAAAATTTGACCTATTGGTTTCATGTATCATTTATTTTTTGTTTTTGTTGCTGTTTTTCCCAATGCGCTCTTTATTTAAATATTAAATCTAAAGACAGATGAAAAATTTGAGTTTTGCCTTATTGATGCTGCTTTCTACCCTATCCTATGGACAATTTGAAATGGGACTTAAAGCAGGATTAAGTTCTATGGACCTTAGCCCAGAATCAATTTTGATTAATAATGGAGAGTCCACCACAGAATTGAGCATTAGAGAAGCTAACTATGGCTATCATTTTGGATTATATACTAGAATAAGCGTTGCTAATATTTTTATAGAACCTGCATTTCTATTTAATAGTTCAAGTGTGGAATACAACTTGGATGAGCAGATATTTGATCAAGGGATATTTTCTACCATAAAGACAGAAACTTATAATAACCTAGATATTCCTTTCATGGTTGGAATGAAAATGGGTTTCTTACGAATACAAGGAGGACCCGTTGCGCATATTTTTATCAATTCAGCATCCGAACTTACTGCTATTGATGGATACAGTCAAAAATTTAAAGATGCTACCTATGGCTTCCAAGGTGGAATTGGATTGGATTTGTTTAAGATTCGATTAGATCTTAATTATGAAACCAACCTATCAAGATTTGGAGGAGATATTGATATTAATGGTACACCATTTCAATTTGATCAAAGACCTGCGAGATTAGTTGCAAGTTTAGGTTTACGCTTTTAAAATAAAAAGAGTTGGTACGGTAATTGTATTATATATTATGCATTAGTGCAACTGTTAAAACCGACAGCAAAAGCCATTCTTTAATTAGTTTGGCTTTTTTTACTTCCCTACTTCACTTAATTTTTATTTCATTATTCTTTCAATTAGAAAACATTTCCTACTGGATTCTTTTTTAATAATTTTATAACTATTGAAAAGAATTAAACTTATTTGCATAGCGTTATAATTGGGTAGTCAAAAAACACATAAAATGAGAGCATTGATTTTTATAGCCGTGATCTGGGCTTTTTCCTTAATTTCTTACGCGCAAGAAACGAATGCCTTGGATGAAATTAAATTTTACGCAGATGTAATTGCCAATGCTGGAAACCCTGTTCACAGAGAAAAAGCAAATGATGAATTCTCTACACTCTTTGATGCATGGATCCGTTCAGAATCCTTCAATTATCCTGATTTAGAATCTATTCAGTGGTTGTCTGTTAAAAAGCCTGATGATTTGTCGTTTACGGTGATCACTTGGCAATTACTAATCGATGACAATACCAATAAATATTTCGGTTATTTACTCAAAGATGATGCAATTTTTCCATTGACGGAAACCAATTTTGTGGATGACCTCGAGTATGACGTACTTTCTGATAAGGAGTGGGCAGGTGCACTTTATTATAATATCCACACCGTAAATAAAAACAATAAGAATCATTATATTTTATTCGGGTACAATGCATTCAAAGATTACGAACATAGAAAAATTGCCGATGTGTTGACTTTTGGAATGGATGGAGCGCCTATTTTTGGAGCAGAACTGTTCAAAAAACAAGATCCAGGAGAAAGAGGAGTAATTAAAAATAGATTGATCCTCGACTACAGCAGCGATGCAAATGCTTCATTGAATTATAATCCTGGTTTAAATATGATTGTTTTTGATCACCTAATTCCCAGAATGGGAAGAATATCTGGACAAGGACCTACCATGTTACCAGATGGCAGTTATGTTGGGTATACATGGGACGGAACCTATTTCAATTATGTAGATAAAATCTATACTCAAACTCAAGACACTCCCCCAATGCCTAAACCAGTCATTAATGACTCCAAGAATCAAAACATATTTGGAAAGAAAAAGAAAAAGAATTAATCGATTTCTTAATCATCAATCCATTTCCCTCTTGTAAAGTCTGGAAAAGAAATCGGACTGCTACCCGTAGCTATGGACTCCTCAGATAATGGAGTGATTGCCAACCACGCTGCAGCATCATATACATCTATAGGTGGTCTTTTGTTCTCTTTCACACAATTAACAAATTCGTCGACTAAAAACCAATCCATGCCTCCGTGGCCTGCACCAATCGCTTTTTGCTCATTTTCTTTCCAATACGGATGATCATATTTGGCCAACCAGTCTTTTGCTTCAGTCCATCTATGCTCTTCTGTTTTCCCATTCAACAACAACGACTTATTGACATCCATCCAAATGCCACCAGTACCTTGAACTCTGAATCCCAGAGAATAAGGTCTAGGCAGATTGGTGTCATGAAATAAAGTAATCGATTCCCCATTCGCACACTTAATCATAGTTGTGACCACATCACCCAATTTAAATTCAACATTCGCATTTGGGTGAGTATGACCTCCATTTTCATGATTAACTATATAATCATGTAATCCCAATGCCTGTGAAGACATGGAAGTTAAATACAAAAATCGGTTGCCTCTATTGATATTGATCATTTGGGCCACTGGTCCTACACCATGTGTGGGATACAAATCACCATTTCTTTTGACTGAATGTTGCGTTCTCCATTTCGCCTCATGAAAAGCTTTTTCTCCAAACTCTACACCTCCACCATATGCTTTTTCGCCGTCATTGAACTTCACGGCCCTTAAATCGTGTTGATACCCCCCTTCTAAATGCAATAACCTTCCAAACATACCTTGTTTCACCATATTCATTACGGCCATGACATCTCTTCGATAACACACATTTTCAAGAAAGAATAAATGTGTGCCTGTTTCTTCTTGCGTATTCACTAACTGCCAACATTCATCCACAGAAAAAGCACCACACACTTCGGTGCCTACATAAATTCCAGCTTTCATCGCATCCGTGCATTGAATAGAGTGCCATCGCCAGGGAGTAGCAATCATTACTGCATCTAAGGATTCCATTTCGAGCATTTTTCTGTATGCGTATGGTCCGTCTGTGAAATATACAGGTTGTTTTTTGTTCTTTTTATCAAATATACTTTTAGTCCGCGCCAGCATTCTTTCATCTATATCCGCCACGGCAACCACATCACAATCAGATCTATTTAATAAAAGATCAATATGACTTTGTCCTCTGAAACCAGAACCAATAACCCCAATATTTACTTTTGATTTCGGAGATTTTGTTTCAGAGGTTATCGTTTCCCCTTTTACATTTGTAGTTGACAAGGCAATACCTGCTCCTGCCAATGCGGATGATTGAATAAATTTCCTTCTGTTTATGCCCATAATTTACTTTATTTGTAGCTTGTGTGTTTCAATAATTAGATCTGAATATTTATTTGGTATTCCCTAAAGATAAAAATCATTTTAATACATCAATTATTGAATAGATTTTTCAAACAGAAAATAAAACTATGATACAACTCTCCGACTTCCCTACCCGAGCACCAAAAGGAACTGATGAAGATGTAATTCGTAAAAAGACGAAAGATATTGCCAAAGAGATTGAAGATCTGCAATCTATGATGGCTGCCCAAAAAAAGCACTCCTTGTTAGTAGTTTTTCAGGGTATGGACAGCAGTGGTAAAGACGGTGCTACCAGAGAAGTATTTAAGTATTGCAGTCCATCTGGGGTAAAGACAAAGAGCTATGGTAAACCCACAGACCTTGAATTTGCTCATGATTTTTTGTGGAGAGTTCACCCACATGCACCTAAAAAAGGTGAAATTTCAGTTTTCATCCGTTCTCATTATGAAGATGTGTTGATACAACGAGTACATAAATGGATAGATGAAGAACATGTAACCAAACGAATAAATGCAATCAATGCTTGGGAAGAGTTGCTACAGTTTGATAACAACACTACCATTTTGAAGTTTTACATGCACTTGTCCAAGGAGAGGCAGCATGAAAAACTCATGGAACGAATCGAAACACCTAGAAAACAATATAAACATAGAGATGGAGATTGGGAACAGAGAAAACATTGGGACAGATATATAGAATGCTATGAAGATGTAATCAATCGATCAAGTGTTCCGTGGATTATTGCACCAGTTGATCAGCGTTGGTATAGAAATTATTTTATTGCCAATGAAGTCTTAAAAGCTTTAAAAAAAATGGATCTAGCCTTTCCCCCAATTCAAACAGAAAATGAAGAATGGAAAAAGTTCGGGTAGATAAGTGGTTGTGGAGCGTCAGAATATTTAAGAGCAGATCAATTGCTACAGATGCGTGCAAAACAAGAAAGGTTAAAATTGAAGGTAAAGCGTTAAAACCTTCCCACTTGATTCGAAGAGAAGATATTTTACAAGTCCAAAAAGAAGGCTTCAATTTAATTATCAAGGTGGTGGACTTAATTAATAAAAGAGTATCGGCGACCTTGGCTCAACCGTGTTATGAAAATTTGACTCCCGAAGAGGAACTCAACAAGTATAAAGATTGGTTTATTGGTAAAGCGAAAGCTGAACGGAGAGAAAAAGGAAGCGGTCGACCCACGAAGAGAGAACGACGAGAGCTTGACGAATTTAAAGGAGACTCCTTCCTTTTCGAGGATGAATAATTTGTCCTCATAAAGTAGATTTAAAAAACTTAACAAAGTGAAATTGTCTTGGAAAGGATAATGATCTCAAACTATTCCTCAAAGAGTAGCGTATTTATATTATTTTAGCGGCTCAAATGAATAAACAATCAAATATGAATTATAGAATTTTTACTTTTTTAATATTTTTATTCGGTGCAAATATTTCAATTGCACAACAACATATCTGTGGGGTAACTCAGGAAGATCAAAAAGGCATGATCAAGTTTATTGAACATCTAAATAAGAATCCTCATCTTAAAACTAGAAGTGTCGACCCTATTTACGTTCCTATTAAGTTTCATATTACATCTTTGAATGATGGAACGGGAGGTGTAAAAGCATCTAAAGTGTTGGATCAAATGAGTGTTTTGATTGATGCATACAAGGAATTAGGAATTTATCTGTATATCCAAGATGCAGAACCAAACTATATAAGTAGTACTTCCATATACCTTAATCCAGGTACGTTTGTAAATACAATAATAAATAATAAAGATAATGATGCTGTTGATGTGTTCATATGTCAAAATGCACAAACGGATAATGGTGTAGGTACCGTACTAGGTTTTTATAGTCCATTTGGAGATTATGTAGTGATGAGAAACCAAGATATCAATGGCGCTACAGCATCACTCGCACACGAACTTGGGCATTTATTTGATCTACCTCACACATTTCAAGGATGGGAAAATGTACATGCATTCTATGGATGGACTGCATGGAACGCAGCCCAATTCAATGGAATGTGGAATTCACCGTATATCTATGGATCAAATACTATTTTGGCAGAGGTGATGAATCAGTCTAATTGTGATATTGCAGGAGATAGAATTTGTGATACGCCTCCAGATTACAATTTTGGTTTTGGTATTTCTGGATGTGCCTGGAATCAAACACTCAATGATGTAAATGGAGACCTGATTGACCCTATGGAAAATAACATCATGGGCTATTTTATTGGTTGTGACGACTATGTCTTTACACAAGGACAAGTAGATGTAATGGTTGCCAACTATAACAGTAGTGCAAGAGATCATTTGGATAGAGATTATGTACCAGATACCACTGTAGTTACTCCTAATCATGAACTTACAGTTCCTGCATCTGCTGAAAAATTAGAATACTATACAGACATTCAACTAAGTTGGACAGAAGCTGAAGGCGCTTCAAATTATCTGGTATCAATTGATTCAGGAACTGGAGACTTCTATGAATTTTTCACTACTGAAACACAGATCGTGATTGAAGAGCTATTGCCTAATACCTTTTATTTTTGGAATGTAAAAGCATTTAATGAAGGTTACACCAGTGCTCCTGATAAAAGTAGTTTCTTTACCACAGGTACTGAGATAAATACTTCAATAAAGGAATCTGAATTAATTCAAAATGTAAATGTTTTCCCTAATCCAAGTTCTGTCGGACAAGCGATTAATGTATCACTATCAATGGAAGAAACGACAAGTGTTTCTATGTCAGTTATTGATATTACTGGAAAATTAATCCAAACCAACACGCAAAACTTAGATCAAGGTATAAACAACCTTCGAATTGATGCAAATTTGGATTCTGGAGTGTACATTTTGAAACTTGATACAAATGAAGGATCTATCCATAAAAAGATCGTAGTTCAATAATAAAAGAATAAAAACAACATACTACAACGGAAGTGTATTGAATTGCACTTCCGTTTTTTTTAGGGAAATTCAGGAGTAAGGCCATGAATTTAATTCATGGCTAAAAGTATTATAAAATGCGCTAAACATTGAAGGGTGGCTTGTCTCATTACGTGGGAAGCGGGTGAAGCAATCACAGCATGTCTCGTCCTAAAATAGGGATATTCCGAGGAAGCAATATCCCTTTATT